>CACFLO010000007.1 GCA_902567135.1 uncultured Alphaproteobacteria bacterium | reverse complement strand
AAGTCAAAGAACATTAAATTATCACGTCTTAACAGTGAAAGAGATATTAATTTACTAATTAAAGGAGGGAGTACAAAACAATACGTTGTCAAAATTTCAAATCCAAAAGAATCTTTAGTTCAGCTTGAGTATCAAGATTTATTAATAAATCATTTGAGACTAAGCATTGAGTTGAGAAAAATATATCCAGAAATTTTACATAAAAAAATTTTATTTTACAAAGATAGCAATGAAAGAAGATGTGCTGTTAGAATTCTTACTTACATAGATGGACATATGTATGCAAAATCAAAAAATAGTAACCATACTGAAAAGTCTTTAGGTAAATTATTGGCCCTTCAATCTAATCAATTATAAAGCTTTATTAAAAGCCAAGCTATTAGAAAATTCGAATGGGATCCTTCTGATATAAGATGGACTAAAAAATTTATTAATTTAAAGGTGTTAATAAAAATATAATTAAAAAAACTATAGATGAGCATGAGAAGTTTGTTTTTAAAAATTTAAAAAATTTAAAACATGCTGTTACACATGGTGATCCAAATGATTATAATATTGTTGTAAAAAAAGAAAAAATAATTGGCTTTATTGATTTTGGTGACTCAATTTATGCGCCTGCCATAAATGATTTGGCAATATCTCTTTCATATGCATTAATGGGTACTAAAAATTTTTATAAAAGTCTCCAAAATATTGTTGGTACTTACAATGAGTTTTACAAGCTTACTGATCAAGATATTTATTCTCTATTAGGTTTAATAAAGTCGCGTTTGGTAATTACTTTAGTAATGGCAGCTAAACAACGTAAAAAATATCCTGATAATAAATATCTAAGCATCAGTGAAAAAAATGCATGGGATTTAATTTACAGGCTTCATAAGGTTGATCCATATTTTTTTATAGCTGTAATAAGAGATATTTGTAACTTAGAGCCAATTTCTAATTTTAGTAAAAAATTACAATTATTTAAAAGTCAGCAATTTGGAAATTTATTTGAATTTGAACTAAACAATGTAAATAAAAAAATAGTTAATTTTGATAAAAGTAGTTTTTTACTAAAAACAAATCCTTCAAATAAAAAACTAGATAACTTAGTTGGAAAATTTCTAAAAAAAGATATTGGTATTGGATTATATAAAGAGAAAAGAAAAGTTTATAAGAGTAATCATTATATTTCTTCCCTTAACCCATTTAAAAGAAGAGATGTTCATCTAGGTATTGATATTTTTGTTGAAGAAAATACACCAATTAAGTCACCTCTAAATGGTAAAGTCAAAATTTTGCATAATAATAATTTCAAATATGATTATGGCCCTACAGTTATTTTAGAGCACAAAATTAATAATCATAAATTTTTTACTTTGTACGGTCATTTATCTAAAAAATGTTTAAAAAAACTTAAAGTTGGTCAAATGATCAGAAAAGGCCAATGGATTGGTGAAATTGGAAACTATAAAGTTAATGGTAATTGGTCGCCTCATTTGCATTTTCAAATTATGACATCACTTATGAATGAAGTAGATAATTTTCCTGGTGTTGGTGAACAATATTTACTTAAGATTTGGGAGCAGATTTCACCTGATCCAAATATTATCTTACAAATTCCTGAGTCCTTTTTCACTAATAAAGTGAAAAAAGATAAAGTTTTATTAAAAAGAAAAAAAAAATATAGCTCGCAATTTATCTATTTCATATCAAGAGCCTTTACATGTGCTTGAAGCAAAAGGTCAGTTTTTTTATGATGAGCAGGGAAGGAAATATCATGATTGTGTAAATAATATTTCTCATGTGGGTCATTCAAATAAACTTGTTCATGATGCTCTAGTCTCACAAAATCTAAAATTGAATACCAATACTCGTTACCTTTATAATATAATAAATGAATATAGTGATAGATTACTAAAAACTTTTCCAAAACAACTAAACAAAATATTTTTTGTTTGCACAGGATCTGAGGCTAATGATTTAGCTCTTCGAATTGCTAAAAATTATACAAAAGCTCAAAATGTATTGGTAATGGATAATGCTTATCACGGACACACTAATTCATTAATTGATTTAAGCCCGTATAAATTTAAAAGTAAAGGTGGGGCAGGCAAAAAAGATTTTGTTCATGTTTTAAGAATGCCTGATGAAATAAGAGGCAAATGGACAAAGCAAAATAATAAATGGATAAATAGGTATATTGAAGAGGCAAAAGAAATAATAAAAAAACACTTTAATAAGAAAAATTCATTATCTTGTTTTTTCTTTGAGAGTATTTTAGGTTGTGGTGGTCAGATAGAATTACCTAAAGGGTATTTAAAAAATATTATTAAGTTAGTGAGACAAAAAAATGCACTTTGCATTGCAGATGAGGTGCAAACTGGTTTTGGAAGAGTAGGTAGTAATTTCTGGGCATTTGAAGAACATGAAATTGTCCCTGACATAGTCACACTTGGAAAACCAATGGGTAATGGACATCCTATCGCAGCTGTTGTTACAACTAAAAAAATTGCTGATACTTTTAATAATGGAATGGAATATTTTAACTCTTTCGGAGGTAATCCCGTTTCTTGTGCAGTAGGAAATGCTGTTTTAGATGTAATTGAAAAAGATAATTTGCAAAAAAATTCAAAAATTGTGGGTAATTATTTTTTAAAAAACCTTAGAAATATTCAAAAAAAATTTCCAAATTATATTAGTAAAATTAGCGGCAAAGGTTTGTTTATTGGTATTGATCTAATTATCAATGGAAATTTCTTATTACCTAATCCAAAATTAGCAACAAAATTGATTAACAGTTTAAGATTAAAAGGTATTCTATTGAGCACTGATGGTCCCTACAACAATGTAATTAAGATAAAACCACCTTTAGTTTTTAACAAAGATAATGTTAATTTTGTTTGTAGTGAAATTTATAAATTTTTAATTGATGAAGATAAAAAATAAACCATAAAAAAGCATCAAAAATCCCATTACGTTATCAATATAAAACCAAACTTTTTGAGATTTGATATACTGAGATAAAAAATTGGAAAAATAGCCAAGACTAAAAAAAAATACAAAACTTGCAAAGATGGCACCTAAACCAAAGTATAATTTACTATCAAAATTTATTGAAATAGAACCAAGTAATATTACTGTATCTAAATACACGTGAGGATTAGCATAAGTGATGGCCAGTGTAGTCATTACAACTTTTATAAAACTGACTTCATTAAATTCTTTATTATTAATTACGTGATTTCCCGAGTGTTTAATTTTATTAATTCCATATAAAATTAGCCAAATTCCTCCAATTAACTTCATAATAGTTATTATCGATGGATTTAAACTTAAAATATTGTTCGAAAGATAGATTCCACATACAATAAGTAGACTATCTGATAAACTGCAAATTAAAACGACTATTAATATATAGTTTTTTTTTAGCCCTTGATTAATGACATATAAATTCTGAGGACCTATAGCAATAATTAAAGATGAGCCTATTATAAACCCTTGAATAAAATCAGATATACTCATATTGTCAAAAACTTAAATTAAACTATTTTATTTTTATGCGTTTTATATCAACTATAACATTTATTATTTTATTCTCCACATCTCTTCTAGCTGAATTACTAAAACCAACGCCTGAAATAAATCCTGAAGAAGTAGTTAAAATTCAACTATCTTCATTAATGAATAATAATGAGCCATATTTAAATGCTGGTATTGAGCAAACTTGGGAATTTGCTCATCCTTCTAATAGGGCATTTACTGGACCAATTCAGAGATTCACACAAATGATGTATGCTCCGTCTTATGCTGTAATGCTAGATCACAAAAAACATGATATCATTGAAGTAAAACTAGATAAAAATATTGCATATTTTTTTATAGAATTAACATCTATTGATGGAAAAATGTTTGGTTTTAAATGGACATTAGAAAAAGTAAAGGAAGAGGGGGGTTTTAAAGACTGTTGGATGACTACTGCCGTATCAACTCCAATGCCCCTTTCAACTTCATCTTAATGTGCGGTAGATTTGCTAGTTATAAAAATCTTAATAAATTAAAAAATATATTTAACATTACAAATTCTGATTTTAAGATCACACAATCTTATAATATTTCACCTGGACAGAATGTTAATATTATATTGAGCTATAAATTAGAAAATTATCTCTTAGAATCTAATTGGGGATATACTTTTATAAATAGTAATACTCAAACCAAACAAATGGTAATTAATAGTAGAATTGAAACTATTAATTCTAAACTTCTTTTTAAGGATTCATTTTTAAAAAGAAAATGTGTTATCCCAGCTAATGGGTACTTTGAGTGGAGTCAAAAAGAAGGAGAAAAAAAACCATACTTGATTCAATTAGGTTGCGGTGAATTAATTTATTTTGCTGGTGTATGGAGAAAAGAAAAATATAATGATGATAAACGAAGAGTATTTTCTATAATTACTAAAGCAGCAAATAAAAAAATAAATGAAATTCATCAAAGAATGCCAGTAGTATTAAATGCAAATAATGCTCAAGATTATTTAGAAACTAAGGATAATAATTTAATTTTTGATAACTTTGAAGATGTTGATTTAAATTTCTCTGAAGTATCAAAGTATGTCAATAACCCAAAAAATAATGATGAAAAATGTATAACAACAATAAATTAGTAATAGCAAATTAATATTTTTTTGTTATTAAATAGTTATGAATATATTTCAAAAAAATGAATTTTGGTTATTAATTTTTTCTATCGGGCTATTATATTGGTTATTTAACCCATCTGTATTAATGACTTTAATAATGATAGTACCTTTGCTTTTGGCAACTAATGTTAAAAAATAATCTTTAAACATTGATATTTGCAGCACCTTAACTAATTTAAATATAATGAATTATAAAATTATTAACTCATGCTTTATACTGATTGCTATTTCATTTATGGCTATAGCTGTTATATTTGCTTATAAAACCTTTTATTATGATCCTAAAAATGAGTGGAAGTTAGTATCTGATGAAAATGAGAATGTTTATGTAGCAAAGAATAGAGGTGAGGATATTTGTTTTCTTTATACAAATACGTCAAACATGATTGATGGAAAATGGGTTAAAACTCACTGCGATAACTAGTAATGAATTATAGAATTGCTCAAATATGTATTATTTTGTCTGCTCTTTCAACTTTTATGATCGCCGGAATATATGCTTATAAGACTTTTTATTACGATCCCAAAAACGAATGGAAACTAATTTCTGATGTTAAAAATCACGTTTATATAGTGAAGAATAGAGGTGAAGACATTTGCCATTACTCTAGCGATGCAATTACTAACAATGGAACTGGTAATACTGGCATTACTGGAAAATGGCTTAAAACTAAATGTGACAATAACTAAACATTAGTAAAGCAATATTAAGATTAACAAACTTTAAATTTATTTAATTTTTCCAAGTTTTTTTTCTCTATTTATTACAAACAAACCACTAAAACTTATTATTGAAGCACCAATTATCATATTTGATGATGGTATTTCATTTAATATAATGTAGCCAAATATAATACCAAAAACTATTACTGAATATCTAGACGAAGCTGTTAATGATAACGGTGCATAAAATATTGTCAAAACAGAGAATATGTATGCAGCTGTTAAGAATATACTCGAGATAACGAGATTTGGTAAATATTCAATCCTAAATGTAAACTCAAAAAATAATGATCCTATTCCTGAAAATAATGTGATGAGAACAGAAGTTATAAATATAATTTCAAAGCTATTTTTTTTAGTTGCTATGCCCTTAGTTGCTATATCTCTAATTGTTAAAAAAACTGCAGCAATAATAGGAAAAATATATAAAAAATTAAAATTAATATTTTGAGGATTGATTACAAATATAACACCAATAAATCCAAACATAACAGCAGACCATCTTCTTATTCCTACTTTTTCTTTTAAAAATATAAAAGCAAAAATAGTTACAAAAAATGGATTAGTCATTAATAGAGTATAAACTTCAGCAACAGGCAGTAAAATAAGTCCAGTAAAAAAACAAACTGCTGTTAAAACTTCATAAATACCCCTTAGATGATATTTCTTTATTTTGAAAATATTTAATATATTTTTTTTTTCATAAAATTTTAAATACAAAAAAATAAATGAAGTGGTTAGTATACCTCTTAAAAAAAGGATATTTATTATCGATAAATTATTTTTGTTATCAATTACAATTTCTTTAACCAGAGTATCATTTATGGAAAAGGATAACTGACCTAGCATCATAAATATGATACCTATTGCTCCAGCTGAAAGAATATACTTGCGTTTCATATTAAAAAAAAATAATTAGTCTTTATTATGTTAAAATCAAACCAATCACATCATCTATATGGATTTACTGACTTAAAAACTCTTAATGAAAGAGGCCCTGTTGTAATAACCCATGGTAAAGGAATTTATGTGTATGATATTCATAAAAAAAAATACCTAGATGCTAATTCTGGTTTATGGAATGCGTGTGCAGGTTTTGATCACCCTGGTTTAATTGAAGTAGCACAAAAGCAATATGCAAAGTTTGCTGGATACCATTCCTTGTTCGGCAGACTATCTGAAGAAACTTTAGAATTATCTGATAAAATAATTGAAGTCTCTCCATTTGATGATGGCAGAGTCTTTTTTTGTAATTCGGGATCAGAAGCTAATGACACAATGGTTAAAATGTTGTGGATGTTAAATAAGATGAAAGGTAATCCTCAAAAAAGAAAAATTATAACACGAATAAATGGATATCACGGAGTTACACTTGGTGCTACTTCCATGACTGGCAAACCATATAATCAAGTTTTTCAACTACCTTTAGATGGCTTTATTCATACTGATTGCCCCCATTTTTGGAAATTTGCAAAAGAAAATGAAACTGAGGAAGATTTTACAGATAGAATGGCAAAAAATTTAGAAGATCTTATTTTGAAAGAAGATCCTGATACGATTGCTGGTTTTGTTGCTGAACCTGTTCAGGGAGCAGGGGGAGTTATTCCTCCTTCAAAAGGTTATTTTGATTTAATTCAACCTATACTAAAAAAATATAAGATACCTCTAATAGCAGATGAAGTTATATGTGGATTTGGTAGAACTGGTAATTTATGGGGCTGCGAAACATATGATATTAAACCAGATATAATTATTTCTTCAAAGTGTTTAACCGCTGGATATTTTCCAATGGGTGCAGTTATTGTTAACAAAGAATTTGCAGATGAATTTACTTCAGCTTCTGAGGATGCAGAAGAATTTCCACATGGATTTACAGCTGGCGGTCATCCTGTTGGCTGTGCAATAGCACTAAAAGCTATAGATGTTATTATTAATGAAGGCTTGCTTGATAATGTTAAAAATGTGTCTCCTTATTTTCATGAAAGGTTACAAGAATTTAATCAATACGAACATATAGGTGAAACCAGAGGTGTTGGTCTAATGGCAGCTTTGGAAATGGTTAAAGATAAAGAAACAAAAGAACCTTTTGAGGGTCATTTAAATATGGGTGATAAAGTTGCTAATATGTCGATTGATAATGGTTTAATCTGCAGACCTTTAGGTCCTGCTATAGTTTTATGTCCACAATTTATAATAACAAAAAATCAAATTGATAAAATGTTTGATAGTCTTCACAATACATTGAAGAAAGCTTTTAATTAATTATTTTCGTACTTAACAATAAATCCTGAATAAGTAACATTGCTAATAATACTGTTAGGTATTACTCCTTCTACTAGTGCTAATTCAGGACCTATTCTAGATTTTTCAGTAATTGATAATATTGATTGCATATCTCCTTGAATGATAGCTTCTACTTCATCTTTACTTTCTTTGTTTTGAACATAACCATTTAAACCTAAAGAGATTGCTAAATCACTAAACCAATGTCTAAAGCCAACATTTTGCACTTTGCCTTTTATTATTAATCTATAAGTTTTAATTTCTTTATTTTCCATAAATGATGTAATGTTAATTAATATAGTAATTAAATCTTTAGATACAATCATTTAGAAAAAATAATGAAAAAAAATATTATTATAGCTTCATCAGCTTTATTATTATCCAGTATTTTTTTTGTAATTAATGATGGAATTATTAATTATTTATCTTCTCAAAATATTCAATTTTATCATTTTATTTTTTATGGATCACCAGCTTTTATTGCAGTGCCTATATTTCTTTTAATAAAAGGCACTCTTAAAAAAAATTTAATATGTAATAACTATTGGATTCCCCTAATTAGAGGATTAATTTTTGCTCCTATGCCTTTTATAACTTTCATTTCGCTTAAAAATATAACTTTGCCTGAATTTACAACTCTGAATATGTCAGCTCCATTAATAGGGGCAATTTATGCTTATATTTTTTTAAAAGAAAAATTAAATTCATTTGTTTATATATCACTAGCTATAGGTTTTTTAGGTGTAATTTTTGTAATTCAACCTGGTTTTGATAATTTTAATATTTATTTCTTAGTTACTTTGTTTGGGGTTCTCTTAATTACAACAACAACAACAATAGTTAACAAATTTAATACTGTAACAACTACTCTTGGTTATTTTTTATATGGTGGTCTATTTATACATATTATTTCCTTTTTATTATTTATATGGAATCCTATTAAGATTAGTTACAATGAATTTTTTCTTATTACTATTGCTTCAATTTTGATTAATATTGCATTATTTTTAGCTACTTTTGCTTTTAAAAAAGCACAAAAACACTATTCTGCAATTTTTTGTTTAGTGTATCTTCAAATAGTTTGGTCATCTTTTATAGGTTTATATTTTTTCAATGAATATCTCAACACGTACGCTTTAATAGGTGCTTCCCTTATCGTTTTAAGTGGAATTATTTCTGTACCTGGTCAAATAAAGCAAGCTGATGACAAATAATTATATTGCAATTATATGGGCTATTACCTTTGGAATAATATTCTTTAATGATTATCCTGATAGATATGTCATAATTGGAAGTATAGTTATTGTTATTTCAACTTATTATATTATTTACAGAGAAACAAAATTAGGTAAAAAAATTAATAGACTGAAAATTAATCAAAGGCATATATGAAAAAATTTATATTTATTTTGATTTTTATATCAAAAATAACATTTTCAGCAGATTTGGAAATTAAAAATAATCTAGAAGGAGAGGGTGCTGAAATTGTAAATCATTCTAAAATTAAAGTTCATTATATAGGTATGCTTGAAGATGGTACAAAATTTGACAGCAGTTATGACAGAGGAGAGCCATTTAGTTTTCAAATAGGATTAAGGCAAGTTATTAAAGGTTGGGAAACAGGTATTTTAGGTATGAAAGTTGGAGGTAAAAGAACATTAATTATTCCGCCTGAACTTGGGTATGGAGATAGAGGGGCAGGTGAACTTATTCCTCCTAATTCAACCTTAATTTTTGATATTGAAATTATTGATTCTCAACCTCCTTCATATAATTTGATCACGACTGATGAAATTCAAAATTTACTAAAAGATAATTATAAATTTATTGATATACGTACTAAGGAAGAAAGAGATTTTACAGGAGTTATACATGGTTCACTAGAAATAACAGCTTTTGATGTTTATGGAAAATTTGTTCCAGAATTTATGAAAACCTTTCAGAGTGTTGTAGATTTAAATGATAATATTGTATTTGTTAGTAATGAAGGTGATATAGCTTCCATTTTAGCAAACGGTTTTGCTGAACAGTTAGGAGCTAAAAACATGAATGTTTTAAAAGGTGGTATTCAACAATTAATATATGATAATTATGATCTTACTAAAAAATAATTTGCTAAATTAAATCTTAATTTTTAAATTTTCACTAGAAGCAATATTTAAAATATATTGCCATGCAGTTCTTCCTGTTCTATTACCTCTTTGAAGACTCCACTGAATAGCTTTTTTTCTAATTTCTTCATCATAATTAATTTTATAATGATGACAATATGCTTTAATAATATTAAGATAATCTAATTGTGATAATTTATGAAAACCGATCCACAAACCAAATCTATCACTTAGACTGATTTTTTCTTCAACACTTTCATCTGTGTGAATAGCTGATGATCTTTCATTATCTATCATGTCTCTTGGCATTAGATGCCTTCTGTTAGATGAAACATATAATAAAATATTTGTAGGTTGATGTTGAATACTACCATCCAATGTTGATTTAATAATTTTATAATCACTATCAATTTTTTCAAAAGATAAATCATCAATAAATATAATGAATCTGTATTGAATATAATTTCCCAATACAGAATAGATATACTCAATATCAAAAATGTTATTTTTATTTAGCTGTATTAGCTTTAAATTTTTATTTGCACTAACTATCTTATGAAAAACAGACTTAATTAAAGAACTTTTACCATTACCTCTTGCTCCCCATAATAAAGCGTTGTTAGTAAAATTCCCATTCGAAAAATTTATTGTATTTTTAAATAAAATTTCTTTTTGACTATCTACTCCAATGATTAGATCTAAATCTAATGGTTTAAAATTTTTAATAGCTTTAATGCTTTTATTTTGACTTTTCCAAATAAAATATGAATTATGCTTTAGTTTTTCTTTTAATAAATAGTTTTTAAAAAACATCTAATTTTCTTACTTTAATTGCTTTTTTCTTTTACACAGTATAAGAAATCTCTCAAATTAATAATCAAGGAAAATTATGGAATCAATTGGCGCTTTTCTACCATTAATTTTAATTTTTGGTGTTTTTTATATTCTATTAATTAGACCTCAACAAAAAAAGGTTAAGCAGCATCGTGAAATGTTAAATAATCTTCGAAGAGGTGATAAGATAATTACTTCAGGAGGAATAATAGGAACAGTTAACAAAGTAGCAGATAATAAAGAATTACAAGTGCAGGTTTCAGAAAATGTTGAAATTAAAATTGCACCTGGCATGGTGGCTGATTTATATACTTCTCCTGAAACCGAAAAAAAACAACCAGTAAAAGACAACAAAAGTGAATCAAAAGGTGGATTACTATCAGGTTTATTGGGTAAGAAAAAATAATTTAATATGAAAAATTATCCTCTTTGGAAAGTTTTTGTAGTTTTTATACTATTATCTTTAGGCATAATTTTTGCCATTCCATCCCTTCTATATAAAGAAGATACAGGCAGTTGGTATCTTGATAATCGTCTTAACCTTGGCTTAGATTTACAAGGCGGATCATATTTACTTCTTGAGGTTCAAACTGATGTATTGATCAAAGAAGAGTTTGAAAATTTTAGTGATACAATTAGAATTATAGCAAGAGATAAAAGAGTTAAGATTAATAATTTTGAAAAAATTAATGAATCTTTAAAAGTTCGTTTTGAAAGTTCTGACAAATTAAAAGATATAAGGCAAGAATTTTTACAAAATTATCAATCGGTAAAATTCAATATTACAAATAATATTGTTTCTATAACTATTGATGATCTATTTAAAAAGTCTATGCAAGATTCAGCAATTAAACAATCATTAGAAATTGTTCGAAAAAGAATAGACGAATCTGGAACTAAAGAACCTCTCATTCAAAGATCTGGGAGAAACAGAATTCTTCTTCAATTGCCTGGTGTTAAAGATCCTGAAAGAATAAAAGATTTATTAGGTAAAACTGCTAAGTTAAATTTTCATATGGTTGATGATGATGACACAAAGTCATTATCTCTAAATATTGCACCTTTTGGAAGAATGATTGTTTCAGATATAGATAATGAAGAAATAAAATATTTATTAGAAAAAAAATCCAGGGTAGGCGGTGAAAATTTAATTGATGCAAATGCTTCTTTTGACCCATCTGAAGGTCATGCAGTTTATTTTAGATTTGATACAACTGGAGCACAAAAATTTGGTAAAGCAACTTCTGCAAATATTGGAAAAAGATTTGCTGTAGTTTTAGACGGTGTAGTAATCACCGCACCTGTAATTAATTCTGCAATAACTGGTGGATCAGGGATAATAACTGGAAATTTTACTTCTCAAGAAGCAACTGATTTGGCAGTTCTACTTAGAGCTGGGGCATTACCTGCTCCATTAGAAATAGTAGAGGAACGTTCCGTAGGTCCTGGATTGGGTGCTGATTCAATTGCTGCGGGTAAAATTGCTTCTATAATTGGAATGATCCTTGTTTGTATTTTTATGATTCTTATTTATGGGTCTTTTGGTTTTATTGCAAATATATCACTCATTGCTAATTTATTTATAATCATAGCATTACTTGGTACGATTGGTGCAACTTTGACTCTTCCAGGAATAGCAGGTATTGTATTGACTATTGGAATGGCAGTTGATGCAAATGTTTTAATTTTTGAAAGAATAAAAGAAGAAAATACAAAAAATAAAAAAATTTATGAAACTATAAAAAAAGGATTTGATAGAGCTCTTTCAACTATATTGGATGCAAATATAACAACTTTAATTGCATCATTATTGTTATTCGTTTTTGGTTCTGGTCCAATTAAAGGGTTTTCAATCACTTTATCTTTAGGTGTTATTGCTTCTATGTTTACAGCATTAATGCTTACTAATTTATTAGTGCATCTTTATATTTCTTTTAATTCTAAAAAGGAGATTAATTTATAATGTTTGGTTTAAATAAAATAATCCCTATAAACTCAGATTATAAATTTTTAAATTATAGAAAAAATTTTTATATTGTTTCAAGTATAGCTATATTTTTATCTTTATTACTCCTTTTTTTTAAAGGGTTAAATTTAGGAATTGATTTCAAAGGTGGAACCTTGATTGAAGTTAGTACAAAAAATACAGATATAGGGGAATTAAGAGATATTTTATCACCAAATTTTAACGAAGTTTCTCTTCAAGAGTTTGGAGATGAAAACACAATCATAATTAGACTCCAAAATGAAAACAATCAAGAAAGTATTAAAACTGTCAATAAAGTTAAACAAATTATTAATAATAAAGTAGAAGAATTTAGAAGATCTGAATTTGTTGGGCCAACTATAAGTTCTGAATTGTTGTGGAAAGGATTTCAAGCTGTTTCCTTCGCTTTATTTGCTATCTTGATTTATATTTGGTTGAGATTCGAATGGCAGTTTGGTTTTGGAGCTGTTGTAGCATTAACACATGATGTATTGTTTACATTAGGGGTTTTATCATTTTTAAATATTGAATTTTCACTTTCAACCATAGCAGCAGTATTAACAATTGCCGGTTATTCAATTAATGATACAGTAGTAATTTTTGATAGAGTCAGAGAAAATTTAAGAAAATATAAAAAACTAGAACTTTTAGATTTATTTAACATGTCTATTAATAATACTTTATCACGAACAGTTATGACAAGTATTACAACACTTTTAGCACTGTTATCTTTGTATATATTTGGTGGTGAAGTAATAAAACCTTTTGCATTAACGATGATAATTGGTGTTGTAATTGGTACTTATTCATCTGTTTTTATTGCGGTCCCAACATTACTTGTATTTAAGTTTAGACCGCAAGATGAAGATGAAAATTAATTTATACGTTATTTGAATATAGCTCTGATACTTTTTCCCAATTAACTAAGTTATCTACAAACGCTTTTAAGTAATCCGGTCTTCTGTTTCTATAATCTACGTAATATGAATGTTCCCAAACATCACACCCTAATAGTGGAATATGGCCATGGACAATTGGATTTTCAGCATTTGGTGTTTTTGTAATTTCTAATTTTCCATTATTTAAAACTAACCAACACCATCCAGAACCAAATTGACCTATTCCCGCATTTATAAATTCTTGCTTCATTGCATCAACAGATTCAAAATCTTCATTTATTTTGTTCTCTAATTCAGATGGTATTTTTCCATTTGGATTATTTTGCATTATTTCCCAAAAATGCATATGGTTTAAATGTTGTGAAACATTATTAAAAACAGGAGCTATACTATTGTAAGATTTTTTAACAATCTCTTCTATAGAATCTTCATTTAAGTTATTTTCTTTAATAAATTTATTACCATTAGTTACGTATGCCATATGATGCTTATCATGATGTAACTCTAAAGTTTCAGAAGACATATAAGGTGCAAGAGCATCTTTACTATATGGTAATTCAGGTAATTCTAAATTTATCATTTCTATTCCTTTAATTATAAAATTTGTTTTAAAAATTTACCTGTAAAGCTTTTTTTAATATTTGCAATATCTTCGGGTGACCCATTTCCAACAATTTGACCCCCTTTTACACCTCCAAGAGGACCTAAATCTATTACATAATCTGCTGTTTTAATAACATCTAAATTGTGTTCAATAACAATAACTGTGTTTCCTTCATCTACTAAAGTATGTAAAATTTTTAATAATTTATTTACATCATCAAAATGTAAGCCAGTTGTTGGCTCATCTAATATATATAATGTTTTTCCTGTAGATCTTTTAGATAGTTCTTTTGATAATTTGATTCTTTGTGCTTCACCACCTGACAATGTAGTGGCAGATTGACCGATCTTTATATAATCCAAACCAACTTCCATTAATGTTTTTAATTTTTGTTTTATTGAAGGAATTTTTGAAAAAAAATTATAACCTTCCTCAACTGTCATATCTAAAATATCAGCAATAGATTTATTATTATATTTTACTTCAAGTGTTTCCCTATTATAACGTTTACCTTTACAAACATCACACTCAACATAAACATCTGCTAGAAAATGCATTTCTATTTTCTTAACTCCATCACCTTCACATGATTCACATCTTCCACCTTTGACATTAAAAGAAAATCTACCTGGTTTATATCCTCTTGCAGCAGACTCATTAAGTCCTGCATACCAATCCCTAATAGGTGTAAAACATCCTGTATAAGTTGCTGGATTTGATCTTGGCGTTCTTCCGATAGGTGATTGATCTATATCAATAACTTTATCAATATTTTTAATTCCTCTAAAGTTAAAATAACTTTCATCTTTATTAAGTGACTTATTAAAATATTCGTCTAATCTTTTATGAAGAGTATCAATAATAAGTGATGATTTGCCACTTCCAGAAACTCCAGTAACACAGATAAAGTTACTTAAAGGGAATTTTACTTCCAAATTATTAAGATTGTTTGTTTTTATTTTTTGTAAAGTAAAGATTTTATTTTTGTTAAATTTTCTTCTTTTTTTTGGTATTTCTATATTTTTTTCCTTTTTCAAATATTGTACTGTTAAACTTTTATTATTTTTAAGAATTTTTTTTAAATTTCCATCAGCTACTACTTCACCTCCATGAATTCCAGCTTTTATTCCTATATCAATTATATGATCAGCTTGTCTAATTGCTTCTTCATCGTGCTCTACAACAATTACAGTGTTACCTAAGTCTCTAAGTTTAAATAGGGTGTTAATTAATTGTTGATTATCTTTTTGATGTAATCCAATTGATGGTTCATCAAGAACATATAAAACTCCAGTTAATCCAGAACCAATTTGACTTGCAAGTCTAATTCGTTGACTTTCTCCACCTGATAAGCTTTTACTTGCTCTTGATAGTGATAAATAATCTAAACCTACTTTGTTTAAAAATTCTAACCTATCTTTAATTTCTTTTATTACACCTTCTGCTATTTTATTTTCATTATCTGATAAATTTTTCTTTAATTTGTTAAACCAATTTAAACAATCATCAATAGATTTTATAGTGATTTCCCCTATATGATTTCCAGCTATTTTTACCGCTAAAGCTTTTTTATTTAATCTAAATCCATTACAAACTTCACAATTTCTTTCAGAGAGATATTTTTCTAATTCATACTGTATCCACCATCTCTCAGTTTCTGAATATTTCCTATCAATAAAATTTATAATTCCTTCAAAATCACTAATAAATTTAATACTATTATCTTCATCCCCATATAAAATGATATTTTGAATATCTTGAGGAATTTTGTACCATGGTGTATTTATATTTATCTTATAAACTTTTAATATTTTCGAAACTGTTTCAACAAAAAATTTTTTTTGATAACCAAAAACTTTAGTTTCCCATGGTTTAATGGCTCCTTTTAAGATTGATCTTGAGTCATCAGGGATAATTTTTTTATCATCAAAATATTTTTCCACTCCTATTCCATCGCATTCTTCACAAGCACCCATTGGTGCATTAAAACTAAATAATCTAGGTTCTATTTCTTCAATTGAAAAACCAGAAACTGGACAAGCAAATTTTGAAGAATAAGTAGTTATTTTCTTAGAGTCTAAATTTTCAAAGTAAACTAATCCATCTGAATGCATAAGTGAAACTTCAATACTTTCAGCTAATCTTTGTTGAATATCTTTTTTTATAACTAGTCTATCCACTAATACATCGATATTGTGTTTAAAATTTTTCTTTAATTTTGGTACTTCATCAATTTCATAAATAATTCCATCAACTTTAAGTCTTTGAAATCCTTTTTTCTTTAATTCTTCGATTTCTTTTCTATACTCACCTTTTCTGTCTCTAACTATTGGCGATAAAATATATGCTTTGTTACCTTTATTTTTATTTATAATGCTATCACATATTTCACTAACAGATTGAGATTTAATTGGTTTTCCTGTTTTAGGCGAATAGGGCGTACCTACTCTTGCAAATAAAACTCTCAGATAATCATAGATTTCAGTTACTGTTCCGACTGTACTTCTAGGATTTTTTTGAGTAGTTTTTTGTTCTATAGAAATTGCTGGTGATAAACCATCAATTGAGTCCACATCAGGTTTATTCATCATTTGCAAAAACTGTCTTGCATAAGCTGATAAGCTCTCTACGTATTTACGTTGTCCTTCTGAATAAATAGTATCAAATGCTAATGTAGATTTACCTGAGCCACTTACTCCAGTTATAACTACAAATTTATTTTTTGGAATTTCAAGATTTATATTTTTTAAATTGTGCTCTCTTGCGCCTTTAATAACAATTTTATCTTGATTCATTGAATTACTGATAGTTTATTTAATTAAATTGTTATAAAGATATATATAGGAAAATTATGGTTGGTAGTGTTAATAAAGTAATTTTATTGGGAAGATTAGGTAAAGATCCTGATATAAGATCAATGCAAAACGGAAAAAAAGTTGCTAATTTTGGTATTGCAACTTCAAAACGTTGGACTGATAGAGATACCCAAGAAAAAAAAGAAAAAACTTCATGGCATAACATTGTAGTGTTTAATGAAGGTCTTGTTGGTATAGTTGAACAGTATGTAAAAAAAGGCTCACAAATATATATTGAAGGTGAATTACAAACTCGTAAATGGCAAGATCAAGAAGGTAAAGATAGATATACAACAGAGGTTGTTCTACAGGGATATAATAGTAATTTGACACTACTAGGTTCTAGAAATCAATCAGAGAATATAGAAAATCAAACGCAATCGATGGATAATAACTCTATTTCTGATGACTCATTTGGCAATACGACAACCGATTCTTCAAATTTAGATGAGGACATTCCTTTTTAAATTTTTAATTTAAAAAAATACTCTAATTATCTGATATTTAATAATATTTTATATTAATATTTGTATTTTATAGCATTGTATTAAGATGTCTAATTTGATATAAAAAATATAAATTTTTCGCAGAAAACCAATAAAAATTAGTGTCAGATAACAGTATCAATTCAGAAGGTAGTTCACCGAATAATATTACAAATATCTCATTAGTTGAGGAAATGAAAAAATCATACCTTGACTATGCTATGTCTGTAATAGTTAGCAGAGCTCTTCCTGATTGCAGAGATGGATTAAAGCCAGTTCATAGAAGAATATTGTATTCAATGAATGAATCAGGATACAATTTTAATAAACCATATAGAAAATCTGCAAGAATTGTTGGAGATGTTATGGGTAAATATCACCCACATGGTGACAGTGCAATTTATCAATCAATGGTAAGAATGGCTCAAGATTTTTCAATGAGGTTAGAGCTTATTGATGGTCAAGGTAATTTTGGATCATTAGATGGTGATCCACCAGCCGCAATGCGATACACTGAGGCAAGACTTGCTAAAGTTGCTGAAAAAATTGTCACAGATTTGGAGAAAGAAACAATAACTTTTCAACCAAACTACGATGACAGCACTTTAGAACCATCTGTTTTACCTGCACAATATCCAAATTTACTTGTCAATGGCGCATCAGGAATTGCTGTTGGAATGGCTACTAATATAGCTCCTCATAATCTTGGAGAAGTAATCGAAGCAACTCTCCATTTAATTGAGAATCCAAATGCTGAAATAGAAGATTTGACTAAATACATATTTGGTCCAGACTTTCCAACGGGAGGTCAGATAATTGGAAAAAAAGGTATTATAGATGCTTTTCAAACTGGCAAGGGCGGTGTTATTCTTAGATCAAAAACTTCTATTGAAAATTTTAAAAAAGATAGAGAGGCTATAATAATTCATGAGATTCCTTATCAAGTTAATAAATCTAAACTAATAGAAAGAATTGCTGAGACAGTAAAAAATAATATTATTGAAGGAATATCTGATCTTAGAGACGAGTCTGATCGTAATGGTGTTCGTGTTGTTATTGAGCTGAAAAAAGATGTTGATGCAAATATAATATTAAACCAACTTTATAAAAATACACTTCTTCAAACTACTTTTAATTCTAATATGTTAGCCTTGAATAAAGGTAAACCTGAACAAATGAATCTAAAGGAAATATTACTTGCTTTTATTGATTTTAGAGAAGAGGTTATAACTAAAAGAACAATCTTTGATTTAAATAAGGCAAGAGACAAAGCGCACGTTTTGCTAGGTTTAGTAGTTGCTAATGCTAATATTGATGAAATAATTGAATTAATTAAATCATCCAAAGATTCTAAAGAAGCTAGACAAAAATTAATAAATAAAAAATGGAAGTTAAGTGAACAAAATATTAATTTTATAAAGTTAGTAGATGAAGGTACTACACAATTAGATAAAAATATATTCACATTAACGGAGACTCAAGCAAGAGCAATATTAGAATTAAGACTTCATCGTTTAACCTCATTAGAGAGGGATGATATTCAAAAAGATTTAGAGCAATTAATATTAGAAATTAAAGGTTATTTAGATGTTTTACAGTCACGTTCAAAACTATTAGATGAGATTAAGCAAGAATTAATTGAAATTAAAAAAGAATTTGTAACTCCTAGAAAAAGTGAAATTATTGACAGGGAGTATGAAGAAGTTGATGATTTAAAATATATTCAAAAAGAAGATATTGTAATAACAATATCTAATAATGGCTATATCAAAAGATCATTACTTGAAAACTACCGAGCACAAAATAGGGGAGGAAAAGGAAAGACAGGAATGTCTACTAGGGAAGAGGATTTTGTAAAAGAAATTCATCTTGCAGACACTCATACTAAGTTATTAGTATTCTCATCTTTAGGTAAAGTTTATGCTTTAAAATCTCATGATATTCCAGAGGCATCTCTTAAAGCAAGAGGTAAGCCGATTGTAAATTTACTTCCTTTTTCTAAAGATGAAAAAATTGCTACTTTTTTACCTCTTCCAATAGAAGAGGAAACTTGGCATGAAAGCAGTATAATTTTTGCAACTAAAAACGGGATGATTAGAAAAAATAAACTCATTGATGTCGCTAAAAGTGGAAAACGAGAACTTAGAGAAAGTGGTAAACTTGCTATTAAGCTTGATCCTAGTGATAAGTTGATAGGTATAAAATTGGCAAACAAAGACGATGACATTCTACTTTCTTCTAAAAATGGAAAATGTTTAAGGTTCCCGCTTGAAAAACTTAGACTTTTCTCAGGATTAAATTCTGCTGGAGTTAGGGGTATTAAGCTAGAAAAAAATAATTACGTAATTTCTCAAGCAATACTTAAACATTCCAAAATTGATATGAGTATAAGACAAGATTATTTAAGAGCAGCATCTGAAAATAGAAAGAATACAAGCGTTCTAAACTCTGAATTTGAAGAATTAAATAAGAATGAAGAATTTCTTTTAGCCTTAACTACAAATGGTTATGGCAAGAGATCCTCGGCCTATGAATATAGAATTTCTAATAGAGGTGGTAAAGGTATTACAGGAATTCTTACTTCTGAAAAAAATGGAGAAGTTTTAGACTGCTTTGTTATTAATGAAGATGATCAAATTATATTAGTAACAGATAAAGGACAGATAATTCGTATTAATGTTAATCAAATTAGAATAGCTGGAAGATCTACTAAAGGAGTAAGTGTATTTAAAATACCTGAGGGCGATTCAATTGTTTCAGTTTCTAGAATTCCAGATATAGATACTTAAAATGTCAAAAATTGGAATATACCCAGGAACCTTTGACCCAATGACAAATGGACATCTAAATATAATTAAAAGATCGCTAAAGGTAGTAGATAAGTTAATAATTGGAGTAGCAGATAACTTAAATAAAAAACCCCTTCTTAGTATTGATGAAAGAAAAAATATAATTGCAAATGATATTTACTCTTTGCAGCAAAATAATAAAAAAATAGAAATTCATACAGTTAATGGACTTTTAACTGAGTTTGCAAAAAAGTGTAATGCAGATTGCATTATTAGAGGATTAAGAGCGGTCTCAGATTTTGAATATGAGTTTCAAATGACAGGAATGAATTACCAATTAAGTCCTGAAATTGAGACTATATTTTTAATGTCAGCAGATAATAATTCTTTTATTTCTTCAAATTTAGTTAAAGAAGTTCATCAGCTTGGTGGGGATGTATCAAAATTTGTTTCTGATAATACGATTAAGATTTTAAATAATAAAAACTCTTCATCATAGCACTTGCCTTCATTAATTTTGAACTATATAGACATTTTGTGTGGGGCCCTTAGCTCAGTCGGTAGAGCAATTCCCTTTTAAGGAATGGGTCGCAGGTTCGAATCCTGCAGGGCTCACCACTATTTCATGAGGCAAACAATAATAAAAAATATCGCAACTGGAATTACCAAGAAATGCGATATTTTATCAAAAAATGATAAATTTTTAGAAGTTGTGTTAGTTGATACCACTATCAAAATAATATTAAAAAAGAAATCAGGTATTTATGTAGGCTCATATAAAAATATGGAATTTACTTCACTGGGGTAACCCTGTTTTTTAGAATTGATTTTTCAGTATCAAAATCTTCTTTTAATAATTGATTAATTTTTTTTCGACTCATTAACTTTCCTTTTCCAATACCAGGACAATTAACAGATATGTCTTTATTCCAAGTTTTTGTATTCATATTATCATTCCAAAAAGGCCACGTTCTACACTGAGAGGGTCTACTTTTATAGACTGTGCACATTTTATCTTTTAAAAATATACAATTTCCTTTTAGCTCATCTTTTTCAGCTAAATGAATAAAACCATCAGTTATTTGACAATATTTATTTTTAAATGCTTTTAATGATAATTTAAAATATGTTGAAAATCTTTTTAAATCAATATTACTTAAATAGACAAAACCATAAGAATCTCTTGAAACACAACATTTCCCAGAACCTTGGCATTGAAATCTTATACCATTTTTATAATTAATTAAATCATCCTGCATTTAATGTCCTTATAGCTGTATCTCTCTCATGTATGTACAACAAATCTGTAAGTTTTTTATTATTTTCTAATTTTGGATCATTATTAATTATTTTTTCTGCATTTAATTTAGCTTCTTCTAATAAGTCTCCATCATAACTTAAGTCAGCCACATTAAAAGACGGTAATCCTGATTGTCTTTTTCCAAGAATTTCTCCAGGTCCTCTTATTTTTAAATCTTCTTCAGCTATGAGGAAACCATCATTCGTTTCTGTCATAATATCTAATCTTTTCCTTGCAGTGTCATTAATGTTTTCTTTATGTAATAAAATACAATAAGATTCTTCATTATTCCTTCCTACCCGACCTCTTAGTTGATGCAGTTGGGCTAATCCAAATCTTTCTGCATGCTCAATAATCATTGTAGTGGCTGATTTAATATCAATCCCAACTTCTATAACTGTTGTTGCAACCAAAATTCTATAATCTTCGTTTTTAAACTTTTCCATTGTTAATTCCTTATCTTTTTCGCTCATTTGACCATGAATAAGCAAAACCTTGTTTTTGAATATTTTATTTAAAAAATTATAACGATCAGTAGCTGCTTTTAAGTCAAGTTCTTGTGATTCCTCTATAAGAGGGCAAACCCAAAAAAATTTATCACTTGAATTATTTATTTTATTTTTAATTCTTTCAATCAAGCTATTTTCTTTTTTAAGAGTTAGTGCTGATGTTATTATAGGTTTCCGACCTAAAGGTTTTTCAGTAATCCTGCTTTCATCCATATCGCCATAAGCTGCTAAAGCTAAGGTTCTTGGAATTGGGGTGGCACTCATAACTAAAATAGATGGTCTGAACCCTTTATAATTAAAAGCCATTCTTTGATAGACTCCAAATCTGTGTTGTTCATCAATAACTGACAAACCTAATTTATTAAAATTTACTCCTTCTTGTATTAATGCATGAGTTCCAATTATTATTTGTGTATTACCACTTTTAATTTTATTTAATTTTTCTAGCCTTTTCTTTCCTTTATCTTTCCCTGTAAGTATATCTATTTTAATAGGAAGATCGTTAATTAGTTTTGATATATTTTCATAGTGTTGATAAGCAAGTATGCTAGTAGGGGCCATTAAAGTTACTTGATAACCAGCTTCAATTACAGTAAGCATCGAAATTAATGCAACAATAGTTTTTCCAGAACCAACGTCTCCTTGAAGCAATCTAATCATTTGTTTATTTGAAAAAAGATCAAATTGTATTTCATCGAGAACAATTAATTGTGATTTAGTTAATTTAAATTCTAAATTATTAATTAAATTATTTCTTAATTTATCTTTACTTTTAAAAGAAATTGATTTTTTCTTTTTATCAATTGTTCTTATAATACAAATTGCTAGCTGATGTGCAAATAATTCATCAAAGGCCAATCTTCTTCTATATAAATTTTTTTCATTATATGTGTCGTCTATTTCAGGATTATGTAAATTTTCTATAGACTCCTTCCATGAGTTGAAATTATATTTTTTTATTAATCTTTCATCAATCCACTCACTTAAATTAGGGACTAATTGCAATACTTGATTTGAAAGCTTTATAAATGTTTTTAAGTTTAGTCCTGCAGTTAAACTATAAACTGCTTCTTTTTCTCTTAATAACTGAATATCAGATAAATTTTCTACACTTGATGGGTGTGTAATTTGAAATTTATTTTTAAAAAACTCTAATTTACCTGAAATCATTTTTATGCTTTTGATAGGTAAGATTGATCTGATGACAGGGTGTCTTGCATTAAAATATATAATTTCTATCGGTGTTTCATTTGCTAAACAGCTTACTTTATATGGTTGCCTTCTAAATTTTGATGGATAATGTTTTATAACCTCTATTTTTAAGGTAACTAACTGTTTTATTGGTGCATCAAGAATATTTTCATAATATTTTTTTTCAATTATCTTATAGGGAAAATGCCAAAGGAAATGTACATTTAGCTTTATGCCTAATTTATTTATAATATTTTCTAATTTTGGTCCAACTCCCTTTAATTTATTGATTGGTGAGAGTAATAAGTCTAAATGTGCAGGTCTCATAGAATATTAAAATAATTTTACTATATTCTATTATTGATTATATGACATTAAATTCACTGAAAAAAATTATCAAATATAGATCAACTTATTCAGGCACAAAAGAAACAGATATATTATACAAAGAGTATTTTATTAAAAACTTAGATAAATTTAGTGAATATGAAATGAAATTATTAAAATCTGTCTTTGATATTTATTCAGATGATGAAATTTACAATATTCTTACGAATAAAAAATCAGTAGATATAAAATTTAAGAATCTTTTTGAGAAAATAAATACATTCTAAATGAAGTCAATAGGTCCTGTTATTGATAAAACTGAAGCTTTTATAATTTCAGAAATATTTCATAAAAGTGATAGTTCGTTAGTTTATATAGGAAAAGATGACAGAGAAATAATAAATATTAAAAACAAACTAACTTGGTTGATTCCAAATCAAAAAGTATTACTTTATAAAGCTTGGGATCAAATTCCATATGATAATATTTCACCTTCTAAAGAAATTTTAACAAATCGATTAGAAACTCTTTTTTATCTTAGTTCCAATAAAGAAGAAAAAATAATTCTTTTAACAACATTGAATGCAATTATTCAGAAAACTTTACCAATAGATGAAATTACAAAAAATTTTGTTACCATTTCAAAAAAGTCTAAAATAGAAATAGATAAGTTTCTTTTTTTACTTATTAAATTAGGATATGAAAGAACACCGATAGTAAGAGATAAATCAGAATTTGCTTTAAGAGGTTCTTTGATTGATATTTTTCTTCCACAATTTGATAAACCAATAAGATTAGATTTATTTGATGATTACATTGAATCAATTTTTGAATTTGATCAAATATCTCAAAAAAGAATTAAAGAATCTAACATGGATTCTTTTACATTAAATCCAAGTAGTGAATTAATTATTGATAATAAAAACTTAGAAAGGTTTAGAACTGAATTTAGAGCCTTATTTCCAAATTATAGAAAGAGTCAAGTTTATGAATTGTTTTCATCTGGACAAACTCCTTCTGGAGGCGAGCAATTTTTACCTCTTTTTTATGAAAATTTGGAAACATTATTTGATTATTGTGAAAGTAGTAAATTGATTATTCATAATGATATTATTCAATTATTTGATGAAAGAATAGAAAATTTAAATGATTACTATGAAGCAAGAAGTAACTCTAATGAATCTTATTTTCTAAAACCACAATATTTATTTATTGAAAAAAATTACTTTAATCAAATACTAGATAAATTTGAAGTAACAAAGTTATCATTATTTAAAAATGAAGGCTATATAGGTACAAATATAAAAAAAATAAATAATATTTCTTCAATTAGAGAAAAAATTGATTTCCAATTTATCAAAAAATACTTTGATATTAATTCTAATAAAAAAATTATTATTTGCTGTAATACGCAAGGATCATTAGAAAAAGTCTATCAAATATTAAATGAAAATATATTTATTTCACCTTTTGAGATTAAAAACTTATCTCACTTATCTAATAGTAATATATATATTTCTGTTTTAGAGCTTGAAGAGTCATTTGAGCAAAATAATATAATTTATATTAATGAAAAAACTATTTTTGGTTATTCATTATCTGTTAAATCAATAACAAAAGGTAAAAAAAATAAATTTATTTTTGAAGAATTAAATAAACTATCTCAAGGATCATTATTGGTACACTCAGAATATGGTATATGCAGATTTAATAATATAAAAAAGATTGATTTAAATGATTCTATTCATGATTGTTTAGAGCTAGAGTTTTCAGATAGTCAAAAACTCTTCTTACCTGTTGAAAATCTAAATTATATTACAAAATATGGTAATGAAGATGAGAATACTATAAGTCTAGATAGGCTAGGTGCTTCAAGCTGGCAAAAAAGAAAAGCAGAAGCTAAAAAGAAAATTAGAGAAGCTTCAAAAAAGTTAATTAAAATTGCTTCTAAAAGACTTCAATCAAAATCTCTGCCAATAAATATTGATAATGTTGAATATGATAAATTTTGTAGCACCTTTCCTTATGTTGAGACTGACGATCAATTAAATGCTATTAATGATGTTATAAATGATTTTGATAGTGGCAAACCAGTTGATAGACTTATAGTAGGGGATGTTGCTTTTGGAAAGACAGAAGTAATAATTAGAGCTTTATTTCTTGCTGCAAAATCAAATATTCAGTCAATTGTTTTTGTTCCAACTACTCTTTTATCCCGACAACATTATAATAATTTTTTAAAAAGATTTAACTTATTTAATATCACTATTGCAGAAATTTCACGCTTAATAACACAAAAAGAAAAAAAACAAATATTTGAAGATTGTGCTGAAGGTAAAATTGATATTCTTATAGGTACGCATGCATTATTAAGTGATAAATTATCATTTAAAAATCTAGGATTAATTATTTATGACGAAGAGCAAAAATTAGGAACCTTACAAAAAGAAAAATTTAAAGATATAACTCCAAATGCTCATGTGCTATCACTATCAGCAACTCCTATTCCAAGAACTCTCTCTATGTCTTTATCTGGTATAAGAGATTTAAGTTTAATATTAACTGCTCCTTTTGAAAGATTATCTGTAAGGAGTTATGTTGCTAAATTTGATGAATTAACAATAAAAGAAGCTATTAAAAGAGAGGTGTATGGTAGAAAAAATGGAGTTTATTTTGTAACCCCAAGAAAAAAAGATATTCCATTTATTGAAAATTTTTTAAAAGAATATCTCCCTGATATTACATATGTTGTAACACATGGTCAATTAAAACCTTCTTTATTGGAAAGTAGAATTTCTAAATTTTATAATCAAGAAGTTCCTTTGATGGTAAGCACAAATATTATAGAGAATGGTCTTGATTTACCACA
Source organism: uncultured Alphaproteobacteria bacterium (assembly GCA_902567135.1). Taxonomy (GTDB): domain Bacteria; phylum Pseudomonadota; class Alphaproteobacteria; order HIMB59; genus CACPNW01. The sequence continues at coordinate 29,888 of CACFLO010000007.1, read as the reverse complement.
TGTAAATACAATTATAGTTTATAGGTCTAATTTATTTTCATTAGCTTCACTCTATCAATTAAAAGGTAGAGTTGGACGTTCATCCAAAAGAGGATATGCTTATATTACATATAAAGAAAATGAACTTAAAGATAATGGTAAGAAAAGACTATCAATAATTAATTCATCAGAGTCTTTAGGATCGGGATTTAATATTGCTTCACAAGATCTAGATATGAGAGGAGGCGGGTCTATAATTGGTGAGGAGCAAAGTGGATTCATTAAAGAGATTGGCACTGAACTTTATCATCAGATGCTAGAGGAAGAAATACTTTTACAAAAACAAAAAGTATCTAATGACAATGAAGTAAGAAATTTATTTCAGCCAACAATTAAAATACCTGAAGAAATTTTTATACCTGATGATTATATTGATGATTTGGATTTAAGACTTTCAATCTATAAAAGAATATCTAGTGTAAATAATAATGATGAATTATCTAACTTAATAATTGAGCTTAGAGATAGATTTGGATCAATACCTAAGCAATTAAATAATTTATTTAGCTTAATAGAAATTAAAATACTTTGTATTGACTATAATGTTGATAAATTTGAATTTAACAGGAAGGGTATTGTCATTGGTTTTTATAAAAATAATCCAACAAACCCTCAAAAACTATTAGATTTATCTATAAATAGACATAGTCAATTTACTTTAAGGCCAGATCAAAAAATATTTTATGATTTTAAGGGTCATTTAAATACTAGTAGATTTAAGTTATCTAAGGAAATTTTAGAACAAATAAAATAATTTATTAAATATTTATGAATGGCGGAGAGACAGAGATTCGAACTCTGGAAGGTGTTGCCACCTTGCCGGTTTTCAAGACCGGTGCTTTCAACCGCTCAGCCATCTCTCCGTTTTGTGCGATTCGTTATACTTTTAATTAAATTAAAGTCAAAATATAAAGGATATAAAAATATACGAATTTAGAAAAATTTGTTATCTCATATTAATGTTTCTTAAGTATCTTTTTATTTTAATCATATTTTTATCCTCATCATTACAAGCTTGTGAAAAACCAATAATGCCAACAAATACTGAATGGAATAATTGGTTAAAAGATGTTCGTATAGAGGCTAAGGAAAAAAATATTAGTGATAAAACAATTAATTTATATTTATCAAATGTGAAACCTCAAAAAAAAATAATCTTAAGGGATAGATGTCAGCCTGAGTCAACAATTACTTTAAAAGAATATCTGTACTATAGAGTAGATAAATCAAGAATAATTGCAGGTAAAAATGTTTTAGAAGAGCATGCAACTCTTTTAAATAAAATTTCACAACACTTTGGTATTCAACCTAGATTTATTGTTGCTGTTTTGGGAATGGAGAGTTTTTATGGTCGTAATCAAGGTAAAGTTGATACAATTACTGCTGTAACAACTCTAGCTTACGATAGAAGAAGAAGTGATTTTTATAGAAAGCAGTTATTTGCAGCACTAAAAATTCTTGATGATGGATTAGTGCCATCAGGTCAATTAAGAGGCAGTTGGGGTGGTGCTGTTGGTATGACACAAATGATACCAACAACTTTCTTAGAAAGTGCATATGATTGGGATGGAGATGGAATAGATATTTGGAATAGTTATGCTGATGGCTTTGCAAGTACAGCAAATTATTTAACTTCGATAGATAAAAATCCTTGGTCAATTGACAGTACTTGGGGAAGAGAAGTTGTTCCTCCAGAAAATATTGAAGAAATATACACATCATTACAGCAAGAAAATCCAAAAGGTTGCGGCGCTGTTAAAAGAAGATCTATTGCTAAATCATTGCCAGAATGGTCTAATTTAGGTTTTAAAACTATTACAAAATCAGAACTTCCTCAAAGATTAGATCTTGAGGCACGCTTGATAGCACCAGACGGAGTAAAAGGTAGAATGTTTTTAGTTTATCCTAATTATAAAAATATTTTATATTATAATTGTTCATCTTATTATGCTATTTCCATAGGACTACTTAGTGATGAAATTAATAATTAGTTTATTTCTTTTTATTTTGATTTCTTGTGATAACATTTCTAAAGATAATGTTATTGATAAATTAGAAAATACTAAAAATGTTATTAAAGAAAAAACTAAAAAAAATATTGAAAAATCAGACGACTCAAAAAATAATATTTTTTATTTAATAGGTGATCCTTATTATATTGAGGGAGTAAAATATACTCCAAAGGAGAATTATTCCTATGAAGAAGTTGGTCTTGCAACTTATTATGATAAAGATTTACATAATCAAAAAACTTTAAACAATGATTTAAATAAGGTTACAGAATTACTTGGAAGACACAAAACTTTACCTTTACCTAGTATTGTAAAAATAACTAATTTAGAAAATGGTTTATCATTAACAATAAAAATAATTGATAGGCATGATGACAATGCTTCAATTATTCAAGTTTCAAGAAAAGTAGCCCAGCTCTTAAGGTTTTATAAGAATAAAATTGCAAAAGTTAAAGTAGAGATTTTATCTGATCCATCAAAACAATGGAAAAATGTTACGATGTCTATTAATGATGATAATTTTAATTCAACTGTTGATTCTGCTCCAACAGAAATAGTATCAATTACCAATATAGATACTGATATGATTGAAGATAATGGAAATGAAATTCTTGAACAACCTATTGAAATTGGTTTTGAAGAAGTCGAAAATTTAGCCTTATATTTGCATGTTAATAACTTTAAAAATTATCAAGAAATTCAAAAAATAATTAATGAAATTGAATTAAATGAAAAATACACTTCAGAAAACATGGGTACATTTTATAAATTAATAATTGGTCCAATTGAAAATGATATTGCTAATAAATTAGTTTCGACATTTATTCGTAAAGGCTATAAAGAGAATGAAATAATTTTAGAATAATCTTACTTACAACATAATTAAAAACTATACATAATATTATGAAAATAAAATTTATCCCATTTATTTTATTCATTTTTTTAATTTCAACAAAATCTTTTTCAATAGATACAAAAGCTGAACAGGCAGTTGTTATAGATTTCGATACAAATGAAATACTTTATGAAAAAAACTATAATTTACAAACACCTCCTGCATCGATGACTAAAATTTTGACAGTTTATGCAGCTTTTGATAGAATTAAAAATACTGATCTTTCTATAAATAATGAGTGTACAGTTTCAGCAAAAGCTTACAAAATGGGAGGATCAAGAACATTTCTAGAGATAGATGATAAAGTTTCAATAGACGATCTTTTAAAGGGCATAATTATTCAATCTGGTAATGACGCATCAGTTGCTTTAGCAGAATGTTTAGCTGGTACTGAGGAAGATTTTGCAAAATTGATGAATGTCTATGCAAAAAGATTAGGAATGAATAATTCTAACTTTCTTAATTCTTCAGGTTGGCCTGAAGATGATCATTATTCTACAGTTCTTGACTTAGGTATCCTATCAAACGCTATTATAAGAGATTTTCCAAACCTATACCTTTATTTTTCAGATGAAGAATTCACTTACAACGAAATTAAACAACCAAATAGAAATAAGTTATTGCAATCTGTTCAAGGAGCTGATGGATTAAAAACTGGCTTTACAAAAGCGTCAGGTTGGGGAATCGCTGCTACCGCTAGAAGAGATGATAGACGAATTACTGTAGTTATTAATGGAACAAATAGTTCTAGATCGAGAATGAATGAGTCATCCAATTTGATTAATTGGGCATTTTCACAAACAAGTCAAAAAAAACTAGTTGATGAAGGTCAGCTTATTGTTGAAGCAGACGTTTGGCTGGGAAATAAACCAAGGGTAAATTTAATATCATCAAGAAAAGTAATATCAACTCTTTCATTTGATCAGTTGCAATTAATTAAATCTTCAATTCAATATGCAAAACCAATTGAAGCACCAATTATAAAAGGAAATACATATGGAAAGCTTTTAATTGAAATTGATGGTAAACCAAATATAGAAGTTGATTTAATTGCTGAGTATGATGTTGGACCTATAAATCCTATTTTAAAAATTTTTGCGGCTATTAAATATCTTATTTTTGGTACAAGTTTAGATGAATAAAAGAAAAGGTTTTTTTTTAACTTTTGAAGGTCCAGAAGCTAGTGGTAAATCATCACAAATCTTACTTTTAAAAAAGTACCTAAAAAAAAATAATATTTCTTTTATTAACACAAGAGAGCCAGGTGGTACAAAAATTGCAGAATCACTACGTAAACTAATTTTAAAGGTTAAGTCAGACATAAACATAGAAGAAGAAATATTGATGCTTATGGCAGCTAGATCCCACCACATTAATAATGTTATATTACCTGCTTTAGAAAATGGAAAGGTAGTTATTTCAGATAGATTTGCAGACTCAACTTTTGTTTATCAAGGATATGTAAATAAATTTGGTATTCAAAATGCAAAAAATTTACATAAAAATATTTTAAATAATTTTTTACCAGATAAAACCTTTTTATTCAAATTGTCTTCAAAATTAATAATTTCAAGAATAAAAAAAAGAAAATCAAAAAATAAATACGATAAATTAGATAAGAATTTCCATGATCAAGTAAATAAAGGATATAAAATAATTTATAATAAAAAAAGATTCATAAAAATTGATGCATCCAAGCCAATTAATCAGATTCATAAAAAAATTATCTCACATATAAATTCATTAATACTTATAAAATGATAGGTTTTGAAAAAGAATTTAAAATAATTAAAAATAATTTAACAGAAGAAAAATTAAATAATTCAATTTTAATTAGCGGTATCAAAGGAATAGGTAAATTATTTTTTGTAACTAAAATTATTGAAGATTATATAAATTTAAAAATCAACCCCAAACAAATTAGTCATCATTTATCCTTATTAAAAAATAATTCACATCCAAATATTAAAATATTAAGAAAAAAAATTGATGAAAAAACAAACAAAATTAAAAATCATATTGTCATTGATCAAGTAAGAGAACTAAATAATTTTTATCACGAAACTAATGTAATAGAAAATCTACCAAAATTTATAATAATTGATAGTGCTGATGATTTAAACTTAAACTCATCAAATGCTTTATTAAAAATATTAGAAGAACCTAAAGCTAATACTTATTTTTTTTTAATATCTCATCAACCATCTGCATTATTGCCTACTATCAAATCTAGATGTTTAAAAATTAATTTATCTTCACATAATTTTGATAATTTCAAAAAAATTTTAATTTCTCAAAATGTTGAGACTGATAATGATGAAATTTTTAAATTATTATTTGATATCACGAATGGCTCCCCAGGCTTATCTCTTAATTTTAATATTGATATAATTTTAGATATTTTTGACCAGTTAATAAATTCGATAATTGATAATGATACATTTTCCGTAAATAATAATAATATAACTAATCTTTATAGTAATTTTGAAAATGAAAAATATAAAATATTTTTATCACTAGTTAAGTTTATTCTTATTGTATTTAAAAAAGTAAAAATGGGATTAGATATTGATAAATGTTATTTATCTCAAAAAATATTAAAAATAGAAAATTTATCAGAAAAAATTACAATTGATACAATTGATAATAAATTAGATTACTTGATAAATAATGAAAATGATTTATTCACTTTCAATCTAGATAAAAAAATCTTTATGATTAACTTTTTTGCTATTAAATAATACATATGTCATATTTTATCACTACACCAATATATTATGTAAATGATGTTCCTCATATTGGTCATGCCTATACTACAATAGCTTGCGATATTTTATCACGATTTAGCAAATTAAAAGGTGATGAAACTTTTTTTTTAACCGGAACAGATGAACATGGTCAAAAAGTAGAAAAGGCTGCATTATCTAACAAAAAAGTAACACAGGATTTTGTTGATGAAATGTCTCAAAATTTTCGAGATTTGATTCCTTATCTTGGATGTGAAATTGATGATTTCATAAGAACTACTGAAGAAAGACATAAAATATCTGCACAATTTTTATGGAATAAATTAAAAAATAATGATGAAATATATTTGTCTAATTATGAAGGTTGGTATTCTATAAGAGATGAAGCATTTTATTTAGAATCAGAATTGACAGAAACTGATAAAGGATTTGTTGCTCCATCAGGAGCTCCAGTAGATTGGGTAAAGGAAGAAAGTTATTTTTTTAAATTATCAAAATGGGAAGATAAACTAATTGAATTTTATGAAAAAAATCCTGAAACTATCCTTCCTCGCTCAAGATATAATGAAGTTTTGAGCTTTATTAAAGGAGGTTTGAAAGATTTATCAATTTCAAGAACTACTTTTAAGTGGGGTGTTAAAGTTCCAAATTCTAAGCACCATGTTATGTATGTGTGGATTGACGCTCTTTGCAATTATATCACTGCATTAAATTATCCAAATACTTCTAATGAAACATTTAAAAAATTTTGGCCAGGTATTCATGTAGTTGGAAAAGATATATTAAGATTCCACGCAGTATATTGGCCTGCTTTTTTAATGGCTGCAGGGTTGGAGCCTCCTAAACAGATTTTTGCTCATGGTTGGTGGACTAATGAAGGTCAAAAAATATCTAAATCACTTGGAAATATAATAAATCCTTATGATATCATAGAAACATATGGTCTTGATCAAATTAGATTTTTCCTTTTTAGAGAAGTCCCTTTTGGAAATGATGGTGATTTTTCAAAAGATGCTATTGCGCTAAGAGTTAATGCTGATTTATCAAATAATTATGGAAATTTAATTCAAAGAATAAGTTCATTTATAATTAAAAATTCTGACTCAAAAGTTTCTAAACCTTCAAATTATAAAGAAATAGATACAAAATTGTTAGAGTCATTTGATGAAACTTTAGTTCATTATCTTAAAAATATGAATTCCTTTCAAATTGATAAAGCCCTTAAAAATATTTTTGATTATTTATCAGAAGTTAATGTTTATGTTGATAGTCAAGCTCCTTGGTCATTAAAAAATACAGATAATCAAAGAATGAAAGATGTTTTATACTTAGTAACATTATTAACAATCAAAATTTCAATACTTTTATATCCAGTAATACCTTCTAGTATTGATAAAGCTCTTAGTATTTATAATTTATCAATCGATAATTTAACCTTAACTAATTTTGTAAATTTTTCACCTGACTCAATTAATTTAAATATCCCCAAACCACTTTTTCCTCGAATTGATTTGTGATTGACTCTCACTGTCACTTAAATTTTGAAAGTTTAAGTAAAGATCTTCAAAATATTATGAAAAGATGTAATGAAAATGGTGTTACACATTTGCTTTCAATAAATACTAGACCAAAAGAATTTGAGACTCATTTGAATTTAATTAGTGATTTTAATAATATTTATATATCATATGGTATTCATCCTGAGGGAATTAACAATGAAACAATTCTATCTTATAAAGAAATAGATAAAATAATTAAAAATCCTAAGTTGATAGCTCTAGGTGAAACTGGATTAGATTTTTATCATTCTATTAAATATAAAGAAAAACAAATAGAAGTATTTGAAGCTCATATTGAAGCATCAAAAATTTATGATTTACCCATAATTATTCATCAAAGAGATTCTGAAGAAGAAATAATTAAGATTCTTAATAAATTTAAAAATGATAATTTAAAAATAGTTTTTCATTGTTTTACTGGTTCAAAAAAACTATTAGAATTCTGCATTGAAAATAAGTATTACATATCTCTTTCTGGGATTGTAACTTTTAAAAACGCTAATTCTCTTAGGGACATTATTCTTAATGTCTCATTAGATCATTTATTAATTGAAACAGATAGTCCTTTTTTAGCTCCTGTACCAATGAGAGGTAAATCCAATGAGCCTTCTTTTGTTAAATACACTGGGGAATTTCTTGCAAAATTTTACTCAATGTCGAAAGAAAATTTTTTTGAACTAACAGATAATAATTTTTACAAATTGTTTTCTCGAGCAAAAAGAGATAATTAAATCAAATGAAAGTTAGAATATTGGGTTGTGGCGGTTCTTTCGGTTCACCACTAGCATGGAATAGAAATGGCAATATTGATGTAAACAATCCTAAAAATCATCGAACTAGATCATCTGTTTTAATCAATATCAATGACCAGGATTTACTGATTGATACAAGTCCTGATTTACGTGCACAGTTATATAATGCACAATGTACAAAAATTGATGCAGTGCTGTTTACTCATGAACATTCAGACCATACTTCAGGTTTGCCAGATATGAGAGCAATGTCCTTAATCAATCAATCAATAATTCCAGCATTTCTATCTAATGAAATAAAAGAATCCATGATTAAAAATTATAAATATATTTTTGAAGGCCATAAAGATTATTCACCATTTATGTCACTTAAGACAATTGATGATAATTTTAATATCGGCAATACTAAAATTGAAACTTTTAAACATAATCATGGTTCTATAGATGTTCAAACATACAGAATTAATAATTTTGCATATTCAACTGATTTAAAAAATTTTTATGAAAATGATATTGATAAATTAAAAGATTTAGATTTATGGATTGTTGGTTTACTTAGATATGATCCACATCCCTCTCATGCAGGATTTGATCAAATTAACGAATACATTAAATATTTAAAACCTAAAAAGACTTTATTCACTCATATGACAGCTCTTTTGGATTATGAAGAGTTATTATCAAAATGTTCTGAAAATATTGAACCTTCATATGACGGTATGACTATAGAGTTATGAGAGATAAAAATATTGGTTTCATTGGATTAGGGAATGTTGGTAGTAAAATTGCCTATAATATTTTACAAAACAAAAATTATTGTTTGTATGTTTTTGACTTAAATAAAAAAACTTCAAAAAAATTAGTTTCTGAAGGTGCTATATTATGTAATTCAATTGAGGAATTAATTTACAATGTTACAGTTTTCATAACTTGTTTACCGTCACCAAGTTCAGTTAAAAATGTTTTACTTAATTCTATTTCTTTTTTAAACAAAAACCACCTTTGGATTGAAATGAGTACAACGGATGAAGAAGAGATGAAGATGTTATCTAATTTGATATTAAAGAAAAAAGCTGCAGTACTAGAAGCTCCTATCACAGGAGGTCAACACACAGCTGAAAGTGGGAATATATCTATATTAGTTGCTGGAAGCAAAAAAACATTTAAGAGAGCTTTTCCAATCTTAAGTTGTGTTGGACATCAAATTTTACACTGTGGTAAAATTGGTAACGCTTCAACCCTTAAGGTAGTAACAAATTATTTAGCTTCTATAAATCTCTTAGCAATAGGGGAAGCTCTAATGGTTTGTAAAAAATACGGATTGGATCTCAGAACAGCATATAATGGAATAAAAATAAGTTCAGGTAATAGTTTTGTTCATGAAACAGAAAGTCAGGTGATTTTGAATGGCTCATATGATGTTGGATTTACAATGGATTTAGTTTGCAAAGATGTAGGACTTTTTAATAAACTAACTAATAAATTTAAAATTCCTGCACAAATCAGTAATCTTATGGTAAAAATTTTTAAAAAAGGTCAAAAAAAATTAGGTAAAAGATCTTTGAGCACAAGTATTGTAAAATTACTTGAAGAGGATTGTGGTGAAAGTTTACGATCTAAAAATTTTCCTTCAGTTCTAGTTGATATAAATAAAAAGAAAAAAGGTATAGAGGTATGAAATGACGAAGAAAGATTTCAGTCCTACAGTTTATAAATTTAAAAACTCAGTAATGGAACATGTTGAAAACTCAGATTTATTTAAGAGTTACCTTAAAACCATTGAATTCACCCAAGTTTACGGTGGTACATTATGGGCTGAAGGTCCATGTTATATTCCACACAAAGATATGCTTGTATGGAGTGATAATCCAAATAATAGAATGATGAAATTAGTTGATGGTCAAATTTCAGAATATAGAAATCCTTCAAATTTTTGTAATGGAAACACAATTGATAATGAAGAAAATTTAATATCGTGTTCACATGGAGGTCGTTGTGTTTATAAAACTGATGATGATTTGAATGTATCTATAATTGTAGATTCATATGAAGGAAAAAAATTAAATTCACCAAATGACATATGTGTTAAATCTGATGATACAATATGGTTTACAGACCCTCCTTATGGAATTTTATCAGACTATGAAGGTTACCCTGGTGAACAAGAATATGAAGGATGTTTTGTATTTAGATTTAATCCCCATACAAAAAAATTGGATGTAATGACCAAAAATCTTGATAGACCAAACGGTATAGCTTTTTCACATGATGAAAAAAAACTTTATGTTGCTGACACAGGTGAAAATATAAAATGCTTATATGTTTTTGACGTTATAGACAGTAAAATAACAAATCAAAAATTAGTCTATGACTTTAAACCATTTTTTTCTGATGGCTTTAGAAGTGATAAAGATGGCAATATTTGGACAAGTGCAGGTAAGGCTATAAAGTGCTTTAATCCTAATAATGAACTGATAGGTCAAATCTTGGTTCCTGAATTAGTATCCAATTTGGAATTTGGAGGAAAAGAAGGTAATATTTTATACGTTACAGCTACAAGCTCACTATATAAAATGGAATTAAATCAAGTAGGTGCAAAATTTAAATGAAAATAGATTTAAAAAATCAAAAATGCCAAGCTTGTACAGGCGATACCCCCAAATTTGATGAAAAACAAATTATAAAATATTTGTCAAAATTGGATAATTGGTCAGTAAATGAAGAACAAAAAATGATTTTTAAAAAATTAAAATTTAAAAATTTTAATGAAGCTCTTAATTTTACTAATCAAGTAGCACATTTAGCAGAAGAAGAGGGTCATCACCCTGATGTATCTCTTGGATGGGGTTATGTATTAATTATGTTACACACACATTCTATTAAAGGTCTTTCTATAAATGATTTTATATTAGCTGCTAAAATTGATACTATTGATTAATTCATTAACAACTAATATAATCACATTACAAAAGATTTTTTTTGATTATGAAAATATAATTAATTCATATATGTAATTAATATTATTTTTAATAAAACATCATATAATAAATACAATTTATGAAATTTGAACAATATTTTAAAAATTACAATAAATCAATTTTCAATTTATTAAATGATCTTGATATATCTTTAATTGATAAATCAGTAGAATTAATTCAAGATTGTAAAAAAAATAAAGGCAAAACTTATATTATTGGAAATGGGGGAAGTGCTTCAATTGCTAGTCACGTAAGTGTTGATTTTGCTAAAGTAGCAAAAGTACCATCTAATACATTTAATAATGCTAATTTGATTACTTGCTTTGCTAATGACTATGGTCATGAAAACTGGGTTAAAGAAGCTGTAAAAGCATATACTCAAAAAAATGATATTTTAATTCTTATAAGTAGTAGTGGAACATCAAATAATATAATTAATGCTGCTAAATATTGTTATGAAAATAATATTCCCCTTATTACTTTGAGTGGTTTTGATAAATCAAATCCTTTGGCAAAGCTTGGTGATGTTAATATTCATATAAATTCAAATAATTATAATTATATAGAAATGTCACATCATATTATTTTAGTATCTATTGTAGATATTTTTGCTGAAAATTTAGTTTAAAATTAAGTTCCACAAAATGTTTCATGTACCTTTTCTTCCTCATTTGGCTCTCTTACAAATTCATTAGGCTTATCATTTTTATAAGGACTTTTTAAATTAATTATAAAACTATCTAAATTATTATATTCGCCTTTTTCGACTTCATTTAATACCTTTTCAACAATATGATTTCTTGGAACTATTTTTGGATTAATATTTTTGTTTATGGTTTTTTTATTATTATTTAATTTTCTTCTTTCTTTTAATTTTTCATACCATCCTTTCATGAAATCATGTTTTTGAATGACATTATTTTCAATATCACAAAATGTATTTGTATAATCCATTTTAAATACATGCATTAAATCTAGTAATTCTTTAATTAGATTTTCGTCATTTTTGTTGAAGTTATTAATATTAATTTTATCTCTCATCATTGACATCCACAATTCATGATATTTTTTTTCATATAGTTTAAGTATTTTTTCAATTTTTTTTATAGCTTTATCTTGATTTTCATCAATTAAATGTAAAAAGGTTTCAGCTAAACGAGCTAAATTCCAGAAAGCAATTCTTGGCTGATTATTAAATGCATATCTTCCATTATGATCAATTGAACTGAATTTTTTATTAGGATTATATTCATCCATAAAAGCACAAGGGCCGTAATCAATTGTTTCTCCACTAATAGACATGTTATCTGTATTCATAACTCCGTGAATAAAACCAATTCTTTGCCATTCGACAATTAAATTAATTTGACTTTCAGCTATTTTTTCAAAAAATTTTAAATACCTATCATTATTTTTTGATATATCTGGATACAATCTTTTAATTGAATATTCTAATAAATCTTCTACATCTTTTTTTTCTTTACTTAAACTTGCAAGTTGAAATGTTCCAACACGTATATGACTTTTTGCAACTCTTACTAAAATTCCACCTTGTTCGAAACTTGTTCTAAATATTTTTTCTCCAGTTTTTAAAATTGCTAAAGATCGAGTTGTGCTAATATTTAAATTATGCATAGCTTCACTAATTATATATTCTCTAATCATTGATTTTAGTGTCCCTTTGCCATCTCCATTTCTAGAGTAGGGAGTTTTTCCAGATCCTTTTAACTGGATATCAAATCTTTGATTTTTTTTGTTTATATGTTCTCCTAGTAAAGTTGCCCTACCATCACCAAGGATAGTGAAATAACCAAACTGATGACCCGCATAAGCTTGAGAAAAATAATTAATGTTTTTATTATTCATTGAATTTATTAACAAAGTCTCAAATTTGCTTTCTTCAATATTTAGAAATTCTAACAAGCTCTTATTTTTTAAAATAACTTTTAAATTTTTAAAATTTTCTGGTTGAGTATTTGAGTAGAAAATTTTAGGTAAAGTTAAGTAAGAATTCTCAAAATTCCAATTAGTATTCATGGATTGTACCTGCTAAATTATTATATCATAAATTATAATATTTATCTATTATACCATTCATAATTACTTATATTAATTTATAATGATTTAATAAAATATTTAATCTGTTAAAAAATTTTTTGAATGACTATATTATATAATGAATAAAAAAATTAGATCTTTAAGCGCTTCTTGTTTGTGTAATGGAATCTCGATGACAATTAAAGGAGAATTTCGACCTGTAATAAATTGCCATTGCATTCAATGCGCAAAAACTCATGGTAACTATGCTGCTTATACTTCAGTACTAGAGGAAAATATTGTTTTTAAATCAAAAAAAACTCTTAAATGGTATAAATCATCAACCAAAGCAAAGAGAGGTTTTTGCAATAATTGTGGAGCAAGCATTTTTTTTAAAAGATCTGGAAGTAGGGCTGTTTCTATATCAGCTGGTTTATTTAAAAATCCAAGTAAATTGAAAACAATTTCTCATATTTATGTAAAAAATAAAAGAGATTATTATAAGATTGAAGACAAGTTACCTAAATTTAAAAAATATACTTAAATATGAGAGATATTAATTCTATTGTTGATTTTGAAAAACATCCAATAAATGATAAAGATTATATTAAAAAATGTAACGCATTAATTAAAAAAAACTCTTTATTAGTTTTAGAAAACTTTTTATTAATAGATAGCCTTGAAAAAATTTTAAAAGAAACAAAATCTTTAGAAGATAAAGCTTTTTATTGTGATCAGAAGCATACAATTTTATTAAACAAACAATCACCTGATATGGATATGTTTGATCCTATAAATCAATTAATGACCAGTGATAAAGGTTGTGTTCCTCATGACCTTATTAGTGAAAAATCAGATTTAAACTTGTTGTATAATTCAAATACTTTTAAAGATTTTCTAAAATATGTCTTAGAACTTGATCAGATTTTTCCTTATTCTGATAATCTTTCTTCGATTAATTTAAATTATTACCAAAAAGGTCAACAACTTGGATGGCATTTTGATAATGCTTCATTTGCAATTACGTTAATGATCCAATCTGCTCCTTTAGGTGGTGAATTTGAATATATTTCTGAGGGAAGAGACTCAAATAATGACTATATTGATAAGACACTTATATCTAATATTATTGAAGGTAAAAAAAAACCAAAGAAACTTGATGTAAGTGATGGTACGTTAATATTATTTTATGGAAGAAATTATCTTCATAGAGTAACCCCAGTTGAAAGTGATATTCCTAGAATCTTAATTACACTAAATTATAATCAAGAGGAAAATATTGAACTATCTGAAAATGCAAGATTAACTTTCTTTGGAAGAGTTAAATAATTTATTAACAATTAATTTTTAAAATTAAAAATCTAATATTTCATTTATATAAATATTGTGAAAATTTACACCATATTTTAAATGTTATGAATTTATTAGAAAGATTAGATAAAGGACCTATAATTTGTGCTGAGGGTTATTTATTTGCTATGGAAAGAAGAGGTTACTTATCTGCAGGAGCCTTTGTTCCTGAAGTAGTAATTGAACATCCTGAAGTTGTTACACAACTTCATAGAGAATTTATTAGAGCTGGAAGTGATGTTGTCCAAGCTTTCACTTATTATGGTCATAGAGAAAAATTACGCATTATTGGCAAGGAACATTTATTAGAAGAATTGCAAAAGAATGCATTAGAAATAGCTAAAAATGCTGCAAATGAATTTAAAGATTTGGATTTAATGGTTTGTGGAGATGTAGCAAACACTAATATATATGATCCGAATGACCCTTCAACCTTAAAACAATGCCAAAAAATGTATGAAGAACAAGTTTATTGGGCAAAAGAAGCAGGTGTGGATTTTATTGTTGCAGAAACAATTAATTGGACTGGTGAAATGGAAATAGCATTAGAAGCTATTAAAAAAGAAAATATGATTGCTGTCACAAATTTTGCAATACCAAGAGGAGGCGTCACAAGAGAAGGTTATACTCCAGCTGAAGCATGTAAAATGATGGAAGATAATGGCGCTGATGTAGTAGGTTTAAATTGTTACAGAGGACCTGAAATGACAATGAAGTATCTAGATGAAATTAGAAAAAATGTTTCATGTCATGTTGCAGCATTACCAGTTCCTTATAGAACAACTGAAGAAGAGCCAGGTTTTTTAAATATTTCTGATCATAATTGCGATTGCATACCGGGAAATAATGCATTTCCAGTAGCATTAGACAATTTATATTGTAACAGATTTGAGATGGGAGAATTTGCAAAAGATTGTTTTAAAAAAAATATTAATTTTATTGGAATTTGCTGTGGTGCAGAAGCACACCATGTAAGGCAGATGTCTATGGCTATCGGAAAGAAACCGATCTCAATGAAATATATTCCTAATATGGATAAACATTTTCATCATGGTAATGATAAAAGTTTAAAAGATGTTAATAAAAAAATAACATATTAGTTATAATTATAATAAAATAATTGCTTGCCTTTAGCTTTAAAATTATTAATTAATTCTTTAACCTCTTTGGTTTTAAACCAATCAATATATTTTTTTGCGTCTTTATAATTTAAATTTTTATTCAATTTTGAATTAACTAGAATAATTCCATACTGATTGAAAAGAGGTGGAAAATCTTCACATACAATTTTTAAATTATTCCTCTTATTAAATGCAATCCATGTACTTCTATCTGATAAAGTATAACCTTTTTTTTCGTTTGAAATTAATAAGGTACTTCCCATTCCTTGACCAACACTTAAGTACCATTCATTAGTTTTATTAATATTAATATTTACCAAATCCCACATTTCTAATTCCTTAAGATGTGTACCGCTATCATCACCTCTGGATATAAATAAATATTTATTATTATAAATTTCTTCTAGTTTTTGTTGCACAGATGTGCATTTACCATTATCTTTTTTTGGCCCAACTAAAACATAATCATTATACATAATTTCATACCTTTTTTCACCATACCCATTATTCATAAATTCTTCCTCAGAAGCTTTATGATGAACTAGTAAAATTTCTGCATTACCATCTTTTGCAGTTCTAATTGCTTGACCAGTGCCTAATGATAAGACCTGAACCCTAATATTATATTGATCATAAAATTTCTCATTTAAGAGATTTAGCAATCCCGTATCATATGTAGATGTCGTACTTGCAACGATAATTTTACTTGCATTAGCATCTGCAGCAATTAAAAATAAAAATATATTTATTAAGATTATTTTAATTTTATTGTTTATATTCATTTTTAATCAATCTAACCTATCCAATAAGTAAATAAAGGATAATTTATTTACTAATGAGGAAATATGAAAATAATATTTCCAATTATTTCAATTTAAATATAATAATATTTTAATGAATGAATTATCAATTAATATAGAGTGGAATTTACAAGAAGAATCATTAAAACCAGAAAATTTTTCTAAAAATCATAAAATTTATATTAACGATAATATTTTTAATGCAGGTTCTGCCCCAGAATACGGTGGTAAAGAAAATGAAATCAATCCAGAACAATCCTTAGCAGCTTCTATAAGTAGTTGTCACATGATGACATTTTTAGCCCTTGCAGCAAAAATGCGATGGCCTGTTAAATCCTATAAAGATAAAGCTTTAGCTTTTTTGGGAAAAAACTCAAAAGGAAAAATGTGTGTTAACAAAATTGAATTAAATCCAAAAATAGTATTTGAGGGTGATTTTTCTGTTTCATCTGAAGAAATGGATAAAATGCAAGATCGTTCTCATCGATATTGTTTTGTTGCTAATTCATTATCAGATGAAGTAGAAATAATAATAAACGTATGAATGATTTAATTAATCAAGAACTTAAAAATAATATACTAAAAATTACACTTAATAATTCTTTAGCTCAAAATACCTTAAGTCTTGATATAATTGATAATTTAAAAAAAATTATTTTAAATGCAGATACAAATGACGAAGTTAAAGTTGTAATTATTTCATCAACTGGAAAAATATTTTCAGCAGGTCATAATTTAAAAGAAATTAATAATCATAGAAAAGATAAAGATAAGGGATTAGATTTTTTCACTACTTTAATTAATAGCTGTTCTGATCTTATGCTAACTATAATTAATAACTCTAAACCAATTATAGCGGAGGTTAATGGTGTTGCGACTGCAGCAGGCTGTCAATTAGTAGCGAGTTGTGACTTAGCTTATGCAAGTGATATTTCTAAATTTGCTACTCCAGGAGTTAATATTGGATTATTTTGCTCAACACCAATGGTTGCCTTATCTAGAGTAGTTAAAAATAAACATGCAATGGAAATGCTTTTGACAGGTGATTTCATTAATGCAGATAAAGCAAAATCAATAGGCTTAATTAATAATAGTTTTAAAGAACAAGAATTGTTTAATGAAATCAATTTAATTGCTAATAAATTATCAAAAAAATCAACTATAACTTTGAAAATTGGAAAAAAAGCATTTTATAATCAATCAGAAATGAAAATTACAGATGCCTACAAATATGCTTCTGAAGTAATGATTAAAAACATCATGGAAAAAGATTCTGAAGAGGGTATTCAAGCTTTTATTGAAAAAAGAAAACCAAATTGGAATTAAGTGAATTCACTTTTATTAGATAGAAATTTGACCTTAGAAACTGTTAGAGTTACTTAAATTGCCAAGCTATAGCAAGTTCTTTTCATATGGGTATAGGAGATGAAAAATAAGCACTATTCGTTATATTAACGCAAATCATAATTTAAATATTTAAAAATATAGATTATACTTTAAATAATATAGATAAATAATTGAATTTATTATATATTTTATAAATATTATTATACTATTACAGAGGTATTATTTTGGTTTTTTTAAGCTATATCAGTAAAATTAAATTATAGAAAATTAAATGAAAAAAATACTAGTCTTAGTTTCACTTATAGCAGTTGGAGTCCTAAGCTATTATTTTTATAATCAAAATAATACTCAAGTTTCTACTGAATTATATGAATATGTAAAAATAGAGAAAGGAAGCATAAAGAAAGTAGTTTCTGCGACAGGAAAAATTATTCCAACTTCAACATTAATATTATCATCTGAAATATCGGGTAAAATTGTTGAAATTAGAAAAGATTACAATGAAAAAATTAACAAGGGCGATGTTTTGGCTATATTTGATCAAAATCCTTTCATTTTAAATGTTGATGAAACAGAAACATCAGTAGAGATTTCTAAATCTAAACTGAAACAAAAAAATGCCAGTTTAGAAAAAGCTAAATCAGAATTAAATAATTCCATATCTAATAAAAAAGGATCAGAATCAAAACTTGATGATTTTTCATTATATTTAAAAAAATTATCAGGTAATTTAGAAGATAAAAAAGCCCTTTATAAAAATAAATTTATTTCCAAAAAAGAATATGAAGATGCTTTATTTGAGTATGAGAGTGCAATTTTTCAATATAGTTCATTAGAGTCAGATATTTTATCTTTAAATGCCATAATTAATTCTCGACAAGCTCAAATAAAAATAATTGATGCAGAAATTGAAGAAGTTAAAAAACTAATTGAGCAAACACAATTAAAACTAGAAAGCGAAAAACTAGATTTAAGTAAAACTAAGATTGTATCTCCAATTGATGGTTTTATTTTAGATAGACATATTAGTGTAGGGGATGTTTTAGGAGCCTATCAAAAAGATTCTATAATGTTTACTATTGCAGAAACTCTTTCTAAAATGAATATTGAAATATTTATTGATGAATCAGATATCGGTAATATTAAGGTCGATCAAAGTGTTGAATTTTCAACAGATGCATTCCCAGATAGAAAATTAACAGCTACAATTACTCAAATAAGATATTCACCTATAGATGATCAAAATGTTATTACATATGAAGTTTTAGCTTCTTTTGAAAATCCTAATAACATTCTCTTGCCCGGAATGACTGCTAATGTTGATATTATAGTTAAAAACAAAAATGATATTTTAAAAGTAAAAAATTCTGCTTTATCAGTTAAATTAAATCAAAAGCCTAAAAAACAAAGTTCAAGTGGAAGCGGATGGGGTAGTGGTAGACCATCTCAAATGCAAGAAATAATGGGACAATTAAATATGACTGCAGATCAACAAAACAAAATGAGAGGTGTTTATCCTAAGCTTGGAAAACTAAGAGCATCTTTAGAAGCTAAAAATGTGTCTCCAGAAAAAATTACCAAAGAAATTCAACTCTTTATAGAAAATGGTTTAATTGAATTATTAACTGATGAACAAAGAAATAAGTATTTTGCACTTAAAGAATCTCTAAATGTTAAAAAAGTATATAAACTTGTTGATGGTGATCATCAGAAAATTGATCTAATTACTGGATTAAATTCTGGTGGTTACACAGAAATTATAAAAGGTGAATTAAGTGAAGGTGATGAAGTTATATCCAAAATAACCGTTGAAACCACTTCTAAAAAAGCTCTCAGACTTTTTTAAATGATAAATATTAATGCTATTACTAAAGAATACATTATGGGAGATAATAAACTTTTAGCTCTCAATGAAGTTGATGTATCGATAAAAGAAGGAGAATTTGTCTCAATAATGGGCTCCTCTGGCTCTGGTAAATCTACCCTTATGAATATTATTGGTTGTCTTGATGTTCCAACTAGTGGCGATTATTTTTTTAGAAATAAAAATATATCCAATTACAATTCTAATATGCTTGCTGAATTAAGGAATAAAGATATCGGATTTATCTTTCAAAATTTTAATTTATTACCCAGATTGAATGCTTTAGAAAATGTTACTTTACCTCTTTTATATTCAGGAAAAAATATAAAAGAAAGAACTAAACTTTCAATGGAAGCATTAGAAAATGTCGGTTTAAAAGATCGAACACATCACAAACCAAATCAGTTATCTGGTGGACAGCAACAAAGAGTTTCAATTGCAAGGGCTATAGCTGGGAATCCTAAATTAATATTAGCAGATGAACCTACTGGTGCATTAGATAGTTATACTAGTTTAGAAATTATGAAAATTTTAAATGATTTAAATTCTAATGGAATTACAATAATTCTAGTAACACATGAGAAAGATATAGCTCAATATGGCTCCCGTATTATAAAGATGAAAGATGGTAAAATTATAGAGGATAAAAAAAATGTCTCTAATTGATTTAATTTATCTTTCACAAAAAAGTCTAAGATCTAATATTTTAAGAAGTGTACTAACTTCACTTGGAATTATTATTGGAGTTAGTTCAGTTATTACTATGATTTCAATAGGTGCTGGAGCTAGATTAGAAGTAGAGCAGCAAATAGAAAGGTTTGGTTCTAATAATTTAATTTTAAGATCCCAAAGTTCAAATAATAGAGGGGTTTCGATGGGAAGTAATTCCGTTAATAGTTTAACATTAAAAGATATGGAAGCTCTAAAAAATGAGCTACCAGCTATTTCAGCTATTGCGCCAAGAGTTAGTCTGAGCACCCAGATAATTGCAAATGGTAATAATTGGTTAGCTACTGTTACGGGTTCTACAAACGATTATTTTGCATTAGGAAATTGGAAATTTGAAAATGGAAGAAAATTTCAAGAAGACGAAATTAATTCAGGTTCAAGAGTAGCTATAATAGGTAAAACTGTTCAAAAAAACTTATTTGGCACTGACAGTCCGATTGATGAAGTAATCAGAATAAATAAAGTGCCTTTTACTGTAATCGGGTTATTAGATGCAAAGGGTGGAACTGCATGGGCAGATCTTGATGATACAATTATAGTGCCATTAAAGACTGCAAAACAACGTTTAGTTGCTAAAAAATTTCCAGGCGATCAAATAAGAAGCATGACTATTAATGTCTCTTCATCAGAATTACTTTTTAAAACTGAAAAAGACATTGATACAGTAATGAGAAAACTGCACAAAATATCTGCTAATGGTAATCCTGATTTTGTAATAAGAAATTATGCACAATTTTTAAATGCTAGACAAGAATCATCAAGAGTTATGTCAATTCTCTTAGCAACAGTTGCTGGAATTTCACTGATAGTGGGTGGAATTGGTATAATGAATATTATGTTAGTAACGGTTACTGAACGAACAAAAGAAATAGGTGTTTGTATGTCAGTTGGCGCAAAAAAAAGAGATGTATTACTTCAATTTTTGATAGAATCTCTAATGATATCTCTAATTGGTGGATGTTTAGGTATAGCACTTGGATTAGGAGTCATATTCGGTGTAAGTGAGTATTTTAACTGGAAAATGAGTTTAGACTATATGTCATTAGTTTTATCATTTGTTTTTTCTTCTTCAATTGGTGTAATTTTTGGTTTTTATCCAGCTAGAAAAGCTGCTAGTTTAAATCCCATAGATGCTCTACGATACGAATAAACTGCTTTATAAATTTATGTAATGATTGATGTAGTTGCTGCAGTAATAAAAAAAAATAATAAATATTTTATTGCTCAACGTAATAGAAAAAAGCATTTTGCGTATCATTGGGAATTTCCAGGTGGAAAAGTAGATCATAATGAAAGTTTTGAAAATGCACTTAAAAGAGAAATTAATGAAGAATTATCAATTAATATTAAAATTAATAAAAAAATAACATCTCAAAAACATAAAGATGAAAAAATTAATGTAGAGGTCCATTATTTTTTATGTGAAACTTTCAA
The DNA here is from genome assembly GCA_902567135.1 of uncultured Alphaproteobacteria bacterium. Taxonomy (GTDB): domain Bacteria; phylum Pseudomonadota; class Alphaproteobacteria; order HIMB59; genus CACPNW01. The sequence continues at coordinate 8,224 of CACFLO010000007.1, read as the reverse complement.
TACAAATATTATTTTATCTGAGCATGAAGATATGAAGTGGGTATACAAGCAAGATTTAATACATTATAAATTAGCACCCGGTGATTCTAAAATTATAAAATATTTATTGTGATTTTCTAGTAGCTATATATACGCCCACAGCTGCAATACATAATCCTATCAAGTCATTTCTTAGTAACTCTTCATTGAGAATTAACCATGCCATAATTGCGGTAGTTGGGGGCACAAGAAAGAATAAATTTGATGTTTTAGATGCAGAACCAATTTTAATTAGATACATCAAGATTGTAAATGCACCGAATGAAACCATAATTATTTGCCAACTCATTGATAATATAAATGAATTAGTGAAATTAATATAAGACACTTCAAAAAAAATAGAAATAAAAAACAAAAAAATTGCCGCAGCTACAGCTTGATAAAAATTATTTATTGATAGAGGTAATTTATTTGTAAATTTTTTTTGCCATATTGTGGCAGTAGTTGCACCTATTAAAGCTACTATAGAGGCAATAATACCAAGAATTGGAATTGATTTTCCTATATCAAGACCAATGACTAATGCGGCGCCTACTAATCCTAATAAAATGCCTATCCATTGAGTTAGTGTAACTTTTTCTTTTAAAATAGGTCCGCACAAAATATTTGTTAATACTGGTTGCAATCCAACAATTAATGCTGAAAGAGTTGCTGATAGTCCTACGCTATATGAAAAAAATACGCCTCCAAGATAAAATCCATGAAAGAATATACCTGTTACAGCAGATTGAAAAACTAATGATTTCTTCACAATGATTTTTTCTTTAAAAAAATATGCGAATAATAAAAATCCTAATGCTACAATAATAAATCTAAATGAAAGTGAAGCAAAGGGACTTGCTGATTGTACAATTATTTGACCACTAACAAAAGCTGAACTCCAAAAAAAAATAAATAAGAATGGAAAAAAATTTAACATTTCATATATATATACAGATAATTAAATCAATTTATTAATATTTTAAGGAGAAACTATGTCAATTCTACAAAAATACAGTGATGCATTTATGAATAAAGACGAAGCTGCAATGAATGAGGTGCTTCATGATGACTATAAATTTACAATGCATGCATCTGGCAATGTTTTATCAAAGCAAGATGTAATTAAATGGGCACTGAGTGATGATATAAATAGAGACAAGGTAAGAATAGTTTATGAAAATGATGAAATAGGTGTTGAGCACTCTTTTGTCACTTTTAGTGATGGTAATACACAAGCTGTAATGGCTGTTTTTAAGTTTCAAGATGGTAAAATAATTTCTCTTGAAACAGGCGCAACTAACATGCCAAAATAATTACACTCTATTTGAGCAAGTGATTTTATCGCTTGCTTTTATCAATGAATTTTTTAATTAATATTTTAAAGATCAAAAAAATACCAAATTTATCATGGAGCTCGCAAAATCCTCTAAATTTTAAACCTAAATTTAAAACTATTTTATACCTTGTCTTAGGGTTAATTTTATTTGCTACAGGAGAAACTCTTTTAATAACTGCAAATCAAGGAGTAAGTCCCTGGACTGTACTTGCTCAAGGTATCTCATTTCAATCAAATTTATCAATTGGTGTAACTACATTCATCGTAAGTATATTTGTTTTATTATTATGGTATCCATTAAGTCAGAAACCAGGATTAGGAACTATTTTAAATATTATATTAATTTCTATTGTGATAGACCTAACAATACCGATTCTGCCTTATCCAAAATCATTTTCATTTCAAATCATTCAATCTGTAGTAGCTGTTTTTGTTGTAGGTCTTGGAAGTGGTTTTTATTTAACCGCAAACTTAGGACCTGGCCCACGTGATGGATTAATGACAGGATTACAAAATTTAACAAATCAACCAATAGCTCTAATAAGAACAATTATAGAGGTATCTGCAGTAGGTGTTGGTTTTTACCTTGGAGGTATAGTTGGTATTGGAACTTTATTATTTGCTTTTGGTATAGGCCCAACAGTATCGTTAGGTATTTTTATTGTAATGAAATACTTTAAGTAGTTATAATTTTTTTTGGCTCAAAATTACATCAACAATTACAGCAATTAATAAGTTCATCATTGTTATTGCGCAAATTATAATAAAACTAAAAAAATATATCCACGCCCACCAATATATTTCTTGAAGTGGAAGCATAACAGTTTCCCAACTAGATAATGTTAAAACTTGAAAGAGTGTTATAAGTGAAACACCTACATCTCTCCATCGATAGGGTATAACTTCTCCAAATAAAATTGATCCGATAGTAGCATATATATATAGAATGATAAAAAGTAGCAAACTTACATAAAATACTTTTTTGATTGAGTTTATAAGAGCTTCTATTATTTTTTTTAATTCAGGAATGACTGAAATTAATCTCAATACTCTGAAAACTCGTAATAGACGCAATAGTAAATAACTAGAATTATTTGGAATGGGAATTAATGAAATAAATACTATTATTGAGTCAAATATATTCCAACCATTTTTAAAAAAATCTCTTTTATGAGGTTCACTAAAAAAACGTATTAAAATTTCTACAACAAAAAAAACTGTAATTGCATAATCAAGTAATTGAATGGAATTCTTAATAATGGGATTTAAATCATATGTGCTAATACCAACAGTTATTGCATTTAAAATAATAATAAAAATTACAGAAAATTGAAAAATTTTAGATGAATTTAATTTATATAATGTATTTCTCACTCAATAATTCTTATACTTAAAAAAAATTAATTTTAAATAGTAATATTTTTTTCATCATCTATAGTATTTTTGTATGACAAAAGAAAATCAAGAGAAATTTCAATGTCCTGAGTGTGATTCTAAAAACATTAGATTTAGGTTTAAAGTCAATACTAAAGAAAAAAACAATGCATACGCTAATGTTTCTGAAGAAATTCAGTGTGGTAATTGTTTTATGGACATACCAGCTAATGTATTTATTTTTAAAAATGATAATGACATTGAGGATAATAAAAAAATTTGGGAGTCTTTTTATAAACCAGAGCACTTAAAAAATGCTGCTCAATGTTCAAAATGTAATTTATATTACTGGCAAATTGAAAAAAAGCTATTTGATATAAATATTATCTCTCCTGATATCTTTTACCAAACGTATGATACTAAAGGGAGTGGTGGCAAAATGGTTTGCCGCTTATGTGACCCAGAAGCTTTTAAAAAAAATAAGGAGTAATTATGCCTGTTATTAGAGTAGAGATGTTTAAAAGAACCCAAGAACAAAAAAAAGATTTAGTAAGAGAACTTACAGATGCATTTATAAGAACTTGTGGAGGTAATAAGGAAGCAATCAAAATTCTTATTACTGAAGTTGATGAAAATAATTGGGCTTCAGGTGGAATTATAACTTCAGATAAGAAAAATTAATACAATAACTTATATCTACTATCTTTATTAATTAACCTTTTTCCAAGGACCAAAATCTTTATCATCTGTAACAAACTCGTAACCTATAACTTCTTTATCACCCACAACCCATCCATCATGACCTGGTGCTAGAAAATATGACTCACCCTCTGTAATATCCATTTCTGTTCCATCATCATGTTTTACATGGAGTATTCCTTGAGCTATTACTCCCACATGACCTGCTTGACATGACTCAGTTTCAACAATTGGTTTAATACAAGTAGACCATTTCCAACCTGGTTGAAGTATAACTTTAGTTAGTGTTACATTATTTAATGTTACTGTAGATGAATGAGCTTTTTCTGGTGTTTTTATATCTCCATCAGTAAAAGATTTTTTCATAACATTTGACATTTTGCCCTCCATTTATTTATTATGATTTAAAATTACATTACCAGTTTTTCCATCAATTGATTCAATAAGATCTTTATTTAAATCCATTCTTTTTGATCTGGCTGCCGAAGCTCTTTCCATTGCATCATTATCTGCATATAAAGAGACAAACATTAAAGTTGTATCGTCTACACGAACTTCTAACAATTGTTCTGCTTCCGCAAATTCTGTAGGTGCATTATTTTTATAAGTTTCTTCAATTTGATTAGCACCATCTTTTGATTTAAAGTTTAAAGTTGTTATTCTAGCTACAGACATTTTTCCTCCGTTAAAAATAAATATACTAACTTATTAATAAATAAATAATAATTAATTTTTTAATATTTATTAACTTATATGTTAATTTATTAAAATTGACTTTAAAAAATCAAGATTTTCAATCAATCTTCTTAATTCACTAGGATCTAATCCTTTGATATTATCTTTAAATAAATTTTGATAATCTAAAGTATCAATTCTGCTTTTACAGGATAAAAAAATAAAACAATTGAAAAAAAAATAAATATTTTATTCTTCATACGGCATAACTCTAATATCATCACCATAAATAATAACAACTCTTTGACCTTTTTTTATTGCCTCTTTACCACCTTGTACAAAAACTTTATCTTCATTATTTTTACATGAAACTATGCTTTCGCCACATTCATCTATTGTTATAATATATTGAAAGCCATTATGATTTCCAAGTGTAGCTTGGATAACAGTACCAGCAGCTGCGCCACCGATAGTTCCAAAGACTACGGCAATGTCTTGACATTTTGTACCTATTATTTCTTCCTCACCACAAACTGCAGTGCCAAGTAATCCTCCTATCATTCCTCCCGCAGTAGCACCTATCCAGTTAGCTTCACCTTTTATTTTTACAGGAGCAGATGATTTAATAATGCCGTACTCTACTGAAGTTACTTTTTGAGTATCGCTAGTTTTAACATTTGTTGGCGAAGTATTAGAACACGCATATATGAGCAGTATAGATAAAATAGACAGTATTTTAATCATTTATTTTCACTCCAATTTTTTTATTAATTTTAAACTCTACGTTACTTAGTTTATTACTCTTTTTTTTATGTTTAGAGTTCATGTTACAGCTAAATAAAGATGAAATTAAGACAAAAATTAAAAAAACTCTAAAAAAATTAAAAAATTTACTATAAATTCTCATAAATATAATAAGGTTGATTTGATATTTTCGTATTTATACCTGGACAAAAAGATGAATAATTTCTAACAACTAATTCAAAGTAATATTGAATAGGGTAATCTTCTTTAATTAATTTATTTGAGATAATAGATGAAATTATTTTTCTTTCTTTTATATTTATTATTTTTCTCACCCAAGTTTTAGATTGATTTACTTGTCTAAAATTTATGTAAAGTTTACTATCTTTTTGTTTCTTATATTTACTAATTATTATTAATAATCCATTAATTTGTTTATTAACTTTGTGTGTAATTTTAAATCTTTGATTATTTTTCCATTTTAAATATTTCTCAGAAATATCTTTGTTAATTTTTTTAAATTTAAATTTATCTAAGATTTTTGACATTGTATCAATATCTTCTTTTATAGCAGGCAATCTGTCATCCCATCTTCCTCTTAACCAACTTTGTGGGCCGTAAGTTAAATCTGGTAAATAGAATTTTTTAGATATTCCTGAAATCATTGACCATTCGTTATAAGATTTTTTATAGAATTTCAAAGCTTGTAAACCTAAATTATATTTATGTTCTTTCAAAAATAATTCCCAATAACAAGCAGATTTAATTTTATAAGAAAAAAACTTTCCGAGACCTATTAATATATTAATATCTATTTCTAATCTTTTAAAGTCAAAGTCATTTTTATTATTAAAAATTTTTTTACCTTTATTTAAATAAAATTCAGATTTTTTTGAATATACCATAAGCCAATTAGACATTGTAATTGGGGAATATCTATTTATTGTTTTTTTATTATAAATACAATCTGCCAATTCTATTGGTGACATTATTAAATTAGGATCGTGACTAGTTGACATTCCAAATCTACTGGGTTTATGCAAATCATAACTATAAGGAAGATTTGGAGCTTTTCTAACAATACTCATATTTTCATACATCTCAGGCCAATAGGAATTATTTGATGCTGATACTCCGTGAATCAATGTAAAAAATGGTAATATTTTGCTTGCAAAGGATAATGAATTTACTAAATACTCTGAGGCACTACCAAATAACTTTTTATAATATCTAGAATAGCTATCGTTAATAGTTTCATAATTATAAACACATCTACCCCAAACTTTATAAGTGTAGATATATTTTTGCCAATCATATTTAGTTCTTAATTTTTTTTCAGAGTAATTGTATCTTCCATTCTTAATTCCAGTACCCATTCGACCTTTAAAAGATAAAGGTTCACATAATTCTACACCTAAAGAATTACAGAAAGTTGAGTGTTCACCATAACCTCTTGCTAAATCTGGATCTCCCCAAATTAATATTCTTTGAGTTCCTGGCCATATTCGGAATAAAATATCAAATTTTCTTTTATTACTTAACAAATCACCGTAACTATATCTTAGAAATTTTCTTTGACCTTCACTAAATATCCATTTTTTATCAACCAAATGTTTTGGAGGCATTTCTTGTTTTCTTATAGAAGTTTGGTGATAGGGCAATCCCATGTGTTCACCAATATATTTAGGTGATACTGTAACATCTGGGGTAGCTTCAAGGGCTAGATTAATTAACTTATTATCAATTCCCTTTGCATGTAAATCTAGATTTATAAGTTTTTTAGTTTTTTTAATTGCTGTAAAATAAGTTTCCCAAAATTTATAATCTTTTTCTGGAATACCACATTCTACATGTACCCTTAGAGTTATTCCACTAATATCTGGACATTTACGCAGAATTTCTTTTAAAGAATCTCTACAGTATTCAGCATAATTATTTGGTATATTTTTAATTTGATAATTTGCATTAGGAACCTGATCAAAGTCATATTTTTGTGTCCATAGTGCTAATTGAAAATCCAACCCTCTTTTTGATGTTTCTTCACTAATAAATTTTAGAATTTTTAGATTTTTATCTCTAATCGACTTATTTATTCCTTCAGCATATATTTTATATCCCTTTGGTTTCACTAAAAAAGGATATGCTAAATAAAAATAAACATCCTTAATAAATTCATTACCATAAGGATAATTATATTGCATACCTAAAGTAAAAGTAAATCTATTAAAGCGATTAGAAACGAGCATATCTAAGTACTCTTTCCACATAGTTTTATTATAAAACCAATTTAAATCTTCAATATTACTTTCAAAACATTTTGAAATACTTCTAATTTTGGTTTTTGGGCTTTCAGTTGTTTTGTAAAAAATTCTTTTTAAATTATTTTTTTTGTAGTTAAATTTTCAATTCTATCAGCTATTTCAGTTATTGCATAAACTAATCCTCTAGTATCATGCCCATAAATTAAAACTTTTTTAAAATTATTTTGTATTGCATTTATTGAAAAGCTTTCTTTAACATCATTTTTAAAATATATTTTTTTGAATTCTTCTATATTTAAAGAATTTTTATCAATTAAAATACATTCTACTTTTTCATTATTAAGATATATATTTTTTTTAATTTTATTTTGTAAAAAATTTATAACCCATTTTAATTGTTTTTTATTTATTTTTGCAGAAATTTTTTTTGAATTAATTTTAATATTAACTGCTTTCATTGTAATTTATTTTCATCATAACTTCGTTTCTTCTAAAAGCAGGAAGTGTGAATGGTCCATTAAAAGTAGCTCTGATAGCAGGTTCTGTAAAATTAATATTATCTTTTATTAAATATTCTTTTAATTCTTTATAATGTTTTTGAAAATTTTTATCAGTTACTCTTCCAGAATATTTGATTACCGCATAATAACAACCTTTTAAAACTACCAGGCTGACTTTTTTATTTGTTGGTTTTGGAGCAGTATCTAGAGTAAATTTTGATGGTAAGAAAAACTGCATTAACATTTTGTCATCTTTTGTCGTTTGAGTAACAGGTGCAGTCATGTCAATCTTAACTGATTGAGTTACAGGCACAGTCATACTAATTTTTTCTGATGATGTATTTGCGCCAGAAATATAATTGAATAAATATCTAAATCCAGAGTCTTCATTTGAATATTCAACTTCTACCGCTAAACGATCTTTGTATTTTCTAACTTCATAGATATTATTTGATTTTATTATTTGATATTTTGGTTCTTCTAAAGCCATGGATATATTAGTATAAATTATTGAAAATAAAGCAATGATTAAAGAATATTTTGATATTTTAATCATAATGAATGTATATAATATATTTTTTATAAAATTCATTAAACTAAAATGAATAAAACAA
>CACFLO010000006.1 GCA_902567135.1 uncultured Alphaproteobacteria bacterium | reverse complement strand
TCAATCCTTTAAATGCTGGCAACGGTTCGGCATCAGGAAAAATATAAACATCGTTATCAATATAAATAGTATAATCATAATCATTATCAAAATGAAAATATCTCTCAAATGAATAGTGTTTATTTTTTGTTGCTAAAAAATCAAAATCAAATTTATTTTCATAGCTGCTTTCTTTTACTAAAAAATAATCATATTGAAATTTATTACAATATTTCTTAACAGACGGAATAAAAACGTCTCTTATGGGGTTAATGGTATCTTTATTTCCCCATTGTGTGCCAGCACCAATATCTATTTGTATTATAATATAATTAGATTTTCTATTCATTTAATTTATTATTAACGTATTTTTAAGCTTTGTAGTTTTTTAATATAACTTTATAAATTATTAGTGATACAAAAATATAAATAAAACTAAAAAATTGGTTACTTTATGCATCTATGTGCGATTAATACATTTACTGGCGATAAAAAAAACAGAGTTCATAAGCAATATGAGCTAATAAAAAGAATTATAGAAACCAACCCTAACAATCACTTAGATATCATTGATAAAAATTTTGAAAAGATTGATTTAGATATTTATGATTCTGTTGTTACAAGTGGTGATGTAAAAATAATTGACCCGGATAGCAGAATAAAATTTTATAGAATAATCAAAAGTCACAAAACTTCTCAATTGGTAAGAGATGTAACATTTATAAGACAAATTCCAAATATTACAAAATTAGACGTTAACAATTACCCAAGATTTACATGGAATAGCTCTTTGGTAAATAATAATAATTTCCCCTATGATAAAACATATAATAGGTGGTTAGAATTGAGAAAAAAATATAATTTAACAATTAAAGATTATAAAAAAGAAGGAGATAAAATTTTATTTATTTTACAAATACCCGGTGACACATCTGTAAACGAATTAAACTTTAATGGGGATGGGTATCTAAACTTTGCTATACGTACTGTAAAAAAAATTCTTGATAACACAGATCGTAACATAGTTTTAAGAGGTCACCCCCTTAATGTTAGTGAAGAAAAAATAGTACCTCATCTTTTATCAATCTATAAAGAAACTAAAAGAGTATTTAAGTCTACAAACATAAGATTAAATGAAGATCTTGAAGAGGCTAAATGTGTGATTAGTTATAACAGCTCCTCTACAGTTGAGGCATTAATAAATGGAATTAAGGTAATAAATATATCAAACAATCAGCCTTGCTTTGATGCTGCAAGTAAAAATATTGAAGATATAGAAAATCTTAAAGAGTTAGATAGAGAAAATTTTTTTAAAAAAATTTCTTTTTTACATTGGGAAAATCAAGAATTCGAAAGTAAAGATGTAAGGTTATACTTTGCAAGATTAATTGAAAAATCAATACCAGCAAATAAAAATTAACACTTATTCACTGAAGCGTGTATTATCAAAAAATAACCCATTTTCTCTTACAAAATTTTTTGTAATTGTAGAATTTTCTCTAATCATCATGGTGATATTTTTGTTGAAAATAAATGAATTTTTTTCAAACATATGTAGCCAATAATCAAGGTTCTGAGTATTGACATGATGGTAGCCGCCCTTTCCCTCTGGGGCAAAAGTACAGAATATATATTTACATTTTTTAAAAGTACTAAAATAGTTTTCAGAATATTTTTCTTCAACATGTTCTAAAAACTCTAAAGACCAGCCTAAGTCAAATTTTTTATCAATATTAAAGCTTCCTTTTGTATAATCATGGATAAAAATATTTTCAATGTCCTCTCTAATTATTGAATTATCTCCATCAACACCTAATGCATTAATTCCTAAGCTGTTTACATAACTTACCATGCCTCCTGGACCACAACCAATATCAATAAATGAGTGAATTTTTTTTTGTGATAATATTGTTTTTAAAGCCCCTTTATCAACATGTGTAATACTCCCATGACCTGATAAATGATGGCCCAATCTTTCAAGCTCTATAGAAGAAAATTGTATTTGCTCAGTCTTTAAAACAGTTGATTCCACAAATATCAGGCAGTCAGAAAGCTTATCTTTAATTTCTGAAAATACTGTGTCTACAAAAGACTGATTTTTCATTTGTGTAGATTGAAAAAAGATCTTTTCAAATATTTCTTTTTTTATTAATAGTTTGTTGGCATAGTTGTCTATGAATGAAATTTCTTCGTATTGAAAATTATTATTATAATTTAAAGTTTTAAAAAATATTGGGTTGAAATTATAAAAACCGTAATTAACAAAACCGTAGAAAGGTAATATATTTATAATCTTTGAATTTTTTTTGGATAATTTGAGTATTTTGTTAAAAAAATAAGATTGATCAATAAAGCTGCTTGAAAAGCATAAGTTTATAATTAAATCATACTTGTTTTTTTCTTCTTTAAATTTATTTTTTTCAGTAATGAAATTAATTTTAGACTCCTTAATATTTTTTGATAACAAAATTATTTCATTTAGAGATAAGTTTTTTTCTAATGGTAAGTTTACAAAATACTGATCATACAGAAATAGAACATTAGATATCTTTGTCTTAACTAAGTATTTTTCAATAAATTTATAAAAATTTAAATGCATTTTTTTGTTTTTTATAGCAAATTCTTTGTATTAAGTTTTATATATTTAACTTAATATAATAATTTTAAACATAAAATAATAATGAAACCGTCAAATTTTTTATATCATCCAATGATACTTCTAGACAACAGGGAAATGGAGTATCGCTTTTGTATGCAAAATATAAAGATTGATAATGGTTTATTTTTAGAATTTGGTGTTTACAATGGAAAATCTATAAACATATTTTCTAAACTAAAACCAAATAATATTTTTCATGGATTTGATACTTTTGAGGGTTTGCCAGAGGAGTGGGACTTGGGACACAAAAAAATTGAAGCTGGTCATTTTGTATTAGACAAAATGCCTAAAGTTGAAAAAAATGTTTTGCTTTATAAGGGCTTGTTTGAGAATACAATTCCTGAGTGGAAAAAAAAATATTGCAAAAACATATCATTTATAAATATTGATTGTGATTTGTATTCCTCAACTAAGACCGTTTTAGAAAATTTAAATTCGCAAATAGTTAAAGATACAATTATTAGGTTCGATGATTTATTGCCATCTCCAATAAGTCCCTATCCAAATTGGCTTAATGGAGAATGGAAAGCGCTTTCTGAATGGGTTAAAGATTTTGAAAGAAAGGTTATTCCAATATCAAGGTCTTGGAAACAGGGCTGTACAGTATTGGTTCTAAAATAATATATATTATAAAATAACTCATATATTTATTTAAAATTGTCGCGCATCAAATTAGCAAAAATTGAAGAATAGCAATAACTAGTTTTCTAGTAAAAAAATTGAATAGTATTTATTTTTATCTACCCAATATTTTTTTACTTTCCATCCAGCTGAATTTGCCAATATCTTAAAACTATTCAATGTAAATTTTTTTGATACTTCAGTTTGAATTTTTTCATTTTTTTTAAAAAAAAATTTTTTATTATCAATAATTAATTTTTGATCTTTTTTACTAATCAAAAAACTTTCAACAGAATTAATTTTTTCATTAAAATGAGAAAAATATTTAAAATCTTTTTGTTTTAATTTTGTTTCAAAAACTTTATTAATTCTGTCTAGTAAGTTAAGATTAAATTTTGCAGAAATCCCTTTGGAGTCATTATATGCTTTCTCAATAATTGTTTTTTTTTTAATCAAATCTACTCCCACAAATAAGCAGCCATTTTTACCTAAAGTTGTTCTGGCATTTTGAAGAAAGATTTTTTCTTTTTTGTTATAAAAATTACCAATCGACGAACCTAAAAAAAAACCTACTCTTTTATTTGAAATTTTTTTTGGCAATTTGAATTTTTTTATATAATCGCAATAAGCGGGTATAATAAATAGGTTAGGAAAAAATTTTGCCAATTTAATTGATGATTTTAACAAAAAATCATAAGAGATATCTAGTGGCATACAAAATTTTACTTGTTCATTGATTAAAATACCAATTTTATCTGTCGCTCCACTTCCAAATTCAACGAATGTTAAGTTGTTATCAAAAATTTTTTTCATTTCCTTTGATACTTGTCTTAAAATTTTTTTTTCAGTTCTGGTAACGTAATATTCTTTTAGTTTAGTAATTTTTTCAAAATATATGCTTCCCTTTAAATCGTAATGAAATTTAGAAGGAATTTTTTTATTTTTTTTTGATAATTCTATTTTAAGTTCTTTGCTAAAAGCAACATTATCTATTTTGTCAAATTTTTTATAGTTTTGTATATAATCTGTGTTTAAGTTTGATAATAATTTAACCATTTTGACCATTTAGTATTTTTTTATAATTATTTTATTTTTTTGTCTCTAGATGGAGCGGGCGAAGGGATTCGAACCCTCGACTTCAACCTTGGCAAGGTTGCGCTCTACCCCTGAGCTACGCCCGCAATTATTTTTTTCTACTATCATGATAGTTTCATAAAGTATAATAAAAAGGCATTGATTTATGTTAAGTGCAAAAGAATTTATAAAATTATTTGATGCCAAAGGTTATGATTATGACCTTCATGAGCATCAAGCACTTTTTACAGTAGAAGATTCAAACAAATTCAGAGGACAAATAAAAGGGTCACATAGTAAAAATTTATTTTTAAAAAATAAAAAAAATAAATTTTTTTTAATTTCGTGTGAAGAGTATACAGACATAAACCTTAAGAGGATTTCAAAATTTTTATGTTTAGGCAACGTATCTTTTGCAAGAGAAGAATATTTAATAAATTTACTAGGTGTAAAGCCTGGTTCGGTTACTCCTTTTGCCTTATTAAACAACATTGAAAACAACATAGATTTTTATCTTGATGAAAAACTTTATAATTCAAAATTTGTTAATTTCCACCCGCTAACAAATACAGCAACAATAACTATGAAATGCAGCACATTTATTGAATTTATGATTGAAAATAATAAAAAAATACATATTTTCTCACCAGCAGAAGAGGTAATCGTTAAAACATATGGATAGCAGTAATATAATTGATTTTAATGAAGGTGATTTTGAAAACATAGTCACAAACGCGAGTGAAAATAAGTTAGTCATTGTTGATTTTTGGGCACCTTGGTGCGGCCCATGCAAACAACTAACGCCAATAATGGAAAAGGTTGCGAAAGAAAATCCAGATAATTTTGATTTAGTTAAAATTAATATAGACGATAATCAACAAATAGCAGCTCAACTTAGAATTCAATCAATTCCAGCTGTTTTTGCCTTTAAGGGCAAAAAGGTTGTTAATGCTTTTCAAGGAGTAATTTCTGAAAAAGATTTTATTGATTTTATTGAAAAATCAGGTGGGAAAAAACTAAAAGAGGATTTGAGTAATTTTTATAAGGAAATAAACGATCTAATAGATAATAAAAAATTTAATGAAGCCAAAGACAAAATATTAGTTTTTTTTACTGAAAATACAGGGGACGCAATAGTAGTAAGTTTGTATCTGGAATGTTTATTAGCCCAAAAAGAATTCAAAGAAATAGATGAATTTATCTCCTCTCTTGATGAAGAGATGAAAAATAATCAAGAAATAGATAAGGTTATAAAAAAAATAAAAATAGTAAAGGGCTCAAAAAGCTCTGACTCTATAGAAATACTACTTGAAAAGCACAGCCATGATCCAAAGAATATCAAGATATTGTTGGAGATAGCTGAATACTACTTTTCTTCTGGAGAATATGAAAATGCTTTTCCTTTTTTATTAAATAATTACTCTGTAGATAAGGAAAAAGTTAAAAAAAAATTAGTAGATTTTTTTGAGGCCCTGGGCAATGATCATGATGCTACAAAAACTTACAGAAAACAACTTTCAAGCCTGTTGTTTATATAAATGCAAATACCAATTTTTCCTTTAAATGGAGCAATACTATTTCCAAAAACAAACCTGCCTCTGAATATTTTTGAAAAAAGATATATTGATATGATAGATTATTCTTTATCAAACAATAGAATTATAGGCATGGTGCAGCATAAAGAAAAAAATAAGCTTTATGATGTAGGGTGTTATGGAAAAATTACCATCTTTAATGAATTGCCTGATAATAGATATTTAATAAATCTAGAAGGTATAAATTGTTTTAAAATTATTAATGAAATAGATTCTGTGCACAAATTCAGAATTTGTGAAATAGAAATCTTTGATAGATTCAATGGTGATAACTTAGAAGATGGATTAAAATCAAAACTCCTTGATAGTTTTAAAAAATATAAAAAGGCTAAAAACATAAACGTAGATATTAATGATATTTCTAAGCTAAACATAATTGATTTGTTGAAGCTTATAGTAATGATTTCACCCTTTGATGTTAGTGTGAAACAAATGTTTTTAGAATTAGAATCATACAAAGAGCTATATAAAAATATTTTATCTACGTTAGAAATAGAGTTGGCTTCAAATCAAGAATCAGCTTCAATTAATTAAATTCCCATAGCGAATTTAACAATTTTTTCTTTAAAAACTGTATTTCTGTTTATAGAGTTAAGGCCAGCCTTTTTTAAAAATTTGAAATAAAATTGATCTTTTTTAAATATCCAGTCTAGCTTGTCAGTTATTTCATAAAGTCTGTATGCATCATAATAACATGCATCATTATAAGTTTTACAAAAACTTTTTGTTCCAATTTCTAACTTCATCTCTTTGGTTTTTTTAAGTAATTTTGTTATTGATTTAACATCTCTAAGTCCCAAATTCCAACCTTGACCAGCTATAGGGTGGATAGAGTGGGCAGCATCCCCAACATAGACAGTTTTATTATCATAAAATTTCTCATTAATGTGTGCAGAAAGAGGGAAAGATTGTACCGAATTAATATATGTAACATTTCCTACTAGCTGATAAATTTGCTCATTAAGAATTTCTTTTAGATAATTATTATCTAAACTTGAAGAAGTAATCTTATCAACTATATCTGGTTTATTAGACCAAATTAAAGTGCTTTGATTTCTGTTTCTTTCTTTTTGCATTGGTAAAATAGCTAATGGTCCAGTTTTTAAAAAAATTTCATACGCGATATTGTTGTGAGGTTGTTCATGAAAAAAATTTATAACAAGAGCTTTTTCATTATATTTTTTTTTGAAAAAATTAGTCCTTAATATTTTTCTAACAGTGCTATTTTTTCCATCAGCAGCAATTATTAATTTGGAGTTAATTTTTTTATTATTTGAACAACTAATAATCCTTGAATTGTTATAAGATATAGAATTAAGATTTGATCCTGTTATAAAATCTACATTATTCTTTTTTTTTAACTCCTTAATTAGGACACTAATCAGCTTTGAGTTTTTTACTATGTAGCCAAGATTAGATTTTGTTGTAGGATTTTTAAAATCCAAATTAGAATTAGCTGTTGAGTCAAAAACTTTAATATTTTTTATTGGCTCTGCAAATGATTTAATAGACTTCCACAATCCCTGAGATTCTAAAAAAACCTTTGAGCCCTCAGCTATAGCGGTTGTTCTTGTGTCTGTTGTTGGTTTTTTGTTATGAAGTGTAATCTTTTCTCTTTCAGTAACAACAATCTTATAGCCCAAACTTGATACGCAATATGCTGTTAAAAGACCGGTTAAGGCACCTCCCACAATATGTAAATCACACCTCAATTCTTTCATAATTTTTCTTCGAATTACCTTATTCTAAAGGTATTAAAAACAATTAATATGTTTAAATATGGCGGATTTAAGTTATTTCTAATTAAAACTTGTTTGGGTTTGGTGTTGCTAGGCTCTGGACTATTTATTCTTATAAGTTTAGGAACACATAACCCAGAAGATCCTGGTTTAGGTAAATTTCAATCATTTGGCAATATAACAAATTTTTTTGGGCATTTCGGCGCCCTAACCTCTAGCACGTTTTTATTTTTCTTTGCTGCATACTCCTATGTGATTGGTTTTTTTATTTTGTTTATTGGTGTGGCGTTTTTTTTTGGAATCTTAGTTAAAAATATTTTTCTTAAATTTTTCTTAATTATTTTTTCTTCTATTTTTTTTAATCATTTATTTGTTAAAACCATTTTTTATCACGAAAGCACAGGCATAATATACAAAACAACTGCTGATATTTTAGAAAGCTTTTTAGATAGTTATAGTTTTGCTTTTAAAGACACTTATTTTTTTAGTTTGATTATTACACTGCTGTCTTTCTTTTTTTTAATAATCATATTGTTCTATGTGTTTAGCATAAAGCTTAGACATTTAAAAAAATTTAAATTTTTAGAAATAATAATCTCGTTTTTTTACAAAAAAACATTAGGAATTATAATTGTTAGTTTTTCAAAACTAAATAAAAAAAATGACAAAAGAAGAATTGCCCCAAAATCTTACAAAAGTGAGCCAGTTTTAAACAAAAACAAAACTGGCTTTATTAAAAGAAATAATGTGATTAAAAAAACACAAAGCTCAGAATTTGATAATTACGTTTATCAATTGCCAGGCATAGAATTGTTCACAAGATCATCTTTAAAACACAGCAAAACAAAAGAGGCTCAAAAACTAAATCAACAGCTTTCTTTAAGGTTAGAAAATACTTTACTTGAATATGGAGTGGAGGGGAAAATTGTAAACTTTAAATCAGGGCCGATAGTTACACTATTTGAGTTTATACCAAAGGCTGGAATTAAGGCCAGTAAGGTAGTAGGATTATCAGACGATATAGCTAGAGCGATGTCTTCTTTATCTGCTAGAATTTCTTCACAGCCAGGAAAAACGAGCTTGGGTATAGAGATACCAAACGCTAAAAGAGAGGCTGTTTTCTTTGGTGATTTAATAAATGATAATGTTTTTTTTGATGGAAATAATTCATTGAGATTGGCGCTAGGTAAAAATATTTCTGGGGAAAATGTTTATACAGACTTAGAAAAAATGCCCCATCTTCTAATTGCCGGCACTACTGGGTCAGGTAAGTCTGTTGGTATTAATTCGATGATTATGAGTTTAATAATTAAATTTAAGCCAAATGAATGTAAGTTAATTTTAATAGACCCAAAAATGTTAGAGCTAAGTATTTATGAGGACATTCCTCACCTTTTAACCCCTGTTGTTACTAATCCAAACAAAGCTGTGTATGCATTAAAATGGATTGTTAGGGAAATGGAAAATAGATACAAATTAATGAGCTCCATAAATGTAAAAAACATTAAAACTTTTAATGATAAAATTAATAAATTTCAAAAATCAGGAAGAAAAATGTTTAGAGAGGTGCAGACAGGCATTGATAAAGATACTAGAAAACCAATTATTGAAAAAAGAGAAATACCACTTGAGGAAATGCCTTTTATAGTTGTTGTTATAGATGAAATGGCTGACCTAATGATGGTTGCAGGAAAAGAGGTTGAAAGCCTGGTTCAAAGACTGGCTCAAATGGCAAGAGCGTCTGGAATACATTTAATTACTGCAACACAAAGACCAAGTGTTGATGTTATAACAGGAACAATTAAAGCAAATTTCCCAAGTAGAATTAGTTACAAAGTTGCTAGCAAGTTTGACAGCAGAACCATTATTAACGAAATGGGGGCTGAACAATTACTTGGTGGTGGAGATATGCTTTTTTTAGAAAATGGAGCTAATTTAAAAAGGTTGCACGGAGGGTTTGTTAGTGAAGCAGAAATTGAAAAAGTTGTTGAGTTTATTAAAAAGCAGAGCGTATTTGATTTTAAAAATGAGATTTCTTTAGATGAAGAAAGTATAGGTGGATCACCATCTTTAAATTTTGACAATGGTGACGTTGATGAGCTTTATGCTAAAGCAGTTGATATTGTTGTAAATCAACAAAAAGTTTCAACTAGTTTTATTCAGAGATACTTACAAATAGGCTATAATAGGGCAGCAAGAATTGTTGAAAAAATGGAGGATGATGGAATCATTTCTGAAGCAAATAATGCCGGCAAAAGACAAGTTCTTAAAAAAACAATATAATTTACTTTTATTGGTAATTATATTTTTTATAATTTTGTTTTCTACAAATACAATTGCGGAGCAAGTCGATTCTAAGGTAATAAATTACATAAAAAATTTAAATTTTTTCTCATCAAAATTTATTCAATCAAATGGCACCTCCTTAGAGGAAGGCAATATTTATATTAAGGATGCTAGAATAAGGCTGGATTATTTGTCCCCAGATAGAACCTTGTTAATAAGTAAAAAAAAGGGCGTTTACATAAATCATGAATTAAAAGAACAGAGCTTTTTTTCAACTGAGAAAAATATAGTAAGATTATTTTATGATATTTTTCTTGATTATAGTTTTTTCTCATCATTTGTTTTTAAAGAAAACAATAAAGAGATAGTCTTTGAAAAAAAAATTATAATAGATTCAAAAGTTACAAATTTAAAAATTTTTTTTGAAAACAAACCCCTGTTATTAAGAAAAATAATTGCAAAAACTGAAAATGAGCTCATTTCGATAAGCTTCAGTGAGCACAATTATAATAATGCTTTTGATGAAAGTTTGTTTTCTTTTGTCCCTATGTATCTTGATTAATAATTTCTAAAAAAACATAATCATTTTTACTGGAAATAGTAAAATGAGATCCAATGTTTTTTAGTTTTTTTCTAATTCGATTTAAGTGACTCTCCATTGAGGAAGTATTTAAATCTTGCTTTATTTGTAATACGTCTCTTTCAAGGTTTCGTTTTTTTACATTTTTTTCTTTGAATAATTTTAAAAGAATGTGGTTTTCAGCCTGTGTTAAGTGAATTTTTTCATTAGTTCTGGTATTAGTAACTAGCTGATTATTAAGCGCAATATTTTTAAAAATATGTTTTTTTGAATTAATAAGGTTGTTAATTATATCTACAAGTTTATTTATAGTGATGGGTGAAATCAAAGTGTTTTTTTGGCTAAGTGAGAATTTTTGAAAAACAGAAAAATCCTTACACAGAAATATGAAATTTTCATTTTTGTAAATATTTTTAAGAACTGTTTGAGAAATTTTACTTTGGTTGTCTAAAAAAAATATTGATAAGTTTTTTTTATCAGGAGGTGTTTCCAAATCTTCTAAACTTTTAGTGCTTATATCAAAAAACTCTTCCAAGTTTATAAAAAAAGATTTTAGCTCATTTGTTGAAAAAATTACTAACCTATCTTTCATTTTACCTTTTTCCAAATAAAGATGTGCCTATACGGATATAAGTTGCATTATGCTTTATTGCCTCAATATAATCATCACTCATTCCCATGCTTAAATTTGAGAGATTTTGCTTTTTGGCCCTTTTTTCCAAAACAGAAAAGTGCTCTTCCGGGGGGTCATTGATGGGGGGGATGCACATTAAACCAACAATATTAAGTGAAAGGTCATTCTTACAATAGCTAATAAACTCGTCAAGCTGCTCAAGATAAACGCCACTTTTATTATCTTCTCTTCCTGTGTTAACTTGAATAAAAAATTTTTTACGCTTTAAGTTCCCTTGTTTTGCAAACTCTTTTGCTAATTTTTCTCTATCAAGAGTGTGGAATACATCAAAAAGTTTTATAGCTTCTTTTGTTTTGTTTGTTTGTAGTGGGCCTGTGAGGTGAAGCTCTAAGTTAGGATACTGTGCCTTAAAGTCCCCAAACTTTGCTTTAGCTTCTTGAACCCTATTTTCCCCAAATATCCTAACACCAAATTTAATGGCATCTTGGACAAATTCTTTGGGGTGGTTTTTAGAAACAGCAACAATTTGAGTTTTTTTGCCAAAAACCTCAATTTCTTTTAAAATTTGTTTATAGGTTTGAATATTGAACATGTCTGATTGTTGTAAAAAAACAACACAATATAACTAATTTCTTTATTTTTATGCTTTTTTTGGTTTTTTAGCAATTTTTTTATTAATAAGTTGGCCAATATAAGAGTAGTTTCTTATATTTAATGAATATTCATTAACTCAATAAGGAGTATATTATGAAAAAAGAACTATTAATTGCATCAGCATTAGTATCAACTTTAGGCGTTGCCTCAGTTGCAAATGCTGTAACTGCATCTACTTCTGGTAGTCATCACACAGGTTTAAGAGGTACTGACTCTGATTCTTCTGATGCTGATACTATCGCTCAAGTTGTAGCATCTAGCTTCTCAGTTTCTCTTTCAGAGACTACTGATGGTGGAGTAGGTATTGCTTCAAGCTTTATGCTTGCAAACGAAGGTGTAACTGGTCTTCAGTCTGCTGGACTTACACTTACTTTCACTGACGGATCAAAATTAGACGTGATCAATGCTGGTAATGCAGCTAAAACTCACGACATTTCTGTTCCTGGTGGAGCAGGTGAGGCTTCAATTACTGTTACTGCTAACAACAGAGCACAAACTGGACTAGACTTCTTTGGTGAAGCTACTGCAGTTGGTGTTGAGTGGCATTCAGCTGCTGACTTTATGGCAGACGGCCTTAAAATTAGTGCTTCATATTCAGGTGACACAGGTGCTGCTGCTGCTGCATCAGTTGCTCTTGAAAGCTCATGGGGTATTGGTGCGACTTACGTAACAACCGCTGGTGATACTTCTGTAACAATAGGTGCTGGTCTTGCTGAATCTGAGTGGAAAGACTCTGTTCTTCAGCCTTCAACTGGATCAAATGGTTTCCATATTGGTTTCAGTGCGGTAACTGGAGACTTAACTGTTGCTGCTGGGGTAGCTAACGGTGATAAAGTTAAAAACACTACTGCTACTACTGTTGCTGGTAACGAGTACGAGATTAACGACAACCAAGTTACAAAAGTTGGAGCTAAATATGTAGCTGGCGACGTAACTCTAAGTGTTGGTTTCTCTTCTGCTGCAGGTAAAGACTCAACTACTCTTGGTACTGCTGGTACTGCAGAAGATGCTGTTGACACTACTGATGCAGGTATTTCTTATGCTGTAGCTTCAGGTGTAACTGCTAACCTTGGTTGGAAGAGCGTTGACTCTTCAGAGGCTGGCCTTTCTGAAACATCAGGTGGTACTTCATGGTACATCGGTGCTAACATGGCATTTTAATTAATATAAATTTTATTAAAACGGCACTTTTTCAAAGTGCCGTTTTTTTTTATAATTTACTTTTTTCCAGCAATAGAATATTTAGATAATATGTCTCTTTTCAAAGCACTTTCGCTCGCATTATTAGTATTTCTTTTTTCATGTAATAAAAACTTAACAGAAGAAGAAAGTAAAGAATTGTGGTCAAAAGCTCAAACTACAGGGGAAATAATAAGTAGATCGGGGACAAAGGTTAATACTGCGGCTAATAAAGAGCTGGCAATGCGAGAGGCTGAAACAAGAAATTCTACTGGCGGCGGTTTGTTTGGAAAAGAAGGAATTAATTTATTTGATACAGATAGAAATAATAAAGGAACTAGTGGATTTGCTTCAGTTGGAATGCCAATTAACCCTTATTTGTGGTCAGCCAGCTTAGAAACACTAAGTTTTATTCCATTGAGTTCAGCAGATCCTTTTGGGGGGACTATATTTACTGACTGGTACAGCACTCAAGCTAATGAAGACGAAAGATGTAAAATAAACGTTTTTATTAGTGGGGCAGAATTAAAAACACAAAACTTAAGAGTCTCCTCTTTTTGTGAGGTCTTTAAAAAAAATAAATGGGTTGGCATTACAACAAACAACCAAGACAATATAGATCTAGAAAACGCTATATTAAATAAGGCAAAAAAACTAAAACTTAAAAACAGCTAAAGTGTCGAGCAGATACAATCACAAGGTAGCCGAGCCAAAATGGCAAAAAAGATGGCAGGACGCCAACATATTTAAAGTAGAAAAAAAAGATAATAAAAAAAAATATTATGTACTTGAGATGTTTCCTTATCCTTCTGGAAAAATCCATATGGGGCATGTAAGAAACTATACACTTGGTGATGTTGTTGCTCGTTACAAAAAAATGAAAGGTTTTAATGTTTTCCACCCTATGGGCTGGGATGCTTTTGGACTACCTGCAGAAAATGCTGCTAAGACAGAAAAAAAGAATCCTGCAGATTGGACCTATACAAATATAAGTTACATGCGAAACCAACTTAAATCTATGGGTTTTTCTATTGATTGGGACAGGGAATTAGCAACTTGTCACCCTGGTTATTACAAACACGAGCAACTCTTTTTTTTAGAAATGTATAAAAGTGGTTTGGCTTATAAAAAAATGTCCGAGGTTAATTGGGACCCAGTAGATAAAACAGTTTTAGCAAACGAACAAGTTATTGATGGTAGGGGTTGGCGCTCAGGCGCATTAGTTGAGAAAAAAAATCTTTCACAATGGTTTTTAAAAACAAGCAATTACTCAGAAGAGCTGTTGAACGATTTAGACTCATTGGATATGTGGCCAAATAAAGTTAAGGTGATGCAGTCTAATTGGATAGGAAGGTCAGAAGGAGCAGAAATAGTCTTTTCTTTAGTTAAAAATAATTTTTCAGATGACAAACACCTTAAGGTTTATACCACGAGACCTGATACAATTTTTGGCGCAACATTTGTTGCTATTTCAGCTGATCATGCTCTTGCAAAAAAAATATTGAAAAAAGATATTAATGCTCAGAAATTTAAAGAGGAGATTAAGATAATAGATTCTGAGAAAACAAAGGTAGGATACAACACAAACATTTTTATTAAGCATCCTTTTTTAGATAAACAAATTCCACTATTTATCGCAAATTTTGTTTTAATGGATTATGGTTTGGGAGCTGTATTTGGCTGTCCTGCACATGATCAAAGAGATTTAGAATTTGCACTAAAGTATAATTTGGAGGTTATTCAAGTTGTAGAGCCTGCTAAGTCGAAACAAAACTCTAATAAGATCAAAAATGTTGCAATATTGGGTGGTGGTCTGATGATCAATTCTGGGTTTCTAGATGGTGTGGACAATGAAAAAGCAAAAAAAGAGGTTATAAAAAGATTAGAAAAAGAGGGTATTGGTAATAAAAAAATAAATTATAAATTAAGAGATTGGGGCATTTCAAGACAGCGATATTGGGGGTGTCCAATTCCAATATTGTATAGAGAAGATGGCTCAGTTGTTCCTGTTAAAGAGAAAGACCTCCCGGTTCTACTGCCTACGTTAGGACAAAAGAACCCAAGCCCAACAAAGGAAGAGGTTGATGAATGGAAAATGACTACCTGCCCCATAACGGGCATGAAGGCGGTTAGAGAAACAGATACTTTTGACACTTTCTTTGAGTCTTCTTGGTATTTTTTGCGTTATTGTAACCCGCGGTTAAACAACAAGCCTTTTTTAAAAGAAGATATTAATTACTGGCTTCCTGTTGATCAATACATAGGTGGGGTTGAGCATGCAATTCTTCATCTCTTGTATTCTAGGTTTTTTACAAAAGCGCTAAGAGACCTAAACTTTGTAGATATCAATGAACCTTTTACGGGTCTTTTTACGCAGGGCATGGTTACCCATAAAACATTTAAAGACAGTGCGGGTAACTGGGTTGAGCCAAATAAAATTATCGAAAGCAAAGGAAATTATTTTGATAGTAATAATGAGCAGGTAGAGGTTGGTAAAATTGAAAAAATGAGTAAATCCAAAAAAAATGTTGTGAACCCCTCTTCTATAATCGATGATTATGGGGCTGACACAGCAAGGTGGTTTATGTTGTCAGACTCTCCCCCAGAAAGAGATTTAGAGTGGACAGATGTGGGCGTGGCCTCTTCACACAAGTTTATTAATAAAATTTGGGAAACCTGCATAAAAACAAAAAAGTATAAAGCCCCACATGGTTTGTCCAAAACAAATAAGTTTGATTCTCTTATAAAAAGCGTTTCTGAAAATATTGAAAAATTTCATTTTAATAAATCTGTTGCGAATATTTATGAATATGTAAACGAAATTAATAAGTCTATGGAAAAAAAATCAATTTCAGGTGATAATTTAAAAAGAGCAGCTAAGGACTTGTGTATTATTATACATCCGTTAACACCACATTTAAGTGAAGAGATTTGGGAGCTCCTAGGTTATGAAGGTTTTTGCGCTAATGCAAATTGGCCGGAGTTTAAAAAAAATGATGTTGTTGACATGATTGATCTTCCGGTGCAGGTTAATGGAAAATTGAAAGGCCTTATTCCTTCAAAAAACAATGATAAAGAAGAGGTTGTTTTAGAAAAAGCAAAAAATTTACCTAGCTTAAAAAAAATATTAAAAGACAAGATAATTGGAAAGGTTATATACATACCTGGAAAAATATTAAATATAGTTATCAAATGAGGTTGTTGTTTTTAAAAATTATAGTTTTCTTTTCGCTTGTTTCTTGTTCAAATATTAATTTTTTATTAGATACAAAAGAAAGTTCAAATTCTTTAAAAAACAAAACTCTTATTTATGTTGCTGGTTGGGACAATCCGGTTTTAAAAGATCTCTTATTTTTAAAAATTGGTGAAGTAGAAGAAAATAAATTTATATTAAAGGCTCAAGTTGAGGAAAAACAAACTAAAAAATCTGTTGGTCAAAATCAAGTAGCAATAAAAATTGATTATAAAATTATAGTTGATTATGTTTTGGTTGACGCCACAAATAAGTGTCCAGAAATTACAAATAGGCAGATATCAAACTTTTCCTTTACCCCAAAATCTTCTGGTTATAATTTCGCGAGCGATGTTCTTTTGGACAGCTTATATGAAGAGGCTATTTTAAATAATGTGAATAATTTTATGTCTTTTACTAACAACGAACTTAAATCTAACAAATGTTTGGATGAAGGTTAATCCAGAAAACTTTGTTATAGATGAGGGGCTCTGCTTAAATTATAAGAGCTTCTTTATCAGCGGAAATGATGAGGCTTATATTTTTGCACTAATGAATTTGTTAGTAAAAAATTTTTTAAACAATGGATTTGTAAAAAAAACTTTAGCTGACGGTGATAATGCTGGCCCTGATTTGTTTAAGTTAAAAAGCAAATATGTTTATGTTTGTGAAAAATATTTAGACAATAGTTCAGTAGAAGAAATAGAGAAAAACAAAGATATATTAATATTTAGTGAGAAATCTTCTGCAAAAAACAAGTCAATAAAAAAGTTTTTTTCTAAATCAAAAGAAAGAGTTTTGTTGGAGTGTTATGAGTTGGACCAAGTTAGAAAAAAAATTATATTAGACGGGTTTGTTAAGAGGCATGGTCTTTTTTTTGAAAAAAATATCTATTGGTTTTTGTTGGGACTGCTTGATAACAGTTATGCTATTTTGGAGAAAGAGTTAGAAAAAATACTTTTGTTAGAAAATAAAAACAACACTATTGAGCTTGCAAGTGCTTTAAATATGGATCGACTAACTGATGCAAATAAGTTTTTTTTTAAACTTCATTTAAGCAAGGGTGATGTTACATCTTTTCTGAACTCTTCTATAAACTCTTTGTCTGATTTCTATAGTTATTTTTCCTATTTTAAAATTTATTCTCTTTTATTGTTTGAGTCTAGAAACAAGTCAGAGTTCGAAAATAAAATTCCCAAATATCTTTTTAGAGAAAAACAAAGTCTTTTAAGTTTGTTTGATTCCCTTAATGAAAATAAAAAGAATCTTTTGTCTTCATTGGTTTTTAAAACAGAAAGACTTGTTAGAAAAAATCCAAGCCTTTTCAAACCGCTCTTTTTCAGGTTTGTCTTAAATTATAAGAAAATTATTTCTTGAGCCTCTTCATTATTTCGTCTAGTTGGTTTAGGTCTGAGTAAAATAAAGTTA
The DNA here is from genome assembly GCA_902567135.1 of uncultured Alphaproteobacteria bacterium. Taxonomy (GTDB): domain Bacteria; phylum Pseudomonadota; class Alphaproteobacteria; order HIMB59; genus CACPNW01. Next base: position 41,356 of record CACFLO010000006.1, on the reverse strand, counting down.
AAGACCCTGAAGATCCGCTCTCATTAAAATGTATTGAGGTTTTTAGGCCGATTTTATCAGACAGCTCTTTTTCTAGGTCTAAAATATTTGGGTCTTTTTGTGTTTGTTTTTTTCTAACCTTTTTATACTTTGATGTAGATTTCTCTACATCTCTAACACTTAGTTTTTTTTCAAAAATTTCTTTAGCCCTTTCTACTGCATCTGGAACCCCAACCAACGCTCTTGCATGTCCCATTGAGATTTTTCCTGAAACAATCATTTGGTGAATCTCTTCATCTAACTCAAGAATTCTTATAAGGTTAGAAATGTGGCTTGAGCTTTTGCCAAGCTTATTAGATAGGTCCTCAGTTTTTAGTCCATTAGTTGTAATTAGTTTTTTGTATGCTTTTGCCTCCTCTACAACATTAAGGTTTTCCCTTTGTATGTTTTCAATCAAGGCAAGTTCGAAAACCTTGTCTTCTGAGGCGTCCATTATAACACAATCTACTGAGTGGACACCCGCTAATTGACAGGCTCTCCAACGTCTTTCCCCAGCTATTATTTCATAACTATCATCTCCCGTGCCCCTAACTATTATTGGTTGAATTAAGCCTTGATTTTTAATTGAATCCGAAAGTTCTTGAATATCTTTGTCCTTAAAGTTTTTTCTAGGTTGTTGTTTGTTGGGAGTAATCTTTGAAATGTCTATTTTGTTAACATTGTTTTTATTAATATTTGTTGGGCTTAATAGTGCGCCCAAACCCATTCCTAATTTATTTTTTTCTTTTTTCATTTGTTAACCTTGTTTGTTCATTATTTCTCGAGCAAGACCTATATATGCCATAGATCCTGAGCAATTAACATCATATATTATGGCTGGCTTTCCGTGGCTTGGGGCCTCAGATATTTTTATATTTCTGGGAATTGTTGTTTTGTAAACAATTTCTCCAAAATGTTCCCTTACATCCTTTTCAACTAAGGAGCTAAGAGTGTTTCTTTTGTCAACCATGGTTAAAAGTATTCCTTCAACATTTAGTTTGGGGTTAAAGTTTTCTTTAATTAATTGAATTGTGTTAACCAAGGATGACATCCCCTCCAGAGCAAAAAATTCTGACTGTAGTGGAACAATAACTGAGTTTGATGCAACAAGTGAGTTTATTGTTAAAAGCCCTAATGCAGGAGGGCAATCAATTAGAATAAAGTCAAACTTATTTGCTTTTAACAAAATATCTGCCAAAACAAACTCTCTTTTTTCAACACTGGTAAGCTCTAATTCTGCGGCTGCTAAGTTAGTGTTTGCAGAAATAATACTTAGGTTTGGAACAATTGTTTTTTTTATGGCGCCTTCATCAAGCTCTCTTTTTATAATAAGGTCATAAAGGCTTGGGACCCTTTCTTCATAGGTTATTCCGATGCCCGTGCTAGCATTCCCTTGTGGGTCAGCATCAACCAATAAAACTGTTTTATTAATTGCGGATAGTGATGTTGCAAGATTAATTGTTGTTGTTGTTTTCCCCACACCGCCTTTTTGGTTTGCTATAGAAATTATTTTAGTCATCTTTTCTTTTGGTTTTTATGTTTTTTATTTTTAAAATACAGCCCTCTTCTGAGCTTATGCTTTTAAAGGTTTCAAAATTAAAATAAAAATTTTTTTTTGCCATCTCAATTTCGTTATAAACATTTCTACCTTTTAAAAAAAGAGATGTTGTGTTTTTATTTGAGTGTAAAAGTGAATAAGAAAGTAGTTTGTTTAGTGGGGCCAGAGCCCTTGAAACTATTAAATCTGCCTTACCAATATCTAGTTTTTCAATTCTTTTTTTTTGTGTTTTTGCAGATAGTGATAGTAGCTTTATAATATTTCTTACAAAGTCAATTTTTTTTCCAACTGAATCAATCATAAAAACATTGTCATATCCAAGTACTGATAGTGGTATCCCAGGAAGCCCGCCTCCGGTGCCCAAATCAAAAACTTTAGATTTTTTTTGGGGAATAAAGAAAGAAAGCTGGAGTGAGTCTGCAATATGTCTCTCCCAGATATTTTCCAGGGTTGACTTTCCAATAATATTTGTGTGTTTATTAAACTCAAAGATTTCTAAAACAAATCTTTCTATTTTGTTCGTTTGAGTTTTCGTTAGCTCAAACTTGTTTATTACATCACCTTTGTTCACCTTAGGCGGCTTTTTTGTTTTTGTTTTTTTTAACGTGTCGCATAATTGCTATAATTGCAGCGGGTGTTACCCCAGATATCCTTGATGCAGCTCCTAATGTTGGGGGTTTTATTTTGGTAAGCTTTTCTATTATTTCATTAGAAAGGCTTCCGACTTTTTTGTAATCAATTATTTTAGGAATTTTCAAGCCCTCTTCTCTTTTAAAATCATCAATATCTGCCCTTTGTCTGGAGAGATAGTTAAAATAAATTGATTCGATTTGTATTTGTTCTTTTGTGTTGGGGTCTAATTTTTTAAGCTCTGGTAATATTTTTTCTAATTTTTTAAAATTAATGTTTTTGTATGAAAGAAGCTCAAAAATCGATCTTTTCTTTCCGTCTAACTTTATTTTAATATTCTTTTTTTGAAGGTCGTTTGGTGAAAACTTAACATCTTTAACAAGTTTAAAGCCGCTTTTAATATCAGATAATTTTTTTTCAAAAATACTTTGCCTTGTGTTACCAACACAGCCTATTTCAGCTCCTAATGGTGTTAGCCTTTGGTCCGCGTTGTCAGCTCTTAACAAAAGCCTGTACTCTGAGCGTGATGTAAACATTCTATAAGGCTCTTTTGTGCCTTTTGTGACCAAATCATCTATTAAAACACCAATGTAGCCTTGAGATCTATCAATTATAAATTCTTTTTTTGATGATGTTTTAAGTGCTGCATTTATTCCTGCAACAATCCCTTGCGCAGCGGCTTCCTCATATCCAGTTGTTCCATTTATTTGTCCGGCAAAATATAGGTTCTTAATTTTTTTTGTTTCTAAAGTGTGTAATAACTCTCTTGGATCAACATAGTCATATTCAATTGCATAGGCGGGCTGAGTTATTATTGCCCTTTCAAGGCCTTTGATAGATTTAACAAACTCTTCTTGTACACACTCTGGCAAGGAAGAAGATATGCCATTAGGATAAATCAAGTCGCTATCAAGCCCCTCTGGTTCTAAAAAAATCTGGTGGTTATTTTTGTTTGGAAACTTAACAACTTTATCTTCAATAGATGGACAATATCTAGCGCCCATAGATTTTATTGCTCCTGAATACATGGGTGACATTTCAAGGTTGTTTGAAATAATTTTGTGGGTCTTATTGTTTGTGTGGGTTATAAAACAAGATACTTGAGGTGTGTGGATAATATTGTTGATAAAAGAGAATGGTACAGGTTTTTTATCAGGCAGCTGCTCATCTAAGTTATTGAAATTTATAGATTTTTTTAGAATTCTGGGAGGGGTTCCTGTTTTAAGCCTCCCTATTGAAAACTTTAGTTTTTCAATTTTTTTTGCTAACGAAACAGATGGTTTGTCGCCAACTCTTCCTGCTTGAATACTTTTATCACCAACCCTTATCATTCCCCTCAAAAAAGTTCCTGTAGTAAGAACCACAGATTCACAGCTAATATTTTGCCCGCCACTCAACTCTATACCCGCAACTTTCCTGTTTTTAATAATTATATCATTTACTGATCCTTCAATTATATCTAGGTTTTGTTGATTTTTAACAGCTTCTAAAATTGCTTTTTTATATAAAACCCTGTCTGCTTGAGCTCTTGGCCCCCTTACTGCAGCACCCCTGCTTTCATTAAGCATTCTAAACTGAATTCCACCCCGATCTATTGCCCGCCCCATAACACCATCCAGGGCGTCTATCTCTCTAACTAGGTGCCCCTTTCCCAGACCTCCTATTGCGGGATTACAAGACATTTCTCCAATTTTATCTATTTTATGAGTCACTAAAGCCACACTGGACCCCATTCTAGCAGGGGCGCACGCAGCTTCAACACCGGCGTGTCCTCCACCTATAACAACCACTGAGTATTTCTTGTTTTTTTTCACGTGAAATTACTTTCCAATACAAAAATCCTTAAATATTATATCTAATATTGTTTCTATATCAAATTTTTGGTTTATTTCCATGGATAAATCAAGCGCAACCCTTAACTCATAAGCAACAATATCCAAATTCTGATTAAATTTAATAGATTTTAAGGTTTTTAATACCTGATTCATAATACTTATGTGTCTTTCACGTGAAAGTATAGGGGTGTTTCTCACTTCTTTTATTGTTTTTTTTGAAATTTCTTCAAGAAGAAGATCAACACCCTCTCCTGTAAATGATGAAATGTTGTGGTGTACTGTTTTGTTTTTTGCTTTTTTTCTTTTGTCTGATTTTGACCTAATAAATAGTTTTTTTTGAATTTTGTTGTATTTGTTTTTTTCGTTTTTTTCTAAAAAAATAAGGTTTAAATCTGATTTTTCAATAATTTCTTTTGTTTTTTGAATTCCTATTTTTTCTATTTTATTTCTATGTTTTCTTAGACCTGCCGTATCAACAAATGTAAATTTAAACCCATTAATATCAATTGAAGAGGTTATTAAGTCTGTTGTCGTTCCAGGAATATCTGTAACGATTGCTACATTTTTTTTTGATATAAAATTAATAAAAGATGATTTTCCGGTGTTTGGTTTGCCGATGATTGCTATTTTAATTCCACTTCTTATGGGCTTTGAAAGATTGGCATTTCTTAGCTCGACTTGTATTTTTTTTATTATGTTCTTATTTTGTTCTTTTACTTTTTTTATAATTCCAACAGGAAGGTCTTCGTCAGAGAAATCAATTATCGCTTCCACATTGGCCAAAACCTCAGCAATGCTTTTATTTATTTCTTTTATGAAGTTGCTTAATCCTCCAGAAAGATTCTTTATTGCAACCTCTCTTTGTTTTTCTGTTTCCGCGTTAATAATATCAGCAATACTCTCTGTTTTTACAAGGTCTATTTTGTTGTTTAAAAGGGCTCTTTTTGTAAACTCTCCTGGTTCTGCAAGTCTCAAACCTAGTTTTTCTAAAGTTGTTGAAATTTTACTTATTACGGCCTGTCCACCATGGCAATTGATTTCAATAACATCCTCTCCTGTAAAAGATTTTGGCGCACTGTAATAAACCGCAACCACCTGGTCTATAATGATTTTTTTGTTTTTTATGAACAGAAGATTTGCTGCGTTTGTTTTTAATTTTTTTATAGACGATACTTTTTTTAGAGCTTTAATAGCGCCCTTTCCTGAAATTCTTATTATAGCAATCGCAGACTTACCTGGGGGGGTAGAAAGAGCATAAATAGTATCGTTATACTTAGACATTTTTGGCCAATAAACCTATTGGTCCTTTTAGTCTACAATTTCAATGATTTATTTTTGTTTTATTTTTTAATTACTCTTTGTTCCCATGCTTTGGAAAAACTCGCTATTTGTTTTGGTATCTTTCATTTTTTCGAGGAGAAATTCCATAGCTTCTGTTGAGCCCATAGGAGCTAATATTTTCCTTAAAATAAATATTTTTCCTAACTCATCTTTATCCAGCAATAATTCTTCTTTTCTTGTTCCGGACTTTCCAATGTCAAAAGCTGGGTAAGTTCTTTTTTGACTTAATTTTCTATCAAGCATCATTTCACTGTTTCCTGTTCCTTTAAACTCTTCAAAAATTACCTCGTCCATTCTGCTTCCAGTTTCTATTAAAGCTGTTGCAATAATTGTTAAAGATCCACCCTTTTCAACGTTTCTAGCTGCACCAAAAAATCTTTTAGGTCTTTGTAGTGCGTTTGCGTCCACACCTCCTGTTAAAACTTTACCGCTTGAAGGAACAACGGTATTATAGGCTCTTCCTAATCTAGTAATTGAATCTAAGAGAATAACAACATCGTGCTTATATTCTACTAACCTTTTAGCCTTTTCAATAACCATTTCAGCTACCTGTACGTGCCTAGAAGCTGGTTCATCAAAGGTAGAACTTATAACCTCTCCCTTGACAGACCTTTTCATGTCAGTAACTTCCTCGGGTCTTTCATCAATTAATAAAACTATAAGTTTTGTTTCAGGATTGTTGGCGGTTATTGCATTTGCAATTTTCTGCATAATAATTGTTTTTCCTGTAAAGGGCTGGGCAACAATAAGTTGTCTCTGACCTTTACCAAGCGGCGCAATAATATCTATTATTCTTTCTGTTAAATCTGGCATTGGTTTTTCCTGTTCTAATTGAAATCTAGACTCAGGATAAAGCGGTGTTAAGTCTTCAAAGTTTACTCTATTTTTAACATCATCTGTTTTTTTTCCATTAATAGTATTAATTTTAGTTATTGCAAAATACCTTTCTCCTTGTTTTGGGGCTCTTATTTCACCCTCAACACTATCACCTGTTCTAAGACTAAATTTTTTTATTTGTGTTGGAGAAACATAAATATCATCAGGGCCAGGTAAATAATTTGATTCAGCAGATCTTAAAAAACCAAAACCATCTTGCATAATTTCAATTGCGCCTAACCCTGTAATTATTTCACCATCAGTTGCTATTTTTTTTAATATAGCAAACATCAAATCTTGTTTTCTTAAAGAGGATGGATTCTCTATTTCCAGTTTATCCGCTTGTTTTAATAGCTCTTCAGGTTCTTTATTTTTTAATTCTTGTAAATTCATTTTTGTTGGGGTGTTTTAGAAAAGAATATTTTTATTACAAAATATGTTAAACAATGTCAAAATAATTATATTTATATATATTTATTTAGTATTTGTAGTTGTAATGTTAAACATCTTAATTCCCTTGTTTTTCTTAATTAATAACAAAACTATACATAAGAATAAGTTTATTCCCAGGCCAAGGAAAACCGTGATAAGTGTTTATAACAGATAAAAAACACCACTTAAAAACAAAAAAAAAACACAACAACATGTTGATTAATTTTTATAAAAAAAACCCCACAACACAAGAATATATTTTTTTAAGTTTTGGTTGTTGTTAATTAAATTGAATAATTTCTAATTTTTTTAATTAAAAATTTAAAAAACAATAATTATGTTTATAACAGTTAAGGTTGTTAACATGTCTTTGAGGAAAACATTTATATTAGCTAGTAATAGCGCTTCGAGATACAGGTTGTTAAAAAGCGCTGGATTGTCCTTTAACAGAACACCCCCTTTTTGTAACGAAGAAAAAATTAAAAAAAAACTCCTCGACAAAAAGCTTAACAAAAAAAACATTCCCATGTATTTGGCAAAAGAAAAAGCCTTAAGCGTTAGTGCTAAAAAGCCCAACAAACTAGTGGTTGGCTCAGATACTGTTATAATTTTTAAACAAGAAATAATAAGCAAAGCAAAAAACCTAAAAGAGGCTAAAATAAAACTAAAACGACTATCAGGCAAAAAACACCAAATTATATCTTGTGTATCAGTTTGTTATAAAAACAAACAGGTCTGGTCTAAAAAACAACAATCAACCGTTACAATAAAAAAACTGAGCGATAAACAAATTGATGAATATTTAAAAAAAACAGGAAAACAAATTCTTTCATGTGTTGGGTGTTATCAGGCTGAAAAAATAGGCCCTCAAATTATAAAGTCTATAAGCGGAGATTTTTTTAATGTTTTGGGTTTTCCACTATTTCCGTTTTTATCTTTTTTGTCTAAGGTCAAACAATGAAAGAGTTTTTTGTTGTTGGAAACCAGACATCTAAAAGTCTATCCCCCTTAATTTTTAATCACTGGTTTAAAAAATATAAAATAGGTGCAAAATATAAATTTGTTGAAGTTAATGAGCAGGACTTTGATAAGGTTATAATTAAAAAAATAAAATCCAAAAGGGTCTTTGGTTTTAATGTTACCACCCCCTATAAAAAAAAGATAATCAAATACCTAGATGTTAAAAGCACTCATACCAAAAAAATAGGGGCCGCAAACTGTATTTTGGTTGGAAAAAAACTTAAAGGAACAAACACAGACTGGGTTGGTTATTTAAACTCTATTAAATTAGAAAAAATAAGCAAAAATAATAAAATATTGGTATTGGGCTATGGGGGGGCCTCACAAGCAATTATATACGGACTTTTTTTAAAAGACTTTAAAAACGTAACTGTTTTTAATCGTTCTAAAAAACTAATTAAACTCAAAGGCATTAACAAATATACAAAACCCTACTCATTTATTGACAAACACTTAGGTGGCGCTGACCTAATAATAAACACAACACCAACCAACCCATTAAACAAAAAACAAACCAAGCAAATAAGTAATAAAACTATAATCAGCGATATTGTTTACAAACCAAAAGAAACACCCTTCTTGCAAAACTTTTATGAAAACAAAAAAATATACGGCATTACAATGTTGGTTGAGCAAGCTATACCATGTTTTCGTCAGTGGTTTGGGTTTAATCCAAAAGTTGATAAGGAATTACTAAAAAAACTTAACAACAAAACGAAATGACAAAAGTTGTTGGTATTACTGGGGGAATTGGATCGGGAAAAACAACGCTTTGTAAACACTTAAAAAAAATTGGATATGCCGTGCACGAGTCCGATAAATTGGTTTCTAACATTTATAAAAAACCCAACAAACCATTTATAAATTTTCTTAAAAAAAATGTTTCCAAAGACGTTGTGCAAAATTATAAAATAAATAAAAATAAAGTTGCTAACATTATTTTTAACAATAAAATAATTAGAAAAAAACTTGAAAAATACATTCATAAGGAGGTTAAAATATCTAGAGAAGACTTTATAAAAGAAAATTATAAAAACAAAAAAGGTGTTATTTTTGTAGACATACCACTTTTGTTTGAAAAAAATCTTGATAAAAATTTTGATATAGTGATTTGTGTTATTTCCAAAAAAAAAATTAGAACAGAAAGGGTTTTAAAAAGTAAAAAATTTACAAAAGAAATTTTGAAAAAAATTTTTAAGTCGCAAACATCTGATAAGAACAGAAGGTCAAGGGCACAAATAATTATTAACAACAACAAAACAAAAAAAGACTTTATTTCTTCAGCAGAAAGGGCTTTAGTAGATTGTTTAAAATGAGAGAAGTTGTAATTGACACAGAAACAACCGGACTTAGTCACAAAAATGGTGACAGAATAATTGAGGTTGGTTGCGTTGAGTTAATTAATCACGTTGCAACTAACAATTTTTTACAATTTTACTGCAAGGTTGACAAAGAAATATCAGAAAGTGCTCAAAAAATTACAGGAATAACCAACAGCTTTCTAAGCGACAAAAAGAACTTCAGCGAGCATTGTGAAGGGTTTTTAAAGTTCATAGGTAAGGACCCCCTAATTATTCATAACGCAGATTTTGATATTGGTTTTATAAACAGTGAGCTATTATTTATTGGAAAGCCCGTTATCACCAATCCTGTTGTAGACACAGTTTCACTAGCAAGAAAGGTTCTTAACACACGCGTGGCAAACCTTGACTATTTGTGCAGAAGATTCAAAGTTGACCTATCAGAAAGAGATCTTCATGGGGCTTTGTTAGATTCAAGACTCTTGGCTGAGGTTTATTTAGAGCTTAAGGGAGGAAAGCAATTTTCAATGAATCTTTCTAAAGATAACAAAATAAAAACAAACCAGAACTCTAAAAAAGATACAAATAATAAAAAAATAACAATATTTGAGGCATCGGAAAAAGATGTTGCCCTCCACAAAAAAACAGTTAGTGAAATAAAAGAGGCTGTTTGGAAAAAATATAACTATTAAAATAAAAAAAAGTAATTATATATTCAGATATGGTTTATGGCGACTTACAGTTTTTTGATTTAATTATATTCGCAGCAATTGCTGTTTTTATTATTTATCGACTAAAAAACGTTCTTGGTAAAAGAACTGGTTTTCAAAAAAACACAAACCAAAAAGAGCAAGAATTTATTAAAAAAGAAACCCAGCCCCAACAAAACAAAATACCACAACTTACAGAAAGTGAAAAAAAACTTGAAATTGTATATACAAAGGCCAGCTCTTTTGATCACAAAGCCTTTTTAGAAGGGGCAAAAAAAGCATTTGAAATTATAATTACTGCTTTTAACAAAGGGGATAAAAAAACCTTAATTAACCTGGTTTCAAAAGATGTTTATACTGCATTTGTAACCGCGATTGATTCAAATTCTAACAACCCTAACTCCCAATTTTATTCTTTGGTTGTTGAAGGAATTGAAGATGCAAAAGTTGAGGAGGGAAAAATTACAATCGCAGTTAACTTTATAAGCGAACAAATACTTGGCGATAACGAAGAAAAAATTATAAAAAATAAAGACACATGGGTTTTTGAAAAACCAGACAGCTCAACAGGGCCTTCTTGGACGCTGGTATCAACTTAATAATTTGCGCTATCTAAAACTTATAAAAAGAATAAAAAAAAACGAAGGGTTTTCCTCTACACCATACAAAGATCAACTAGGTTTTGTAACAATTGGATATGGGCACTTAATATTATCAAACGAAAAACATTTAACAGAAAAAAAACAAACAAAAACCAAATTAGAAAAATTATTTATACAAGATTTTAAAAAAGCGGTTAAAGATTATAAAAAACATTTAAAAAAAAACACATCTACCAAAAAAGAAGAAGAGCTTTTGATTGAAATGGTTTTTCAAATCGGGATAAGCGGAGTTCTAAAGTTTAAAAATTTACTAGGCAATATGAGAAAAAAAAACAAACATCTTGTTTGTTTTGAAATGATGAACAGCCTTTGGTATAATCAAACACCAAATAGAGTAAAAGAATTAATTAAAATATTTATAAAAGATGAACAACGAAGAAAATGATTTATTTTTGAAACAAATGAAGGGGGTTACCCCTATAAAAAAAAATAACAGAACACCCAACACAAAAACAAGCAACAAAAACAAAATTATTAAAAAAAAAACGATACCCACAAATATCAACACCCCGGGGGTTGAAAAAAAGGGGGAGACAAAATATTCCCATTTCGCTCTTGAAAGAGTTAATATTCGAAAAAATATAAAAAAAAATATTCTAAAAATAGACAAAAAAATAGATTTTCATGGAAAGGGTCTTTTGGAAGCAGAAGAAATCTTCTCATCTACAATAGTAGAGTGTTTTAATAAAAACAAGAGATGTCTTTTGTTTGTAACTGGAAAAGGTCTTTTTAAAACAAAAGACTTTGGTTACAATAATGATCCTAAGCTTTATCACGGAGTTATAAGGGCAGAGTTTTTTAACTGGGTTAAATCTAAAAATTTTTCAAAACACATTCTCTCTTTTGAGCAGGCTTCAATCGAACATGGTGGTGACGGCGCATTTTATGTTTATTTGAGAAAAAATAAAAATTAATTTTGCTCTAACTTAAAAACTTTTCCATCAAAATAAATAAACATTTTGTAAGGCAGGGTTTCTTCAATTTTTTTTTCAAAGATTATTTTTTCAAACTTGTTTCTTTTATGATCTGCCCAAAGGTTAAAATAGTTTGTAATCTCTATTATAGTTTGGTTGTTATTTTCATTAGGTCTTGCTATCATTGTGTACAGCCTTCTTCCATCAACAACCAAAGCGTGTTTTTCACCCATTATTATTTTTTGAAAAGCTGTTAATGGGTCGTTTGTGTGTTGAACATCAAACACGTTAAGCCTTATTTTTTCTATTTCAACCGGCTCTTGTTTAAGTGAGTTTAGTTTGTTTTCAACAAATATTAACTCCATATTTTTATCTGTTTTTTTAGTTTGCCAAAAGTGCGTATATTTTTTTGGCATTATCTTCTTTTCATATACCAGGCCTTCAGAAAAATACTCACCTTTAAAACGATATATCGCTGACAACAAACCCTTGCTTTTGAGACTTAGTCTGTTTGAATAATCATCATTGCCTATCTTAATTTCCCAATTTAATTCACCTATTTTTATACCACCAACCTTAACTACATAATTTTTTTTAATTTCTTCTCCAAAAACTGGCCAACCAAAAAGAAACAAAAAAACAAGACTATTTAAAAATAACTTCATAAAGTTTTAAGTTGCTAGAATTAAAAGGAACACTGAACTCTTTTAATAATCTTGTCTCATTTTCACGCAACAGATATTTAATATCAGCATCATTGCCAATTAAATAAAAGTCATCTTCTTGTGTCTGGCTTAATCGAGACATCATTTGAAAATGATTTGTTATTATTTCGCCGCTATTATGAGGCATATATATGTTTTTGGGCTGCTCTCTAACCTCATATGATATATTAGAAAAAATTATTCGATCACTAATAACCAAATCTTTGTTCCCCGTTTTTTCCAAAACCTCTTTAGCAAAAAGATCCACCCCCCTAATCCTATCAAACACTTTATAATTAGAGGAAATCAAAATGGACACAAATAAAAAAATCGCAAATACATAGTTTGCTACAAAATTAATCGCTATTAAAACTCTCTTTTTTTCTATTACAAGCCTGAAGAACAAAACAAACAAAGAAACTAAAGCTGGCGCTGCCCAATTAGCATTAGCTCTTACAAGAAAGCTTTCAACCAAAACAATTATAATAATTGGCAATGAAAAAATTAATAAAAACTTATTTTCAAAATCTAAACCAAAAGACTTAAACATATAAAAAAAAGATAAAAACAAAACAGGCCCGAGCATAAAAATTTGAGAAAGCAAGAACCCTAATGGTTCACCAAAATTAAGATTAAGGTTTTCTAAATTAGCATTATCTGATGTGTGAGTAATAGTTACCCAATCGTTATTAATATTCCAATATATGTTAGGCAACAAAATCAACACAAAAACCAAAACAAAAGTCAGCCAACCAAAAAAACTACTTTTTAGAGAAGTTAATATTTTTTTATCAGTTAAAATTAGTATTAAAAAGCTTAATAGGAAATAAATAGCGGCATATTTGGCTAGAAATGCTAGCCCTAAAAACACTCCCAACAAAGTGAAGTTTATAAAATGGCCACCCTTTCTTATTTCTAAAAGTTTTGTCATAGCTAATACCCAAAACAAAAGAAGCAAAAGGTCTGTAGAAATTATAAATGATGAAACTGTTGCAGCCGGAACTAATAAAAAACTAAAAGAGCAAATAATAGAGCTGTTTTTTGACAAATTTATTTGTAAACAAAATCTATAAATACCAAGGAGTATAAAAAAATAAATCAAAAGAGGAAACATTTTAAGAGAAAAAAAAGAATCCCCAAATAATCTTATATGACCTGACAAAAACCAAGCAATAAGAGGTGGTTTAGAAAAATAACCGATATCTAAATTTTGTGACCATAGCCAATATTGTGCTTCGTCACCATATAAGGAAAAACTAGTAAAATAAACAGCACAAACCTTTAGGCCAAAAAGGAAAAAAAATGCAAAAGCGTAAAATCTATTCATCCCAGATTTTTTTATAAATTATGAAACAAAGAAACATTGACGAGGTTACAATAATTTGAGCAAAAATTATATCACTTATAAAATGACCACCAGCAATAATTCTAATAAAGCCAAGACTTATGCCGCCTAATAATGATAGGTATACAAAAATATTTTTTTTTGTAATGAAGTAAAAAACTATAATTGCAAAACCAACAGAGGCATCGCCAGAAACAAAAGAGCAGTTTGATTCACAAGATTGGCTAATTTTAAACCATGGAGTAAAAAAATCTACACCACCAAAATTTATTACATCATTAGGCCTTACCCTCCCCCACAAACCTTTAAACAGTCCATTAACTAATAAAACTAGCGAAAAAAAACCAGAAAAATAAATGTAAATAATTTCTCTAACACTAAAACCATGATTAAAGAAAATCCTTCTAATTGGGACAACGATACTTATAATTGGTAAAATAAAAATATATAATATTAAAAAAGGAAGAAAGATTTTTCTAAAAACTATTGAGAGAATATCATAACTCTCAAGATAGAAACTACTTTTTAAATGATCTATAAAAATTATAGTTTCACCATAAATAGTATCAACTCTGTCTGTTGAAAATAAATAAAATAAAAAACTAAAATAAAGATCAAAGTCAAAACCGACAGTTATTAGCAACCCCAAGCACAAAAAAATAATATTTACCTTTGAAAATAAAGTTATTTTATTTAATGAAAAATTTTTAGATAACAAATTTGGGTATTTTTTTTTAAAACAATAATCTACAATTTTAAAAATTATTAGTGCCAACAAGACTCCTGCAATTATATCAGTAAAAAAATGGGCCCCATTAATTACCCTACTTAAAGCTATTATACTTCCAAACAAATAAAAAAATATTTTAAGGCTAGGCAATACTGAGCACGCGATTAAACATACACATATTATTGTTGATGTGTGTCCTGACGGAAAAGAATGAAATATTGAATCGAATGCAAAATGATTAAAACTAAAACCCTCATCAACATTTGTGTGATTAGGCCTCGGCCTGCCAATAATGAATTTAATTATTTGTGTTGAAATGCCAACAGCAAGCAAATGTATCAAACAAAAGGTGCCAAAGTTTTTAAAATACAAAAAAGCCGAATTATTTTTTTGTTTTAAAAAATAGGATATAAAAAAAAACATAAAAATAATGAGAAAAAACCAAAGTGAGTCACCTATATTAGTAATGTGAATAAAAAATTTTTTTAAATAAGTATTTCGAAAGCCATCACTTATATAAAGTATGTTTTCATAAATAAATAAATCAAATGAATAGGAATACAAAACGCTAAAATAGAGTAATATAAGTAATACTAACTCGGTTTTAATTTTTTTAATCACAAACTATCGTTAGGTAAGGTTGCGATTAAAATCAATAATTTATAATATAAATTTAGACAGATCTTGGCTTTTTATTAGATCGACAAGGTTGGTTTCCACAAATTTCTTATCTATTAGAATTTTTGTTGGACCAATATCAGATGCATTAAAGCTAACTTCCTCTAAAAGCTTTTCCATTATTGTGTGCAACCTTCTTGCGCCAATATTTTCAACATTTTGGTTTATTTCTGTGGCCAAGGACGCAATTGATTCAATGCCACCTTCATCAAATTCTAAACTTACTTTTTCTGTCCCAAGAAGCCCAACATATTGCTTAATAAGGCTATTTTGTGTTTCTGTTAAAATAAGCTTAAAGTCATCTTTAGATAAGCTTTCTAACTCAACACGAATTGGTAACCTGCCCTGCAATTCAGGCAACATATCTGATGGTTTGGAAAGATGAAAGGCGCCTGAAGCAATAAATAAAATATAATCAGTTTTAACCACTCCGTGCTTTGTTGACACTGCCGTTCCCTCGATTAGAGGAAGCAAATCTCTTTGCACGCCTTCTCTTGAGACATCCCCACCAGCTCTTTCACTACGCGATGTAATTTTATCAATTTCATCAATAAAAACTATTCCATTTTGTTCAACCTCTTCAAGGGCTCTTGTCGTAATTTTATCTTGGTCTAATAACTTCTCTGTTTCTTCTTCCAATAAATAAGCGTGGGAATCCTTAACTGTCATCTTTTTCATTTTTTTCTGTTTACCAAAATTTTTACCAAAGACATCGCCTAGATTTATCATCCCCATCTGAGAGCCTGGCATGCCAGGAATATCCATGGTTGGGAGACCTAATGATGAGTTAGCAGATACTGGAATTTCAACCTCTTTTTCACTTAGCTCACCTGTTCTAAGTTTTTGTCTAAAACTTTCCCTTGTAGATTCACTTGAGGTTTTTGAAACCAAAATATCTAAAATTTTTTCTTCTGCATTTTTTTCTGCCTTTGCCTTAACCTCTTGGCCCATCTTTTCTTTTGTTTTGTTAATACTTATTTCTACAAGATCTCTTACAATTTGTTCAACATCTCTTCCAACATATCCAACTTCAGTAAATTTGGTAGCCTCAACCTTAACAAAAGGCGCATCTGCTAATTTTGCTAAACGACGCGATATTTCAGTTTTACCACAACCTGTTGGTCCCACCATAAGGATGTTTTTTGGAACAATTTCATCTCTTAAAATTTTGTCTAATTGTTTTCGCCTCCACCTGTTTCGAAGGGCTACAGCAACCGCTCTTTTTGCGTTTTTTTGACCTATAATAAATTTATCCAGCTCTGAAACCGTCTCTCTTGGACTGAAGCTCGACTCCATTATAATTCTATTTTCTCTGATATAATATTATGATTTGTATAAATACAAATATCAGCAGCAATATTTAGAGACTCAATTGCTATTTCATTTGCATTCATTTCGGTGTTCTTAATAAGCGCTTTAGCGGCACTGTTAGCGTATGGTCCTCCCGATCCAATTGCTAATATTCCGTCATCTGACTCAATAACGTCGCCCGTTCCAGAAAGCAGTAAGCTTATTTCTTTGTCTGCGACTATCATCATTGCCTCAAGCCTTCTTAAGTATCTATCGGTTCTCCAGTCTTTGGCCAATTCCACACAAGCTCTTTTGAGCTGATTTTTATACTGATCCAGCTTGGACTCTAACCTTTCAAATAGCGCAAACGCATCCGCTGTTGAGCCAGCAAAACCAGAAATAATTGAGTTGTCCTGACCTAATCTTCTTATTTTTTTTACATTAGCTTTCATAACAGTGTTGCCAAAACTAGCCTGTCCATCGCCTGCAACAACTACCAGGTTGTCTTTTCTTATGCCAATTATTGTTGTAGATTTAATAACTTTTTTCATTTCTAAGAATAAAATGGCTATTTAATTCTTTTAATCAAGTGATTTGCCTAGAATATTTATTATTTCACTGATATTAGGCAATTTTATGAGAGTTTCATCCGTAGAAAGAAACACAAAAGAGACTAAAATATTTTGTAAAACAAATATTGACGGCACGGGTGAATCAAAAATCTCTACAGGAGTGGGTTTTTTTAATCATATGCTTGAAATTTTTTCTCATCACAGCCTAATCGATGTTGAGCTTAGTGTAGATGGAGACACACATGTTGATTTTCATCACACTGTTGAAGATTCAGCTTACGCTTTATCAGATGCGATCAATAAATCTATTGGAGACAAAAGAGGAATAAGCAGATATGGTTTTTTTTATATCACTATGGACGAAAGCTTGTCTCGAACAATTATTGATTTTTCTGGAAGACCTGAACTTGTTTGGAAGGTAGAGCTTGGTTTAGAAAAAATAGGTGAAATGGACACAGAGCTTTTTAAAGAGTTTTTTAAAGCATTTGCTAATAATGCAAAATGTAATTTGCACATTGAAAATTTTTATGGAACAAACAACCACCACATAATCGAGTCATGCTTTAAGTCTTTTGCAAGAAGCGTTAGGTCTGCGCTCACAATTGATGAAAGAACAAAAAACATAATCCCATCTTCAAAAGGTATTCTATAATCTGATGAAAAAAAAAATTACCATAGTCGACTATGGTTCTGGAAACTTATTATCTGCAAAACAGTCTTTTGTTAAGGTAGTAAATTTAAAAAGCATTAATGCAGAGATACAAATATCAAGTGACCCAAGAACCCTAAGGGAATCCTCACACGTTGTTTTGCCAGGGCAAGGAGCTTTTAAAACCTGTATAGACGGAATACTAAAAATTTCAGGCATGCAAGACGAACTAAACGATTTTGTAAAAATCAAACAAAGACCTTTTTTTGGGATTTGTGTAGGAATGCAATTGCTCGCAGAAATTAGTGAAGAAAATGGAATACATAAAGGTTTTGGATGGGTAAAGGGCAAAATAAAAAAACTACCAAGCACAAAAATTAAAATGCCCCACATGGGTTGGAACAAAATAAAGATTATTAATAATCACCCCCTTATAAGACCTGAAGAAACTGACTATTATTTTGTTCATAGTTATTATTTTGATTGTCTAAACAACCAAGATATTGTTGCAGAAACGAAATATGGAATAAATTTTGCTTCAATTGTAAACAAAGAAAATGTATACGGCTGTCAGTTTCATCCTGAAAAAAGCTCTACCCAAGGACTGAACATAATAAAAGATTTTATAAACTTATGACTGTTTTACCAAAAGAAAAAACCAACATTAGCGTTGATACTTTGAAAAAAATCACAAATACTGACCTTGCCGACCTTTGTTATAACACAGAACAAGCAATTAAAGCGGGCGGAGGGTTTGGTTGGATTACTGTTCCGCCAAGAGATGTGTTAAAAAAACATTGGAACTCCATGCTATTTGTAAACACAAACACACTAATAGTAGGAAGATTAAATGGTGATATTGCTGGATCAATGCAGCTTTCTTTTTATCCACCAAACAACGAAGCACAAAAAAGAATTTCAACAATAAAATCTCATTTTGTAGCTCCTTGGGCAAGAGGATATGGTCTTGCTAAAGCTATGATTGATTACGCAATTGTAAAATCTAAAGAAAACAATAAAATCAACATTCAGCTAGATATAAGAGAAACACAAACTGCCGCAATACAACTTTTTGAAAGCAAGGGTTTTATTAAGTGGGGAGAAAACCCAACATATGCTTTTGTTAACGGAAACCCAATTAAGGGTTATTATTATTATAGAAATATATAGTGAAAGCCTTTCCAGCAATTGATTTAAAAGACAATAAATGTGTTAGGTTAACAAAAGGCATAGACAGCACCAGTCAAATTTTTAATTCTGACCCAGTTGAGCAAGCCAAATACTTTGAAGACCAAGGATCTACAAGGCTGCATTTAGTTGATCTTGATTCAGCTTTTGGAAGAAGTGAGATTAATACTAAAATAATTCAAGAAATAAGAAACTCTATATCAATCCCAATCCAACTAGGAGGGGGAATAAGAAACAACAAGATCGCAAAAAAATATTTTGAATTAGGTATAAACTATTTAATTATAGGATCTTATGCAGTAAAAAATATCGAAAAAGTAACCGAGCTTTCTGAGTCTTTTCAAGACAGCATATATGTCGCCCTTGACGTTTTGGGGAAAAACATAATGATAAACGGATGGCAACAAAAAAGCTTTTTTACACCCACTAAACTTTTTCAGCACTATGACAAAACAAAAATAAGAGGATATGTTCTTACCGATATAGAAAATGACGGCATGCTATCTGGACTAAACCTAAATATGATATCTTTAAATTTAACATTAACAATAAAAAAACTTATTGTAGGAGGAGGTCTAAAAGATATGCGCGACATTGAAGAGTTAAAAAAAATTCAAACGCCACAATTAGAAGGAGTTATTGCAGGTAAAGCCTTCTA
Source organism: uncultured Alphaproteobacteria bacterium (assembly GCA_902567135.1). Lineage (GTDB taxonomy): Bacteria > Pseudomonadota > Alphaproteobacteria > HIMB59 > CACPNW01. The sequence continues at coordinate 22,245 of CACFLO010000006.1, read as the reverse complement.
TGTTGGTGATATTGATTTAAAAAAAGCAGATAAACTGCTTAGCACAAATGCTTAAAAAAAGAATAATACCGTGTTTGGATGTTAAAGATGGACGGGTTGTTAAAGGAATTAATTTTATCGATCTTGTTGATGCAGGAGATCCAGTAGAACAGGCAAAATTTTATTCTGAAAATGGGGCTGATGAAATTTGTTTTTTAGATATTAGTGCGTCTCTCGAAGAAAGAGATACAATGCTCAGTGTTTTGAAAAAAACAGCTGAAGAGGTTTTTATACCGCTAACTGTTGGTGGAGGAATAAAATCTATTAAGAATATTAAAGACTCTCTTATGGCTGGCGCAGACAAGGTATCAATTAACTCAGCCGCAATAAAAAACCCCAATATAATAAAAAATGCTTCTGAGCATTTTGGTAGCCAGTGTATTGTAGTTGCTATTGATGTGAAAAAAATTGGCGCATCCTGGATGGTTCACTCACATGGAGGAACGATAAATACTGATATTGAGGCTTTAAGTTGGTTGGAAAAAACACAAAAATTAGGCGCAGGTGAGATTTTGTTAACATCGATGGACAGGGATGGAACAAAGCTTGGTTTTGATTTAGATCTTTTAAGAGAAGCCAACAAAATACTTGATATTCCAGTTATTGCAAGTGGTGGAGTTGGAACAAAAGAGCATTTTTATGAAGGCGCTCTAATTGGCCAAGCCGACGCTTTGCTTGCAGCGTCAGTATTTCATTTTAATGAAATTAGTATATTGGAAGTAAAAGAATTTCTAAAACAAAACAATATTGATGTGAGGATATAAATGTCAGATTCATTTTCAGAATTATACAAAACAATAGAGTCAAAAAAGACATCTAAAGATAAAAACTCATATACTAGAAAGTTATACAAAAAAGGCGAAAAAGAAATAGCACAAAAATTTGGAGAAGAGTCTGCAGAACTAATAATTGATTTTTTAAAAGGATCTAAAAGAAGAACAACTGAAGAAGCAATTGATGTAATTTACCACTTGTTTGTTTTGCTTTCAGCAAAAAAAATTAAATTCAATGAATTAGAAAAAGAAATATCAAAAAGAAAAAATGTACGACAATAATAATATTTTTGCAAAAATAATTGATGGCAAAATACCATGTAAAAAAATTTATGAAGATGATGACACGCTCTTTTTTGAAGATATAAATCCTGTTTCAAAAGTACATATCCTTGGAATACCTAAAGTAAAGTGTGTTGATTTTTCAGACTTTGTGACAAACTATAGCCAAGATGTTGTTTCAAATTTTTTTCAAAAAGTCGATGAGGTTATTGTAAAACTTGGCATAAGGGAGAGTGGTTATAGAATTATTTCAAACTCAGGTGTAGATGGTGGTCAGGAGGTCCCACACTTTCATATCCATATATTAGGAGGTGAAACAATTGGTGCTAAAATAAGATAGCTACTCTTTGACGACTATAACGTAATTAACTATTTCTTTTACACCCTTAATAGTTTTAACAGCTTCAATAAGGTCTTCTAACTGTTCTGGTCTAGATGTAATTCCTGCAATATAAACTTTTCCTTGTATTGTCTCAAAATTATAACCCACTACTCTTAACCCAATCGCTTTTGCAGCAAGGCCTTTTGCTTGTGTGTTAATCCACAAATCATTAGCATATTCTTTTAGGCTATCCCTGTTTCCAACCTGGATCTCATTTATTACTTCTTGAACCCCATTAACTTCCCATACTTTTCTAACAGCATCTATTCTTATTTCTTGGTTGTCCACCAACCCAGTTAGTAAAACCCTTCCAGTAAGCACTGTTGTGCTTATATTTACAAATAAATTATCTTCAGAATTTATAAATTTTGCCGCTATGTTTACTTTAATTGTGGCGTCATCAATTACAGAGCCCATACTACGCTCACCTTCTGCAATTACCATTGCACTACCACTCCCAGTTGTTAGAATGTTTGTTGGACTACATGCATGAAGAAATAAAAGAAGCAAAATATATAATACTGAATTACTTATTGTTTTCATTTTTAATATCTAGCGCTTTTTTATATATTTGTTTTTTTTCAATATAACTAATTTTATGCACTATTTCTACGCTTTCAGTCAAAGAAAATTTATTTAAAAGCCTCTTAATTATATTTTCAATCTCCGGGCTAATATAATTTTTTTTAATATTTTCAATATTTTTCTCAGCACCTATAATAACAACAAACTCTCCCAATGAATACTTCGTGCTAATACAAATTTTTGCCAGAATATTTTCAGGCAATCCATAAAATGTTTTTTCATTCAACTTAGTAATCTCTTTACACAAAGCAATATTTCTATTTGGCAGTATTTCGGCTAATATTTCCAATAGTTGTATAATTTTATGACTTGAAACAAACAAAACTACGGTTCTTTGCTCTAAAGAAATAGATTTAAAAAAGTCTATCATTTTCTTTTTATTTTTTGGAGCAAACCCAACAAAAACAAACTCATTAACTGGTAGTCCTGACAATTGAAGCGCAGAAATAACAGATGAGGCCCCCGGGATTGTTGTCATAAAAATATTTTCTTTAATACAATGCTGCGCAAGCTTATATCCTGGATCAGATATCAAAGGTGAACCAGCATCTGAGATTAAGGCAACTGGTTTCGTTTTTATTTTTTCTATGTAATTTCTAATAATTTTGTCTTCATTGTAATCGTGTAATGCTACTAACTTCTTTTTAATGCCAAATTTTGACATTATTTTTCTCGAATGATTTGGATTTTCACAAATAATAAAATCTACATTTTGAAGAACCTCTATTGCTCTATTGCTTATGTCTCCCATATTTCCTATAGGGGTTGCCACAATGTATAGACCATTAACCATTCTTTCCATCTTTTTTCTTATTATATTTTTATTTTCTTGTGCTCCAGCAAATTATATTTCAAACCAAGGTGACTCTAAAGAAGTCATTATTGAAAAACCAATAATTAATAATAAAAAAATAACAAAAAAAGAAAAAAATGAATTAAGCCCAGAAAAAACACTAACAGTTGATGACTATAAATACAAAAATCTCAAAATAGCATTGTCAAAAAACATTACAGTTTTAATATCAAAAACAGATGATCCAAAGATTGTTGATCAATTTTTAAATATTATTGAACTAGCAACATATAAAAAAAAAATAAAAAATATTTCATTTAATATTCATGTTTATGAAAACAACAACAGCCTCAATAAATATCTTGAGAAAAACATTGAGCCTGGCAAAATATATTTTGGCCCCATTAGTGCCGATGACTCATTGGGATTAAATACATATTGTGACAATGGTATTTTGTTCTTTTCTTTTTCTTCTAACAAATCTTTAGCTGATAATTGTGTTTTTCTATTAAATTTTTTTCCTTATAATGAAATTGAAACCATATTTGATTATTTGCCAGAAAATTCAAAGGTTGCAATTGTTTATCCTGAAAATTCATATGGATATAAAATTAACGAAATTGTTGACAGTGTTTCTGAAAGAAGCAAATCTATCATAATTAACAGAGCCTCCTATAAAGAAAATTTAGAAAATGTTAGAAGCGCTATAAAAGAACTTGGTAAATACGAGTTAAGAAAGTTAGAACTTAATAGACAAAAAAAATTACTCTCACTTAACAAAGACGAAAACTCAAAACAAAGACTAAAAAAGCTTGAGCGATTTACGACAACAAATGACTATGACTTTACTCATGTTTTAATAGCTGATTACGGGGTTAGGCTTTTGCAAGTAGCCCCACTCTTGGCCTACTATGATATTGATCCTAATTTAGTTGGGTTTATTGGAACTGGAGCTTGGGACGACGCAATTTTTTTTAATGAACCCACTCTTCAGAATGCAATCTTTCCTGGAGTTGAGTATAAAAAAAGACAAAAACTTATTGATGAATATGCTGATACTTATGACGAGGGTTTAATGAGAGTTTCAACATTACCATATGATTTAATAGGTCTATTAACTTATTTAATAAATAATAATTACAGCTTAAAAGAATTTTACGAGCTTGTAGATAATAAAAATTTTATATTTGATGGTGTGGATGGAAATTTTTATTTTAACAACAATCTTATTGAAAGAGAGTTAAAAATTCTTCAAATTAATAAAGGAGAAGCTCTTCAGATTAATTAAATAAAAAAGATTCAAGCTTCATAAGGGCAATTTTTCTGTGACTGATTGTGTTTTTTTCTTTAATGTTCATTTCAGCAAATGTTTTTTCATGGCCTTGTGGTATAAAAATGGGATCATAACCAAAACCATTTGAGCCTTTAGGCTTTATGGATATTTTCCCATTAATTTTACCCTCAAAAACAATATGGTGATTATTTGTAATACTCAAGCAAATTGCCGTTTTAAAAAAAGCATTATTATTTTTAGTTTTAATTACATTAGATATAATGTATTCAAAAGCACTCTCATTTGATGCAAATTTTTCTAAAAATCTTTTTGATTTTATGCCCGGTTTATTTTTTAATGCTTCAACACAAATACCTGAATCATCTGCAAAACATGGAATCGCAAAATTTTTTAAACCGAAAGAAGATTTAATTTTCGCATTTTCTGCAAAGCTTACACCAGTTTCATAAGGTTCTTTAATTTTTTTAAAAGATTTTAGATTATGTATTTTAACACCTTTATGATCAAAAATGCTTTCTACTTCCAAAATTTTTTTTTTGTTATGAGAAAAAAATAATAAATTCTTCAATTTAAATTCAGTATGTTTTTTTGTTTAGTTATAATTTTTTCAATACTTAGTTTTGCGAGTTTAAACATTTCTTGATATTGCTCTTCACTAAAGAAGTATTCCTCACCCGTTGCTTGAATTTCAGAAATTTTGTCATTATCACATATTACAAAATTAGCATCTACTTCTGCCTTAGAATCCTCACTGTAATCTAAATCAACACACACTTTGTTTGCTATTATGCCAACTGATATTGCTGCTACAAAGTTTTTAATTATTGGCTTTTCAATGTTGTAGTTTTTTTTCAATTTATCGATAGCCAAATATAATGCTACAAAACCTCCACTTATTGCTGCAGTTCTAGTGCCCCCATCTGCCTGTATAACATCACAATCTATTTTAATTTGTCTTTCACCAAGGTTTTCTAATTTTACAACGGACCTAAGACTTCTTCCAACTAACCTCTGAATTTCTTGAGTTCTGCCACTTTGTTTCCCCCTTGCTGACTCCCTGTCTATTCTTGTGTTTGTTGATCTGGGAAGCATTCCATATTCTGCAGTGACCCAACCCTTTCCTGAACCTCGAAGCCAAGGAGGAGTTTTTTCATCAATAGAAGCCGTACAGATTACTTGAGTATTTCCAAATTTAACCAAACAAGAACCTTCAGCATGCATATTTATATTGGTTTCAAAAACAATTTCTCTAATTTCGTCAAAGTTTCTATCTTTTCTCATTATAAATATCTATTAATTGAATTTTATAACTATTGCACCAATATATATTGTTTATGAAAAATAATTTGTACACAGAGCTCACTGAAAGAACTAAGCAAATTTTTAAGAGTTTAGTTGAGGGCTACCTTGAAACGGGCTCGCCTTCAGGTTCTGAAACTGTTTTAAAAAGAGCTGGTTTAGATATCTCATCAGCATCAGTAAGAACTATATTATCGAATCTTCAAAAAGAAGGGCTTTTATTTTCTCCGCACACATCTGCTGGAAGAATTCCAACGGATAAAGGTATGAGGTTTTTTGTAGACGGCCTTTTAGAGTTTGGCAGAATCTCTAAATCAGAAAAAGCAAATATTGAACAATTGAGCTCTTCAAAAAGCAAATCATACCAAGAAGTTCTAGATGAAGCATCGAGAGCAATATCAGGGCTGTCTAACTATGCAGGTATTGTAATTGCTCCAAAGTATCAAAAAAACTTAAAACACCTTGAGTTTATCAGGCTTAACCAGTCTCAAATTATGTCAATTTTGGCATACGAAAATGGTGAAATAGAAAACAGAATAATAGATGATGCTGGTAAATTTACAAATTCAGAACTGCTCCAAACATCAAATTATTTAAGCGCAAAATTTAAAAACAAAAACATTAATCAAATAAAAAAAATTATCCAAGATGATATTTCTGTCTCAAGAACGAGCTTAGAAGAAATTTCTAACAAGCTTATAAAAAAAGGTATTGTGGAAATAGATCCCAAATTAAATAATCCGTATATTTTTTTACACGGTCAATCCAAGCTTTTAGAAGATGATATAATTTCTAACGATCTTGATCAAATAAGAGAGCTTTTTGATGAAATAGAAAAAAAAACTACCTTCATAGATATTCTTGAAAACGCTGGCAAAGCAAAGGGGGTTCAAATTTTTATTGGCTCACAAAACTTTTTATTTAAACACTCTGGCCTTTCTATGGTAATGGCCCCATATAAAAATAAGGAACAAGAAATTGTAGGTGCTATTGGAGTTGTTGGACCAACAAGGCTAAACTACTCTAAAATTGTACCGTTAGTTGATTATACGTCAAAAATTATTGGAAAGGTTGTTAAGTGATGGAAAAAGATAAAGAAAAAAATAAAGATGAAATCAACGAAACCAAACAATCTGAAAATTTAGAAGAGACTAATGAAGAAAATACGAATGATACAATCATTAAAAATGAAGAAGAAAACAAAGATCCCATAGAAGGGGATGCTAAAGAAACAGAAGAAGAGAGGCTGAAAGAAGAGATTAAAACATTAAAAGAAGAAAAAATTAGAGTTTTGGCTGAAATGGAAAATCTTAGAAAAAGATTTGATAGAGAAAAGGTTGATTCAATTAAATATGGTAGTGTTAATTTTGCGAGAGATATTTTATCTCCTGGTGATAACTTGGAGAGAGCTTTATCTGCAATTAACAAAGAAGAGGAGCATCCCCAATCTATAAAAAATTTAATAGAGGGGCTTTTGATGGTAAAAAAAGAACTATCATCTGCCTTAGAAAAAAATGGCATTACAAAAATTGATACCCTAAATTCAAAATTTGACCCAAACCTCCACCAGGCTATGATGGAAATTGAAAATAATGATCTTGAAGAAGGCGTTGTAGTTCAAGAGATACAAACTGGATATATGATGTATGATAGATTGCTCAGACCAGCAATGGTTGGGGTATCAAAAAAAACAAACCAAGAAAGCGAAACCGCGAAAGATCAAGATTTAAAGTCAGATAAGAAAAATATTGAAAAAGATAGCAAAAACTAAGAAAAAATTAATAATTCAAAAAATTTAGCTAACTTCTTGTATTTTTTAACTTTCTTACCATATTGTTTATAGCCGCATATAAGGCAAAAAACTAATCAAGATAGGACTATATTATTATGGCAAAAGTTATTGGAATAGATCTCGGGACTACAAATTCTTGTGTAGCTGTGATGGATGGAAAAGAAGCAAAGGTTATTGAGAACTTAGAAGGCGCAAGAACTACTCCTTCAATGGTTGCCTTTACAGAATCTAAAGAAAAACTTGTAGGTCAATCAGCTAAAAGACAAGCTGTAACTAATCCAGAAAATACACTTTTTGCTATAAAAAGATTAATAGGAAGAAGCTTTGAAGATAAATTAGTTAAAGATGATAGCGGTCTTGTTCCATATAAAATTGTTAAAGGGGATAATGGTGATGCTTGGGTAGAGGCAAGAAGTGAAAAATATAGCCCAAGTCAAATTAGTGCTTTTGTTTTACAAAAAATGAAAGAAACTGCTGAAAGCTATCTTGGTGAAAGTGTCACACAAGCGGTTATCACTGTTCCTGCATATTTTAATGATGCTCAAAGACAGGCTACGAAAGATGCTGGAAAAATTGCCGGACTAGAAGTTTTAAGAATTATTAATGAGCCTACAGCTGCAGCTCTCGCATATGGTCTTGATAAGAAAAAAACAGGAACAGTTGCTGTATATGATTTAGGTGGTGGCACATTTGATATTTCAATTTTAGAAATTGGAGACGGTGTCTTTGAGGTAAAATCTACAAATGGCGATACTCACTTAGGAGGTGAAGATTTTGATTTACAAATAATTGATTATCTTGCTGATGAATTTAAAAAAGATAACGGTGTCGATTTAAGATCAGATAAATTAGCCCTTCAAAGATTAAAAGAAGCTGCTGAAAAAGCAAAAATAGAATTATCAAGTTCAACTGAGACAGAAGTAAACTTACCTTTTATTACTGCTGACCAAACCGGACCAAAACATTTAACAATAAAATTATCAAGAGCAAAGCTTGAGGTAATTGTTGGTGAGCTTTTAACTAAAAGTTTAAAACCTTGTGAGCAAGCTCTTAAAGATGCTGGGTTGCAAGCCGCAGATATTGATGATGTTATTTTAGTCGGTGGTATGACTAGAATGCCCAAAGTAACAGAATTGGTGAAAAACTTTTTTGGCAAAGAACCTAACAAAGGTGTTAACCCTGATGAGGTTGTTGCTTCTGGTGCAGCTATCCAAGGGGGTGTTTTACAGGGAGATGTTAAGGATGTGTTACTTTTAGATGTAACCCCCCTATCTCTTGGTATTGAAACATTAGGTGGAGTATTTACTCGATTAATTGATAAAAATACAACGATTCCAACGAAGAAAAGCCAGGTTTTCTCAACAGCAGAAGACAATCAAAGCGCTGTAACAATAAGGGTATTCCAAGGTGAAAGAGAAATGGCAGGCGATAATAAGCTGCTAGGGCAATTTGATTTAGTAGGCATCCCTCCTGCAGCCAGAGGCACGCCACAAATTGAAGTTACTTTTGATATTGATGCAAATGGTATCGTTAATGTTTCTGCAAAAGATAAATCTACTGGCAAAGAGCAACAAATTCGTATCCAAGCATCTGGAGGCTTGTCTGAAGATGAAATTGAAAGAATGGTTAAAGAGGCTGAAGAAAATGCTGAAGAAGACAAGAAAAAAAGAGAGTCAGTAGACTCTAAAAACCAAGCTGATAGTTTAATTAATGAAACTGAGAAAAACTTGAAAGAACATGGAGATAAAGTTCCCGAAGAAGATAAAAATAAAATAACCGCAGACATTGAAGAGCTGAAAAAAGTAAAGGACAGCGATGATATGGATGCGATTAAGGCAAAAACAGAAGCCCTTGTTCAATCTTCTATGAAGCTCGGTGAGGCAATTTACAAACAAGATCCAGCAGCAGGAGCACCTCAACCTGACCCCTCCGGTGAAGAGCCATCTTCTGATAAAAAAGATGAAAAGGTAGTTGATGCAGAATTTGAAGAAGTGGACGAAGATAAAAAAGATTAACCTTATCTAAAAATACCTTTTAAAGGGGCGTAAATGGCTGACAAAGATTTTTACGAAATACTTGGTGTTCAAAAAAACGCAAGTGATGATGAAATAAAAAAATCTTATCGTAAGCTTGCGATGAAATTTCATCCCGATAGAAATAAAGATGATAAGGAATCCGAGCGTAAATTTAAAGAAGCGACTGCTGCTTACGAAGCATTAAAAGACCCAGAAAGAAGAGCCGCATATGACCAATATGGTCACGATGCCTTTCGTCAAGGAGGCATGGGCGGCGGTCAAGGTTTTGGTGATTTTGGGGGAGGTTTTTCTGATATATTTGAGGAGTTTTTTGGAGGCGGTTTTGGAGGATCATCAAGACAAGGCGGGCCACAAAGAGGAAGCGATCTTCGTTACAATATGTCTATTACTCTTCAAGACGCATTTAATGGAAAAAAATCTCAAATAAGAATTCCAGGCTATGAAGGTTGTGATTTATGCTCTGCAACTGGAAGCGCTGATAAGTCTGGGCCCAGCACTTGCTCTACATGTGATGGTCAGGGCAAAGTAAGATCAACACAAGGTTTCTTTTCAATAGAGCGTCCCTGCCCAACTTGTGGAGGTGAGGGATCTTCAATTAAAAATCCATGCTTAAAATGTAGTGGAACAGGTCAGGTTAAAAAACAAAAAACAATATCTGTAACAATACCGCCTGGTGTTGATACAGGCACAAGAATTCGTATATCAGGTGAGGGAGAGCTTGGAAAAAGAGGGGCCGGCAATGGTGATTTATATATTTTTGTTGAAGTACAAAAAGATAAATTATTTGAACGCGAAGAATCAAATATTTTCTGCCAAATTCCTATTTCTATTACAACAGCAATCCTTGGCGGTGATGTCGATGTACCTACGATTGAGGGGAAAAAAGCCAGACTCAATATTCCTCCAGGCACACAATCAGAAACACAATTTCGTTTAAAAGGCAAAGGCATGAGTATTTTACGGCAAACAAGGCGTGGAGACATGTATGTTGAGACAAACGTAGAAATCCCTGTTAATTTAAATAATAAACAAAAAGCAATATTGCAAGAATTTGAAAAAGAAGGTGGCACATCAAAAAAACACAGTCCAAAATCACAGAGTTTTTTCTCTAAATTAAAAGAAGTTTGGGAAGATTTAACTTAATTTCTTTTCATTCAAGTTCACCCAAAGTATAAGCATCTCTATGGCAAAAATAAAAGTTGGTATAGCAGGTTGCTTAGGGCGTATGGGTCAAGAGCTCACCAAAAAAATATTAGAAGATAAAAATTTTATATTTGTTGGTGGTTTTGAGCATAAGGCACACCAAAAAATTGGAAAAAAAATTAGTGATGTTACAAACATACAATCGGAAGAACTAGTAACAAATAATGCCAGATCTATATTTAAAAAGGCAGATGTCGTTATCGACTTTACAACTCCTCAATCGACATTATCAAATGTTAAAATTGCGAGCACTACAAAAACAGCTTTAGTTATTGGCACAACAGGAATTACTAAAGCGCAAAAAAATAAAATTAAAAGTTTTTCAAAAAAAATTCCTATTTTGATGTCATCTAACATGAGTATTGGTGTAAACCTTTTATTTGGTTTGGTAAAAAAAGCAGCTTCGTCTCTTGGAGGCAATGAATACGATATTGAAATTGCAGAAACACATCATAAACACAAACTGGATGCACCTTCAGGCACAGCACTTTCTTTAGGAGAGTACGCTGCAGAGGGTCGTAAAACTTCATTAGACAAATCCAAGGTTCTGGATCGCACTAAAAATCTCAAGAAAAGAAAAAATGGGGATATTGGTTTTTCTGTTACAAGAGGTGGCGAGATAGCCGGTGAGCATACAGTTAGTTTTATAAGTAAAGATGATAGAGTTGATCTTGTTCATAAAGCAAACAACAGATCAATCTTTGTATCCGGAGCATTAAAAGCGGCGGTATTTGTTTCAAAAAGGAAGTTCGGTTATTTTGAAATGAAAGATTTGCTTAAAACCTAAAGTATTATAAAAAAATTTTTATTTTAAGGTGGCCTAATGGATAAAATTTCAATCAATTTTGTTTATAGAACTTTGGCAAAAAAAATTGGTGAGCCAAAGACGGAACTTAATTACCGAAACCCCTATACTTTTTTAGTTTCTGTTGTTTTGTCAGCGCAAGCAACGGACAAATCAGTAAATAATGCCACAAGAGATTTGTTCAAAATTGTTAAAACCCCAAGAGATATGGTCGACTTAGGAGAGAGAAAATTGAAAACTTATATAAAAACAATCGGACTTTATAATTCCAAAGCAAAAAATATTATTAATCTATCAAAGATCTTAATAAAAGACTATCAAAGCAAGATCCCCAGTGACTTTAAAGATCTAACAAGCCTGCCTGGAGTGGGCAATAAAACAGCAAGTGTTTATCAAAATGAAATATTAGACATTCCAAGAATTGCGGTGGATACGCATGTTTACCGTGTTTCAAATAGACTAGGACTTACAAAAACTAAAACTGCAGATCAAACTCAGGAAATTCTAGAGCAAATAACGCCAAAAAGATGGTTAAAAACTGCCCATCACTTGCTTATTTTGCACGGAAGATATACATGCAAATCGCAAAAACCTATTTGTGATGAATGTGTTATTACAAAACAGTGCTTGTATTTAAAAAATGAAAAAAATAAAAAAAATATTAGCAGCTAATAGAAGTGAAATAGCTATTAGAATCTTCAGAGCTGCTGAAGAATCAGGTATTAGTACCGCAGCTATTTATTCTAAAGAAGATAGATTTGCTTTACATCGCTTTAAAACAGATGAAAGTTACCTAGTTGGTGAAGGAAAAGGGCCAATACAAGCTTATTTAGATATTAACTCCATAATTGATATAGCAAAGAAGGCTGGCGTTGATGCTATTCACCCAGGTTATGGTTTTTTATCTGAAAATCCTGAGTTTGCTGATTTGTGTGAAAAAAATAAAATAATTTTTATTGGCCCCAGCAAAGAAATATTAAGCAGATTAGGAAATAAGATTGCGGCAAAAGAGGTTGCTGATGAAGCAGGCGTTAGCACAATCCCCTCAGTGAAGGTTAGTGAAGACAACAAAAAAAATATTCATAATGAAGTAGATAAAATTGGATACCCGGTAATTGTTAAAGCAAGCTGGGGTGGCGGCGGAAGAGGAATGAGAGTTGTTCGTTCAGCTGATGAATTATCTGAGCAAATTGAGTTTGCTCAGAGTGAGTCTAAAAAAGCATTTGGTAAAGATGAAGTTTTTATTGAAAAATTTTTAGAGGACGCAGCACATATAGAAGTTCAAATATTAGGCGACAAGCATGGCAATATTGTTCACCTATATGAAAGAGATTGTTCGCTGCAAAGAAGGCACCAAAAAATTATTGAAAGAGCCCCAGCTCATTTTTTAGATCAAGCCTCCAGAGACAGCATTTGTTCTTCGGCTGTTAAAATTGCAAAGCACGTGAATTACTATGGGGCTGGAACTATTGAATTCTTATTTGATAAAAAAAAATAAAAAACATTACTTCATTGAGGTTAATCCAAGAATACAGGTTGAACATACCGTAACTGAAGAAGTAACTGGGATTGATATTGTTAAAGCTCAAATAAAAATTGCTGAAGGTTTGAGAATTGGAGACCACCCATCACTACCAAGCCAAGAAAATATTAAACTAGACGGTTATGCTATACAATGTCGGGTAACAACCGAAGATCCGCTGAAAAACTTTATGCCTGATTATGGGAAAATAATGACTTATCGATCAGCATCTGGGTTTGGTGTTAGGTTAGACGGAGCTACAGCGGCAGCAGGCTCTATTATAACCCCCTACTATGATTCATTATTAGTTAAAGTAACTACTTGGGCACAAACAACAGAAGATTGTATTAGAAGAATGGATAGAGCTCTACGTGAGTTTAGAATTAGAGGAGTAAAAACCAATCTTGTTTTTCTTGAGTCTCTTATAAACAATGATGATTTTAAAATAGGAAACTATAACACTAATTTTATTGATACCAACAAAGATCTTTATAAATTTAAACCAAAAAAAGACCGTGCATCTAAAATTATTTCTTATCTTGGAAACATCATTGTTAACGGCCATGTTGATATAAAAGGAAGAACAAATGATTTTATTTTAGCAGACCCAGTGATTCCGAATTTTGATAAAAATAGGAACGCAAACAACTATGTTGAACAATTAAAAAACTTAGGACCTGATAAATTTAGCCAGCAAATACGAGATAAAAACTATACCTTAATAACTGATACAACGATGAGAGATGCTCATCAGTCACTTCTTGCAACAAGAATGAGGACTGATGATTTGGTAAATATTGCAGAATTTTATAGCAATAATTTATCTGAGCTATTTTCAATTGAGTGTTGGGGGGGGCGCAACATTTGATACCTCAATGAGATTTTTAAAAGAAGATCCTTGGAACAGATTAGCAAAAATAAATCAGCAAGCACCAAACGTTTTAAAGCAAATGCTTTTAAGAGGCTCAAATGCCGTTGGTTATAAAAACTATCCAGATAACGTAGTAAAGTTTTTTATTAAACAGGCAGCAAAAGCAGGAGTTGATGTCTTTAGGGTTTTTGATTCTTTAAACTTAATTGACAATATGATAGTTTCAATTGAAGAGATTAGAGCACAAAACAAAATATGTGAAGGAACAATTTGCTACACCAATGATGTAACCAACCCACAAGAAAAAAAATATACATTAAAATACTATACTAATCTTGCTAAAGAATTAGAAAAAGCTGGCTCACACATTATTGCAATAAAAGATATGGCCGGCCTTTGTAAACCAGAAGCTATAAAACTTTTAGTTAAAGAATTAAGAAATGAAACTTCTTTGCCAATTCATTTTCATACTCATGATACCTCAGGCACATCTTCTGCAACCGTATTGGCTGCAATTGAGGCGCAGATAGATATTGTTGATCTTGCAATGGACTCAATGAGCGGACTAACATCTCAGCCAGCACTCGGTTCTGTTGTAGCAATCATGAAACAAAATCATAATGATCCAAAATTAGATGAGGGTCATATAAGAGAGGCCTCTTTATATTGGGAGCAGGTTAGAAAAAATTATAAAGCCTTTGAAACTGATTTTAAGGGAGGTAGTTCTGACGTTTACCTCCACCAAATGCCAGGTGGACAATTTACAAACCTAAAAGAACAGGCTCGATCACTAGGTATTACCACTGATAAATGGGGGCTTGTGGTGAATATGTATGCAGAAGTAAATAAAATGTTTGGCGACATTATCAAGGTTACTCCATCCTCAAAAGTTGTGGGCGATATGGCTTTATATATGATTACTAACGACCTAACACCTAAAGATATTTTAGATCCTAATAAAGAGATATCCTTTCCTTCATCAGTAGTTGAATTTTTTAAAGGTGAAATTGGCATACCTCTTGGCGGCTTTCCTGAAGAATTGCAAAAAAAAATACTAGGTAATGAGAAGCCGCTTACTAAAAGAGCTGGATCTATTTTATCTAGCATTAATTTAGATGAAGAAAAGGCGAAGCTGGAAAAAAAATATGAAGAAAAAATTTCTGATCAACATCTAGCTTCTTACTTAATGTATCCAAAAGTTTTTGAAGATTTTATGAATCATCGTCAAAATTTTAGTGATACATCTATTCTCCCAACAGAATTATTTTTTTACGGCCCCATTCCAGATAAAGAATATTCTTTACAAATTGATAAGGGTAAAAACCTTATCGTTCGTTATTTAGCAAAAGGTGATCCTAGTGCAAATGGTTCAAATTCTGTATTTTTTGAACTAAATGGACAACCAAGGACTATTGACATTATAAATAATGAATTTTCCAAAAATGTTTTTATTAATTCTAAAGCGGAAGAAGGAAATAAAAATCATGTAGGCTCACCACTTCCTGGGCAGGTTTCCAAAATATTTGTCAGTGAAGGTGAAAAAATACTCAAAGGTGACAGGGTTTTGGTTATTGAGGCAATGAAAATGGAAACAACTATTTCAGCAGAAAAAAGTGGAACTATTAAAAAAATCTATCTCAAATCAGGAGATAATGTTGAGACTAAGGATTTATTAATTGAAATTGATTAACGTTAATTTATCAAATTAAATTCTCGATAACATTGCTCTAAAGCTTGTTTTGAATTTAATAAGTCAGCCTTACCCCCTCTTAATTCAAAGTATTCAACTCTTTTGTTAGTTGATGACTTATTAAAAAATAAAAATAGCCTGCAGTTCTCACTATCATATCGCAGAGTGTATACAAGTCCATCAACCCTTGAAAGCTGAGGCTGTTCCAGTAGACTTAAAATTTTGTCTTCTGTTTTTCCAATAAAATTTATCTCTGCTAATTTCTGCTGACTCTCAACTATATTTTTATTCTCTTCTTTTTTTTCTTCGATATTTTCTATTTCTTCTTCTATTTCTTTTTCTTCAATAATCTTGTTTAAAACTTTTTGTTCATCAGTTTCTTTTTGCTGAGCAGACTCTTTAACCTTGTTACTGATGGTGTTAGTTACCTTTATTACTTCTTTGGTAACCTCTATGGTTGAACACCCCCAAATAAATAATAATGGTAAAAGAAATAAAAATATCCGCATTGCTCTTATGGTCAAATATATATATGTAATATGTTTATGATTACACCTATTAAATCATCTTTCTTAGAATACAAAATGACTATTTTAAGAAATAAAAAAACTTCTAATTCTTTGTTTAGGCAAACAATGAACGAAGTTAGCTATTTAATTGCTGCTGAGGTGCTTAAACATCTGAAATATAAAAAAATAAATATACAAACACCTTTGATTAAAACCAAGGGCTTGGATTTAGCTCAGCAAGTAATTCTTGTTCCAATTTTACGAGCTGGCCTTGGTCTATTAGAGGGCTTTGTTAAATTTTTGCCTGATGCAGAAAAAGGTCATATTGGCTTGTATCGTAATGAACAAACATATGAGCCCGTTGAGTATTTGTGTAAACTGCCTAAAACAAAAAACAAAACAGTGTTGGTTCTTGATCCAATGTTAGCAACTGGCAACTCATCAATAGCTGCAATTAATTTAATTATAAATAAAAATGTAAACATAAAAGATATTTTCTTAGTATCCCTTCTTGCGGCACCTGAAGGAATTAAAAATTTACAAAAAAAACACAAGTCGCTTCATATTTTTACATGCAAAATTGATGCTAAATTGAATAAAAATAAGTTTATTGTCCCTGGTCTTGGTGACGCAGGGGATAGATATATGGGCACCTAGATTATTTATCCACGATATAAAATTTTAATTAATTTTAATAATTTTTTTTTAGGATAATAATGATATCAATTAACTATCTATTTCGGAAATAATGAGGAGATATTGACTATGAAAAAAATATTAAATATTTTTGTTGTATCTTTCGCGCTTGTATTTTCATCAAATCTTTTTGCAAATAAAATTGGTGTAATTTATGACTCTGGCGGAAAATTCGACAAATCTTTTAACGAATTAGCATTTAGAACTGCTGAAAGAGTAAAAAATGAACTTGGTTGGGATATGATTGAGTTTGAAGCTGCTAATAATACGCAGATTGAACAAGGTATGAGAAAAGTTGCTGATAGAGGAGCTACTCTAGTTGTAGCAATGGGTTTTGCTCAAGCTGATGCAGTTGCTGCTATTGCACCACAATACCCCGATATTAACTTTGTTGCTGTGGATGTATGCTGGGTAGATGATCCTGCAGGAAATATTTATCAAGCTTGTTACTTAGAGCATGAAGGTTCATTTCTGGTAGGGGTAATTGCTGCTATGGCATCACAAACTGGAACAATAGGTTTCGTTGGTGGAATGGATATTCCATTAATTCGAAAATTCCAAGGTGGTTATGAACAGGGTGCTTTACATGCTAATCCTGATATTAAAATATTAGCAAATATGACAGGCACAACTCCTGAAGCTTGGAACAATCCAACTAAAGGTGCAGAACTAACTAAAGCACAAATTGATGGTGGTGCAGATGTTGTTTACCAAGCAGCTGGCGGAACAGGCATTGGGGTTCTTCAAGCTGCGGCAGATGCCGGCATTATGGGAATTGGTGTTGATACAAACCAAAACTGGATGCATCCAGGAAACATGTTAACTTCTATGTTAAAGCGTTTGGATTTAACGATCTTTGAACAAGCTGAAAAAACTGCTGCTGGAACTTTTGAGCCAGGCATTAATATTCTTGGACTTGCTCAAGGCATGG
Source organism: uncultured Alphaproteobacteria bacterium (assembly GCA_902567135.1). Lineage (GTDB taxonomy): Bacteria > Pseudomonadota > Alphaproteobacteria > HIMB59 > CACPNW01. Next base: position 4,743 of record CACFLO010000006.1, on the reverse strand, counting down.
TAGGCTATGCTACTGAAGATGGTATGGTAACTGATGAGATGGCTGCTGCCGCAGATGCTGCTGCTGCAGGGATTATAGACGGCTCTATATCAGTTGCAGACTGGTCACAAGAGTAGCTTAGAAAAAACTTTTTGGTGAGACCAAAAATTAAAATATAAATTTATGGTCTCACCTATTCTTGAACTAAAAAATATTAACAAATCTTTTGGCCATGTTCAGGCCAACAAAAATATTAATCTTACAATTAAAAAAGGAACTATTCACGGTATCATTGGTGAAAATGGGGCAGGCAAATCTACTCTAATGAGTATTGTATATGGCCTCTATCAAGCTGATACTGGCTCAATAAACGTAAGCGGAAAAGAAATTAAACTTAGATCGCCAAGAGATTCTATTGAGAGTGGTATCGGGATGGTTCATCAGCATTTTATGTTAGTAGAAAATTTTACCGTTATTGAAAATATTGTTTTGGGATTTGAGGGAGAATTTGTTTTTGGAAAAAAATTAGAAAAAGCAAAAGAGGATTTACAAAAGTTATGTGAGACGTATAAATTAAATATAGATTTAGACTCTGTTATTTCTGATTTGTCTGTTGGATTTCGCCAACGTGTAGAAATTTTAAAATCCCTATACCGCGGTGCTGAAATATTTATTCTAGATGAGCCTACTGGCGTACTAACCCCACAAGAAGTTGATGAATTGTTTAAAATACTCCGATCTTTAAAAGAAGAGGGAAAAACAATTGTTTTAATTACACATAAACTTAATGAAATTATGGACTTAACAAGCGAGGTGTCAGTCATGCGCCAAGGTGAAGTAGTAGGGCACACTAAAACTACTGATACTAATAAAGAAAAGTTAGCCGAAATGATGGTGGGACGAAGTGTTCTTCTTAGACTAAACAAAACAGAAGCAAAGCTTGGTGATGTTGTTTTTAAGGTTGAAAATCTTACTGTCAAAGATGATCTTGATGTTACAAGAGTAAAAAATGTAAATTTTGAAATCCGCTCTGGAGAAATTTTAGGTTTAGCAGGTGTAACAGGTAATGGACAAACAGAATTATTAGAAGCGTTGTCTGGTATTAGAAACGTTGAATCAGGTGCAATATATTTAAATGATGAAAAAATTTCTGATAAAGATAATCTGCTTGACCCAAGAGAATTAAAAGAAAAAGGGCTTGCTCACGTCCCGGAAGATCGGCAAAGAATGGGATTGGTTACAGACTTTAAGGCTTATGAAAATTTAATTTTTGGTTATCATGATCAAGAACCTTACTCAAAATCTTCTATTCTTAGAGATGGTGATATTTTATCTTTTTCAAAAAAAGTAATGGAAGAATATGACGTTAGGCCAAGATCTCCCCAGCTAATCACTTCTAATTTTTCAGGAGGCAATCAACAAAAAATTATTTTAAGTAGAGAGCTGAATGAAAACCCAAAAATTCTATTAGTTGGCCAGCCAACAAGAGGTGTTGATATAGGGGCAATTGAATTTATTCATCAAAGATTGATTGATATGCGTGACAAAGGGGCAGCTATTTTATTGGTTTCTGTTGAGCTTGATGAAGTGCTTTCTCTTTCTGACAGGATACTTGTTATGTTTGATGGCAATATAGTGGGAGAGAGAGTTAATAAAGATGTTACTGATAGAGATCTTGGATTATTAATGGCAGGGGTTGCATAATGGCTGCAGCTGTAGATAAATCTAGAGTACCTTGGTGGGTATCAAATTTAATTGTTCCCCTGGTAAATTTAATTTTAGCTTTGTTAGTTTCTGCTTTGTTTATATTTATTGCTGGAGAAAATCCAATTCAGGCAGTTAAATTAATTATATATGGATCATTCGGTTACCTTGATGGTTTTGCCTACACTCTTTATTATACAACAAACTTTGTTTTTACTGGCCTAGCTTTTGCTGTTGCATTTCATTGTCGCTTATTTAACATTGGTGGAGAAGGTCAGGCATATATCGGCGGTCTTGGAGTTTTTCTTGTAGCAATAAATGTTAGTTTTTTACCTGTGCCTATTGTCTGGCTTCTAGCAATTGCAGGAGCCTTTATTTTTGGAGCAGGGTGGGCTTTTATACCAGCCTATCTTCAGGCTAAAAGAGGCAGTCACGTTGTTATCACTACAATCATGTTTAACTTTATCGCATCTTCCTTAATGGTTTTTCTTTTAGTTGATGTAATCCGTGATATGAAACAAATGGGTCCACACACAGTTGCCCTTCCAAAGGAAATCTGGTTTCCAACATTCAAAGAATTTGCTGCCTTATTTGGTATTAAAATAAGATACTCTCCGTTGAACATTTCTTTTCTTTTAGCAATCGCAGCATCCTTTTTCGTTTGGTTTTTAGTATGGAAAACAAAATGGGGATATGAAATGAGAGCGGTTGGGCACAATATGCAAGCTGCTATTTATGCAGGCATATCTCCCTATAAAAATATAATCATAGCTATGTGTATTTCTGGTGGTCTAGCGGGTCTTTTGGGAATCAATGAAATTTTAGGTGTTCATCATAAGATAGTAGCTGGATTTCCAGCAGGATACGGATTTACAGGTATTGCTGTTGCGTTAATGGGAAGAAATCATCCAATAGGTATTTTCCCCGCAGCATTTTTATTTGGCATCTTGTACCAAGGAGGATCAGAGGTTACTTTTGATATGCCTAATATTACACGTTACATGTTTGTTGCTGTGCAGGGTGTTATTATTTTATTTAGTGGTGCACTTGAAAATTTATTTAGACCCCAGATTGAAAGTTTCTTTGTTAATAGATTAAAGATGAAAAGGGAAATTTAATGGAAATTTTACCTGATATTGCATCCTTAATAAATTCGACTTTACGAATTTCAACACCATTAATTTTTGCAGCGATGGCGGGATTGTTTGCAGAAAGATCAGGTGTAATTGATTTTGGGTTAGAAGGTAAAATGTTAGCCGCTGCATTTGTTGCAGCTGTAGGCTCTTACTATTTCGGCTCACCATGGCTTGGTTTAATTTTAGCAATGATTGCATGTGTAAGCCTTTCAATGTTACACGGCTTTGCTTCTGTCACACATAAAGGGGACCAAGTTGTCTCATGTGTGGCCATAAATATTTTAATGATAGGCCTCACTACCGCGTTAGCTGCAGCGTGGTTTGGTCAAGCTGGACTAACTCCAACACTTACTGATGAACAACGTTTTTTAGAAATAACTCTTCCTTTTGCTGACGCACTAAGAGATATTCCAATTATAGGAATAATTTATAGTGATATTTTAAGTGGTCATTATGTTTTTGTCTACCTAGCTTATTTATGTGTCCCTATCGTTTTTTGGATTGTATTTAAAACAAGTTTTGGATTACGTTTACGTGCAGTTGGTGAAAATCCAAGCGCTGTTGATACAGCCGGTATTAATGTGTTTACTATGCGCTATAAAGCGCTCATGATTAATGGTGTTTTGATTTCGTTTGCTGGTGCTCATTTATCAACTGCAGTTAATGCCAACTTCTTTAGAGAAATGTCCGCAGGACGAGGCTATCTTGCTTTAGCAGCACTAATATTTGGTAAGTGGCACCCTAAAACAGCCCTCATAGCTTGTTTATTATTTGGCTTTACTGACGCACTTCAAATTCGTTTACAAGGAGTAGAATTACCAGCAATTGGAACAATTCCTGTTCAATTAATTCAAGCCATCCCCTATGTTTTAACAGTGGTATTACTTGCAGGATTTGTTGGAAAAGCAATTGCTCCAAATGCAATTGGTCAACCATATGTTAAAGAAAGATAGATTGCTTTAAATAATCTTACTCTCGCCGTGTGTCATGGCGATAAATTCATCTGGTAAGAAATTATTTTCAATAGTAAGTTTTTTGAGAAGCTTTACTGGCTCATCCATTGGTTCATCTGTTAATTGAAAGGTTCCCCAATGCATAGCGATCGATTTTTTTGATTTTAGATCTTTATGAATTTGAATAGATTCCTCAACATTACAATGATGATCCTTCATAAACCATCTAGGCGCATAAGCACCGATAGGAATCATAGATAAATCCATAGGACCAAATTTTTGTTGAATATTAGAAAAGTCTTTTGAATAACCAGTATCACCAACAAAAATTGATTTAAAATCTTCATTTTCAAAAACCCAACCACACCACAAAGTTTTGTTTGTATTAAAAGATCTGTTACTCCAATGTTGTACAGGCACAGAATGTATATTAAGATTTTTAAAAGTTGTTGCATCCCACCAATCTAACTCCTTTACATTTCGAGCCCCAAAACTTTTAAGCAATTTCTTTAGCTTAAGTGGCACTAAAACAAGCGGTTGACTGTTAATCTGCTTTCTCGTTATTTTAAGAATAGTTTGATAGTCTAGATGATCATAATGATTGTGGGAAATTACAATAACATCAATTTCGGGCAGATCCTCTATAGCTAATCCTGGTGGTGTAGTTCTTGATGGTCCTGCAAAAACTATTGGTGATGCACGTTCAGTTAAATGGGGATCAGTTAAAATATTGATCCCATCTAATTGAATGAGAAAGGAAGCATGACCTATCCAAGTTAAAGTTTTTTTTGTTCTGTTTTCACGCAAAAAATTTGGATCATTATTTGCTAGAGGAAATGATAATGGTGAAGGCTTTTTTGATTCTTTTCTCCATTTCCAAAACTCTTTGAATGTTGCCATCTTGTGGTCAATGTAGTTGTTATAGAAAATACCATCTTTAAATATTGATTTACTAATAATTTCTTTCGCAA
>CACFLO010000005.1:27500-68180 GCA_902567135.1 uncultured Alphaproteobacteria bacterium | reverse complement strand
CTCATGAGATTCATTAAACAAGCTAACTTTAATATTTTTATAATATATAGAATTATACTCGGAATTATTCTATTGTTTGTTTATGTTTAAAATTTCAGGAGCCTATTGTGCCGTTTTAACACCTCTGAATAATAATCTATCTATTAACAATAATCTTCATCTTCGGCATTGCCAAACTTTAATGCAAAAAGGCTTAGATGGTTTAACTATTTTTGGAACGAATGGAGAAGCTAGTAGTTTTTCTATTAAGCAAAAAATTCATAGCATTGAATTTTTATTAGAAAATCGTATTGATGCCAGTAATCTTATTATAGGTAGTGGATCAGCATCTTTAGAAGATGCAATTGAATTAACTAACTTTAGTGCAAAAATTGGAGCAAAGGCTTCATTACTTGTCCCTCCATTTTATTTTAAGAATGTCACTGATGATGGCGTAATTTCTTATTATCGAAATGTTATAGAACAAACAGGTGATAATAATTTTAAATTTTTACTATATAATATCCCTCAACATTCTGGAGTTACTATAAACTTTAATATTATTGAAAATTTACTTAAAATATATCCCAATAACGTTGTGGGTCTAAAAGATTCAACAGGCAATATGGATAATATGCTAAAAACAATAAAATACTTTAATGAATTTGCAGTCTTATGTGGCAATGGGGCAATGGCACTTCATACAACTAAACGAGGAGGGGCTGGAGCTATTACTGGAGATGCAAATATTACTGCTAAGTTGTTAAGTTTCATTATTCATAACTTTAAAAGAGAAAAAGAAATAGATAATTTTGATGCTATTCAAAGCTTAATTGAAAATATTCGTAATGTATTAAGCAGTCATGAACAAATCAGCTTATTAAAAGCCTATTACTCAATTGCTGATAACATAGAAGAATGGAATAATGTAATGCCGCCTCTTAAAAGAATTGATAACCCATCAAATAATAAACAAGTAATCGCTCTTTTAGATTTAGTTGGACAAATAGATACTTTAGTAACGCCTAGTTCTTGAAACAAAATAGTTTTTTGCTCTAAGCGCAATAATATCTTGAACAGGTTTTAAGAAGACTGCAAAACCAACGAAATCAGTAAAAAATCCTGGTGTAATCAATAATAATCCTGAAATGAGTAAAAAAATACCACCTTTAATTTCATTAGTTGGCATTATGCCTTCAGACATATTTTGACGCGCATTAAAAAGTAAACTTATTCCTCTTTTTCTAACTAAAAAAATACCTACTAAAGCTGTAAGTAAAATAATAACAATAGTATTTAAGATACCAATATTAGATCCGATAGTAATAAATATACTTATTTCAATTATTGGAATTAAGATGAACATTAGAAATATCATTCAGAAGGTGACTCCAAATTTTCTTCTTGCATATTGATTGCGATTTTACTTTCAAATTCTCTTAAACGTTTGTAAACACTCGCCAGTTCTATAATAGTTGGCCATGCTCTAAAGAGATATTGTAAAGACCCTTCTACTCTTCCAAATGCACGAATTATTTGTTGCATTACCCCCAAGGTCATGACTCCAGCAACTATTGCAGGAGCTAGAAAGATATAGGCCGCAAGAACGTTAGCCTGAAGATATGCTAATCTTCCAATACTAAAATATAAATAATACAAATAACTTTTGAAATGTATTTGTCTTACTCCATGAAAAAGTTCATCTAAAGTTTTTGGTCTAATACCGCCGTCATCTTCTGCAATAACTAATATTTTTCTATAAGCAGCTTCTTTTTTTTGAAGATCATATTCAATTCCAACCAACTTTAAAACCCATGCCAAGATAATCATCAAGATAGTTCCTCCAACAGCCCATATAAACGCTCCTGATACTAATCCATACTGCCATTCACCAAACCACAAAATTGGAATTCCAATGGAGAGTGTCATTAATAATGGAAAAAATTCAATCAACACTAAAACAGATTCTATCAAACTTGTTCCTAAGCCTTCCATGATTCTGCTGAACTTAATTGTGTCTTCTTGCACCCTTTGACTCGCACCTTCTATTGTTCGTGCTTTATCGTAAACACTATGATACCATTCGACCATTGCTGTTCTCCAACGAAATAGAAAATGTGAAGTGAGGAAAGATATTGCTAAACCTAATACAATAGAAAGAATAGCAAGTTTTGCAAAGCTAGCAAGCGATCCCATATATTCTTGCATTGTAATAGCATTAGGTGTGCCTAGAGCTTTTTGAATCATGTCGTAAAATTCACCAAACCACTCATTAATTAGTACATCTATTTGTACTTGCACCCAAATTGAAGTTAGAATAACTACAGAGCCAACGTATGCCCAAACATACCATTTTGGATTAGTGAAAAATTTAAACATTAATTTTTATATATGATCAATTTCAATAAATGAAATAATATTTATATTACTTTAGAAACTCATCAACTTCAACTTGATAGGATTCAACAAGCCTATTAGTTTCATTAGCCATCCCAACAACTGCAATTAATTCTTTTAACATTTTATCTGACATTCCTTTTTTTTTAGCTGCTGCAGTGTGTGATCTAATACAGTATTCACAACTGTTAGTCATCGATACTGCCATATAAACCATTTCTTTCGTTAGCGGGTCTAGAGCACCTTTTTTCATAATATCCTTAAGGGAGTTCCAAGTTCTCTCTAAAGTATCAGGATCATTAGCTATTGTTTTCCAGAAATTTGGAATAGCTTTTATTTTTCTCTCTTTTTTAATATTATCAAAAACTTTTTTTACTTTTCCTTTAGCTTTGTTCTCCTCAATAGGGATAAAAATTGTCATAGATTCTCCTCAGTTGGATACTATAATAGATTAGAAAAGAAAAAGATTAAAGATTGTTATTTCTTCTTTTGGCGTCTTTTATTGCGTCTATATTTAGAGCCTCTTTTTCGACGACCACGGTGTTTTTTTGGATATCCCATAATTAGCAAGGTTTATACAAATTCTTTTTATGAAGTCAAAGACTAATAATGCCAATCTTTAGCCTCATTAAATAAAAAATCTCTAAATACCTCTAATCTTCGATCATTTTTGAATGCTTCAGTGTAGACAAAATACGTTTGATAAGATGGACCTTCAACATTTGGAAGAACTCTAACTAAATGAGGTTTATCAGCAACCATGTAATCAGGAAGTGAGGCTAAACCAGCACCTTTTTCAACTGCCAGAGACATTCCATAAATACTATTAACTCTAAATTTAGGTTTTCTTTTTATACCATCCTTTCCTAATTTTAAAATCCAATCAATATTTGATATAGGGGAAGGTAATCCTGAACCAAAACATATTAGACTGTGCTTATCCAGATCATTAATATTTCTCGGGATACCTGCTGATTGTAAATAATCAGATGATCCATAAATGTGATTATGGAAGTTAACGAATTTTTTAAAAATTAAATTTGCTTGAGTGGGCTTTTTGACTCTAACAGCAACATCAGCTATCCTACTTGATAAATCTAATTCTTCATCAGACATAATTATACTCACTTCCATATCAGGAAATTGATCAGTAAATTTTGTAATTCTCGGAGTAAGCCATGTCGATCCAAAACCTACTGTTGTGCTTATTGTGAATTTTCCTACAGGTTTAGTTTTTTTATCTATTAATTTTTTTTCAAAACTTGATACTGAGCTATTTATTTGGTTGACAGTATTAAATAAATTTTCTCCTTGCTCTGTTAATCTTACTCCTTTTTGATGACGAATGAATAATGGAGTTTTTAAATCATACTCTAGGTCTTGAATTTGTCGACTAAGAGCTGATTGACTAATATTCAATTTAGCACTTGCCTTCGAAATACTTTTTGAAATTGCAATTTCATAAAAAGATTTTAATTTATCCCAATCCATTATCTTAAAGAGTTAATCATTTTTTTATAATTTTCTTTTCCACTAGAAAAAATATGAGAACCAGCTACTAAAACATCAGCATTTTTATCTCTGCATATTTTACCAGTTTCGTGATTTATCCCTCCGTCGACTTCAATTTCAAATTTAAGGTTTTTTTGTTTTTTAATATTATCCAATTCAGTAATTTTTTTAACTTCAGAATGCATAAATTTTTGACCACCAAATCCAGGCACAACAGTCATTACAATAACACAATCAATATCATCTAAAAATATTTCAATATCACTGATATTTATTTTTGGATGAACTGCGATACCTACTTTGCAATTATTAGATTTAATTTGCTTAATTATATTTTGAGTATTTTTGTCTGCATCAGGATGAAAACTAATAATATCAGCGCCAGCTTTAATGAAAGAATCTATATATTTTGCAACTGGAGTAATCATTAAGTGCACATCAAGTATTTTTTTAGTTATAGGCCTTAGTGATTCTACAATATTAGGTCCAAAGGCTATATTTTCAACATATTGACCGTCCATGACATCAATATGAATATATTCTGCTCCATAATTATCAACTAACTCAATTTCTTCTTTCATATTCATTAAATCAGCAGCAAGAATTGAAGGAGCTATTTTTATCATTTTGATTTTATTTATATAATATATATTACACATTCATAATGAAAAGTATTGTAAATAAGCCTTGGGGCTCCTTTGAAATTATTGATGAAGGTAAAAAGTATAAAGTAAAAAAAATTATAGTGCATCCTGGTGGTAAACTTTCATTACAAAGCCATGAGCATCGCTCTGAACATTGGTTAATTGCTTCTGGTGTTGCTGAGATTATCATAGGTGAGAAAATCCATAATTTAAAAGAAAATGATAATATCTTTATTCCTAGAGGATCTAAACATAGGCTTTCTAATCTAGGATCAGAAAACTTAATAGTAATTGAGATGTGGTTTGGTGACAAATTAGATGAAAATGATATTAAGCGTTTCGAAGATATATACAATAGAAATTAATGATTATTAACACACCCGTTTCATTAGGAGAATTAGTGGATAAGATTTCAATCTTACACATTAAAAATCTTAATATTAAAGATAGTGAAAAAATTAAATTAGTTAAAGAGGAGTTATCGCTGTTGAGTAAAACTTTAGATGATCACATTAACAGGAATGATATTCAGCCACACTTAGATTCCTTAATCGCTATTAATACTAAATTATGGGTAATTGAAGATGATATTCGAGATTGTGAGCGAAATAAAATGTTTGATCAGAAATTTATTGATCTTGCGAGATCAGTATATATTACTAATGATAAAAGATCTGCAGTTAAGCTAGAAATTAATAAAAAATTTGGTTCAAAAATTATTGAAGTCAAATCTTACGAGCAATATTAAGATTTAGTTAAGCCTGGTTATACTTGTTTTAATTAATTTGATCAAAGCTTTTTTATATTCATTGTCAGGAAAGATACTTAATGAATCTATCGCAACTTCTGCAAAATGATTGGCTCTAGTTAACGTATCTTCTATAGAATTATATTTTATTAATAATTCTTGAACTAAAATAAAATTATTTTCATTCCCATCTGATTCTTTAAACACTTTTTGAAAAAAATCTTTTTCTTTTTTATTTGATCTCCCATATGCAAGTATAATTGGTAAAGTAATTTTACCTTCTTTAAAGTCATCACCTATATTTTTACCCATTGTTTTTAAGTTTGATGAATAATCTATTGCATCATCAATTAGTTGAAAAGCCATACCAAAATTTGTGCCAAAGGATTTTAATGCTTGGTGTTGATTTTCTTTTGCACCTCCACTTAATCCACCAACTTGACATGCTGCACTGAATAGAGAGGCAGTTTTTCCATTAATAACTTGAAAATAAGTGTCTTCATTCATTTCTAAATTATTATCATTACTTATTTCTAACACTTCACCTTCAGAAATTATAACACTCGTATCAGACAAAATCTTTAAAGTCTTAATTGTCCCGTATTTTGTCATCAATTGAAACGATCGACTAAAAAGAAAATCACCAACTAACACACTAGTTTTATTACCCCAGACTTCATTTGCTGTTAGATTACCTCTTCTATCTTTGCTTAAATCAACAACATCATCATGAAGAAGCGTTGCGGCATGTATAAATTCAACCGCTGCTGCTAAACCTATATGATTTAACTTATTATTTGAATTATTGTTTAAAATATGAAAGCAAGAAGTTGTTAAGAGTGGTCTCAGTCTTTTACCACCTGATAAAATAAGATATTTACCAATTTCATGAATTAAAGGTACTGAACTATCTAATTTTTCTAATATTAAGGTGTTAATAGAGGTTAAATCTTCTTTACATAATTCTGATAAATTTTTTATGCAGTCATTAAAATCTTCTTTATGTTGGTGTATTGGAATAATTTCAGCCATAAACGAGATATAGTTAAATTTTATTTAATTAGTAGATAATATTTAGGCTGATAAACATTTTTATGTAAAATTCAATTAATTGAACACTTTTAACCTTTAAGTAAAGATCAACTTTTGTTATTAAGCTTTGTGTTTAAGCGATTTTTTTCAAAAGATATCAATATTCCAACTTTAAGATTATCTGGTGTAATTGGTCAAGCAGGTATAGCTAGATCAGGCTTAACCATTAGAGGAATTGAAAAATTAATAGATAAACTTTTTGCAGATAAAAAATCACCTGCAGTTGCTTTAATTATTAATTCACCGGGTGGCTCTCCTACACAATCATCTTTAATTGCTGAGAAAATAATTAATTTATCAAAAGAAAAAAATAAAAAAGTATATACTTTTGTTGAAGATGTTGCGGCATCAGGCGGATACTGGTTAGCATGTGCTGCAGATGAAATTTATTTAGATCTTAACTCAATTGTCGGATCAATAGGTGTTATTTCACCAGGATTTGGATTTGTGGATTTAATAAAAAAAATTGGAATTGAAAGAAGAGTTTATACTTCAGGCAAAAGCAAAAGTTTTCTTGATCCCTTTAAAGAAGAAAAAAAAGAAGATATTGATAGATTAAAAAATATTCAGGAACAAATTCATGAAAATTTTATTGAGTATGTTAAAAAAAGAAGAGGCTCAAAACTATTAAGTTCTTCAGAAGATGAAATATTTTCAGGATTATTTTGGGTAGGTAAAAAAGGCGTTGAACTAGGATTAGCTGATGGAATTGGCTCAATTAATGAAATTATTAAAGAAAAATTTGGAAAAAAAGCTAAAATTAAAATTATTGATCAAAAAAAATCTTTTTTACAAAAACGACTTTCATCTTCTATAAATAACAATGATATTTTTAATAGACTGGAAGAAATGATAATGTGGTCTAGATATGGCTTATAATGAAATTTGTTGTATTAATAATAGTAATATTATTTGTTCTTTTATTTTTTAAAATTCTTACAGGCAGAATAAGTAAATCGAATACTAAAAATCAAAACGAAACAACAATTGATTTAGAAAAAGACCCAAAAACAAAAGAATACAAACCAAAGGAATAAATGACCGCAAGCTCAATGGAGGAATTAGTCTCTTTATGTAAAAGAAGAGGTTTTATTTTTCAATCTAATGACATCTACGGTGGTATTAAAGGATTGTATGATTACGGCCCTATGGGTGTAGAATTAAAAAATAATTTAAAGCAGGCTTGGTGGAAGTCAATGGTTTATGAGAGAGATGACATTGAGGGATTGGATGCATCAATTTTAAGTGCCCCTGTTGTATTGCAACAATCAGGTCATGAAGATACATTTTCCGATCCGTTGATTGATTGTAAGATTTGTAAAGCTAGATTTAGAGCTGATCAGTTGGAAAGTAGCGAATGCCCAAAAGGAGGCTCTTTAATTAATTGTAAATCAAAAGACTTAACAGAGCCAAGAGCATTTAACCTAATGTTTAAAACAGCAATTGGACCTGTTGATGACGGTTCTTCTTTTGCTTATTTACGACCAGAGACATGTCAGCAAATTTTTACTAATTTTAAGAATATTACTGACTCAACAAGCAGAGTAGTTCCATTTGGTATTGCTCAAATTGGTAAAGCATTTAGAAATGAAATTACCCCAAGAAATTTTATTTTTAGAGTTAGGGAATTTGAACAAATGGAATTAGAATTTTTTGTTAAACCAGGGTCCGATGAAGATTGGCATAAATATTGGGTAGATAAAAGAATTGAATGGTGGGAAACACAGGGTATTAGTAAAAAAAATTTATATCCTATGGAAGTAGAAGAGAGTGAATTATCACATTATTCAAAAGCAACTGTAGATATTATGTATGAATTTCCTCACGGAAAAGAGGAGCTTGAAGGAATTGCAAACAGAACTGATTTTGATTTAGGCTCACATACTAAAAATCAAACAGATTATAACATTAGTTCAGATGTTAAAAAAAATGAACATTCTACAACAAAATTAGGGGTGCAAAATTTAGAAGAAAAAACCTCCTATATTCCTTATGTAATTGAGCCTTCAGCTGGAGTTGACAGAGGTTTACTTGCTATTTTAAATGAAGCTTATACTATAGAAACTTTAAATGATGATAATACGCGAACAGTATTGAAATTAAAACCACATTTATCACCTATAAAAGCAGCTGTAATTCCTTTGAAAAAAAATAATGAACAAATTGTTTCAAAAGCAAAAGCAATAAAAAATGAATTACAAAATCTTGGAATGGGAAGAGTTATATTAGAAAATTCAGGAAATATTGGAAAAAATTATAGACGGCACGATGAAATTGGCACTCCTATTTGCATTACTGTTGATTTTGAAACACTTGATGATGAATCAGTAACTGTTAGAGATCGTGACTCAATGAGTCAGAAAAGAGTAGCCTCTAAAGATCTTAATCAATTTTATCAAAAATACTTTCATTAATTAAATCTTTGAGATTATGAAAATTATAAATGATATAATGGCTACTAGGTTATTATTTTTTATAATGGCCTTTTTTGTAGGTTTGTGGACTATTAGAATTCCTACAATTAAAGATCAAATTAATACCGATTATTTTGGCATTGGATTGGTAATGGCAACATTTGCAATTGGTTCAATTATTGCCATGGTATTTGCTAATAATATTATCAAAATGAGTTCTGCTAGAACAGTTCTTTTATATACTAGCATTTTACAAGCTCTTTTATGGTTACCAACTCCCTTTATTCCTTCTTTGCTAATTTTTATGATTTTTTCATTTATTTTTGGGCTGTGTTATGGAAGTTTTGAAATAAGTTGTAATCTATATGCATCTAATCTTGAAAAAAGAGAAAAAAAATCAATGATGTCAGGTTTTCATGCTTTTTGGAGCTTGGGAGTGTTAATAGGGTCAATTACAACAAGTTTGTTTTTGGAATGGAATATAAGTTTTTTAAATAATGTTATAGTTTACGTAATAATACTTTTACCTGTAAATATATTTATTGTTTTAAGGTTGCACATAGATCGTATTGAAAATTCTAAAAATAAAACAAATATATTTTTTATATGGCCGTTATTAATTTTCTTGCTAGCATTAATTTCTATGGTTAATGCTCTTACAGAAGGAAGTGTTGATGCCTGGGGTGCACTTTATATGAGAGATTTTATTAAGGTTGATGGTTTTTTAATTGGTTTAGCAACAGTTAGTTTTAATATTTTTATGGTAATTGGAAGACTAAGTGGTGATTGGATACGAGATAGAATAGGTGTTTACAATTTTTTAACCATTCTTTCTTTAACTTCAGTAATTAGTCTATTCATATTATATACCTTTGACAATATTCTTGCTGCTGTATGTGGTTTTGCATTACTTGGAATTGGCACCTCAGCAATTATTCCTATTGCTTATAGTTTAGCTGGCAAAGCAAAAGGAATAGATAGTGGCGCTGCTATAGCAATTGTGTCTATTGCAGTTTATGGTACTTTTATGGGAGCTCCAGCAACATTAGGAATAGTAGCGAATAATTATGGAGTAAATTCCATATTTTTTCCTATTCTCATTATACTTTTATTTATATTACCAATTATTTTTGCATCAAAGAAACTTTTTAAACAATAAATTCTAAAACTAAACCATCATTAGTTTTTATTTTTTGTTGTTGATTTATTTTGTTTTCAGCCAATTCTATATTTAGCATTGCCAGTATAGAGTTATTTTGTACATTTATAATTTTTCCATAATTATTTTCATCATCTATTATTGTTTGTTCAATTTGAGGAATGCCATTCTTAAGAATTAAACTATAAATTCTTTTTTTTAATAGGGCTCTATATTTCATTCTTGCTGTAAGTTCTTGGCCAACGTAACAACCTTTATCCCATGATATTGCATTTAGATTTTCAAAATTATTTTCTAATAGCAAGGATTTATTTTCTTTTAAATCAAAATGTGAAAGAGGAACTGTATTTTGAATTAAAATTTCATGATATTTTTTTTCATCAATTTCTTTAACATCTTTTAATATTTCAGAGTCTTGTGATGTACAAATTAATTTATTTCCAATTTTGTTATTTCTTGGGTCAGCACAGAAAATAATAAAATTAAAATTATTATTTAACTCACCAAAAACTGAATATGAACATAAATTTGTAATTTCATTTATAAGTATTTTTGATCTAAGTTTATACAGTTTTAGTTTTTTTAATAATGTTTCATAAAACAAAGAATGGGTTTCTATTATATAATTATCATCTCTCTTAAAAATAAAAAAATCAGCAATAAATTTTCCTTGAGGTGTAAGCAAGCAAGAATATATAATATTTTCTTTTGTGCACTTATTAACATCATTTGTAATTAAGGTTTGAAGAAAATCAGAACTATCTTTACCTTCAATGGATAAAAATCTAGAATTATCGTTTCTATAAAAGTATGGCACAGTCATATTATAAGATATATATACTAAATATTAAATTGTAATGAAATTCCTGTGAAAATTTTATTTATTTGTTCAAACTTAATTGGTGATACGATTTTATCTTCAGGTGTCATTAATTACTTTGTGGATCAAAATAAGGACGCAAAACTTACTTTTGTTGTTGGCCAAACAGCAGCACCCCTTTTAAAAAATTATAAGAATATAGAAAATATTATTGTTTTTCAAAAAAGAAAATTTAACCTTCATTGGTTTGAAATATTTCAAAAAACATTCAAAACAAAGTGGGATATTGTGGTTGATTTTAGATCTTCAGCTATCTCTTATTTATTAAGAAATAACAAAAAATATATCTTTAAAAAACATCAAAATATTCATCATATTGAACAGCTAAATTCATCTTTTGGTTTTAATTGTTCAAACTTATTTATACCAATTAGTGATGATGAAAAAAATAAAGCAAACTATGATTTAGATAAATCATTTATACATATTGTTATTTTTCCTGGTGGAAATTGGTCTCCAAAAGTATGGTCTTCAGATAATTTTAATTCAATTATGAAACTCCTATTAAATAAATATAATAACATTAAATTTATTTTAGTTGGATCTTTGGAAGAAAAAAATAAATTTTATAACAAACTTATTAAAGGTATTAAAGAGGAGTTAATAATTGATTTATTTGGATATAATTTAACTTTAACCTCTGCCTATATGCAAAAAAGCAATATATTTATTGGTAATGATTCAGGTTTAATGCATTTAGCTGTTGCAAACAAACTGAGAGTAGTATCTTTATTTGGACCAACTAATGATAAAATTTATGGTCCATATGGTAGTGATGATATTGTAATAAGGACTAAAGAAAGTCTCGATCACTTTCAATCTTTAAAAATTGATGAAAATAAATCATATATGAATTCAATTAAACCAGAAACAGTACTTCAAACATGTGAGAAAATTATAGATGACAACTTCAATTAAAATTATTCAACCTGATGACTGGCATGTTCATTTTAGAGAAGATGAAATGCTGAAAGTAGTTACAAAATATTCTTCTCGAGTAAATAGAAGATGTATAGCAATGCCTAATACATCAAATCCAATAACTTCATCAGATCAAGCCAGTGCTTATAAAAAATTAATTGAGAGTAACTCTTATAATGAAAATTTTGAAGCTTTAATACCTTGTTATTTAACTGATAGTTTAAATCTTAATGATTTTACGTTCGCGCTTCAAAACAATATTTTTGTTGGAGGTAAATTATATCCTAATAACGCTACTACAAATTCTCAGCATGGTGTAAATGATATTAAAAAAATCTATAATATTTTTGAAATTTTAGAAAAAGAAAATCGTGTATTACTAATACATGGTGAATTAAATAGAGATGATATTGATATCTTTGATAGAGAAAAATATTTTATAGATGAAGAGCTATTCCAAATAAGAAATACTTTTAAAGATTTGAAAATTGTCTTAGAACATGTTTCAAGCTCATATGGTGTTGATTTTGTTAATGCAAATAAGAACATAGGTGGCACTATTACACCTCATCATATGTTGCTCACAAAAGATGACGTATTTAAAAATGAAAAAATTAACCCCCATCATTATTGTATGCCTGTAGTTAAGAATGAAGAAGATCTATTATCATTAAGAAAAGCTGCTTGTTTTGATAATAATAGATTTTTTTTAGGAACAGACTCAGCTCCTCATCTCACAAAAGATAAAATACAGCATGAATCTCTTAAAGCAGGAATATTTTCATCCCCATGTTCTTTAGAGTTATATGCTAATATTTTTGAGGAGGAGCATGCTTTGCATAACTTAGAAAAATTTTCCTCAATAAATGGACCTCAGTTTTATGGTTTAGATATTAATTCACAGGTATTAACGTTAAATAAAACAGAAACTGAAGTTCCAGAATATACAGAAGAAGGAAATATAAAGATTAAAAATTTTTTTGCAGGTAAAAAAATTAATTGGAAAGTATAATAAATAAACGTATAGAAGTAGTATGAGTATTGGAACAACGATATACACTTGGCTATATGGTAAAATAGTTGGTACTGATGAAATCGGTAATAAATACTATACTAATAGTGAAAATCACAATGATTTAAAAGCTAAGAGATGGGTAATATTTAAAGGTGAAATTGAGGCTTCTAAAATACCACCTCATTGGCATGCATGGCTTCATAAATCTATTGATGAACCACCTATTAATTATTCACATAAATATAAATGGCAGAAAGATCATAAACCAAACATGACTGGCACTAAAGATGCTCATTTTCCACCCTCAAATCCACTATCAAAAGATTATAAACCTGATCAGATCAAGGCCGATTATGAATCTTGGTCTCCTTAAAATTTTTTTATTAGTATTATTATTTTCTAATCAATTATGCTCAGAACCTTTGCAGATGAATTATGCTAAATTTAAATTACTAGACAAAATTTCAAACCAGCTTTTTGAAAAAACTATTTCAGTAAATGATTCTGATGACATAGAAACACTTAATATTGAAGTTTACGCATGTTTTACAGAGCCTCCAGATGAGATTTCTGAAGATTATGTTTTAATAAATGTAAAAGATAATTTTAAGAATATAGACAAATCTATTTATAAAGGTTGGATGATTTCTTCCTCGCCAGAAGTGACTCCTTTAGAACACCCTATTTATGATTTGTGGCTATTAGAGTGTAGTAATGATAAAACTTCCTGAAAATCTTCAATAAAAATAAAACTTCTATCATAAGAAAGGCCATTTTTCAGTTTCTGAAGGTAATTTTTATTATTAATTTCATAAGCTCCAAATTGAATTAAGTGCTTATTATAAAATTGAGAGTCAAGAATTGAAAATAAATTCTTTTTAAGAATAGCGATTAAATAAAGTAAGCAGAATTTACTTGCATTTGATACATTACTAAACATACTTTCTCCAAAGAAACAGCTACCAATATGGACTCCATATAACCCTCCAACTAATTTATTTTCATCATAACATTCAACACTATGACAGAACTTGTAGCGATATAAATTAATATAAGTATTCAAAATAATATCATTTATCCAGGTTCCATTATCTTTTCGATTAACAATTTGGCATTGAGAAATAACTTTTTCAAAATTATTATTTACCCTAAATATATAATTATTTTTTTTAAATAATTTAAATAATTTTTTTGGCACGTGAAAATTATTTATTGGAATTAAAAAACGTTTTTTTGGCTGATAAAGATTAACAACTTCACTTGATAATTGTTCTGCCATAGGGAAGAGGCCTTTTTTATAAAATTTAATTAAGTTTTGATGTGGAATTATTTTATTCAATTGAAAGTTGACATAAAGTTTATGTCATATTTTCCAGATTGAAATTCTTTACTCATTATTATTTTTTGATGAAGTTGAATATTTGTATTAATGCCCATAATTATATACTCTTCTAAAGCTCTGTTCATTCTTGCAATACATTCTTTACGATTATCTGCATAAGTAATAAGCTTACCAATCATACTGTCATAATGAGGTGGTACTGAGTATCCTTGATAAACAGCTGACTCAACTCTTACACCAAGCCCTCCAGGTTGATGATACTGAGTAATCTTGCCTGGAGAAGGAATAAAACTTTCTGAATGTTCTGCATTAATTCTGCATTCAATTGCATGACCTTTAAAATTTATATCATTTTGCGATATTATAAGTTTTTCGCCTGAGGCTGCTAAAATTTGTTGTTTTACTAAATCTATACCAGTTACCATTTCTGTTACTGGATGCTCTACTTGTAATCTAGTATTCATCTCCATAAAATAAAAATTATTATTTTCATATAAAAATTCTAGTGTCCCAACTCCCTCATAACCAATAGAAGAGATAGCTTTTTTACAAAGATCACTAATCTCTTTTCTTTTTTCATTTGTTAAAAGTTCACTTGGACTTTCTTCTATAAGCTTTTGATGTTTTCTTTGTATTGAACAGTCGCGCTCACCTAAGGTAATTATATTTCCATGAGCATCTGCAAGTATTTGAATTTCAATGTGCTTTGGATTTTTGAGAAATTTTTCTAAATAAACATTATCATCATTAAAAGATTTTTTAGCTTCTGCCTTTGCTGAATTTATGGCATTGTTAATTTCTTCAGAGCTGTTAACAACTCTCATACCTTTTCCACCACCACCACTTGCAGCCTTAACTATAATTGGAAGATCAACATTTTTAATGAACTCTTTAATTAATTTACTATCCGAAATATCATTTAAACCTGGTACAGTTGGTACATTATTCTCATCCATTATTTTTTTAGCATCAATTTTATTACCCATAATTTTAATGTGACTAGAATGAGGTCCTATAAATTTAATATTGTGTTCCTCTATAATTTCAGCAAATCTCTGATTCTCACTTAAAAAGCCATATCCTGGATGAATTCCATCAACATTTGTTAAAGTAGCGGCTGTAATAATTGCAGGTATATTTAAATAGCTTGATTGAGCAGATGCTGGTCCAACACATATACTTTCATCTGCCATCCTAACATGCATTGCTCCTTCATCTGCATCTGAATGAATGGCTACAGTTTTTATACCAAGCTCTCTACAAGCTCTCAAAACCCTTAATGCAATCTCGCCTCTATTAGCGATTAAAATTTTTTTGAACATTATTCAAAAATTATTAAATGATCTCCGTATTCTACCGGTTGACTATTTAATGCTACAATTTTCTTAATAACACCTGATTTAGGGGCTTTTATTTCGTTAAAAGTTTTCATTGCTTCTATCAATAAAAGTATATCACCTGCCTTAACATGTTGACCTATTTTAACATATGGTGGTGAATTTGGATCAGCTGAAAGGTATGCAACTCCTACCATAGGAGATTTAACAATATTGTCTTCATTAATAATTTCTACTTTATTTACTTCTTCAGAATTTTTTTTTACACTTTGTGATTTTACTTCTGGAACTATATTAGGAGTATTTAAAAGCTGTGATGATATTTGAATTTCGTAATCACCTTTTTTAATCTTAAAATTTGATACATTGCCTATTTTAGTTTCCTTTATTATTAATTTAATATTTTCAATGTCAGTTTTGTCTATTTTAGTCATTAATCATTACTATAAATTAATTTTTTAATTGCTTCAATTGCTAGTATATAGCCATTTTCCCCAAAGCCACAAATTATTCCATTAACTGCCTCAGAAGTTATACTTTTTCTTCTGTAATCTTCTCTTGCATATATATTTGATATATGAACCTCAATCTTTGGTTTGCTAGTTGCTCTTAATGCATCTAATAAAGCTATTGAAGTATGAGTATAAGCTGCGGGATTAATTATAATTCCATCAAAACCATTTTGTACAGAATGAATTTTTTCTATTATTTCACCCTCATGATTACTTTGGAAAAACTCTGACTCAATTTCATTCTTCTTACATTCTTCAGCGCATAATGATTTAATTCTTTCCAAAGATGTATCACCATAAAAATTTTTCTCTCTGTTGCCAAGTAAGTTAAGATTTGGACCATTTATTATAAGTATTTTTTTCATGACGATCAATAAAAGTGTTTACTCAATGCAAGTTGTTGATTTTGGTAATTTGAATTTATTTTTTTACCATATAGCATAGATGATGATTTATTCAATTTTTCATATTGAATTCTTGCAATAGTTTGACCATCTTCAATAATAAAATCTACTTCATGAGTTTTAAGCTCTAAAACTGCAAAAGATCCCATAGAATAACCAAAACCAGGATCAAAAAAACCTGCATAATGAACTCTAAAATCACCTATGCCTGTATCATAAGGAATCATTTCTCCTGCAAGATTAGGTGGAATGCATATTTTCTCCTTAGATTTTAAAATATAGAAATTATTTTTTTTAATAATTAAACTTTTATTTTTAGGCTTTATTGGTTCCCAATATTTATTATTTTTATGATATTTATTTTTTGAGAAATAAACTAATGGTGCATTTATTTTAGATCTATAGGCGCAAATAGTTTTATCATTAGATAAGTCAATAGTAAGTTTAAGACCATTTTCAAAAATAGCTTTTTTATTTGAAAAACATAATTTTTTAGTTTTATTTATTTTAACTAAATCTTTATCATTTAAATAAATATTATTATTATAAACTAATCTCATTTGATTAAGAGAGTCACCTTCATAAAATTTAATATTAAATGATTTGCATGTTATTTCTAGAAACATTTCACCTTTATATTTATGTGGTATTTTTTCGTATTCATTTGATTTATCCAAAATAGTTCTACAAAATATATCTAATCTTCCAGTACTACTTTTAGGATTGCATTTCCCTTTAATAAATCTTTTTAAATTTAATTTTTCATTTAATCTTACTAAATAGGTTTTATTTCTTTTAAAAACTAATCCATTTGATAAATTGTATTTTTTTATAGATAATTTTTTTAGTTTATTTCTTATCTTACCTGTCGGGCTCAAGAAACTATATTTAAGTTTATAACATTCATTACTTAATGTAAGATCCATACTTGAAGGTTGAATTCTTTTTTCAGCATCTTTACTAGTGATTATTTCCTCATTTTTAATAAGTGTTTTATAATCACTGAATGTTAAGGAACCTTTCATAAATTATTATATTCATTTATTATTTTTTTTAATTTAATTTCATTACTTTCTTTAGATAAATTGTTTAGTTTGTTTTGTAATTCTTCCATGCCTTTGTAGCTTGTATCACTTATTGTATTGAAAAAATTAAGCCAATATATTTTTTCTAAATCTTTAGTAATCTCAATAAATTTATTAATAATATATTTGTTTTTAGGAAATTGAATAATTAAATTTAAATTTTCATAAAAAAAATTCATTTTATTATTTAATTGCATATTTTGCGTGTCTGTATCTAAAAATATTTTATATTTTATGTAATAATTATCTGGATATTTATTTGAAACTATTTTGTAAAATTTTACAGATTCATTTAAATAGCCATGCGATCTTAAAATATCTGCTTTAGTTTCTAAAAAGAAGATATTTTTTGGAAACTTTTTTATTAAATAATTTAGTTTTTTAAGAGAAATTATTAGATTTCCTGATTCAGAGTTACTAATACTTTCATAATATGTTTTGTGATCATCATTTAAATCTGTCAGATTTAAAGAGTTATTGTAAGCCATAAATTTAGCTTTTATAAAATTAAATTCATTCTGAATGTCTTTGTTAAAATTAAATTTTGTATTTTCTGAATTGTAATCAATAATTTCATATCTTTCTCTAAATATTGGGTGTGTAGAAAATTTTTGATAATTTTCATCAAAACCTCTATCCAAAGCATTTTTTTCTAAAATTTTTAAAAGTTCTTTAACTGATTCTGACGGTAAATTTAATTTTTGTAAAGTTTTTATTGAATATAAATCAGCTTCTCTTTCTTGCTCTCTACTAAAACTAAAATAGAAATTGTTGATATTAACTTGACTTGCTACCGTGCCACCTAAAACTTCTGGATTTCGAGCTAATATGCTTCCAGTAATTAGAGCTAGATTACTTATTAAATTTATTTTTGAAAATTTCTCTAATCTATCTTTTCTTTTTTCCAAATGAAGGTATTCAAGATGCCCTACTTCATGAGCTAGAACAGCAAGTAATGAAACATAATCGGGAGACTGCTCTAAAAGTCCAGATGATACAATTAATTTGTTTTTAGGAATTACAAAAGCATTAGGATTGGCATCTTTAATTATATAAATTTTAATATTTTTATTAAATTTATTTACTGATTTAATATCTACAATTAATTTATTTAAAAATATTTCTGTTTCATAATCAAATATTTGACTAGACAGTGAAAAATTTGAAAAAAATAAAACTGAAAAAAAAATACAACTAATGAATTTTATTTTTAAGACCACCACCCAGTTTTTTCCTCGGATTGTAAATTGTCTTTATCTTTTAACATTTCTCTTTCAATGCTTTCTTTATTTGTTACTTTTTCATTTTTTTTTGACTCTTTTTTCTTTTTTGAAATATTTTTTTTAATCTTTGTATTTATTTTTTCACCAGTTACCACTTTCTTTTTTAATGTTTTTTTCTTAGTTAGATTTTTAATATTATTATTGGAATATTTAAGTTCTTTTTTATTAACATTTGAGACTTCAATAATTGGTTCATGGAGTGTAATTTCATCTTTGAATTCAAATGTAATGTTAGATTCATGATTTCTCTCAAGTTCATTAAGCTCTTCTTTTTTTTGGTTGATTAAATTTTCTGCTAATGCGCTATTACATTTAACTAAAAGATTTGCATTTTTATTTGTAATTAATTTTTCTTTTATAACATTTAAAATTTGGTCATTTACTGATCTTGAATTTAGTATTAAACCAGAACCCTTGCATAAATTACATTTGTCAAAAGACTTATCAATTAAACTTGATCTCAATCTTTGTCTTGATAACTCTAAAAGTCCAAACATACTTATTCTACCTACTTGTATTCTTGCTCTATCTCTGTATAGAGCAGATTTTATAGCTTTCTCGACTTTAAAATTATTTCTGTAATCATCCATATCAATAAAATCTACAACAACTAATCCACCTAAATCTCTTAATCTTAATTGTCTTGCTATTTCAATAGCTGCTTCTAAGTTTGTTTTTAATGCTGTACTTTCTATATTTCTTTCAGAGGTGTTTCTTCCAGAATTGACATCAATTGCTACCAGTGCCTCAGTAGTATTTATAACTATCGATCCTCCAGAAGGTAATTTTACATTTAAGCTATAAAGATCATTAATTTGAAACTCTATATTTTGTGCAGCAAACAAAGAGCTTTCTTTAGATTTAAATAATTTAATTTTTTTAGTTTGATTTGGTAATATATTTTTAGATATTTTTTTTATCTTATCATATGCGTCTTTCCCATCTAATAAAACTTCTTCAACATCTTCAGTTAGCATATCTCTAATAGCTCTTTTTAAAATGTTTCCTTCTTCATAAATTATCTCAGGAGCTTTAGATTTAAGTGTTAGTGTTCTGATTTTATTCCATTGTGTAATTAAAAAAGTTAAATCTTTTGAAATTTCTTTTTTACTTCTTCCAATTCCAGCTGTTCTTACTATAACCGACATTTTTTCTGGAATATTTACTGAGGCTAAAATTTGTTTTAATTTCTTACGCTCTTCTAAATCTCCTATTTTTCTAGATATGCCATCATTGTTCATACTATTTGGCATCAACACACAATAGCGCCCTGCAAATGATAAAAAGGTAGTAAGAGCAGCTCCCTTCAGACCTCTTTCTTCTTTGTTAATTTGTACTAAAATAACCTGTCTTGGCTTTATGACATCTTGTATTTTATATTTTTTAAAAAAATTATAGTACTCTTTTTTTGGATTTAAGGTTTTTGTTTTATATTTTTTAGGAATTTCATCTTCATTTTCTAATTCTTCGCTAGGTATCTCTTCAACATTTTCAATTTTTTCATCCGTTTCATCATTATCTTCTAATTCATCTTTAGTTGATTGTTTTTCAAGCAGTTCTTTTAATTTACTTTCATCCGCAGAAGGAATTTTAAAGTAATCAGGATGAATTTCAGTTAGTGGAAGAAAGCCATTTCTATTTGATCCAAAATCAACAAATGCTGCTTGAAGAGAAGGTTCTACTCGTATAATTTTTGCAAGATATACATCTCCTTTTACAGCATTCTTTTTATTTGACTCAATTTCAAAATCATCTAATTTTCCATTTTCGGTAACTGCGATTCTTGTTTCATTTGCATTTGATGCATCAATAAGTATTTTTTTCGACATATTTGGGAAACTCCATTATAAATTGTAATAAATCTTTTCATTATAGTATTATTTTTTGTGTATTTTATTTTATATTTCATCCTAATGTCATATTTTAAACCATTTCACAATGTAGATTCTTGCAAATGAAAAAAATATTATACTTATTTTTTGCCCTTTTATTTATATCATCTTTTACTATATTTGGAATTATTCTAGCTGTTTTATGGAAATTTTCACCTGACTTGCCAGGATATGACAAAATAGTAAATTATAAACCCAATTTATCTTCAAGGCTCTATAGTTCTGACGGAGTTCTTTTGAAAAGCTTTCATAAAGAAGAAAGACTTTTTATTCCCATTGAAAGAATACCAAAAAATGTAATTAATGCATTTATATCTGCAGAAGATAAAAATTTTTTTAATCATATTGGTATAGATTTTTATGCTATTTTTAGGGCTTCTATTTCAAATTTAAATAATACAAAATTAATAGGAGCTTCAACAATAACTCAACAGGTTGTTAAAAATTTACTTCTTTCGAATGAGATAAGTTATGAAAGAAAAATAAAAGAAATAATGTTAGCGCTACGCATTGAAAATATTTTAACAAAAGAAGAAATTTTGGAATTATATTTAAATGATATTTATCTTGGTAATAGATCTTATGGAATTGCTTCTGCTAGCCTTAATTATTTTAATAAATCTCTCCCCGATCTTGAATTAGATGAAATCGCGTTTTTAGCCTCTCTTCCAAAGGCTCCTAATAATTATAACCCAAAAAAAAATTATAATGCTGCTATTGAAAGGAGAAACTGGGTTTTAGACAGGATGTATCAAAATAAATTTATTAAAGAAGTAGATTTAAATTACAAAAATAATCCTATCAAATTATTTGAAAGAAATAATCTTATTTTTAATCAAGCTGATTACTTTTATGAAGAAATAAGAAAAAAACTTTTTAATAACTATGGTGAAAAAAAATTTTATACTGATGGATTAATTATAAAAACATCACTTGATTCAAGATTGCAAAAAATAGCGAATTCAGCACTTGTTCATGGTTTAATAGAATATGATAAAAGACATGGTTGGAGAGGTGGAATAGGGAATGTAGATAACAAAGACAATAAACTAAAAACATTCATCAAAAAATTTAATAATCCCTTTCCAAAAAAATGGAAAATTGTTGAAATTAAAAAGTTAAATAAAAACTTAATCCATGTCTCAAATGTAATAAATGAAGATATGATAATTGATTTAAGTTTAGCAGATAATGATTGGTTAAAAAAAGAAAAATTTATAATAGGAGAAATAATTTTAGTAGAAAATATTAAAAATGATTTGATTATCCGGCAAATTCCAAATGTGAATGGTGGAATAATCGTTTTAAATCCTCATTCTGGAGATGTACTGGCTATGTCAGGAGGTTTTAGTTTTAAATTAAGTCAATTCAATAGGTCAACACAAGCCAAAAGGCAACCTGGCTCAGCTTTTAAACCATTTGTTTACATAACAGCACTAAATGAAGGATTTAATCCCTCAACTCTAGTTCTTGATGCACCTTATGTAATTGATCAAGGCCCAGGTTTACCAAAATGGAAACCTGCTAATTACAGTGATGAATTTTATGGATTAACCACTATTAGAACTGGTATTGAAAAATCTAGAAACTTAATGACAATTAGACTTGCTAATGAAGTTGGAATTACTAAAATTCTTGATACTGCAAAAGATTTTGGAATTCATAAGTTCCTAGATGACAATTTATCAATGTCTTTAGGAAGTGGTTTAGTAAATCTTATTGATATAACAAATGCATATGGAATCATAGCCAATGGTGGTAAAAAAATTCAACCAAATTTTATTCAAAGTATATATAATAAAAATGGAAAACAAATATTTAAAAACACAAAAAAAATTTGTACCAAATGTCTTGTCAAAGATTTAGATAAAAAAATTCAAGTTCCTAAAATTGAAATTAATGAAGAAAAAATTCTTGATTCAAGAATAGCTTTTCAAATTACATCTATGATGGAAGGGGTTGTTCAAAGAGGTACAGCTATCAAGCTTAAAGATTTAGATATCCCTTTAGCAGGAAAGACTGGAACAACAAACAAAAATAAAGATGCTTGGTTTATAGGTTATTCTCCAGATATAGTAGTTGGAGTTTTTGTTGGATATGATCAGCCAAAATCGCTTGGCTATAAAGAAACAGGTTCATCAGTAGCAGTACCAATATTCAAAAATTATGCTTTAAATTCAGAAATTAATAAAAATAATAAACCATTTAGAATACCAAATGGGTTAACATTTATAAATATAGACCCTAAGACAGGCATGCCTTCAAATAGCAAAAGTGCAATTATGGAACCTTTTATAAAGTATTCAGAAAACATTTTAAAAAATGAAATTAATGTTATAGACTCTTTAGGTTATAGTTCGGAAAAAATTTCTGGAACAGGTGGTTTATTAAATAATTAATGAATTTAAAAGAAAAAATTGAGTCTAACTTAGAGATTATAAAGAGTAACTATGCTTTACTAAGGAGGGGGGTTTGACTTTTCCTCACTAAAAATAGAATTAAAAAAATTAAAAACCAAAAGTGAAAATCCAAATATTTGGCAAGAGTCAAAAGCAAAATCATTATTTCAGAGAATTAAAAATATTGAAAATAAAATTAAAGATTTTGAAACTATTCAGAATAGTCTTGAATATATTGAAGAATTATTTAATCTAGCAATTACTGAAAATAATGAGGAATATTTTGATCAGCTGCTTTCTGAGTCAAATCAACTTTTAATTACCTCTAATAAATCAAGGCTAGAAAATTTAATGGGTGAAAGTGCTGATCCAAATAATATATTTCTTGAAATACATGCTGGTGCAGGAGGGACTGAAAGTCAAGATTGGGCTGAAATGTTAGTTCGCATGTATACTCGGTGGGCAGAAAAGCATGATGCAAAAATATTATTACTGCAGGAGACTAGGGGAGAAGAGGCGGGAATAAAATCTACAACAATAAAAATAGAAAAAGATTATGCTTATGGATGGTTAAAAAGGGAGAGCGGTATACATCGTCTTGTAAGAATTTCACCATTTGATAGTAATAAGAGGAGACACACTAGTTTTGCTAGTGTCTGGGTTTATCCAGAAATAGATGATAGGATTGAAGTTGAAATAAATGAATCAGATTTGAGAATAGATACATATAGAGCTTCTGGAGCAGGAGGCCAACACGTTAATACAACCGATAGTGCAGTTAGAATAAAACATTTGCCTACTAATATTGTGGTTCAATGTCAGAATGACAGATCTCAACACAAAAATAAAGCATATGCAATGAATATGTTAAAATCCAGAATTTATGAATATGAATTGCAAAAAAGAAAAGAAGAGGAAAATGTCATTAATAATCAAAAACAACAAATAGGATGGGGGAGTCAAATTAGATCTTATATTATGCATCCTTATAAGCTAATTAAAGATTTAAGAAGCAATCATGAGACTTCTAACGTTAATGATGTATTAGATGGAGAGATTGATAGTTTTTTAGAAAAATCACTGTCTTTATAAAATAATTATTTTTTTATTTTTAAAATTCCTATATTTTTTTTACCAACACTTAATTTAATTTCTGATAATTTATAGTATGCCTTTAAGGATAAATCTGGGGATAAAAAAACTTCATTATTTACCTTAATTCCTTTTGATTTAATTAATCTTTTTGTATCACTTCTGCTTTTACTTAAATTAAGTTTTTCTATTGCGTCTAATATTAGAAAATTTGATTTTTTAATATCAGAGGAACTGATCTCATATGTAGGAATTCTTTCATCAAGTGTTTTTTTATTGAAAATATTGTTAGCAATATCTTCTGCTTCTTTAGCAGACTTAATTCCTCTTGTAATTTTAGTAACCTCAAAGGCAAGTATTTTTTTTGCCTCATTAATTTCTTTATCTTTTAGTTCTGATAATTTTTTAATTTCATTGAGACTAATTTTAGTAAACAATTTTAAAAATTTGCTTACATCATGATCTGCTATATTTCTCCAAAATTGATAAAATTCAAAGTTGCTAAGTTTTATCTTGTCCAACCAAATGGCACCTTTTGCAGTTTTGCCCATTTTTGAACCATCTGCATTAGTTATTAATGGAGAAGTGAGTGCATACGCTTTTTTATTAAGCATTTTTTTTATCAAATCTATACCATTTATTATATTTCCCCATTGATCAGACCCACCCATTTGCAGAACACAATTGTAATTTTTCCTTAAATAGTAAAAATCATAAGCTTGAAGAAGCATATAATTGAATTCTAAGAAAGATAGTGGTTGCTCTCTATCTAATCTATTTTTTACTGACTCAAAAGTTAACATTTTATTAAGAGTTAATTTAGATCCAACATCTCTCAAAAATTCAATATAATTTAAATTCCCCAGCCATTCATAATTATTTATTATTGATCCTTTACCACTTAGATTTATGAATTGACTAAAAGTCTTCTCAATTCTTTTTATATTCATAGAAATTTCTTTTATTGTCATAATTTTTCTTGTTGAGTCTTTCCCAGATGGATCACCAACTAATGTTGTCCCACCGCCTACTAATGCTATTGTATTATGATCGTATGTGTCTAACCAATGCAGAAGCATTAACTGAACTAAGCTACCAATATGCAAACTTTCACTAGTTATATCAAAGCCGATGTATGCGGTTATTTTTTTTTTGGATATCAAAGAGTCTAAGCTCTCAATATCACTTGACTGATATATAAATCCACGTGAATGTATTTCTCTTAAAAATTCTGATTTTAATTTCATTATATTTATTAAAACAGTTAAATAATATTTTCTTTAATATACTTATCTACTACTTCAGTAAATTCATTTGAAAAATTTTCATAAAAGTGATCTGCTCCTTTTATAGGTTTAAATTTTATATCAACTTTTTTTTGTTTTTGCAGTTTTTCTGCTAATATTTTTGTAGAGTCAAAAGAGGTTATATTATCCTTATCTCCATGAACTATCAATCCTGATGAAGGACAAGGAGCTAAGAAACTAAAATCTCTAATATTTGCAGGAGGTGAAACACTCACAAACCCATTTATTTCAGGTCTTCTCATTAATAATTGCATTGCAACCCATGCACCAAATGAAAAACCTACTACCCAACAAACTTTTGAGTTTGTATTATATTGTTGCAACCAATCTAATACACTTGCAGCATCACTTAACTCACCTTCTCCATTATCATATATGCCTTCACTTTTACCTACACCTCTAAAGTTAAATCTAATTGTTGAAAATCCATTTGATACAAAAATTTTATAGAGTTTAAAGACAATTTTAGTATCCATAGATCCACCTCGAGATGGATCAGGGTGCAAAATAATGGCAATAGGAGATTGTAAATCGTTATTATGTGAATACTTTGCTTCAATTTTACCTTCAGGACCAGAAATAAGTAAATCTACCATTTTAGAAAGCTATTATTGAACTAAATGGAGTTTGTAAATATAGATTAATAATTATTATGAATTCTCTTGGTTTTAATAAAGCTGAAAAAGATACGAAGATTATTGTTGCTATGTCGGGCGGAGTTGATAGTTCAGTAGCAGCAGTAATGCTCAAAAAAGAGGGTTATGATGTTACTGGAGTTACATTAAGACTGTATAATCAATCTAATGCCTCCAAGTCAAAATCATGCTGTGCAGGTATTGATATTGATGATGCAAAAAAAGTAGCAAATCAATACAATTTTCCTCATTATGTATTTGACTATCAAGATAAGTTCTATGATGGCGTAATTAGCAATTTTGTTGACTCTTATGCTAATGGAGAAACTCCTGTCCCGTGTATTCAATGTAATCAAACAGTAAAATTTTCTGACCTCCTTGAAGAGTCAAAAAAAATGAATGCAGAAGCTCTTGTGACAGGTCATTATGCTATACGCAAAGGAGGTATAACAGGATCTAAGCTCTTTAAAGCAAAAGATAAAACAAAGGATCAAAGTTATTTTTTATTTGCAACTCTGCAAGATCAATTAGATTATGTTCGTTTTCCTCTTGGAAATTATTTTAAATCAGAAATAAGAGAAATGGCTGCAGATTACAAATTACTTGTTAGTGATAAACCCGATAGCCAAGATATATGTTTTGTAACATCTGATTCATACAGAGACTTAATTAACAAGATTCAACCAGAGATAAATATAGAGGGAAATATATTTGACATTAATGGAAATAAGATTGGAGTTCATAAGGGAATAGCTAATTATACTGTTGGTCAAAGGAAGGGGGTTGGAGTTGGAGGTCAAGAAAAACCACTATATGTTAAAGAAGTAAACAAAAATCAAAATTATATTGTTTTAGCACCTTATGTAAACTTACAAAAAAATAGAATATTTTTTAAAAATATAAATTTATTGGATAAAGAGATTCCAAACAATGAACTTGATTGTTCTGCAAAAATAAGATCAACTCAAAAAGAAATATCAGGGAAATTAAAAATAATTGATGAAAGTGGATATTTTATATTTGATGAACCAATATCTGCTACATCCCCAGGGCAAGCTTGTGTTTTTTATAAAAATGATCAAGTTTTAGGTGGGGGCTGGATAACTTAATATTTAGAATACATTCTAAATTAACCTATTTTTAGTTGAAAAGACTAGATTTTTTTGAATAAAACCTTATTTAATTGTTTGTGGATACTGAAACAACTCAAACCTTAAATAAATATGTACAAGACAAATATAAATATGGTTTTGTTACTAATATAGACTCAGATAGACCAAAAAAGGGATTAAATGAGGAAATAATAAAATTTATCTCTCAAAAGAAAAATGAACCTGAATGGATGCTTAAATGGAGACTTGATTGTTACAAAAAGTGGTTAAAAATGTCGGACCCTCAATGGGCAAATTTAAAGTTCCCTGAAATTGATTATCAGGATATCTATTATTATTCTGCACCAAAAGGTTTTGAAAGTAAACCTAAAGACTTAAGTGAAGTAGATCCTAAATTAATCGAAACATATAATAAACTTGGAATTCCTCTAGAAGAACAGAAAGTATTAGCAGGAGTTGCAGTTGATGCTGTTTTTGATAGCGTTTCAGTTGCAACGACTTACAAAGGAGAATTAGAAAAACTTGGTATAGTTTTTTGCTCTATTAGTGAAGCTGTCCAAACACATCCTGAATTAGTAAAAAAATATCTTGGATCAGTGATCCCTCCAGGTGACCATTCTTTTTCTGCACTTAACTCTGCAGTTTTTACCGATGGCTCTTTTGTCTATATTCCTGAAAATGTAAAATGTCCTATGGAGCTCTCTACTTACTTTAGAATTAATGCAGAAGAAACAGGTCAGTTTGAAAGAACCTTGATTATTGCTGATAAGGGCAGTTATGTAAGCTATCTTGAAGGTTGTACTGCACCACAGAGAGACTCAAATCAACTCCATGCTGCAAATGTTGAATTAATTGCTCTAGAAAATGCAGAAATAAAATATTCTACTGTTCAAAATTGGTATCCTGGTGATGAAGATGGAAAAGGTGGGATTTATAATTTTGTTACGAAAAGGGGTCTATGTAAAGGTAATAATAGTAAAATATCATGGACTCAGGTTGAAACAGGATCTGCCATAACTTGGAAATATCCAAGTTGTATTCTTAAAGGTGATAATTCTATTGGAGAATTCTACTCTGTGGCTATTACAAATAATTTTCAACAAGCTGATACTGGTACAAAAATGACTCATATTGGTAAAAATACTCGCAGCAAGATTATTTCTAAGGGCATCTCTCTAGGTAATTCTCAAAATACCTATAGGGGAAATGTTTCGTTTCTAAGAAAAGCTGATAAGGCAAGAAACTATACTCAATGTGACTCTCTTTTAGTTGGTAACAAATGTGGAGCCCATACTATTCCCTACATTGACTCAAAAAATAATTCTGCAATTGTTGAGCATGAAGCATCTACATCTAAAATTAATGAGGATCAGTTATATTATTGTAGACAAAGAGGTCTAAGTCATGAAGAAGCTGTATCATTAATTGTTAATGGATTTTGCAAACAAGTTCTTCAAGAATTACCAATGGAATTTGCAGTTGAGGCTCAAAAATTAGTATCAATTTCTCTGGAAGGAAGTGTTGGGTGATTTTTTTAAATATTAATAACTTAAATGTTTCTATTGAGGGTAAAAAAATTTTAAATGACTTTAATATCACAATTAACGAAGGTGAGGTTCATGCTATAATGGGTCCTAATGGTTGTGGTAAAAGTACTTTGGCTAATGTTCTTGCAGGCAATGAAGATTATGAAGTAAATTCAGGTAAAGTTATTTTCAAGGATGAGGATCTTTTAGATTTAAATATTGAAGAAAGAGCTCAAAAGGGACTCTTCTTAGCTTTTCAGTATCCTGTTGAGATACCGGGTGTTAATATTACTCCATTCCTCCAGGCTTCTATTAATTCAAAACTTAAAAATGAAAAAAAGCCTGAATTAGACAACCTCTCATTCGCTAAATTATTAAGAAAAAAAGCTGAAGAGTTAGGTATAAATACTGACATGTTAAAAAGATCAATTAACACAGGTTTTTCTGGAGGAGAAAAGAAGAGATATGAGATTCTTCAAATGAGTGTTCTTAATCCTGAGCTTACAATTTTTGATGAAACTGACTCTGGGCTTGATGTTGATGCATTAAAAATAGTTACTGAAGGAATTAATAGATTTAAAAATCCAAAAAACTCTTTTTTAATTATTACACATTATCAAAAACTTTTAGATTATATTCACCCTGACCATGTTCACGTTATGAGAAATGGTAAAATTGTAAAATCCGGTGATATTTCTCTTGCAAGTGAAGTAGAGGTATCAGGTTATCAAAATTTTTAAATGACTTTAGAAAATAATTTTATTCATCATTCAAAAGAATATATTTTTTTAGATAA
Source organism: uncultured Alphaproteobacteria bacterium (assembly GCA_902567135.1). Taxonomy (GTDB): domain Bacteria; phylum Pseudomonadota; class Alphaproteobacteria; order HIMB59; genus CACPNW01. Next base: position 38,697 of record CACFLO010000005.1, on the reverse strand, counting down.
TGAAACTCTTTCAAATCATAGAGAGAATACATATAAAAAAATTTTTCAAAAAAATTACGATAGAAAAAATAATGAAAGTCTTAAAAATATTACGATTTCAGATGTAAGTAAATTTAATTATTTCTATAAACCTACAAAAACAAACCCAACAGTTTCATTAATAGATGATTTAAATTATAAAATAAAATTAGTTGATGGAATATGTAAAAACTATGAAGATGAGTATATAGAAATAAGAAATATTACAAATTTAGATTTTAAAATTTTTTTAAATCAAGTTAATAATAATTTGGATGATATAATAATTGACTTTAATAAAATTTTTTTAAATTCTGGTATTTTCTTTAATATTAAAAGCGATACTAAACTTAAAATACGTCTGGTACACGATACATCTGAAAATTTTACAGTTTTTCAAAATAATTTTATCAATTTTAATAAAAATTGTGAAGTTCAATTAGAAGATCATTTCAATTTAACTAACAACTCAATAAATAATATAAATTATAATATTCATGTTGATGAAAAGGCTGTTGTTAAACATAATATTTTTCAAAACTTTAGAAATTCAAATAAGCTTTATTTAACTTCAAATTCTGTTTGTGAAAAAAAATCTTCTTATCATCAAAATACTTATAATTTTTCTGAAGGTTTTGTGAGAAATTTTCACCATGCTCATTTAAATGGAGAATATTCAAATGCATCATTAAAAGGTTGTTTTTTTTTAAAAAATAAAAATATATGCTCAAATAAAACAAATATTATACATAACGCTGTAAATTGTGTCAGTGATCAAACGTATAAAGGTATCTTAAATGCTCATTCAAAGGCAAGTTATTATAGCAATACTTTTGTTTCTGAAAATGCACAAAAGACTGAAGGGTATCAGTTAAGTAAAGGAATATTGTTAACTGATAACTGCTCTTTTTTTTCTAAACCTGAACTCAGAATTTTTGCAGATGACGTAAAATGCTCTCATGGGTCTACAATTGGACCTGTTGATGAAAGCGCTTTATATTATTTGCGTTCAAGAGGTATGAGTAAAAATGAGGCTATGAAAATGATTATTTCCTCTTTTATTGAAGAGGATTTACTAAACCTAGATAAAAATATCGCTAAAGAAATAAGTAATAATTTATCAGATTACCTAAAAAGTTTATCAAATGATTGAAAATTTAAAAAAAAGATTTCCTGTTTTTTCTCAAAATCCTAATCTGGTATTTTTTGACACTGCCGCATCTGCTCTAAAAGTTGATAGTATGATAAATGCAGTAACTGAATGTTATTCATATGAGTATGCAAATATTCACAGAGGAATTTATGAATTAAGTTCTAGATTAACTAAACGCTTTGAAGATTCAAGGTTGTCAGTTAGTAAATTTATTAACTCCCCATCTTCTAAAAATATAATTTTTACAAAAAGTGCAACAGAAGGAATAAACTTAGTATCTTCATGCTTATCAGATAATTACTTTAATGATGGAGATGAAGTACTACTAACTTCATTAGAGCATCATGCTAATTTAGTTCCATGGCATTTAGTATCAAAAAAAATTAAAATCATCACAGCTAAAATAAAATCTACTGGAGAATTAGATTATAATGATTTGCTAGAAAAAATTAATTCCAAAACAAAACTTTTGGCTATTACCCATATGTCAAATGTTACAGGTTCTATAACTGACTTTGAACAAATTAAAATTAAAGCTAATAAATTTAATGTGCCTATATTAATTGATGGATGTCAGTATGTTCCTCATAAAAAACTTAATATAAATGAGCTTGATCCTGATTTTTATGTTTTTTCAGCACATAAACTTTATGGTCCTTCGGGTCTTGGAATACTTTACATGAAAAGCGAGTGGATTGATAGGCTAGGGCCATACCAGGGTGGTGGATCAATGATAAAAAACGTAGAAACTGACTCAAGCACATATCTTGATGGTTTTCAAAAGTTTGAAGCAGGTACGCCACCAATAGCTGAAGTGATAGGTTTGTCTGCATCTTTAGATTTTATAAACGAAGTTGGTATCAATAAAATATATGAATTTGAAAATAACCTCACTCAATATGCTTATGATAAAATGAAAAGATTTAATGATATTACTATTTATGGTGATTTTAATAATCAAACTTCCATATTATCGTTTAATATAGAAGGTGTGCACTTCAATGATTTAGCAATACTTTTAGATAAAAAAAATATTGCTATCAGAACAGGACACCATTGTGCACAACCATTTATGAAGCACTTTAACATTTCAGGAAATGCCAGAATGTCTGTTGGAGTTTATAATACAAAAGATGACATCGATTATTTTATAAGAGCAATAAATGAGGTGAAAGAAATCTTAAAGTCATGACAGAAGAAAAAAAATTAGAAGATTTTTTACCAAATAAGAATGTAAGCTACTATAAAGAGTTTGAGACTCAAAATGAGGTAAGATTAATTGACAAAGAAGAGATTATCGAATGTATTAAAACTGTAATGGATCCAGAAATACCAGTAAATTTATATGATTTAGGCTTAATATATTCAATAAAAAATAATAATAATAACTTGGTGATAGAAATGACTTTAACTAATCCAAACTGTCCAGTAGCAGTGCAAATGCCTGAAAATGTTGCAAAATCAATTGAACAAATTAATGGCTTAAAGTCTGTTGAAGTGAAACTAGTTTGGAAACCAACTTGGAATAAAGATTTAATGTCTGAAGACGCAAAACTTGCTTTGGATATTTTTTAATTTATAATAGTTTTATGAAAAACATAATTTCAATCACCGAAATTGCAGTTGATCAGATTAATAAAATATTATTAAGCGCTCCATCTGATGTAGATTCTGTAATTATTGGGATAGATAAGGCTGGTTGTAGTGGGTATTCTTACAAATTAGATTTTGGAAAATCTTCCGATCATAAAAATTATGAAATAATTTCAATAAAAGGTGCAAAAGTTCTTATAGATCCAAAAGCATCGATGTATTTATTAGGATCAACCATGGATTATAAAAAAGATAAACTTTTCTCAAGATTTGTTTTTAAGAATCCTAATGAAAAAAATACATGCGGTTGTGGTGAGTCATTCTCAATATAATAAATGAAAGCTAGTTGTTTTTGGTTAACAGGATTATCAGCTTCTGGAAAAACAACACTTGCTTGTATGCTTAATAACATACTAATTGAAAAAAATTATAGAACTATTTTACTTGATGGAGATCAATTAAGATCAATTTTTAATCACAACAAATATGATAGAGAAAATAGAATTAAATATGGATACTGCTATTCAAGATTATGTAAATTCTTAGTAGATCAAAACATTAATGTCATTATTGGAATTGTCGGGCTATTTCATGAATTGCAAGAGTGGAATATTAAAAATATTAGCGGATATAAGGAGATTTTTCTCGATGTACCTTTGTCAGAGTTGGTGAAAAGAGATCCTAAAGGATTATATAGAAAATTTAAGAATGGTAAATTAGATAATTTTTTCGGAGGATCTATAATGCCAGAATTTCCAAAAAAACCTTTAGTTCATATAAAGTGGGAAGAAAATGAAGATGAAAATAAAACTTTTAAAAAAATATGCAAATCTCTAAACTTATAAATACAATAAAGTTATTAAACTCCAATAAAGTTTTTTTTAAGAAAATAAATATATCAAAAATAATACACAAAGAATTAAAAGTTTTTTTTATAGACAATAAAGAATTTAATATTTTAAATTTAGATCGAGATTATCTAAAAAAAAATATACCTTTATTTGCAAATTTCATTATTAAAAAAAAAAAATATATAAGATATCCAGGTTATTTTGTTTTAAATATTGATAATGAAGGTATTTACAATTTAAAAGAAAAAAAAAATATTTATTTGATTATTGGTAAATTATTAGGAGGATTTCTCAGTCAAAATTCGAATAATGATTATTTAGTTGAGGTTAAAGACAAGGGTAAAACATTAAAAAATGGAGCAAGGTATCATGAGTCAAATGAAGCAGGGAACTTACATACAGACAGTCCACAATGGTCAAGAACTCCTTCAATAGTCGGTTTATATTGTAATAAAGCTGCAATAAAAGGCGGTGAAAGTATTTTAGTTAATTCTATTGGATTACTTAAAGAATCTTTAAAAAATAAAAAAATTTTTGAAAATCTTTTTCGTAAGTATCATTTTGATAAAAGGGGAGATTTGAAACCAAGAGAAACTAATGAGACAAATTATGCTAATATTTTTGAATATAAAAATAATTTATTACGTTTTAGATATCTTCGTGATTACATTATATCAGGAAGCAAGAAAATGAATTACAATTTATCCTTAGATGAAATGAGAACTTTAGATTTTGTCGATAAATATTTAAATAAATCAAAAAATCAGATTAAAATAAAATTAATGGCTGGAGATGCAATTTTTTTTAATAATCATATATTTGCACATGGCAGAACAAAGTTTATAGATAATAAAATTAAATCAAAAAAAAGATTATATTTTAGATTATGGGTGAAATAAAAAAATTTAATAATATCACTCCCGTAATCTTAGCAGCCGGTTTTGGAAGTAGACTTGGCTCTGATGTGTTAATCCCAAAATGTTTATTAGAAATAAAAAAAATACCATTAATTGAATATTTACTAAATTATTTAATTATAATTGGTTTTAAAGAAGTTAATGTTATAGTTGGATATAAAAAATCAGAAATAAAAAATAAGCTTTTAAAATATAAAAATAAGATAAAAATTAATTATATTTATAATAATAAATATCGTATTTCTGGACATGGATATAGCCTTTTTAAATTTTTAGAAACTAAAAAAATAACTAAAGATATTTTAATTATTCATGGAGATTTATTCTTTGAAAAAAAAATCATAGATAATGTTTTGAAAAGTTTATTTAAAGATATTATCTCGGTGGACAAGTTATTCAATATTTATACTAATGACGAGATTGTTGTTTCTGGTAAAGAAAATAAAGTGCTAAGTATTTGTAAAATTAATGAAGTTAAAAATAATATTGTTGGAGAAATTGTAGGTATTAACAAATGGTCTAGGGTATTTCAAAAAAAATATTTTAATTTTTCCAAAAAATTATTTAAAAAAGATGGAATTAAATTTAACTGGGAGCCCATAATTAATACAATGTTAAAATCAGATAATAAATTAAAACTTAATTATTTAGATATAAAGCATAACAAATGGATTAATATTAATTATAATGATGATTATATATATGCTAAAAAAATATCAAAATTTATAAAAATAAGTAAATAAACAGTTAAATGAAAAAAGAAAAAAGAATATTTATTTTTCCTGCAAATCTATCAAAGAGATATTACAAAAAAATTATTTAATGATTAATGAAAAAAAAATTGTATTTTTATCAACGTTCTTACATACTGGATTAGATTGGATACACTCTTTATTAGACGGTCATCCTGAAATTTTAATAATGCCAGCACTTAGTTATTATAGATGTTATATCAAGCTTAATTTGGAAAACGAAAAAAATAATGAGGTTGTTTATAATAAGTTATTTGAATATATTTCAAAAAATATTGGACCAAATTGTAAAAATGAACAAAAAAAATTTATTAATTCATTTAAAGAAATGGATGATTTCTTTTTTAAACTAAAACAAGAGCTTTCTAGCATTGAACTTAATAGAAAAAATATTTTTTATGCTATTCATTCTTCATATGTTTATGCAAAAAAAATTAACATTGATAATATAAAAATATTAATTTCTCATGAAACGCTTCCTTTTTATAAAACATTTATAAAAAAAGATTTTCCTGATTCAAAAATATTGATGATCCTAAGAGATCCTAGAGCAGCTTTAGCTGGCTATTGGTATAGGAGGAGTAAACAATTTGGTGGTTATGTTCCAGATTATACATTTAATCATAGTATAGATTGCTGGCTGTATGGAATCAATATTGTAAAAGATAGTTTCTATAAACTGAAGAGAAATTTGTACATTATTAAAAATGAAGATATGCATTTAAATTTAGAAAATGAAATGATAAAACTTTCATCTTGGTTAAATATAAAATTCAATCAATGCATGCTTAAAGAAAGTTACCCTTCAGGAAAAAAAGTTTTTGTTGATTCCGCATATTTATGGAATGATCTACAAAATGATTTTGATAACTATCAGGAAAAAATTCCTGATAATTTCTTTTCAAAAGAAAATATTAAATTAAGATGGATAAAAAACCTATCTCAATCACAACTTTTAATGATAGAAGAAATATTTGATTACATATTTAAAATTTATCACTATCCAAAAATTAAAAAATCAAATTTTTTAAAATTAATAAAAGCTTATTATTATTTTTTAATACCTCAAAAAAATCTTTTAAAAAAATGGTCAAAAGATTATCCTAGGATAGATACATTTAACAGAATAGACAAAAGACTAGAGAAAAATCAAAGATTCATTTTAAAAAAAATATGGTTATTAAATCCCTATATATTTAGATATTTTTTCTTGTTTTTTTATTCTATTATTTCTAGGTTAAAAATTATTTCCTATACTAAGAATAGAGTTCCTTCATATGATTTAGTTAAATAATATTTAATTTTTTAATTGTTTTAAAATCACTTAGGTTTTTATATTGATGACTTCAAAAATATTGATAATAGTGGCATTTTAAATATATTGGCGGAGTAGCTCAGTTGGTCAGAGCGCACGGCTCATATTCGTGATGTCGGGGGTTCAAATCCCTCCTCCGCTACCAAAATTATTTTATTTATATAAAAAATATAAATTACTTTATTTATAAACTTCTTTATAAGTCACTATTAGGTATGATTGGATTTGACACTATTGGAAATGCAACATTAACAGTCTTTGATGATAGTCCAGTACTGTCAACAGATCCTTGGGTATTTGGAAGTCCTTATTTTGGAAGCTGGGGTCATAAGTATACAATTCCAAATGAGCAGATTAATAATATAAAAAAATCTAAATATATATGGTTATCACATGGTCATCCTGATCATATTGATTATAGCTCATTTAAATTATTTGAAAATTCTATAATCTTAGTTCCTGATCATTATGGTGATAGAATTTACAATTATTTTTCAAAAAAATATAAATGCATAAAACTTAAATCTAATGAATGGTTTCAAATATCAAAAAATGTCAAAATCAAAAGTTTTTCTGATTGGAATCAAGATGGCTCACTTTTGATAGAGATATTGAAAAAGAATATAATTTTTAATCAAAATGATGGGCAAAGTAGAGGTTGGTCTAAAACAATAAAAAATATTATTAAATCATATCAGAATCGATTTTTATTAAGACTAATCAATTGGGGTGATGCTGATATGATTAATATTTTTGACCATCATCAAAATTTTATATTGCCTCAAGCTGCTAAAGAGCCTGCTGTAGGTAAGCAATACAAAAATCTTATGAAATCATGGAATTGTAACCTTGCAATCCCTTTTTCAGCCTTTCATAAATATATAAGGACAGACTCAATAAAAATGAATAAATTCATTACTCCAATAAGCAGACATTCTGAAGGGTTTAATGATAAGTTTGGTGAACTCTTACCTGCTTACATTAGATGGGATTGTACAAAGAATGATTTTAAAAAAATTACTGTTGAAGAAAATAATCAGTTACCTCAGAATCCAATTGAATTTGGGGATAATTGGTCTGATGAATTGGAAAAAGAAGATAAAAAAATTATTCAAGACTATTTTCTTAAAATTGAGAGTCTTAAAAAATATTGGGGAACTATTTCTTTTAAGGTTGGGTCTAAAGAACTTAACATCAAGATATCAAATAAAAATTCACATATTTTATTTGAAGCTCCAAAAAAATCTTTAATTCTATCAATTAAAAAGGAGATATTTGATGATATGTTGATAGGGAATTTTATGAAAACAACAATAATAAATAAAAAATCTCTTTACCCTAATTTTACACCATACGTCGCAAAATATGCTGATAATGGAAACGCAAATTCTATTAAAGAAATTAATAAATATTTTGATTACTATAAAATTAATTCAGCTGACTATTGGAGAGATATGTTTTTATTTAAAACAGAACAAATTGTCCGCGATTTTATTTCTCCAAATTCTTTGATTTTTAGCAATTTAAAAAAAATAAAACAAAAAATATATTGACCAAATTATTCATTAATAAAAATAATAAAATAATTATTTTATTTACTTTTCTAGCTTTAATTTTAAAAATTTCTATCCTTCTTCATTATCATAGCAGTGATTTTGGAGAGTATGATGTTTTTGATAATTTTTCTTCTAGAATCTTATTAAGTTACGAATGGATATTTGCTGCAAATATATACGAAGTGACCGATTTGTCAGTAGAACTAAAAAAATTACCTTTGTACAGTCTATTTTTTACCTTGAATAAATTACTTTTTAATGAATGGAAGTTTGTCATTAAATTATTCTTTATATTATTTACTTTGATAAATTTGTTACTTTTTTACAAATACTGCCTCATAAAAATTAAAAATTACAAAATTGTTTACTTTAATATCATACTTTTTATTTTAGGATATAATCTTACAAGCGATATAACTTTGTGGATGGACTCTTTTTATGGCAATTTTTTGATTTCATCAGTATTGATTTTATTAATATATAAAAAAAATTTAAAACTTATATTTCTTTCCTCGATTTTATTTTGTTTAGCATTTTTATCTAGAGTAAGTGTAATATATATTGCACCAATTTATATTTTATTATTTATTTTTTTAATACATTCAAATTATGAAAATAAATTTAAAATTAAATCTTTAATTGTTTTCATTGCTCCTATTATTTTGACTTATGCATTATTAGTAACATGGAACTTTATTCGTACTGATGGAAATTATTTATTAACAACAAATGCTTCAACTGGACTAATGATACCAATATTAAAACTTGATAAATTTAGTAACAATTTAATATATAAAGATGATGAATTTAGTGAAAAAATATTTAATTTTACTGAGTATGATAATGATAAACAATTAAAACAACGAATGACGAAGAGTTATTATTTGAAATCTAGATTATTAAATCTTTATTTTATTAGAAATACTAATCTTTCACATATTGAAATTGCAAATAAAACTAAAAATTTATTTTATGATTTAATGTTTTCAAATCCATTAGAGTACGCTAAATATATTTTTTTACCTAATTTGAAAAGTTCGATTATTTATGTTTCTTCATCATATATGTCGCCAACTTCTCGATTTTTTGAGTTACTTTGGTATGATGGAGAATATGAAAAATTTAAAAATGATTATAGATATAAATATTTTAAATATCTACTTATACTTGAAAAATTAATTTTCCTATCTTTAATGATTATTATTTTATTTTTCTTATTTTTGAAAAAAAAATATTTAGTAAAAATATTTAATCACGAAAATAATTTTTTATTATTTTTTGCATTTTTTTGGTGGTTAATACATTTATTTATTGGAATTGAAGCTAGATATCTTTATCCAATTAATTGGATAATAATTTTTCTAATAAATTATTCATTAGCTTTAATTTTTTCAACAAATAAATAATTATTTTAAACACTTTTATATATTTTTTATTTATATTAGTTTAAAGAGCTAACTGATCGCGGGGTGGAGCAGCCCGGTAGCTCGTCAGGCTCATAACCTGAAGGTCGTAGGTTCAAATCCTACCCCCGCAACCAAAAATAGGCAAGATTCTAAGATTAAAAGAAAATTAAATATATACCCTTAATTTATCCCCAGAAAACTAGTAAAAAAATAATTTTTTTTCGGTTTGACAAGGAAATTTAATACTATTATAGGCACATACTCTTTTCTAAGAATTTTTGGAAAAGTTGTAATTCAACTAGCGAAAATTACTTTCTCTTGAGGGGTTACTATGCTCTTTAACAAGTTAATAAGATAATAAAGAGATACGTAGACAACAATTCGTAATTAATAAATTACGAACGTTAATGGAATACGTATCAACAGATATTTTTTGTTATACAAGAAGTATTCCGCTTTAACGGACGTTCCGTAAATTTTTGACTTCGGTCAAGTTTACTTAACTTAAGAGTTTGATTATGGCTCAGAACGAACGCTGGCGGCATGCCTCATACATGCAAGTCGAACGAGGTCTTCGGACCTAGTGGCGCACGGGTGAGTAACATGTGGGAATCTGCCTGAAGGTTCGGAATAACTGCGGGAAACTGTAGCTAATACCGGATGTGTCTGTAAAGAGAAAGATTTATCGCCTTCAGATGAGCCCGCACTAGATTAGCTAGTTGGTGAGGTAACTGCTCCACCAAGGCTACGATCTATAGCTGATTTGAGAGGATGATCAGCCACACTGGGACTGAGACACGGCCCAGACTCCTACGGGAGGCAGCAGTAGGGAATATTGGACAATGGGGGAAACCCTGATCCAGCAATGCCGCGTGAGTGAAGAAGGCCTTCGGGTTGTAAAACTCTTTCATCAATGATGATAATGACATTAGTTGAAGAAGAAGCTCCGGCTAACTTCGTGCCAGCAGCCGCGGTAATACGAAGGGGGCTAGCGTTGTTCGGAATCACTGGGCGTAAAGCGTATGTAGGCGGATCAAAAAGTTAGATGTGAAATCCCTGGGCTCAACCCAGGAACTGCATTTAAAACTAGTGATCTAGAATTTGGTAGGGGTTAGTAGAATTTCCAGTGTAGAGGTGAAATTCGTAGATATTGGAAAGAATACCAGTGGCGAAGGCGACTAACTGGGCCATTTTTGACGCTGAGATACGAAAGCGTGGGTAGCAAACAGGATTAGATACCCTGGTAGTCCACGCAGTAAACGATGAGTGCTAGTCGCTGGGACAATAGTTTCAGTGTCGAAGCTAACGCATTAAGCACTCCGCCTGGGAAGTACGGTCGCAAGATTAAAACTCAAATAAATTGACGGGGGCCCGCACAAGCGGTGGAGCATGTGGTTTAATTCGAAGCAACGCGAAGAACCTTACCAGACCTTGACATGGTGTGTTTGAATTACAGAATCGTAATTCTTCAGTTCGGCTGGCACACACACAGGTGCTGCATGGCTGTCGTCAGCTCGTGTCGTGAGATGTTGGGTTAAGTCCCGCAACGAGCGCAACCCTCATTTTTAGTTGCCATCAGGTTATGCTGGGCACTCTAAAAAAACTGCCGGTGATAAGCTGGAGGAAGGCGGGGATG
>CACFLO010000005.1:0-22500 GCA_902567135.1 uncultured Alphaproteobacteria bacterium | reverse complement strand
GATATTTGCTTAGGTAGCTCAGCATTGTATTGTTTTTGAATTTTTAAACGAGTATTGATTGATTTATTTATTTTTTTCATTTGTGATAACAGCAAAGTTGCTTGGATATCATTCATGTAAGCCTTGTAACCAATATTTTTTATATTGAAGTCCCATACATATCCAGGTTGCAGTTTTTGCTTTGAATTTTTAGAAACAGATCTTTGGTAGGTATCATTAGGTATGCCAAAATTTGTAAGGAGTTTTAATTTTTCATAAATCTCTCTCGAGTTTGTGGTAATTAAGCCTCCATCTCCACATGAGATAGTTTTAACTGCTTGAAAAGACCATACTGCAACATCTCCCTTAAGTCCTGCGCCAGGTGTATAGTAACTTAAAGCACAATCCTCTATTATCAATCCGTTATAATATTCTCTAATTTTATCAATGTTACAGGGTATTCCAGCATAATTCACTGCTATAATAGCTTTGGTTTTTTTATCTATATTTTTTTTAACAGATTCAGGATCCAAATTATTAGTTTTTTTATCAATATCACACAGTTTAGTTTCACAGTTATTCCATAAAGGAACCATTGCAGTAGTTACAAAAGATATTGTGGGCGATAAAATATTTCCTTTAGTAATATTAAAAGCTTTTAGAACCAAATCTATTCCATTTGTATTGCTAGTTACAGCAACTGCATATTTAGCGCCAATTTTTTTTGCAAATTTTTTTTCCAGTTCTTCAACTTTTGGACCTCTACCCCACCAACCACTTAGTATAGTTTTTCTTAATGCATCAACATCTTTGTCATCTCCAAGAGGCCTTAATACTGGTAATGTTTTTTTTCTAATTTTCATATGTAAGTTTCAGTTTAGGAATATACTCAACCCAAATTGTTTTAGATTTATTATTTTTTTCTTTTTCAATTATTTCTTTTTTATGATTCCACGCAAATAATATCGTGTAATCAGGGCTATCTTTAGTGAATAATTTTGCATCCTTAATTTCAATATGTGTACCTGGAGTATATTTTCCTATTTTAAAAGGCGTTGAGTCATAAATACAGCTTATCAAGTTTTTATCAATATTTGAATAATTTAAGGTTGTAGCACTTTTTGCTGTTGCTCCATACCCTGCTATAATTTTACCTTCTTTTGATTTAGATACTACAAAGTTATATAATTCTTTAGAAATATTGATACAATTTTCTTGAAACTTAATGAAGGTATTTATGTCAAATATTTTATTATTTAATTCTAAATTTATATACTCTTGCATTGTACTTGTTTTATTTAAATTTTGTTTTGAAAAATAATATCTCATAGAACCACCATGTGTATCAAAATGTTCTACATCAAATAATTTAATCGAGTGTTTTTCAAATAAAGTTTTGTAAGAATGTAATGACCAAATAAAATTATGCTCAGCATATACTTGTTCAATTGATCCTATTTTATACATATCTAATAAATAAGGATCTTCGATTATTAAAGTTCCATCTTCAGCTAATATATTATTAATTCCTTTCGCCACTTCTTGACAATTTTCAATATGATGCATTGTATTTGTAATAACAATAATCTTAGCTTTCCCATATTTATTATTGATTTCAATAGATGTTTCTTCATCGAAGAAACTACATAATGCATTAACACCATTTTTTTTTGCTGTTTCAACTACATTTTCTGATGCATCTACTCCTAAATGTTTATATTGTTTATCTGCAAAATATTTAAGAAAGATCCCATCATTACTCCCAATTTCTAAAATATAGTCTTTTTCTTTATCCATTAACTGCATTACTTTGTTCCCTAATTTTTCAAAATGACTTTTCATGAATTCAGATTGACTAGCAAAATAAGCATACTGATTATTAAACATTAGTTCTTTTTCAGGAACATTAACGATTTGCAAACTTGAACAATTTATACAAACGCCAATTTTCATATTATATTTATATTCATTTTTTGTATAAGTATCGTTAATTACTGGTATTAAGTTGTTTGCGATGGGCATATTACCAAAATCAAAAATATCTGAAATGGTTGAGCTGCAAACTCTACATAAGCAATCAGATTTATTCATTTTCTAAGAAATTTTTAACTTTATTAAAAATAAATTTAAGGTCAGATTTTTTTAACTTTGGATGACAACCAACTAAAAGACCATTTTTCATAATATAATCTGCAGAATTAAATTTTTTATTATTGGTAATATACTTTCTATTTTTTAACAGAGGTTGCCGCGTAATGTTACCAGAAAATATTGGCCTAGTTTGAATATTATTTTTTTCTAAAAATATTTGTAATTTATTTCTCAGCTTATTATTATCTTTTTTTAATATAAGAGGGTATGCTAACCATATAGTATCTACATGTTTACTCTGATTTGGCGTAATCAATTTATGCGATAAGTCTTTAGAAAACAATTGTTTTAAAAAATTAAAATTATTGACTCTTTTTTTATACAAATCTTTGAATTTTTTTAATTGCGTTGACCCAAATGCAGCACAGATTTCTGGTGCAAAAAAATTGTAACCTGGCTGTGAAAAAAGAAACTTTCTATCGTAGAGTATCTTTCCAATCTTAATATTAAATCTTGAGTTTATGTTATTTTTTATTGTTTGAGTAGAGTCAGCAGCATATAATTCAGAACTCCTTCCCCAGCCTCTAATTACTTTCATTTTCTCATAAATGCTTTTATTATTTGTACACACCATACCACCAATACCTCCGCATGTAATAATATGAGAAGCATAAAAGCTAGTTGTGACTATGTCGCTAAGAGCTCCTGTGCTTTTGCCTTTAATAGAGTATCCCAAGGTGTCTGCTGAATCTTCAATAACATAAATTTTTTTATCTTTTGCAATTTTTTTTATTTTATTCCAGTCTGGTATATTTCCCATTAGGTTTGGTATTAATAAAGCTTTTGTATTTTTGTTAATTGCTTTTTCAATTTTTGAAACATCTATATTGAGGGTATCTATCTCTGCATCAATTAAGTTAGGAATTAAACCCAACTGTAATATTGGAGAAATAGTCGTTGAAAAAGTAAGGGCAGGGGTTATTATTTCTGATTTATTAGGTAAATTTAGAGAAGCTAAAGCTAGTAAATTTGCTGAAGAGCCAGAATTTACAAATAGGCCATATTTTTTTCCAAACATCGAAGATATTTGTGTTTCAAATTTTTTAGTTTTAACACCACCAACCAAACTATATTTAGAGTTTTTAAGAACCTCTGTAACAGCTTTTATTTCTTCTTTGTTATAATTAGTTTCATTATAAAATATTTTCTTATTCATTAATTTTCTCAACAATAAAATATGTAGCTGCTTTTCTACTTTCTTCAATATTTTTACTTAAATAAATACTTATTATAGATAAGTTTAGAAATAGTATTGAGAAAAAAAATGAAATTATAACAACAATTGATGTCCAACCAGGCGCATTAATCATACCTATTATTTTAAGAGAAAAAAACAAGGCAGCTAATATAAAAGAAAATAAACTAATAAATAAACCTAGTAATGCTGAATAAAGAAGTGGTTTAAAAGAATAAGTGGATAAATAATCAACTGCAAAAATCAATTTTTTTCTGAGGTTATATCCAGACTTGCCAATAGTTCTTTTGTTTTGTAACATTTCTAAGTAACTTTTTTTAAAACCTGAACTATGCATTACTTTAATATGTTTAATTTTATTTTGATTTTCTAAAAAAAATTTTTTTGCTCTAGAAGATATAATTCTATACAGACCTTCTTCTTTTGGATAATCTGCGCTTGTAAAAAAAGAAAAAATTTTCCAATACAAGCCAGAAAAAAATTTTTCAATAATACTTTCTGGGTGTTTATTTTTATAAAATGCACAAACAACATCAAAATCTTCTTCTGTAATTTTTTTATA
This sequence comes from uncultured Alphaproteobacteria bacterium, assembly GCA_902567135.1. Taxonomy (GTDB): domain Bacteria; phylum Pseudomonadota; class Alphaproteobacteria; order HIMB59; genus CACPNW01. Next base: position 18,613 of record CACFLO010000005.1, on the reverse strand, counting down.
TAGTGATTGAATTTCTTCTGCAGGATCCTGAAGGTCACAAGAAATTATAACATTAAAATCACCTTTAGATATTTCTAGTCCTGCATTTATTGCAATATCAACACCACAATTCCTTGCAAGTTTTAAACCTTTAACAAAATTGTTATGTTTTGAAATTTCTTTTATTACATTCCACGATAAATCTTTACTTTCATCATCTACAAATATAATTTCATAATTATTGGTAATTTTTTTTAAATTTTCGTTAAGTGATGAAAATAGACTATCCAATGTGTCTTCTGCATTGAAAACAGGAACAATAACTGAGATTTCTTTTTTCAAAATTTTCTCTAGGTGATCAATAAATTATATAGTAAATGATATATATATAATTTTATTTAATTTACCTATATTTAAAATGAAAATAATTAAAAACTATATTAATGGAAAGCACTTAGAGTCACAGAGCAGTAATTTTTCTGAAATATTTAACCCTTCAACTGGAGAAGTTATTGGAAAAGTTAACCTCTCTAATAAAAATGATTTAGATATAGCACTAGATTCTTGTAATAAAGCTATGCTGGACTGGCAAAATACTTCACCTCTTAAAAGGTCAAGAATTATGTTTGAATTTAAAAATATTTTAAATAGCAACATAGAAGAATTAGCTAAAATTGTTTCTTTAGAACACGGTAAAACAATTGAAGATGCTAAGGGATCAATCACACGAGGTTTAGAGGTAGTTGAATTTGCTTGTGGTATTCCTCATTTATTAAAAGGTGAATTTTCGCAAAATGTAGGTACTGAAATTGACTCTTGGAGTGTAAGACAGCCTCTTGGAATATGCGCAGGTATTACACCTTTTAATTTTCCAGCTATGGTACCTATGTGGATGTTTCCAATCTCTATAGCTGCTGGAAATACATTTATTTTAAAACCTTCAGAAAAAAATCCAAGTTGTGCAATTATGTTAGCTGAACTTTTAACTAAATCTGGTTTGCCTGATGGAGTTTTTAATGTAGTGAATGGCGATCATAACATTGTTCAAAATATTATAGAAGATGATGCTATATCATCAGTAAGTTTCGTAGGTAGCACTCCAGTTGCAAAATTGATTTATGAAAATTCTGCTAAAAATAATAAAAGAGTTCAGGCTTTAGGGGGTGCAAAAAATCATTTAGTTGTAATGCCCGATGCAAATGTAGACCAGGCCGTTGATGGAATAATTGGAGCAGCTTATGGTTCAGCTGGAGAGAGATGCATGGCTGTTTCAGTTGCTGTAGCAGTCGGTGACATAGCTGACAATTTAGTAAAAAAGATTAAAACTTCTGCAGAAAATTTAATTGTAGCACCTTATATGGACTCAAATTCAGATATGGGCCCATTAATATCTAGTGAGCACCTAAATAAAGTTAAAAAATATGTTGATTTAGGTGTTGAAGAGGGTGCTGATCTTGTTTTGGACGGGAGAAGTTTGCAAATACAAGGTTATGAAAATGGATATTTTATTGGCCCATGTTTATTCGACAATGTTAATAAATCTATGCGAATTTACAAAGAGGAAATATTTGGACCTGTCTTATCTGTTGTGAGAGCTAAAACTTATGACGAAGCCTTACACTTGGTTAATGAGCATGAGTTTGGAAATGGTACTAGCATTTATACATCAGATGGAGAGGTATCTAGGCACTTCTCTACAAATTGTAAAATAGGAATGGTTGGAGTAAATGTTCCAATCCCAGTGCCAATGGCTTTCCATAGTTTTGGTGGATGGAAAAATTCACTATTTGGAGATCATGCTATGCATGGTATGGAAGGTGTAAATTTTTATTCTAGGCTTAAAACAATAACAAGTAGATGGCCGAAATCTATAAATAAAGGCCCAGAGTTTATAATGCCAACAAATTAATTTCATGAAAGTTTTAGTTACTGGATGCTGTGGTTTCATTGGCTTTCATCTTTGTAAAAAACTGTTAGATATAAAAGTAATTAAGGTTTTTGGCATTGATAATTTGAATGATTATTACGATATAAATTTAAAAAAAAGCAGATTAAAATTTTTAAAAAAAAACAAAAATTTTAAATTTAATAAAATAGATATATGTGATGACAAAAAATTAAATAAAAATTTTAAAATTAATAAATATAATTACGTAGTTAATCTAGCTGCTCAAGCTGGAGTAAGGTATTCCATTTTAAATCCTAAACAATACTTTAATAGTAACTTATTGGGTTTTTTTAATGTATTGGAGGCATCTAGATCAAATAAAAATATTAAGCATCTAATTTTTGCATCAACTAGTTCAGTTTATGGCAATAGTCAAAAGTTTCCCTTAAAAGAAAGTTATGAAACCTCCAAGCCCCTGACCTTTTACGCTGCTTCTAAAAAATCAAATGAAGTGATGGCTCATTCTTACTCTAACATTTATAAGTTACCCACAACAGCTCTTAGGTTTTTTACTGTCTATGGGCCCTATGGCAGGCCTGATATGGCTTTATTTAAATTTACTGAATCAATAGTTAAAGAAAAAAAACTGGAACTTTATAATAATGGAAATCATTATAGAGATTTTACCTACGTAGATGATATTGTTGAGGCAATAGTTAAGTTAATTCCAAAGCCTTCAAAGAAAGATATCCCTTTTGAAGTTTATAATTTAGGTTCTTCAAAACCAATTTTTTTAAAAAAATATTTAAAAATTATTGAAAATCAATTGAACAAAAAAGGAAAAGTTACTAATAAAAAATTGCAAATAGGGGATGTAAAAAAAACACATGCATCCACTCAAAAATTTAATAGAGAAATAGGAAAAATAAAATTAACTCACATCTCAAAAGGTATTAGTAATTTTATAAAATGGTATCTAATGCACTATAAAAAGAAATAATATTAATGGGTTTATTAAAAATTAATTTTTACAAGAATTTTATTATTTTTTTAGTTCTAAGCATTTACCCTTTACTAATTACTGGACCATTTCTTCCTGACTTATTTTTAGTCATAAGCTCATTATTATTAATTACGATATTAATTTATGAAAAAAATTACAAATTTTTTAATAATAAATACATGTATGGTTTCTATTTTTTTTATATAATTCTCTTATTAGCAACCCTTTTAAGTGATCATGTTTTATTCTCATTAGAAAGTTCACTTTTTTATTTTCGTTTCTTTTTTTTAATTTTTTTATTTATTTTTTGTTTTAACCAATCCAAAAAATTTGCAAATTATTTTTTTTATATTTTATTTATCACTTTCGTTATTTTATATATTGATAGTTTTGTGCAACTATTTACTGGGAAAAATCTCATGGGTTTTCCAAAGTTTGAAAATGATTGGAGGATAAGCAGTTTTTTTGGTGATGATATGAAGTTAGGGGGTTATATCGCGAGAATATTTCCCATATTAATTTGTTTTTCATTAATCATAAAAAAAATAAATAAAGCCATTTTCTTTTTAGTTATTAGTTTACTCACTTTGATTATAGTAATATATACCGGTGAACGTGCTGGTTTAATCATATTAGCCTCTAATATTTTATTTATTTTTATTTTTACCTCTAAAATATTCAACTTAAGGTTAAAATTAATTTTATTGGTTATTTTTTCAATTATTGCAATATTATTATATTTTTTTGCATATAAAAATATTGTTAATACTAAAGCATTTGAGCGTATATTTGAAAAATCTTTTAATCAATATGAAGAATTAGTATTTTGGCAAGATAAAGAAAATTCTCCAAATTATTTTACCTCATCTCATCATTTAGCAATTTACAGTACAGCTTTTAAAATTTTTAAAGATAACTATATATTAGGAGCAGGGCCTAAAACTTATCGGAAGTTATGCAGTAAAAAAATTTATGCATCTTATTATATTACCAATGGACAAAAAGAAAAAATTATAAATATCAATAAAGATAAGCCTTTGAAATGGATTGATCATTATCCAGAAGTATTAAAAATTCGTGGACCAAATGACCGATTACTAGAGAGCAGTTTATATGATGTTTTTGCAGACAGCTGTCAAACACATCCTCACAATACTTATATTCAATTGGCATCAGAAAGTGGATTATTTGGGCTTACATTATTTTTATTTTTTATAATAACTATTTTATTTTTATTTATTAAAGCGATTTTTATGAGCTTATTTAAAAATATTTCAAACTCTGATTTCATGATAATTATTTCAGGATCGATTTTAATAAATTTTATTCCTCTTTTGCCAAGTGGTAGTATATTTAATAATTGGATTAGTATTATTTACTATCTCCCTATTGCATTACTATTTAATATAAATAAATTAAAATATTTAGATGAAAAAAATTAAAAACTTATTTATCTTTTTAGAATTTACAAAAAAAAGAAGTTTCTTTTTAATAGTTAGTTCAACATTCGTTTTAGGCCTAATTGAACTGACAAGTATTTTTTCTATCATGCCATTTATTTCTTTAATTGTTAATCCTGAATATTTGAATAATAATTTATATTTTGCTAAATTCAAAAATTATTATTCTTTTGATAATAATAATTTTATAGTTTTTTTTGGTATATTAATATTATTTTTAAATTTTTTAGCAAATTTTTTAAATGCTTTTGTTAATTGGTATATAAATATTTTTGTTTTCAAATTTAATGAAGGTTTTACAAATAAATTATTTAAAATTTATCTTAATCAACCTTATAATTTTTTTATTAGGTCTAACTCTGCTGATTTAAAAAAAAACTTAATCAGTGAAATTGATAGAATTGTTGGTGGGCTTATTTTGCCATTAGTTTGGGTTATATCAAAAGCACAAATACTTATTATAATTTTATTATTTTTAGTTTTTTATGATTTTGTAATAACAATCTCAATTTTTGTTTTTTTTATTATAGTTTATGGGTCAGTATATTTGCTTGTTAGATCAAAAATAAAAAAAATGGGTGAAGAGTCAACTATATATTTAACAAGTATATTTAAACTAATAAACCATGCTTTTTCAGATATAAAATATATTAAATTAATGGGTTATGAAAATAAGTTTCTCTATAGATTTGCTGAGCCTCTAAAAAAATATACTCAATACTCAGCTGTAAGCAATATTATATCTCAAATCCCAAAATACTTAGTTGAATTTTTGTCATTTGCTATAATAATTTTATTATCTATATTTTTAGTGTTGAGTGGTTATGGTCAAAATACGTTGGCTACTCTGTCTCTATATGCTTTTGCTGGATATAAGTTAATGCCTATAATTCAACAAATATTTTTATCAATTGTTCAAGTTAGGTACAATAATAAAGCTTACCAAATATTAATTAATGAGATGAATTTACAAAAATCTCAAAACACTATTATTGAATATGAGAGTTTACCTAAAATAGAGTTTAATAAATATATTAAATTAAAAAATATTTCTTTTAAACATCAAGATTCTAATAAAATAATTTTACAAAATATTAATATTAAAATACTTAAAAATAATTTTGTTTGCTTTGTAGGCGATACTGGTTGTGGCAAATCAACGCTATTAGATATAATTTCTCAAATTCATATTCAAGATGAAGGCAATATTTATGTAGATGATCTTGCTATTAATGAAATAAATTTTAAATTATGGCAAAAAAAAATTGGCTATGTTCCTCAATTTACAAATTTATTTGATGGAACAATATTACAAAATATTACTTTTAATTTAAATGAAAATGATAAAGAAAATATTGATTTAAATGAAATTATTCAAATAGTTAATTTAGAGGATTTTGTAAAAAATCTTCCTAATGGCCTTCATACTAATATTGGTGAAATGGGTGTAAAAATAAGCGGAGGTCAAAAACAAAGGATTTCTATTGCCAGAGCATTATTTCAAAATCCTGAAATCTTAATATTTGATGAACCCACTAGTGCTTTAGATAAAAATACTGAATTAAAAGTTATTAATAACATTAAAAATTATTATAAAGATAAAACTATCATTATGGTAAGTCATAATGAGAATATTATTCAACACTCAGATGAAGTATGCTTTTTAAAAAATGGAAATATTGAATTTTTTGGAACTTACCAAGATTATCTAATTTTTAACAAAAATGAAAAAAAATAAAACAAGGTTGTTAATAACAGGTGGAGCAGGGTTTATTGGATATAATCTTATTAATCATTTATTAAAAAAAAATAAATATGAAATTTTAAATCTAGATAAGATATCATATGCGGGGTATTATTATAAAAAATATCCAATTGTTTCAAAAAATTATAAGTTTGCTAAATTTGATATTGGTAATATAAAAAAAATAAATACTTTGTTAAATGATTTTAAACCTAATAAAATTATAAATTTGGCTGCTGAAAGTCATGTTGATAATTCTATAAAAAATCCCTCAAAATTTATAAGGAATAATGTAATTTCTATTTTTAATTTCATAGAAGAGGTTAGAAACTACATAAAAAATAACAAAGTAAAAAAAAATTTTATATTTCATCATATTTCAACTGATGAAGTTTACGGAGATCTAGCAAAAAGTGGTTCTGCATTTACAGAGCAGTCACCATATAGACCAAGTTCACCATATTCTGCTTCTAAATCATCTATTGACCATATTTTAAGAGCTTATTTTAGAACATACAATTTTCCTGTTGTTATTTCTGTGTGTTCTAATAATTTTGGACCATTTCAAAATATTGAAAAATTAATACCTTTAGTAATCAATAATATTATCAATGAAAAAAAAATTCCTATTTATGGTAATGGTATGCAAATCAGAGACTGGATATATGTATTAGATCATGTGGATGCATTAGAAAAAGTGTTTTTAAAAGGTATTAAAGGCGAAACATACAATATTAGTACTAATAATAGACTTACTAATATCAGTATAATTAAAAAAATAATTGAGATATTTGATAAAGATTTTCCAAGGCCTAATAAAAAAAGCTACTCAGATTTAATTACGTATGTCAAAGATAGACCAGGCCATGATCAAAAATATGCTTTAAATAATAATAAAATTAAAAAAGGGCTAAATTGGAACAGATCTACTAATTTTAATAAATCTTTAGAGTTGACAATTAAATGGTATATTAAAGAAATAACCAAACAAAAATGAAAACTGATAACAAATCTATTAAATGGAAGGGCATTATACTTGCAGGTGGGTCAGGGACAAGACTAAAACCTATAACAAATATAATCTCAAAACAACTCCTCCCTGTTTACAACAAGCCTATGATCTATTATCCTTTATCAGTGCTAATGCTTGCGGGTATAAGAGATATCCTAATAATTACCACAAAAGAGAACATCAATCATTTTAAAGCACTCTTACTTTCAGGAAGAAAATTAGGAATAAATTTAAGTTATAAAATTCAAAAAAAACCAAATGGAATTGCTGAAGCTTTTATTATAGGTCAAAAATTTATTGGAAAATCAAACGTCTGCTTAATACTTGGGGATAATGTTTTGTATGGCCAAGGTTTAAAAGCTTTTTTAAAAAATGCAATGACAAGAAGTACAGGCTCTACTATTTTTGGATATCCTGTTAAAGACCCCTCCAGGTTTGGAATAGTAGAATTAGATAAGAACAACAGAATAAAAAAAATTGTTGAAAAGCCTAAAAATTCGAAATCAAATTTAGCTATTATAGGATTATATTTTTATGATAACAGTGTTGTTAAATTAACTAAAAAAATTAAAAAATCCCATAGGGGCGAACTAGAAATAACTGATTTAAATAAATTGTATCATCAAAATTCTAATCTTAATATCGAGATATTTGGGAGAGGTTTTGCATGGCTCGATACAGGCACTTATGAAAGTTTAATTGATGCTAGTAATTTTATTTATGTGGCTGAAAAAAGACAGGGTCTACAAATTGCATGTATAGAAGAAATTGCTTATAATAATGGCTGGATTTCGAAAAGAACTTTGTTAAAAATTTCCAAAGAAAATTCTAACACTGATTATGGTAAATATTTACTAAATTTAGTTAAAAATAAATAATAAATATTGATACAACATGACTAATGATGATAATTGATAAAAATATAGAAAAATATTGTATAAATTACAAATCAACTGTTTCACAGGCTTTAAAAAAATTAAATTCGAATAATTCAAAAATTGTTTTTGTAACTGATAATAACAATAAATTAAAAGGCTCACTTAGTGATGGAGATATAAGGAGATGGTTGATAAAAAAAACAAATCCCAATTTGAGTTCAGAGATAAAATACTTAACAAATAATAATCCCTTCTCAATAAAAGACAATAATTTTGATACAAGTAAGGATTATTTTATTCAAAATAAAATAGAAGTTATTCCAATTATTAATTCACAAAAAAAAATAAAATTTTTTATAAAACAGGAATTTGAAAGTTTAAAAATAGGAAATAAAATTATTAGTATAAATAACCCTACTTTTATTATTGCTGAGATTGGCAATAATCATAATGGTGATATAAAATTAGCTAAGGAGCTTATCATTAAGTCAAAAGAGGCAGGAGCTGATTGTGTTAAATTTCAAATGAGAAATATGAAGGAATTGTATAAAAATTATGATTCAATTGATAAAAATAAAGAAGATCTTGGATCACAATATGTGCTTGGTTTGCTAGAAAAATATCAACTAGATGATAATTCAATTTTAAAGTTAATGGAATTCTCTAGTAAAAATAATATTATACCATTGTGCACGCCTTTTGATGAGGAAAGTTTAAAGACATTAATAAAATATGGTGTTGATGCAATTAAAATAGCATCTGCAGATCTAAATAATCATGATCTGTTAATTAGTGCATCAAGATCAAATAAACCGATAATATGCTCAACTGGCATGTCTACAGAAGATGAAATTATAAACTCAATTAATATTTTGAAAAATGAAGGGGCGAGTTATTCTATGCTGCATTGTAATTCAACATATCCAGCTCCTTTTAAAGATATCAATTTACAATATTTAAAGCGCTTATCTGAATTATCTTCTTCTGTCGTTGGTTATTCTGGCCATGAAAGAGGTATAAGCGTACCAATTGCTGCTGTAACTTTAGGTGCTAGAATAATAGAAAAACACATTACAATTAATAAAAACATGGAGGGTAATGATCATAAAGTTAGTATTCTACCTGAAGAATTTAGAGATATGGTTGGTAATATTCGTAATGTTGAAGAAAGTTTGGGAGACGAAAATATAAAAAAAATATCTCAGGGTGAGTTAATTAATAGAGAAGTTCTATCAAAGAGTCTTTTTATAAACACAAACTTAAAAAAAGGACAGGTTATAAAGTCAAAATATATATATACTAGTGGACCTGGAAAGGGGCTACCTCCATATTATAAAAAGGACTTAATTGGCAAAATTGCAAAAAGAGATTTCAAAGAAAATGATAATTTTTTTCTATCTGATCTAGAAAATAAATTTATTTTTAAACCAATGAATTATAAATTTAAACTAAAATGGGGATACCCTGTTAGATTTCATGATATTAATGATTTATATAATATTTCAAAACCAGATATTTTAGAAATTCATTTAAGTTTTAAAGACTTAGATGTAAATTTTGATGAAATTTTGTTTGATAAATATGACTCCGATCTAATTGTCCATTCACCAGAGCAATTTGATAAAGACTTAATTTTAGATCTATGTTCATTTGATATAAAAAAAAGAAAATTATCAATTAAACAAATGAAAAAAGTAATAAATTTAGTTAAAAAAATAAAACAAAGATTTAATAATTATAATGATAAAATATTACTAATCACAAATGTAGGTGGTTATTCTTATGATAAAAACTTTAATTCAAAAGAAATTAAAAAATTAGAAATAAATCTTTTAAAAAGTCTTGATGAATTAAAGGATGATGAAGTTGAGATCATTCCACAGACAATGCCACCTTATCCTTGGCACTTTGGAGGTCAAAGTATTCACAATTTATTTCTAGACCCAAAACAGATATCAGATTTTTGCAAAAAAAATGGTTACAGAGTATGTTTTGATATTTCTCATTCAGCATTATTTTGCAATAATAAGAATATACATTTTGAAAATTTTATAAAAAAAATTAGTAAACATGTTGCTCATCTACATATTTCAGATGCTCTAGGTGTTGATGGTGAGGGATTAGAAATTGGAGATGGTGAAATTAATTTTATTGATTTATCTTATGATTTAAAAAAATTATTTAATAAAATTTCATTTATACCAGAAGTATGGCAAGGTCATAAAAATGAAGGTTCAGGTTTCTGGAAAGCGCTAAACTATCTTTATAAAAATAAAATTGTTTAATGGACGTTTTAGCAATAGTACCTGCCAAAAAAATTAGTAGAGGTCTTGCTAATAAAAATATTAAAAATCTTAATGGACACCCTCTTATTTCATATAGTATAGCAGCAGCATTAAAATGCCCCTCAATAAATCGTGTTATCTGCTCAACTAACTCTAAGAAAATAGCAAAAATTGCTCTTAAATATGGTGCTGAAGTTCCCTTTTTAAGACCCGATAAATACTGTGCAGATAATTCATCTGATATTCAATTTATTAAACATTGTTTAAATTGGCTTAAACGTAATGAAAATTATGAGCCAAAGTTTATAGTTCAATTAAGACCTACTTCTCCTATAAGATTCGTCAACCACCTTAACGAAGCCATAAGAAAGATCAAAAAAAATAAAAATGCAGACTCCTTGAGGGCAGTTTCTTTACCTATAACTACCCCGTATAAAATGTGGACAATAAAAAATAATTTTTTAAAGCCATTACTGAAACTTAAAAAATTTAAAGAACCTTATAATATGTCGAGACAATATTTGCCAAAAGTTTTTGTACAAACTGGCTATGTTGATATAATTAGATATAATACTATTGTTAAAATGAATTCTTTAACAGGAAATAAGATTATATCTTATATTGTTCCTGAATATACTTATGTAGATATAGACGATAAGTTATCTTTTCAAACTGCAGAAATATGTATTAAAAAATTAAACTCAGTAAAACCTTGATGAGTAAAATTCTTATTTGTGGATCTGGTTCAATTGCTTTAAGACATTATAGAAACCTAACTTTTCTCGGATATAAAAATATTATTTTTTTTACAAAAAAAAAATATTTGTTAAAAAATTACAAAGAAACAATTTATGAAAATCTTGAAAGCGCACTTCATGAGAAGCCAGAAATTGCTTTTATTTGTAATAATACTTCAGATCATATAAAAACTGCAATTAAATGCGCTCTATCAAATTGTAATATATTTATTGAGAAACCAATTAGTAATAATTTATTAAATATTTTAAAACTAAAAAAAATACTTAAAGATAAAAAAAAAATATCCCATGTAGGTTATATGATGAGGTTTCATCCTTTAATAATTAAACTTAAAAAAATAATTAACTCTAAACAAATTGGTAAACTTGTGTATTTAAGGTCAATTTGGGGAGAAGATTTAACTTTATGGCATCCAAATGAAGATTATAGGAGATCATATGCAGGTAAAAAACTTTTAGGCGGAGGTCCTTTAATTACATTAAGTCATGACTTTGATACATTTTACTGGTTATTTGGGAATTTTAAAAAAATAGCAATAAATAAGAACTACTCATCCTTATTGGATATAGATACCGAGCATTCAATTGATGTTTTAATGAAGTTTGTAGATGGAGCTACAGGCAGTGTTAATTTAAACTATTTTCAAAACCCACCTAAAAGAATATTTGAATTAACATTTACCAAGGGATATATTGAGTTTGATTATTATAAAAACAGCTTATTATTATTTAAAAATGGAAAAATTAAAAAAAAATATATTATAAAAAATTTTGATAGAAATGAAATGTTTATAGATGAAATCAAATATTTTTTAAAAAAAATAAAAAAACATGATTACGACTTAGATATGATAAACTCTTCTGAACAAATTTTAAAACTAATTCTAAAATAAATGAAAGAATTCAATCTTAAAAATAAAAATATTTTGATAACAGGTAGCAATGGTCTTATAGGTAAAAATATATCTGAAGCGTTATCTAGATATGGTGCTAACTTAATTTTGGTAGATAATGTAAGTAAAAACCTTATTACCAATCAGGCAAATAAAATAATAAAAAAATATAATTCTGAAGTTATACCAATTCAGCTGGATATAACAGATGAAAAAAAAACAAAGATAGTTTTAAGGAAGTTTAACAAAATTGATGTATTAATAAACTTAGCCGCAATTGATCCCAAAATAAATAAAAAAAATGTTTATGATTTTAATAACTCTTCGTTAAAGAAATCTATAGATGTAAATATTATAGGTACATGTTTATTTACAGACTTTATCTTAAAAAAAATGATTAAAAATAAAAAAGGAAATATAATTAATGTAGCCTCAACTTATTCTATTGTTTCTCCGAATATGAATTTGTATAAAGGAACAAATACTTTTCAAATTAACAAACCAATTGAATATATTATAAGCAAATCTTTTATACCTAATTATAGCAGATATATCGCTACTACATATATTAAAAAAGGAATTAGATGTAATACTGTTGTCCCTCATGCAGTAATTAAAAATAACAAGAATAAAATTTTTAAAACGAATTTTTCAAAACTATCCCCAATTGGTAGGTTTTGCAAACCTACAGAATTAAATGGTTTATTTGTTTTTTTGTCATCAGACTCATCTAGTTATATGAATGGCTCTACAATAACTATAGATGGGGGCTGGACAGCATGGTAAAAAAAAACAATTTTGACTTGGAGAATTTTTTTTATGAAAAATCTGAGCCAAACAGACTTCTAAAATTATTAGCACAATATGAACTTTATAAAAAAATACATAATGTAAGCGGAGACATTTATGAATTTGGTGTTTTTAAAGGAACGGGTGTAATTAAGTGGGCTACATTCAGACTAGCTTCCAAAGAACAATTTAAAAGAAAAATATTTGCATTTGATACTTTTGGTAAGTTTCCTAAATCAAATTATCCGAAAGATAAAAAATTTTTAAATGAATTTATTAAAGATGCTGGAATAAATAGCTATAGTTTACAAAAAATAAAACAAATTGTTAAAAAAAAAAAATTTATAAATATTGAATTTATAAAAGGTGATATTAATAAGACTTTATTAGAATTTATTAAAAAAAATAAAAAACTAAATATTGCTCTCCTCCATATAGATGTTGATATATATGAGCCAACTAAGTCTATTTTAGATAATCTATTTGATAAAGTTTCAAAAAATGGAATTATAATTTTTGATGATTACAAAAAATTTCCAGGAGAGACTAAAGCAGTAAATGACTTCTTAAAAGGTAAAAAATATAAAATCAATAAAATTTCTTTTATGAAGGGTAAACCTTATTATATTATAAAAAAATAAATGTTAAATGAAGCCTTTTTTTATAACTCAGATCGTTTAAACTCATTTAGATCCGCTTTTATTGTTGGCGCATGTAGATCTGGGAAAACAACAATCTCCACATTACTATCATCATATAAATATGTTGAAAATTCTGAAGAGCCCTGGGGGCTGAAAATATTTACATTATTGAACTACTTAAGGTTATTAAATACTAATTTATCCAAGCAACTTTTTTTATCTTATAGTAACGAAATATTTAATGAAAACTTTTTTTTAAGAAATGTTTCTTTTAGAAAAACAGATAATAGTTTTATAGGTAATTTTAAGACATCTAAAGAAATTAAGAAAAGGCTTACCATCCAAAAAAATAGAGATTTTGTAAAAGATTATATTAAAAGAAATAAACCTTTAATGATCTTTAATCTCACTGAAGTTACACCTCAATCACATAATTTATTAAATTTTATAAAAAAATCTAAATTAATTTATGTTATGAGGAGATATAATGATGTTGCACTAGATTGTTACACCAAAAAATGGTTTAGTAATCAAAGTCTTCTATATCCTAAAAAGAGTCTTCCTTATTTCAAATTCAAACATAAAAATAAAATTTGGTTTATTCCATGGTGGGTAAAAAAAAGTGACTTCAATTATTTTATAGATCTGTCTCATCAAAATAGGTGTTTATACTATTGGATTATAACAAATCAAATGGGTTATAAATCATTAAAGAAAATAAATAAAAAAAATTATAAAATAATTAATTTTGATCATTTTAAATCAAATCCTGAAATTGAATTAAATAAATTATCGAGATTTCTAAAAATAATTAAAACAAATAAAACAAAGACCTTTTTATCTCAAATATTAAAAAGACAAAAAACTAACAAAAAAATTAAATTTGATATTACATTAGAGAAAAAAGCAAAAATAATTAATCAAAAATTTGCAAGTTTATGAGAATTATCATTCTCTATTCATCATTTATTAAAAATTTAGATTTAGATCGCTTAGGCATTCATTTTTTTAATTCCAAAGGTTTCGAAACAATCATTTTAAACGTAACCAAACTTGTTAATAAAAAATATTTCCTCCAAGCATCAAAGCATATTGATATTAAAAATGAAGTATTTGTTAATGATTATAATCATTTTAATGATGAAATTTTAAAATTTTACAAAGACCCCTGTCTAATTATTTCTTTTTTGCACCTTAATAAAAACACTTACAAATTCTTTGAAATTATTTCAAATAATAAAATGATTTATGCTCAATCATTAATTAATGTTATTCCTGACTCAAATTTTAAAAAAAAAAGTATTTTTAAAAAAATAATTAATTTTAAATTTAAAAACACCTTTTTTTTTATTAATAATATTTATTATAAATTTATAAAAAGTAAAATTGTTAATATTAAGTCTCCAAATTATTTTATTGCTAGTGGAAAATACTCCATTAAGCATCCTCAGGCTCAATTAATAGATGAGACATCTAAACTTATTTGGGCTCATTCTTTTGACTATGATCAGTTCTTAAATGTAAATAGAAAACTAAATAAAAATACAGATGGAGAATATGCAGTCTTTTATGAATCTCCCTATCCTTTATTCAAAAACGATATTTTTATAGAGGGAATAGAAAATACTCTTACTACAGAAAAATTCTACCCTAGTATTTGTAGTTTTTTTACTTATATCGAAAAAAAATTAAATATTAAAATAATAATAGCTGCCCATCCACAAAGCAGACATTTAAATAATAAAGTTTATGGAGATAGGCAGATAGTTAATAATAAAACTGCAGAAATAACTAAGTTCTGCAAATTCGTAATTTTAAGAAACAGCACAGCAATTACTTTTCCTGTATTATGGAAAAAACCAATGATTTTTTATACTACAAATGAAATCAGTAAATCAAATTTTATGACTAACAATCTATCAGCTTTTACAAAATATTTTGCAAAGAAAGCATTTAATATTGATAATAATTTAGATAAACTTGATTTACATAAAGAACTTATTATAGATAATTCTATATATGAGTCATACATTCAGCATTTTGTTAAATGTAAAAATTTCAATGATGATAGTTTATGGGAAATTTTTTTAAAAGAAATAAATGAATATAAATAAAAAAGCTCAAACATTCTTTGAAGATAATGCAGTTCAATGGTCATTAAGAGGATATAACTATATAGATCATAATTATCCTGTTGCTTTGCATAGACGAAGAATTTTGTTAAAAATAATCAAGAGTAATAAAATTAAAAAACTAAAGTTTTTGGATATTGGTTGTGGATCTGGAGATAACTTAATTGAAATAGCAAAATTGGGACATTCAATAGTGGGTGTGGACAGTTCAAAAAAAATGCTAAATTTAGCAAAATCTAAAATTGATAAGCTAAGTAATAAAATTAGTAAAAATATCATATTAGTTCACAAGCCTATATTGGAATATAAGGATGAGCATTTGTTTGATATTTGCATTTGTATGGGAGTGATTGGTTATATTGATAATGAAATTAATTTTTTAAAACATATTAATAAATTATTGAAGAAAAATGGTAATTTAATAATTTCAAGTAGAAATAGATTATTTAACATTCAAAGTCTTTCATTTAGAACATTAAATGAAATAAATAATAAAAAATTTAAGAAATTATATGATGAAATGAAATCTTATTACAAACCACTAAAAAATCAATCAATTAATTTGTTTTTAAAAAATATAACAAAATTAAATTTTACAAAAATAAAAAATAAAAATACCAATAAAAATAAAATTATTCTAAAAAAAAATTATCTTCCTTTTACTGAACCAAAGCAACAAACACCTTTAGAAATGATCAAATTGTCAAAAAGGAGTAATTTTAAAGTTAGTAAATTTTATGGAGTTCATCCACATATTATTGATCCTTCATTAAATAAAATGCTACCTGAAAAAGTATTTAATCAAATGAGTGATGCTTTAACAGCTTTTGAGGAAGAAAAGATATCTTTGGTCTGGTCCTCTGTATTTATTAGCGTATTAAAGAAAAGTAAATAAAATGAAATTTTCTATTGGTACATGGTTAACAATTCCTGATTTGAGGATAGCTGAAATATTATGTTTGTCTAAATTAGATTGGATTACAATTGATATAGAGCATAACTCAATTAGTTATGAACAAGTAGAAAATATTATTAGGATTGCTAATTTATATAATAAAACAGTCTATGTAAGAATATCTTCTATTAATGAAGTAGACATTAAAAAAATTTTAGATGCTGGTGCAGATGGATTAATAGTACCAAATGTAAATTCAAAAGAGGAAGTTGAAAAAATTATTAATTTTGCTTTTTATCCTCCAATAGGTTCTAGAGGGGTTGGCTTAACTAGAGCAAATAATTTTGGAAAAAATTTTGATAATTATTTTTTGAAAAAATCTAAAAAAATCAATGTTATAGTTCAGATTGAACATTATGAAGCTGTTGATAATATTGAAGAAATATTAAAAAATAAAAATGTGAGCGGTTTTTTTATTGGTCCATACGATTTAAGTGCAAGCTTAGGTATCCCTGGGAAATTTAAATCTAAATTATATAAAAAATATGAAAATAAAATTAAAAATTTTATGAAAAATAAAAATATTATTAAAGGGGTCCATATAATTGAAACAGATTTAAATGAGATTAAAAAGAAAAAAAATGATGGATTTAACTTTATTGCCTATAGTCTTGATTTTAAAATGATCATGAACAATCTAGATAAAATAGAATCTTATAAATGAAATCAATTTGCATAATACCTGTAAGAATGGGCTCCTCAAGATTTTATGGAAAACCATTAAAAAAAATTAATGGCTTAGCAATGGCTCATGTATGTTATAATAATGCTGATAAAGCCAAATATATTGATAGAGTATTTATAGCAACTCCAGATAAAGAAATAAAAGATTACTTTGATAAATATAATATAGAAGTAATAATGACATCAATAACTCATAAGAGGGCATCAGATAGAACATTTGAAGCACTTATAAAAATAGAAAAAAAATATAAAAAAAAAATAAATTATATAACTATGTTGCAGGGCGATGAACCAATGATTAATTCTAAAATGATAGACAAAGCTACTTATACTTTGATTAAAAATAAAAAATTAGGTTGTGTGAATTTAACATCAATTATTTCTTCGTTAAAAGAAGCGCAAGACAAAAACCTAATTAAAGTAGTAATGGATAAAGATAATAATGCTATATATTTCTCACGAGAACCTATACCAAATGGCATTGAGGAAAAGAATGATAATTTTTTTAAGCAAGTTTGTGTAATGCCTTTCAGAAGAGATTATTTAATAAAATTTAATCAATTAAGGCCAACATTTTTAGAAAAAAAAGAATCAATTGATATGTTAAGATTTTTAGAAAATAACTTAAAAGTTAGAATGGTATTAACAAAAATCATAACTCAAAGTGTTGATACTGTCCATGATTTAAGAAAAGTAATAAGTATATTAAAAAAAAATAAATAATGAAAAAGAATATTCTTATATTTGGTGGCTCTGGGTTTATTGGTAGCCATTTGGCTGATATTTTAAGTGAAAAATACAATGTTACTATTTTTGATATAAAAAAATCTAAGTGGTTAAGAAAAAACCAAAAGATGATAATTGGAAGTATTTTAGATAAAGATAAGGTAGATGAAGCTGTAAAAAATATGGATTATATCTATCATTTTGCTGGTATTGCAGACATTGATGAATCCACAAAAAAAAGAGAACTAACAATTCATTTAAATATTTTAGGAACTGCAAACATTTTAGAGGCAATTATAAAATCAAAAAAATTAAAAAGATTTATTTTTGCTTC
The DNA here is from genome assembly GCA_902567135.1 of uncultured Alphaproteobacteria bacterium. Lineage (GTDB taxonomy): Bacteria > Pseudomonadota > Alphaproteobacteria > HIMB59 > CACPNW01. The sequence goes on along the minus strand of CACFLO010000005.1, from coordinate 452 downwards.
AACACTTTATGTTTATAGTGATTATGGTTCAATTTATAGAGCTACAAAACAAAGTTGCGAAACAATTATAGAAACATATTCTTCAATATTTGGTTTAGATTATATTTTTTTAAGATATGGATCATTATATGGTTCAAGATCTCAAGAATGGAATGGTATTAATAAAAGAATAAAAGAGATTCAAAAAAACAAAAAAATTGTATTTAATGGTAATGGAGAGGAGGTAAGAGAATATATAAATGTAAAAGATGCAGCTGAAGTAAGTTCAAAAATGATACTTAAAACATATAAAAAAGGAGCATATACTATTACAGGTCCCGAAAAAATAAAATCAATAGATTTATTAAAAATGATATTTGATATTTTTGGTTTTAAGAAAAATATTACTTTTACTAGTAGTAAACTTAAACCAGAAGATAGGTATTTGATTACTCCTTATAAATTTACACCTA
>CACFLO010000004.1 GCA_902567135.1 uncultured Alphaproteobacteria bacterium | reverse complement strand
ATGAAAACCTTCTTATAACATCTGATAAATTTAAATCCTTGCAAGATGAATTTAATAAATTGAAAGTTGAAAATGATAAAAATATTTCAAAGATTAAAAGTCTTAATAAGCAGATTGATAAGCTAAACACTAATCTTCAGTTAGGTGATAATAAAAAAGATGATATAATAATTGAAAATCAAAAACTAAAAATTGATAATAAAAGTTTGTTTACTCAAAATATTAAACTAGATAATAGTATTTCTCAACTTAAGGAAAAAATAATTGAACAACAGATTGAGATAGACACTTATTTAGAGGAAATAAAAAAACTAAAAGATAAGTCACATCACGGTGGTTAGATTTAATTTATAAACTGATTACAACCATCTAATAACAAATCCCTTAAATATTTAGAGTGCGATCTATTTACATGAATATCAAAGCTTTGTTTTTCTTGATAATTATGGTTGCGAATTATTAGTACAGGTATTTTTATAAAAATTGTTTGAGCAACTCTTAAATTACTATTGAGAACATTATCAATGTCTAGGACTATGAATTTTCTAAGCAACTCTGTAGTATGATTGCCCTCAATCCTTAAAACAGTTTTATTTTCTGAAATATCTGTAATACTTGTTTTTTCAGGATTTAATTTATTATTTAATTCTTCAAGTATTCTAAAAAAATGATTTTCATTCAAAAAACTAAGAAGCCACTCATTAGGACTAAGCCAAATTACTTGCAAATCTTTATTTTGTATTTTTGTATTAGGTTCTGTTGGAATTAAAATATCAAGAACTGCTCCAGCATTACTCATAAAATCCCTATCTTTTGTATCACCTCGAAGATTAATCTTTTCAACAAAGGGTAACTCTTGAATAGATATGCCATTTTTTTCTATTTTAACATCTTCAAATACTGTGCTTCTTTTTAAAGTCATGCAAATAATCTTTCATTTTTAGGGTCTATAAAAACAGGACTTGTAATTTCAACTTCAATACTTTTATTAATTGTAGGAACAATAAGCTTTGCTCCTTTTTTCTTTGTCCCACTTTTAACTAAACCAAGAGCTATTGAGCGACCTAAATTTGGTGAGTAGTAACTTGATGTAATGTGACCAACCATAGGCATTGGTAAAGAAGTTTCAACCTCAACTAATTGAGACCCTTCCTCTAATACTATTGATGGGTCAACAGTTAGTATACCTACTAGTTGTTTTCTATTTTCTTTCACTGTATCACTTCGATTAAGTGCTCTTTTACCTATAAAATCATATTTCTTTTTACTGACTATCCAATTCATATCTAGGTCAATTGGAGTCACTGAACCATCAGTCTCTTGTCCAACAATAATATAACCCTTTTCTGCTCTTAGAACATGCATTGCCTCTGTTCCATATGGAGTAATGTTATAGTTTTCTCCTAAGCTTATACATTTATTCCATAAACTAAGAGCATAACTTGCGGAAATGTTAATTTCATAACAAATTTCACCAGTAAAACTAATTCTCATAACTCTACATGACACTCCATCTATTTTTAGTTCTTTGAAACTCATATGAGGAAAGCTTTCACTAGAAAAATTTTGATTAGGAAAAAGTGACTCTACTATTTTTCTACTATTCGGACCATTTAAACTGATCGTTCCAAATTGTTCAGTTACAGATGTAAGATACACTTGTAGTTCAGGCCATTCTGTTTGCAACCAATCCTCAAGTTTACTCATTACACTCGCTGCATTACCAGTTGTTGTAGTCATCACATAATGATGCTCTCCCAAGCGGGTTGTCACCCCATCGTCAATGACCATACCATCATCACCAAGCATTACACCGTAACGACATTTGCCGATAGCTAACTTTGACCATGCATTTGTATAAACACGATTTAAAAATTCACTTACGTCTCGACCTTTTAAATCAATTTTTCCCAATGTTGACGCATCTAAAATTCCAAGACTATTCCTTGTTGCTTTGACTTCTCTATTAACAGCTTCATCCATTGTTTCATTATTTTTTGGATAATACCAAGGTCTTTTCCATTGTCCAACATCTTCAAATAATGCGTTATTATTTGTATGCCATGAGTGAATAGGTGTTGTTCTCTCAATATCAAAAAATTCTTTTACAAATCTACCGGCCATTGCTCCAAATGTAACAGGCGTATATGGTAATCGAAAAGTTGTAGTACCAAGATTGGAAATATCCTGTCCAGACAGTTCACTTATTATTCCAAGTGCGTTAACATTGCTGGTTTTACCCTGATCTGTAGCCATTCCATTAGTTGTATATCTTTTGACATGCTCTATTGATTGGAAACCTTCTGATAAGGCTATTTTAATATCTTTTGCTGTTACATCATTTTGAAAATCAACAAACATTTTAGATTTGCTAATATTTTCTCTATCGATTAACCAAGCATTTTTCTGTTTGCCAGTTTTATTTAATTCAGCATCATATCTCTTGCCATCTAAATTATTTTTATCATTCGTATTTAGAAAATTATTAACTGATTTATATGTTTCGTTGAGAATATTATTTAAATCAAAAACTCCATTACAAGAGCCAATTGAAAGAGTATCTTGGTGGGCTTGATGAGGAATAAAACAAGAATCTTCTTCTCTAAACTTTAATTTTCCTCTGGATTGAGTAAATAAATGTACAGTGGGAGACCATCCTCCCGATATACATAATAGATCGCAGTTTAAAATTTCAATATTTTTTTGATTTATTTTTTTGATTTGCACAGTTTTTAATTTTTTTCTACCTGAAGTGTTTGATATTATTGAGCCAGTATATATTTTGATACCCAATTGCTTAACTTTTAAAGGAAGTTCACCTTCTAAATTATTTCTTACATCAATTACTGCAACGACATTAACATTCTGATAATGACAATCTATTACTGTTTGATAGGCACTATCATTATTTGTAAAGATAACAATTTGTTTTCCTAATTTAATACCATAACCATTTAAATATTTACTTACGCTATTAGCAAGCATGATACCTGGTCTATCATTGTTATTAAAGGTAAGTGGTCGCTCTATTGAACCAGTTGCTAAAATTACTTTTTTTGCTCTTATTTTCCAAACAATTTGTCTTATTGAATTTGCTTTATCTGTACCCTTATTTGGTTGAAGATCTTGAATTGCTAGTAAGTAATTATAGTGCATATAAGCAAACAGTGTGGTGTTTGTTATAATTCTTACATTATTTAATTTATTTAATTCATCTAAAATTTTATTCTTCCATTGAGTTTGACTTTTATCACTAATTTTGTTGTCATGATTATTGGATGATAAAATTGATCCACCAGTTTGATTCTCTTGTTCTACTAGTAAGACTTTTTGATTTTTTGCTGCAGCTATCTGAGCAGCATACAAACCACTAACACCACTACCAACAATCAATGTGTCACAATGATAATGATAATGTTCATATTTATGAGGATCTTCTTTTTTTGGAGAATAGCCTAATCCAGCAGCATGACGAATAAAGTGCTCATAAGTTTTCCAAAATTTTGGAGGCCACATAAATGTTTTATAATAAAAGCCAGCTGGGAAAAATGGTGCAAGCAAGTCATTAATTGCTCCAACGTCATATTTCACACTTGGCCATCTATTTTGAGATTTAGCTATCAAACCATCATATAAAATAACCTCAGTTGCTCTTCTATTAGGTTCAGTAAATTCATTAAGCTCTAATTGGACAATGCCATTGGGTTCTTCACAACCTGCTGAAATTATTCCTCTTGGTCTATGATATTTAAAACTTCTTCCAACAAGATAAACACCATTAGAGAGTAAGGCTGATGCTAGTGTATCACCTTCATAGCCATAATACTTTTTTCCATCAAAGAAAAAACTAATTTTTTTATTTTGACCAAGATTTTTATTATTTTGTAAACGCATGTTTATTATTTTTTTGATGTAGAAAAATTCCCTGAACCAATAGCAGGTTCACCACAAGGTGTTATCGGATTGTTAGATTCAAGTGCTGGTGGTTTTTCACCCATTTTGTAAACTGCAAGAATTTCATCAGTTGCAGTGTTTCTTGCCACGTTAAACCATTGTCTACATCCAAAAGAATGATTCCACCTTTCATATTGCAATCCTTTGATGTTTTGACGAAGGAACAAATAATCAGCCCATTGATCATCATTTAAATCAGGTGGATTTTTTGGTCTTTCAATATGCGCTTCTCCGCCACAAGAAAATTCTTCTTGTTCTCTCTCACCACAATAAGGACAATTAATTATTAACATTTTAGTGTGCTACAGCAGCTGCGCCATGTTCATCAACTAACTCGCCACTTGAAAACCGATTAATACTAAATGGTGCATTAAGGGCATGCGGCTGATCATTTGCAATTGTATGTGCAAATACCCAACCTGATCCAGGAGTGGCCTTAAAACCACCAGTTCCCCAGCCACAATTAAAGTATAGACCATTAATATGCGTTTTGCTGATGATTGGACTTGCATCAGGGCATATATCAACAATCCCTCCCCAGTGACGAAGCATTTTCATTCTTGAAAAAAGAGGAAATAATTCCACAATTGCCATTATTGTATCTTCAACAATATTAAAACCACCTCGTTGCGAATATGAATTATAACCATCTGTTCCAGCCCCAATTACTAACTCACCTTTATCTGATTGAGATACATATGCATGTATAGTGTTTGACATTACAACAGTATCAATGACTGGTTTTACTGGCTCAGATACAAGTGCCTGAAGAGGTCTGCTTTCAAGTGGCAGTTTGATACCTGCCATCTTTGCAATCACGCTACTATGGCCTGCGCAAACAACACCAATTTTTTTGGATTTAATTGTACCTCTGGTAGTTTCAATTCCAGTAACATTTCCATTATTTATGTTAATTTCCGTAACTTCACAATTTTGAATTATATCAACACCCATAGCATCAGCCCCTCTTGCATAACCCCATGCAACAGCATCGTGTCTTGCAGTTCCAGCACGCCTTTGTAAAGTAGCACCCAAGACTGGATAACGAATATTGGGTGATGTATTAATTACAGGACAGAATTTTTTAACTTCTTTTGTATTTAACCATTCACAATCGACTCCATTTAAGCGATTTGCATGCCATCTTCTTTTTAATTCTCTAACATCATGTAAGTTGTGGGCAACATTCATTACACCTCTTTGCGAAAACATAACATTATAATTAAGTTCCTGAGACATTCCTTCCCAAAGTTTTAATGCATGATCATAGATAGCTGCACTTTGATCCCATAGGTAATTTGATCTTATAATTGTTGTGTTTCTTCCAGTATTTCCCCCACCTATCCAACCTTTTTCAACGACAGCTATGTTTTTTATTCCATGGTTTTTTGCTAAATAATATGCTGTTGTTAATCCATGCCCACCACCACCTACGATAATAGCATCATATTCCTTTTTAATTTCAGGATTACGCCATGCTGGTTGCCAATTTTCATGATAACTTAGTGCATTTTTCACGAGCGAAAACACAGAATATTTTTTTGATCTTTTAATCATAATAAATTTGAATTTTACTTCTTATCAGTTTTAAAAGAGACCTTCAATTTCTCCTTGCGAATTTAACCTGATCGAATCTGCCGCAGGAACACTTGGTAAACCAGGCATAGTCATAATCTCACCGCAAATAACAACAATAAATTTTGCTCCTGAAGACAATCTAACCTCCCTTATTGGAATTACATGGCCACTTGGAGCTCCTTTTAAGCTAGGGTCAGTTGAAAAGCTATATTGAGTTTTTGCAATACATACCGGAAGGCTACCAAAGCCTTTAGTTTCAAAATCTTTAAGTTGTTCACGAATCTTTGTATCGGCTACAACTTCACTTGCATGATATATCTCTAAACCAATTTTTTCTATTTTTTTGAATAAAGGAAGATCATCTTCATATAAAAATTTAAATGTATTTTGTTTCTCCTCACAAATTTCTACCACATTTTGTGCAAGTTCAGTTGTTCCTGCTCCTCCATCTGACCAATGAGTACACATAGAAGCTTTTACACCTTGAGTTTTACAGAATTCAAGAACAGCATCTATTTCACTTTTAGAGTCTGATACAAAATGATTAATTGCTACAGTAACTGGTAGTCCAAATTTATGAAGATTATTAATATGCCTTTCTAGGTTTACTAAACCGTTTTTTAATGCTGTAACATTTTCATTTATTAAATCTTCTTTTGAAACATTTCCATGCATCTTAAGTGCTCTGATAGTTGCTACTAAAACTACGCAATCAGGTTTTATATCTGATTTTCTACATTTAATGTTTAAAAACTTTTCCGCACCTAAATCTGCTCCAAATCCAGCTTCAGTTACTACATAATCTGCTAATTTTAAACTAGCTTTAGTTGCAATTACAGAATTGCATCCATGAGCAATATTTGCAAAAGGGCCACCATGAATAATTGCAGGATTATTTTCAAGTGTTTGAGTTACATTAGGTCTTATTGCGTCTTTTAAAAGAACTGTCATTGGTCCTTGAGCATTAAGATCTTTTGCATAAATTGCTTTTTTATCTCTAGTATATGCAATTGTTATGTTACCAATTCTTTCTTCAAGATCATTAAGATTTTTTGCTAAACAAAAGATAGCCATGATTTCAGATGCAACTGTAATATCAAATCCATCCTGTCTTGGATAACCATTGGCAACGCCTCCTAAATCAATAACTATTGATCTGAGAGATCTATCATTCATATCTATTACTCTTTTCCAAACAACTCTTCTTACATCAATATTTAATTTGTTGCCCCAATAGATATGATTGTCAATTAAAGCAGAAAGTAAATTATGTGCAGATGTAATTGCATGAAAGTCACCTGTAAAATGAAGATTTATTTGTTCCATAGGAACAACTTGAGCATAACCTCCTCCGGCTGCTCCTCCCTTCATACCGAAGGATGGGCCTAAGCTAGGCTCTCTTAAACATACTATTGATTTTTTCCCAATCTTATTAAGACCATCATTTAATCCAACTGAGGTTGTAGTTTTGCCTTCACCTGCAGGAGTTGGAGTTACTGCTGTTACTAATATTAATTTTCCATCTTTATTATTTTTTAAAGTATTAATGTATTCAAGATTGATTTTTGCAATATGACGACCCATTGGACTAAATGCTTCAGGAGTATCTGGAACACTTATTTTTTCCAGTATTTCTTTAATTGGTTTCATCTTTGCTTTTCTAGCAATTTCAATATCAGACATATAACTCCATTAATTTTTAAGAATTTATAGATTATGTTTTTTGTGATCTAAATGCTTATTTCAAATTAAGAAATAATAATTGTTGATATATATTATCATTGATTATTGAAATTTTTGACCATCATAAGATAAATTATCCTTATCTAATGTTTTTAACCAATCACTAGTTTTTTTTATTCCTCCAAAAGGATAAAAGTGTATTTTTCTTAATTTCGTTTCAGGAGTCTCTATTTGGTAGCTAGCTAGATCATATATTAATTTGTCAGGACTTCTAGTTGTTGCCAACTTAGTAATATTTAAAGCTTGTTTTGATAAAAATCTAATGGAGTTACTGATTCCACATGATCTAGCATAACTTATCAAAGTTTTTAAAGTGGCAGGCCCAGGTATACCAGCATGAATTGCAAGGTTATTATTTAAACTCTTAAGATGTAACTCCCATTCTTTTAAAGATTTTGCTTCAAAAAAAAATTGAGTTGCTAAATACATTTTAAAATCTGCTTTTTTTGAAAATTGATTCTTTTGAATAATAGCATTATCTAAATCAACTTGATTAACATCGGGGTTGCCTTCAGGGTGGCCAGCAAGTCCTACTTCTTTAAAATTATATTTTGATAAAAGGTCTGTTTCTAAAATTTCAATAGAGCTATTAATGCTCCCTTTTTGATTACCTCCACCCCCTATAACTAAAATCTTTGTGCATCCACAATCCTCATACAGAGATTTTATGTATTTTTCTAATTCGTTATGATTTGCAATTGTTCTGGCAGGTAGATGAGGTATTACAGTATATCCCTCAAGTTTGAGTTTTTTAGCAGTATGAATTACTTGATTCATTTCTTCATCAGGAAGATATGTAACGTAAATATCAGTTTCTTTATTAACCAAATCAGAAAAATTACCATATTTTGCATAAACATTAGGTGTTGTTTCAATTGAACAATTAGCTAAAAGATTTTGAGCAGCTTGAATATTAGAATTTGTCATAGAAATAATTATTAGGTTATTATAATAGATGAATAAATGATAAATTCTAAATTTACCATCGTTACTTTTTATCAATTTAAAAAAATAGAAGATATTTTTACAATTAAAAATAGACTCTCCAATTTTTGTAAATTTAACAAAATAAAAGGCACAATAATTTTAGCAGATGAGGGAATTAACGGAACTATTGCTGGAAAATCAAATAATATAAGAAAATTTGAATCCTGCATTTTAAAAATGGGATTTAATAATTTCAATCCAAAATATTCTTATTCTAAATTCATGCCATTTTTTAGACTCAAAGTTAGGAACAAAAAGGAAATAGTTACTTTAAGGACTAAGATTGCTGATCCTGAAAAAATAACTGGAAAAAAAATCAAACCAGAAGAATGGAATGATTTTATCTTAGATAAAGAAACTATTTTAATTGACGTTAGAAATAACTTTGAAGTTAAGATGGGTACTTTTAAAAATTCAATTAATCCAAATACAAAAAGTTTTACAGAATTTAAAAACTATTTAAAATATGACTTAAATGGAGCTAAAAATAAAAAAATTGCAATGTTCTGCACTGGTGGAATCAGGTGCGAAAAAATTTCATCTTATATGATAAAAAAAGGTTTTAAAGATGTTAATCAGCTTCATGGTGGAATTTTGAGTTATTTGGAAAAAACGAATTCGAAAAATTCATTATGGAATGGAGAATGCTTTGTTTTTGATAATAGGGTTTCAGTGAAAAATGAACTAAAAGATGGAACTTATGAACTTTGTCATGCATGCAGATATCCTTTATCTCAAGATCAACTAAAATCTAAAAAATATCTCAAGGGTGTTTCTTGCCCTAATTGTTATGGTCAAATAAGTGAGTCTAAGAAAAAGAGTTTAATTGATAGAAATAAGCAAATATCAATCGCAAAGAAAAAAGGTTTGTACAGTCCTTATATTAAGCAAACAGTTAACGATCTCTAAAAAATACTTTATTTAGATATTTTTTAATATATAGGAGCGACATGGCAAAAAAAACATCATATGCTTTAAAGCAGCTTATACCTGAAGAAAACCCTAAAACAGGAACAAAATATATTGTTAGAAAACCAACAAAAGGTATGAAAGTTGCAGATAAATTAAGATTGAAAAAATATGACCCAGTTCTTAAGAAGCATGTATGGTTTGTTGAAAAAAAAATGCCCCCACATAGTAAGTAAAATTACCTTTTTTTATAAATTTTATAACCTACCTGTATATCTATGATGGATAAAATAGGAATTCACTGGTTTAGATTAGATTTACGACTAAATGATAATCCTGCACTTTATGAACTCTCTAAGGAAGTTGATAAAATTATACCTATTTATATTTATGAAGAAAATATTGAAATAGGGCATGCATCTAAATGTTGGTTAGAAAAATCATTAGAATGTTTAAATAACGATTTAGCTAAACTTGATAGTAAGCTCTATGTTTTTAAAGGGAATCCAAAAAAAATCATAGATAGAATTATTGAAGATAAAAATATTTCACACTTCAGCTGGAATAGACTATATGATAAATATTCAGTTATAAGAGATAAAGAAATAAAATCTTCCTTGAATAAAAAATCTATTGTTTGTAATACCTTCAATGGGTATTTATTATCAGAACCCTGGGAAATAAAAAATAAATCTGGAAATTTTTTTAAAGTTTTTACACCTTTTTGGAAAGTAAACTCTGAGATACTTTTAAAAAAAAAATTATCTCTAAATTCATCAAGTAAATATAATTTTTATAAAAAAAATATTAATTCTGTTTTAAAAATAGAGGAATTACAATTAAATATACCTAAAAAAGAATGGATGAATAGAATACTCTCGTATTGGGATATAGGTGAAAATGCAGCTAAGTTAAAACTTAAAAAATTTATAAACAACAAATTATTTAATTATAGCACTGGCAGAGATAGACCTGATAGTAATTTTACATCAAAAATTTCTCCACACTTACATTATGGAGAAATTTCTCCATTAAGAATTTATAATGAAGTAATGAAATCTAATATTGACGTAAATAATAAAAAGAAATTTTTATCAGAAATTGGGTGGAGAGATTTTTCATATAATCTTTTGTTTAATTATCCTGCAATGACTGAGTTTCCAATCCAATCAAAATTTAAAAAATTTCCATGGTTAAGAGATAAAAAAAATTTACATACTTGGAAATTAGGAAAAACTGGAATTCCAATTGTTGATGCAGGAATGAAAGAGCTATATGAAATGGGTTGGATGCATAATAGAGTAAGAATGATTGTTGGCTCCTTTTTAACAAAAAATCTTTTAATTCATTGGAAAGAAGGGGAAAGGTGGTTTTTTGATACTTTAGTTGATGCAGATATTGGATCCAATACAGCAGGATGGCAATGGATTGCAGGTAGTGGGGCAGATGCCAGCCCATACTTTAGAATTTTTAATCCTATATTACAGGGTAAAAAATTTGATCCTAAAGGACAATATGTAAAAAAATATTTACCTTCGTTAGATAAAATCCCTGAAAAATTTATTCATTCCCCATGGGAAATGACAGTTGAAGAACAAGAAAGATATAATTTTATTTTAGGAAGAGATTATCCCAAACCAATCATTGATTTAAATGAAACAAGAAAAAGAGCTTTAGCTGCTTTTAAAAAAATAAGTGAATAAAGTTTCTAAAAAAAAAATTGCTGTAATTGGATCAGGTATTGCTGGAATTAGTGCATCTTATTTTCTATCATCAAAATATGATGTTCATCTATTTGAACAAAATAAATATTTAGGTGGTCATACAAGGACTGTAAAAGTAAAAACAGATAATAATATTTCTATAGATACAGGTTTTATTGTTTTTAATGATAAAAATTATCCAGATTTAATTAAATTTTTTGATCATTTAAATGTTCAAACAATGAATTCAGATATGTCATTTGCTGTGTCAGATATTAATTATAATATTGAGTACGGTGGAAAAAATCTTAAATCCTTATTTGCACAATATAAAAATATTTTTAATATTAGTTATTTAAAAATGATTTATGAAATTTATCGTTTCTATAAATTATGCAGAAATTCAAAATTAGAAAATATTAATAATAATTTTACTATCGAAGACTTTCTTAATAGTAATAATTTTTCTGCATATTTAAAAAAACTTCATATTTATCCTTTAATATCATCAATTTGGTCTACGAATCAAAACGATGTAAAAAATTTTCCTCTAAAGTTGTTTTTAAACTTTTTTAATAATCATGACTTATTTAATTTCAAATATAGACCTCAGTGGAAATATGTTGAAGGAGGTAGTAATTCATACATCAAAAAAATTTTAAATCTGAAAAAATTTAATTATACTCTTAATACAAAAATAAATAAGATAGTCAGATCTGATAATTATGTAAAAATAATTAAAAATGGTGAAGAGTTTTCATTCGATTATATTGTTATTGCTACTCATGCAGATCAAGCTTTAAAAATAATTGACAATCCTACAAATGATGAAAAAAAAATCTTATCAGAATTTGAATATACTATGAATAGAGCATATCTTCACTCAGACAAATCAATAATGCCCAAAAATATAAAAACATGGTCTAGTTGGAATTTTATTAAAAGCAAAAAAGAAGATATAAACTTTACATTAACTTATTGGATGAATAACCTACAAAAATTAAAAACTAAAAAAGAATATTTTGTAACAATTAATCCTGACAGAATACCAAAAACTATACATAATGAGGTATCTTTTACACATCCAAAATTTAATTTACAAACGATGAAGTCTCAAAAAAAATTAAAATATTTACAAGGAGTTAATAATACATTCTTTTGTGGAGCCTATCATGGATATGGATTTCATGAAGATGGAATTCAATCAGCTGCCTATATTGCAAAAATGTTGAATGTCGATATCCCTTGGAAAAGAGATAATAAATTTTATAATAGACTATTGTATTAAATCAAATGAACACAAAGATTATAGTTTCTTCAATAGTTCATAAACGTTATGGAAACATTAAGCATTTTTTTAAATATAAAGTACCAAGTTTATTTGTAGATCTTGATGAGCTAGAAATAATACAATCAAAATCAAAAATTTTTTCAGTAAATTCATTTAATATATTTTCTTTTAATGAAAAAGATCATGGATATAGAGATGAAAGATCGATCAAAGAATTTATAATTGAAATGTTACAAAACTATGATGTAAAGTATAGGAATTTAAAAATTAAAATACTTTGTTTTCCCAGAATTTTTGGATATGTTTTTAATCCTCTTTCAATTATTTATTGTTATGATGAAGATAAATTAATCTCAATATTTTATGAAGTTAAAAACACCTCCAATGAACAACATACTTATATATTTGCAAGAGGGAATAGTAAAATTTTAAAAGCCTTAACTCATGAATGTCAAAAAAATTTTTATGTTTCTCCTTTTATTGGAATGAAAGGTAAGTATTTATTTACAAATAAATTAACCAATGACTATATAAATATTATTATAGATCTATATGATAATAATAATAAAAAAATACTTATGGCTTCACAATCAGGCAAATTTATAGATTTCAAAGTATCTAAATTATTAAAATATAATCTTTTAAACCCACTATTTGGCTTTAAAATAATTTCTGCCATCTTGTTTGAGGCTATAATAATTATTTTTAAAGGTGGAAAATATTATGCTAGAAAGAAAAAACCAAAAGATACCATATCATTTGAGGGAAGTTTTTAATGCATTTATATAATAAATTTAAACCACCATTTGAAATTGTTTCGCAAAAATTTCTTTCAAAAATTAAATATGGAGAATTATTAGTAACTTTTCCCTCTGGCTCTATGCAATTATTTACAGGAATTAACAGTGCGCATAAAGCAGATTTAACTATAAATAATTACAAATTTATTTCCAAAATTTTAAAGAGAAAATCAGTTGGATTTGCAGAGTCATACATGGACGGTGATTTTAGTTCTTCTAATTTAACTAATTTATTATTGCTAGCATTTAGAAATGAAAATCATTTCTTAGTAAATTTAAAATCAAATATTTTTTTTAATATTTATTCTAAATTTAAACATTTTCTTAATGAAAACACAAAGTCTCAAAGTAAAAAAAATATTCAGTATCATTATGATCTAGGTAATAATTTTTATACAAAGTGGCTAGACAGAAGCATGACTTACTCTTCAGCATATTTTGAAAAGGAAAATCAAAATTTATTTGATGCTCAATTAAATAAATATCAAAAAATAGCAGAATCACTCAATTTAAATGAGAATTCTAAAGTCCTTGAAATAGGTTGTGGTTGGGGGGGATTTTCCACATATGCCGCAAAAAACTTTAAATCTAAAATTGATGCAATTACTATATCTAAGGAGCAATATGAATATGCGTCAAATAAAATTCAAAAAGAAGGTTTGGGAGAAAAAGTATCAATTAAATTTAAGGATTATAGAGATATTGATACTCAATATTCCAATATAGCCTCTATAGAAATGTTTGAAGCTGTAGGAAAAAAATATTGGGAAAAGTACTTTAATATTGTTAGCAACTCTTTAATAAATTCTGGCAAAGCAGCATTGCAAATCATTACAATAGATGAAAAAAGATCTTTAAATTATCAAAATCAACCAGATTTTATTCAGCAGTATATTTTCCCCGGTGGAATGCTTCCAACTAAAAAAGAACTTTTAGAAATAAATAACAAAGTAGGTCTTGATTTTAAAGAAATAAAAAGTTTTGGCTTATCATACGCTAAAACTTTAAATCTATGGAATACACAATTTCAAAGTTCATGGAATGATTTAGTTAAGCTTGGATTTAATGATAGGTTTAAAAGAATGTGGGAGTTTTATTTAGCTTATTGTGAAACAGGCTTCATAAGTCAGTCAACGGATGTATCTCATTTTCTTATTACAAAATGAGCAAAATAAAAATCTTTTTTATGCTCTCTGGTTATCAATTAACATGGCTCATGTGTGTTTTTGGTGAAATTTTGTATAAAAGTTTTTTACTAGGATTAATTTGTGGTCTAATTTTTTTATTTTTAGCTTTCACATATTCACAAAATAAATGGAAATTTACCTTTATAGTATTTTCAATTTCAGTGGTTGGATATTTATTTGACTCAATATTAGTACATTTTAAAATATATAATTTTGAGTCATCTTTATATTTTGGATGGTTGCCTATATGGATGGTTGTTCTATGGCCAAGCTTTGCATCTTTATTTGATGAAGTATTTGTTTTTTTATCAAAATATAAATTAATAGCTCTTTTACTTAGTGCAGTTTTAGGTCCATTAACTTATTATTCAGGTAGTCCACTTGGACTGATTGATATCAATCAATTATTGCTCTTTTTTATTTTAATGACGACTTTTTGGTTATTTTTAATGTTTTTTTATTTAAATTATTTGTTGAAAGTAAAATTTAATTAGATTCAGTCTCAGCTAATAATTTTGCCTTAGCCGCTGCAGCTTCTTCCCTATCTTTTTTATTTTTAGCACGATTAAGGGCTTTTTCAAGATCTTGAAATGTGCAAAGGCCTGTATCCATTGGGCTTTTTGCTTCAAGTATTGCTTCTCTAAAAGTTCCATTACGAATTGCTTCAACTGTATTTTTAGTAGATCCAGTTAGTTTTGCAATTTGTGAGCTACTTAATTCATCAGGATATCTTTTAATTAGCCAAAATATTGCATATGGCTTTTCTTGTCTCAATGATAATGGGGTATATTTAGAGTCCTTTTTTCTTGGAGGAAGGGAGTCAATTACCTCTGAAGAAATTAAATTTAATCTAGCTTTAGGATCACTTTCACATCTTACTATCTCTTCTTTTGTTAGTTGTTTATTATCAATTGGATCATAACCACGCATACCTACAGCAACCTCACCATCTGCTATTCCTTGAACTTCTAATTCATGAAGGCCACAAAATTCAGATATTTGATCAAAACTAAGTGAAGTATTGTCTATCAGCCATATTGCTGTTGCTTTTGGCATAAGTGGTAATTTCATATTTTATCCTTTAATAAAAAAAAAACTCTTATAAATATATTCCTATCAATTTAATATAAAATAATTGTTTATGATAGATTTTTTAGAAATTAATGAAAAGGAAAAGACTGTAAAAAGCCTTAATTTAGAGGATTTGAGTATAGAACATTTAAAACAATATATTTTTGAACTTCAAGAAGAAATTAAAAGAGTTAAAGAGGAAATTAGTCTTAAAGAAAGCTCTATAAATGAAGCCAAAAAATATTTTAAATAATTATTTAGATATTTTTACACCTTTAAAACGTTTCTGAAATCTTGCTACCTGTCCTTCAGCTTCGTTTAAATTTGCTTTTCCACCAGTCCAAGCAGGATGAGACTTTGGGTCAATATCCAACTTGAGTGTGTCGTTTTCTTTGCCCCATGTAGAATTTGTCTTAAATGTTGATCCATCAGTCATTACAACATTTATTTCATGGTAATCTGGATGTATATTTTTTTTCATTTATGAAGTCTTATAGTCAAATATATTTTAAAGTAAAGTTAGATTTTCTGTCAATTTCTTATGAATTAAAGAGTTAGAAGCAACTATATCTCTTGAATTTGTTGTCCATTTTTTTCCATCTGGCTCTGATATTTTACCACCAGCCTCTTTTACAAGTAAGACACCGGAAGAGATATCCCATAAATTTAGATCTCTTTCCCAGAAACCATCAATTTTGCCAGAGGCGACATATGCTAAATCTAAAGCAGCAGCGCCTAATCTTCTTACTCCGGCAGAATTTTTTGACATATTATCTAGTTCTTTGTAAAAGTTTTTATAAACTCTATTTCCAAAAGGAATCCCTGTTCCTATCAAGCAACTTGTTAAATCATGTCTTTTTGAAACCCTTAATCGTTTATTGTTGCACCAAGAACCTTTCCCTAAAGATGCCCAATAAAATTCATTTAAAATAGGATTATAAACAACACCATCAGTTATTTCATTTTTTACTATTTTTGCAATTACGATTGCAACAAGAGGAATTCCATGAATAAAGTTTGTAGTTCCATCAATTGGATCTATAACTATCATCTCCCCTTCACCTTGAATATAACCTGATTCTTCAGTTAAAAAATTAACTTTAGGATAATAATATCTTAAGGTTTCTATTAAAGATTTCTCAACTTTTAAATCAGCACTAGTAACAAAGTCACCAACATTTTTTGACTGTATTTGTAAATTTTCTATTTCACCAAAATCACGTGTTAGTATTCTACCAGCTTTTCTTGCTGCTTTTTCAAAAATATTGATTGTCGATGGCAACATCATTTTTTTACTTTTTCAACATAACTTGAATTTGTGGTACTAATTACTATGTAGTCTTCAGTCGATATAAAGGGTGGCACAGAAGTTTTTATTCCTCCAGTTAATATGGCAGGCTTATATGATGACGCAGCAGTTTGACCTTTGACTACTGCTTCAGTCTCTTCAACTTTTAAAATTATATTATCAGGCAGCTCTAAACCAACAACTGATCCTTCATAAAATTGAAGATTAATATTATCGTTTTCGATTAAAAATTTAGATTGATTTTCTGTTATTATATCATCACCAATCTCAATCTGTTCGTATGTTGAGTTATCCATGAAAACAAACTTATTATTTTCAGAGTATAAAAATTGACAAATTTTTTCATCCAGAATAGCTCTTTCTACACTTTCAGAGGATCTAAATCTTTCATTCATTTTTGTGCCTTCTCGAATTTCTTTCATCTCAACCTGTAAATAGGCACCTCCCTTACCTGGTTGTGTGTGTTGAGTTTTTAATACTCGCCACAATTTAGAATTAATTTCTAAAATATTTCCAACCTTAATTTGATTGCCATCAATTTTCATTTTTTTTCCTAGAGTATATTTTTTTAATTTTTAAATTAATATTTTTTATATTTCTGCAGTCTACTATATTAAAAGAAGGATTTAATAAAACTCTATTTTTATATGCTATATCTCTAATTTTTTTTAAAATAATCGAATTACCCCTAAGTTTTATATATTCAATTTTTTTTATTGCCATTCTTATACCTAGGCTACTGTCAAAACCACAATCAATGAATAATTTAAAGCTTGATTTTCCAAACTTTGAAATTAGCGCTTTTTGAAAAATCAAAACATATTCAGGACCAAAGCCACTAAGAATATAATATTTAAAATGAAGTATAGGTTTTATTTTATAGATTTTAGACTCTAAAATAATGTCTTCAGCTTGATCAAGCTTACTTATTGTAAAAGCAACTAATTTCTTACTCACCTATAATAATTTTTTTAAATCAAGCATCGTTTCAATCATTCGATTTGAGAAACCCCATTCATTATCATACCAGGACAAAACTCTACAAAATCTTCCATTAAGAACTTGAGTTTGAGTTAAATCAAACACAGAACTACTTGAGTTGTGATTAAAATCTATTGAAACTAATGGCAATTCATTGGTAGTTAAAATATTTTTTAACCCCTTAGTTTTACTGGCATTAATTGCTAGTTTGTTAATTTTTTCTACAGTTGTTTTCTTCTTAGAGGTAAATGTAAAATCAATTAGTGACACATTAGGTGTTGGAACTCTTATTGCTGTTCCATCAAGCTTCCCTTTCATTTTTGGCAAAACTAAACTAAGAGCTTTAGCTGCACCAGTAGAAGTAGGAATCATCGATATAGCCGCACCTCTTGCCCTTCTTAGATCGCTATGACTTTGATCGACAGTCCTTTGATCACCAGTATAACTATGTATAGTAGTCATAAAACCACTTTCAATACCAACTCCATTATCAAGGACCATAGCAACTGGAGCTAAACAATTAGTAGTACATGATCCATTTGATATAATATTATGTTTTTTTGTTAATATTTGATTATTAACACCTTGAACAATTGTAGCATCAACATTTGAAGCTGGAGCAGAAATAATTACTTTTTTTGCTCCTGCACTAATGTGCGCGTTTGATTTTTCTTTACTAGAAAAAACTCCACTACATTCTAGAACTATATCAACCTTAAGTTTTTTCCATGGAAGATTAATTGGATTTCTTTCACTAAAAAATTTAATTGTTTTATTTTTATACTTTAATCCATCTTTGCTTTTTTTTATTTTAAAGGGAAGTTTTCCATGAATACTGTCAAATTGCATTAAATGCAAACTTGAGTCTAAGCTCCCAAGTTCATTTATTGCAACTATTTCTGCACCTTTTAGGTTTTTTTCTAGAAAAGCTCTAAAAACTAATTTTCCAATTCTTCCAAATCCATTAATTGCTACTCTCATTCTCTTGCCTCTCTGTTATTTTATTATATTAATTTTTCTTGAATTGTTTTACATATATTATCAGCTGTAATATTAAAATGTTTGTAAACATCATTGTATGAACCACTTGCACCAAAAGATCTCATACCAATGAAGTTTTCATAGTCTACATATTTTTCCCACCCATTAATTACTCCAGCCTCAACTGCAAATTTTGGTTTATTACCAATTATTTCTTTTTTATATTTTGCATTTTGCATTTCAAAAAGTTCCATAGATGGAAAAGATATAACTCTTAGATTAATATTTATTTCTTGTAATTTAATTGATGCTTGAAGTGCAATTTCAACCTCAGAACCTGAAGCAAAAATTGAAGCATCATATTTGGAATGATTTTTTATTATATAAGCCCCTTTCCTAGCTAAGTTATCTTCATAAGAATCTCTTTTATTAGTTGGCAAACCTTGTCTAGTTAATGCTAAAATAGTTGGCCCCTTAGTTTCTAGAGCTATTTCCCATGCTTCAATTGTTTCCAAAATATCACTAGGTCTTATCACATTTAAATTTGGAATAGCTCTTAAAGCAGCTAAATGTTCTACAGGCTGATGTGTCGGACCATCTTCTCCAAGACCTATAGAGTCATGTGTCATTACATATATAACAGGAAGTTTCATTAAAGCAGATAATCTTATTG
This sequence comes from uncultured Alphaproteobacteria bacterium, assembly GCA_902567135.1. Classification (GTDB taxonomy): domain Bacteria; phylum Pseudomonadota; class Alphaproteobacteria; order HIMB59; genus CACPNW01. Next base: position 54,644 of record CACFLO010000004.1, on the reverse strand, counting down.
ATGGTCTACAGTAATCAGAAAAAACTAGAAATGTTCCTCCGTAAGGTTTGATCCCTCCATGTAATGCTAAACCATTCATTACACCGGCCATAGCATGCTCTCTTATACCGTAATAAACATAACTTCCTTTATAATTTTCAGCATTAAAAATATCCATCCCTTTTGTTTTAGTATTATTAGATCCTGTTAAATCAGCAGACCCTCCCAGAAAGTTTACAATATGATGATTAAGTAGCTCTAATGAACTTTCACTAGCTTTTCTTGTTGCATACTTTGTATCATCTTTAGCATATAATTTTTTAAAATTAATTATTTCAGCTTTAATATCGGAGTCTAAATTTTCATTAAAAAATTTATTGAAATTACTAGAATTTAAAAAATCTGCATTTTTATTTTCCCAATTTTTTTTAATTTCAGCGTTTCTATTTGCAAAGCCTCTCCATTCTGAGAGAAGATCATCAGGAATATAAAATTCTTCATGATTCCAATTCAAATTTTTTCTAGTAAGTTCTACCTCTTCTTTACCTAAAGGTGACCCATGAGAAGAAGCGCTAGCTTCTTTATTAGGTGAACCAAATCCTATTTTAGTTTTACAGCAAATAATTGTTGGCTTATCAGAATTCTTGGCATTAAGTATAGCTTTATTAATTTCTTCATGATTATGACCATTAACATTTAATACATTCCAATCATATGATTTGAAACGCACTTGTATATTATCACTACTGCTTAATGATATTTCTCCATCTATTGAAATTGAGTTATCATCAAAAAAAACTATTAGCTTATTTAATTTTAAATGACCTGCTAAACTACAGGCTTCATGACTTAATCCTTCCATCAAGCAACCGTCTCCAGCGAAAACATACGTATAATGGTTAATAAAGTCTTTGCCCAATGTAGAAGAAAGTTTACTTTCAGCCATTGCAAATCCAACAGCATTTGAAAGTCCTTGAGATAATGGTCCAGTTGTTGTTTCAATACCCTCTAACTCGCCATACTCTGGATGCCCAGCTGTAGGAGAACCTATTTGTCTAAAATTCTTAATATCATCCATACTGATATCTTTGTAGCCTGTTAAATATAAACATGCATACAGAAGCATTGAACCATGTCCGTTTGATAAAATAAACCTGTCTTTATCTATCCATTTTGGATCATTGGGATCAAATTTTAAATGATTTTTAAATAAAATTGTAGCTATGTCAGCCATACCCATAGGCATGCCTGGATGTCCTGAATTTGCCTTTTGAACCGCATCAATTGATAAAAAACGTATACAATTAGCTAATTGAGATAGTTTTTCTGAGTTTATATTATTAGTTTTCAAATTCCCTCGGTATTTGTATTCTTTTACACTAATATTAATATGCAATAAAGTGACATTTTAAAATAATCGAATTATAAAATACATATGAAAATTGATGAAAAAATATCTCTTTTAAAAAAAATTATTCAAGAAATAAAAAATATTTCTGAGAATTTAGATAATGATAATAATTGTGAAAAAAAGATTGATGAATTGAATAAAGAGTTGTCAGGGTTAAAAAAAGGAATTAGAGAAAGCGTTGAAGAATTGGAAGAATTTCTTGAGGAAGAAAATGCCCGATCTTGAGGTAAGCATATTTAATCAAAAATTAAAATTATCATATAAAGAAGATGAAAAACAAAGACTATTAAAGGCAGTAGAAACATTAAATAACAATTGGAATAAATTTTCTCACTTACATGGAAAAGTAAGCGACCTTAAGATTGCTACACTTATTAGTTTAGAACTGCAGGACTCAATTGAGGATATTCAATCATTAAAAGATAAGTTGAATATAAAAAAAACTGATAATGAGTTATTAAAAAAAGAGATTAGGTTAACAAAAAAAGAGTCTGAAGAAAGTATTAATACAATAAAAAAAATAAAATCAGAACTAAATAATAAGACTGATGAAGTATCAAAATTAGAATATGCTTTAGAAGAATTTCATAGTGAACTTACGCAAATTAAAAATAATATTTTAAAAAAAAATCATGAATGAATTACTTTCTCAAAAAATAACTTTGAGAAAAATTTTAACTCATAAAAGAGATTTAATAAAAAAAAATTCTACTATTGAATTTAATGTTAAGGTTTTTGAGAAAATAAATCAATATATTAATTTTAAAGATATTCTAAATATTGCAAGTTTCATTTCAATTCGCTCAGAAATATCAACACATCAATTAAATAAAAAAATTATGGATTTAGGGAAAACATTATCATTTCCTGTAATTAAAAGAGATTCAACAGAGCTTATTTTTATAAAAAGTAATCCAAATACGAATTTTAAATTAGGTAAATATAATATTCCTGAACCAACAAATGAACATGAGGAAATTCTCCCACAATTATTTTTTGTTCCCTGCTTAGGTTTTGATTTGAATGGATATAGGCTGGGATATGGAGGAGGTTTTTATGATAAAACTTTTGCAAAATTAAGAAAATTAAATTTAAAATTTTATACTGTAGGCTTTGCTTTTGATGAGCAAAAGCAAAATAAAATACCTATAGATGTTTTTGATTATAAATTAGATTTCGTTTTAACTGAAAAACAATTATACAAGTTTATATGAAATTAGTATTTATTGGGGATATTGTCGGAAAAGAAGCTAGAGAAACATTTATTAAAAAAATTCCAGAAATAAAGAATCAATATAAACCTGATGCATTGGTAGTTAATGCTGAAAATGCAGCTGCAGGTTATGGGGTCACAAAAAAAATTGCAGTTCAACTTATTGAAGCGGGCGTTGATGTAATAACGTTGGGAAATCACGCATGGGATCAAAGGGAAATGTTATCATACATTGAAGAATGTCCTAAAATTGTTAGGGCATTAAATTATCCAAGTGGAGTACCTGGAAAAGGCTATTATGAACTAAAACTTAATAATGATAAAAAGATTATAATTGTGCAGGTTATGTTAAGGTTATTCATGGGTCTTTCTTTAGATGACCCGTTTAGTGTGACTAAGAATTTTTTACAAAAAGAAAAACTTGGATCAACTTGTAGTGCAATATTCATTGATATGCATGGTGAGACAACATCAGAAAAAAATGCTTTTGGTCATTATTTTGATGGGAAAGTTTCAGCTATTCTTGGAACTCATACACATATTCCTACAGCAGACGCAAAGATACTTGATGGTGGTACTGCTTATCAAACAGACGTTGGAATGACGGGTGATTATAACTCGGTTATTGGTATGGATAAAGATAACCCTATTCATGGTTTTGTTAAAGGCTATAGATCAGAAAGCAGGTTTTTTCCTGCTGATAACAAAATAACTATATGTGGAACATACATTGAAATTGATGATAGCACTGGATTATCATTGAAAATTGTACCTTTTCAGATGTAAAAAATTACACATATTAGACACAATATTGATTTATTTAAATTACTTTACTGACAACGAACAAAATATTTATAGAGAGTTATGGCAGGTCATTCTAAATTTAAAAATATTATGCATCGAAAAGGTGCTCAAGATAAAAAACGAGCAAAAATCTTTTCTAGATTAGGTAGAGAAATTTCTGTTGCAGTAAAAGAAGGGGGGCCTGATCCTGAAAAAAATATAAGATTAAGATCAGCAGTAGGGTCCGCAAAGTCTTTAAATATGCCTAAAGATAATATCGAAAGAGCTATTAAAAAAGGTGAAGGGAATGATTCTGACAGTAATTATGAAGAAGTAAGATATGAAGGTTATGGTCCAGATGGTGTTGCAATTATTGTCGAAGCTCTTACTAATAATAAAAACAGAACAGCAGCAGAGGTAAGGTCTACTTTTAGTAAATATGGAGGAAATCTTGGTGAGACGGGAAGTGTTAGTTTTGGTTTTAAAAGATTAGGAAGCATCACATTAAATAAAAATAATATTAATGAAGAAGAACTATTTGATTTTATTATAGAAAATGGATCTGAAGATTATGAGCTTAATGAGGATGTATACAATATTTATTGTGATCAAACAATTCTTCATCAACTTAATCAAAAAATAATTGAAAGATTCGGCCCAACAAGTTTTACAGGATTAATTTGGAAAAGTGAAAATGAAATTTCTGTGTCAAAAGAAAAAGCTGAAACATTATTTAAGTTATTGAATATATTAGAAGAAAATGAAGATGTACAAGTAGTATCATCAAATTTTGATGTTAGTGATGATATATTAAACACGTTAACAGCATAGCGAAAGGAAGATTATGCCTGATAAAGCTTGGAAAAAAAGAGAAAGAGATGTTGCAAATTATTTTAATGGCCAAAGAACTCCTTTAAGTGGAGGTAATGGAAAAGTTACACGTGCGGATGTCATTCATGATGAACTTTTCATAGAGTGCAAATTAAGAGCAAAACATACAGCTGTTTCTTTATGGGATGATACAGCAAAACTTGCTAAAGATGAGGGTAAAACTCCTGTTATAGCATTGTGTGAAAAAAATAGACCAGGTTTTTGGATTATGGTTCATAGTGATGATTTAACAAAAATAAAGGATACAGAATAATGGAAGAAGTTAGCACAGTTAATAATATTGCATCTGAAAACATAGATTTCTCAATGTTTGCACTTTTTATGAGTGCCGATCTTGTTGTAAAATCAGTTATAATAATATTAATTTTAGCATCGCTATATTCATGGAGCATAATTGTTTCTAAGCTTGTCAGATTAAGACAACTTAAGCAGATGGAAAAAGAATTTGAAGAAATTTTTTGGTCAGGCAATTCTTTTGAAGATTTATACGAAACTTTAAACTTTAATAAACTTGATCCTAAGTCAAAAATTTTTTGTGCTGCAATTTCAGAATGGAAAAAAAGTAAATCAAGTCACGAAGGTGAAATAAGCGCAAACCTTTCATCACTAAAGGATAGAATGCAAAGATCCATGGTGGTAACTTTTAATAAAGAAAGTGAAATAGTGGAGAAAAATCTTACATTTTTAGCAACATCTGGCTCTACTGCACCATTTATAGGATTATTTGGAACGGTTTGGGGTATTATGAACAGTTTTAAATCAATTGCTGTTGCTCAAAATACTAATTTATCTGTAGTAGCACCAGGAATAGCAGAAGCATTATTCGCTACTGCACTTGGCCTTTTTGTGGCTATTCCTGCAGTCGTTGCATACAATAAAATTTCAAGTGATTTGTCCAAGTATTTTGTTTCTTTAGAGACATTTATGGATGAGTTTACAACAATTTTTTTTAGACAATTAGAGAAAAAGTAAATTGATAAACTTAAATAATAATTCATTAAGAAGACGCAAAAAATACTCTCAAATGAGTGAAATCAATGTCACCCCTTTTGTTGATGTTATGTTAGTTTTACTAATTGTTTTCATGGTTACAGCACCACTACTAACTGTTGGTATTCCTGTAGATCTTCCAAAAGTCAAAGCATCTGCATTAACTGATCAAAAGGACCCATTAGAAATTACTGTTAAATTAGGTGGTGAGATTTATTTAGGAGAATCTAAAGTTGCAATTGAAAATTTAATACCAAGATTAAATGCTATAACTGAATTAAATAAGGAAGCTAGGATATATGTAAGAGGTGATAGGGTGGTTGCCTATGGTAGAATAATGGAAATTATGTCCTTAGTAAACTCTGCAGGATATATTAAAGTAGCTCTTGTTACCCAAAATCCGAAAGAAAATTAAATTTAATGCATTCCTTATATTTCAAGGCTTTTAATTATGTCGAAAATTTTAGCCCAAATCATTTAGGGATTTATTTTTCTCTTTTTTTACATTTGATCATCTTATTATTTGCTATTGGTCTGCCAGACTTTTTTAAACCAAAACAAATACCAATGCCTCAAGTAATACCAATTGAAATTTTAAATGTTTCTGATGTTACATCATTAACATCTAAAAAAGAAAATATTGAAATTAATAAAGAATCAAAAAAATTAGAACAAAAAAAATTTACCTCTTCTGACAATACCGAAATTCAAAAAATAGATTTAACTGAAAAACCTAAGAAAAAAGTAAATACAAACGAAAAAACGATAAATGATACTCAAATTATAAATAAACCTGAGTCAAAAAACATTACCTTAAAAAAAAAGGAAATTAACAATTTAATTGAAGAAAAAAAGTTAAATGTAGAGAGTGTAGAAACACTCAAAGTTAATAAAATAAAACCTAAATTAAAACCAAAAGCTCCAGAAGAGAGAAAAGCAATAAGTGATGTTGTGATTGAAAATAAAACAAAACCAGAGATTAAGAAAGATGCCAAAATTATAGATAAACCAAAACCTGTTTCAAAACCAGAGCCAGATTTTAATCTTGCAACAATGCTGAAAGACTTAAGGAATGAAGATATATCAAATACTTCTAATAACAATAATAATGAAGAAGATAAAATAGAGCAAGAAAATGAAAATGAGAATAAAGCAAATATAGAAGTATCAATTTCTGAAATGGATCTTGTTTTGCAGCAATTAAGAAGTTGCTTTAATCCCAGGGCAGGCACTCAAATAATAGGTGATGAAATGGTAAAAATTAGTGCAAAAATTGATAGAGAGGCTAATGTCAGAAAAGACACTGTACAAATTCTTGCCACAAATATAAGTAAGAGTAATCCTTATTATGAAGCAATTACAGAAAGCGCAGTGGCCACTTTATATAACCCACTTTGTTCAAAACTTAAATTACCTCTTGATAAATATGAATCATGGAAAGATTTAAAGATAACAATTGATTATAGTTGGATTAAAAATTAATTATTTATAAAATGAAATATTTACTAATATTATTCTTAACTTTTATTTCAATTAAGACTTATGCTCTTGAATTAACTCTTAGTCAGGGAACTGTAAAACCAACTCCAATAGCTGTCACTGATTTGTTTTCTAATAATTCTTCTCTAGAAAAAATTGGGAAAAATATCTCCTCTGTAATTTCTGATAATTTGGAAAGGTCAGGTTTGTTCATTCCTCTTGATAAAAAAGCATTTATACAATCTTCTGAGTCTTTATCTAACCAACCTAGGTTTGAAGATTGGAAAGTAATTAAGGCTCAACACTTAGTTGCTGGTAAAATTGAAACAAACAATGAAAATATTTCTGTAGAGTTTAGATTGTTTGATGTTTTTGCTCAAAAGCAAATAGTAGGTAAAAAATATAAAACAAGTAAAAAAAACTGGAGAAGAGTAGCTCATATTATTTCAGATGCTATTTTCCAACGAATAACAGGTGAGGGTGGTTTTTTTGATACTAGAATAGTTTATGTAGCTGAAACTGGACCAAAAGATAATAGACAAAAACGATTAGCAATTATGGATCAAGACCAAGCTAATCATCGTTTTTTGACTGATGGGTCTTATTTGGTTTTAACTCCACGTTTTTCACCTAACTCTCAAAAAATAACTTTTATGTCTTATATAAAGGCTAACAGCCCCAGGGTTTTTATTTTCGATATAGAGACTGGGCAGCAAGAAATAGTAGGTGAATTTCCCGGAATGACTTTTGCTCCACGCTTCTCACCAGATGGAAGTAAAATTGTCATGTCTTATTCAGATCCTGATGTTGGGAATTCGGAAATTTATATTTTAGATCTACCAACAAGAGCGACAAAAAGAATAACTAACAACTCATCAATTGATGTCTCTGGAAGTTTTTCCCCAGATGGAAAAAAAATCGTATTTAACTCTGATAGAACAGGCAGAAGACACTTGTATGTTATCGATGTTAATGGAAAAAACCTTAAAAGAATAAGTAGAGAGAGGGGGAGTTATTATACACCAGTGTGGTCTCCAAGAGGAGATATGATTGCTTTTACAAAGCAAGAAGGTGGTCAGTTCTATATTGGAGTTATGGAAATTGATGGCTCAAATGAAAGGATGATAGCAAAATCTTTTCATGTTGAGGGTCCCACTTGGTCTCCAAATGGAAGATATTTGATGTATTTTAAGGACGAACGTACATCAGCAGATGGAAGTGGAGGGGACTCAAGTTTATACTCTATTGATCTTACAGGCTATAATGAGAGAAAAATTATAACTCCTTTAGGAGGTTCTGACCCTGCTTGGTCTCCATTAATGCATTAATTTTAAGGAAAAATATAAATTTTTAAAAAAAATATATATGAATTAATAAAAAAAGTGGTAATTAAAGTATAGATTTTTATTGATATTACACATCGGGAGAGTTTTTATATGATTATAAAATTACTAGCGAGCGCACTTTTAGTATTTTTTTTAGCAGCTTGTTCAACAACTCCAAAAGATACTGCAGACTCATCAGGATCAGGTTCTACTTCTACTTCTTCAGATGTGTCTTCGAGCGCTGAAACTACAGAATCAGCTTCAATAGAACCAGGTTCACAAGAGGATCTAATTGTAAATGTTGGTGATAGAGTCTTCTTCGACTATGACAGCTCTGAATTAGATACTGATGCTCAAGAACTACTTCAGGATCAGGTGGCTTGGCTTAAACAATATTCTGATGTTTCTATTATTGTTGAAGGTCATTGTGATGAAAGAGGCACAAGAGAATATAACCTTGCATTAGGTGAAAAAAGAGCACAGTCGGTTAAAAATTACATTATAAATTTAGGAATTTCTGCAGATAGAGTTTCAACAATATCTTATGGAAAAGAAAGACCAGCTGTAGTAGGTTCCAATGATGGTGCCTGGGCTCAAAATAGAAGATCAGTAACAATAGTAAACTAAATTATTTTCAATAATGGCGCTATATTTTTATAGCGCCTTATTTTTGTCTAAATAAAAAATAATATAATTTTTGCAATGAAATACTTTTTACCTATAATTTTTTTTGTCTTTGCTAATTTATGTTTTTATTCATTAAGTGCTGAGGAATCACTCACTGTAAAACAACAACTTGATCGTATTAAGCAAGAAGTAAGTGATTTAAATAAAGCTGTTTTTAATAAATCATTTGATAGCAATGATTTGAATTTAAAAAATAATCAAGATGATGCAGAAAGATTTACTTCTATTGATATTAGAATGTATGATTTAGAAAAAGATATAAAAAATCTAACTCTTCAATTTGAGGAAATTATATTTAAATTGGATGATTTTTCTAATTATATCCAAAAACTTGAAAATGATATGAATTTAAATTTAAATGAAATCAAGAATAAAATAGAAATTCAAAATATTGAATCTAGTGGAAAAGAAAAATCAACAACATTAGATGGAGAAGAAGAAAATACGTTAGGAAAACTAGTCATATCTGAAAATACAAATGAAATTTCTAATAATGAAGAAATAACTTTAGAAGAAAAAATGATAAATCAAGATAAAGAATTAAATAATTTGACACCTGAAGAGCAATTACAAGCCGCATTGGATCAAATGATGAAAAAAAACTATGATAAATCTAAGATTTCTCTTGAAGAATTTATTGAAAACTTCCCAGAAAATCAACTTTCCGGATCAGCACATTTTTGGTTAGGAAAAATTTATCTATTTGAGTCAAATTATAGAAAAGCAGCTATTGTATTTGGAGAGGGTGTTCAGCGTTTTCCCCAAAGTATAAAGGCGGCTGAAATGTATTATGAGTTATCTAAATCTTTAAAAGAAATGAATAAATTTTCTGAAGCATGCAAAACCTTATTAATATTAAATCAAAACTATAAAGGAAACAAATTTACAAAAGATCCCGATAAAATAAAAGATAATATGGAATGTGAATCTGAAAATTGATGTTATTAAATGACATTAATTTTTTTTCCTATCTTAATAATTTAAAATGTTTTGAAAAATACCCACATGTTGCTGTGGGTGTATCTGGAGGACCAGATAGTATTGCTCTTGTTTATCTTATCAATAAATGGATTAAATCAAAACAAGGTAAATTATCCGCCCTCATATTTGATCATAAAATTAGAAATAATTCAGAGAAAGAGTCTTACTATGTGAGAGATATTTTAAGGGATTTAAATATAAACCCTAGAATTTTAAAAATAAAAAAAAATACATTAATCAAAAAAAATATGGAACATGCAAGAAACAATAGGTTTGATGGAATAATTACTTTTTGTAAAAAAAATTATATCCACCATTTATTTTTAGGCCATCATTTTGATGATAATTTGGAGACGTATTTAATTAGAAAAATAAATGGTAGCAATTTTGAAGGTTTGGGATCAATGGAAGAAATTACTTATTTTAAAAAAATACAAATTTTAAGACCTTTTATTAAAATAAAAAAAAAATCAATACTTAGTTTTAATAAAAAAAATAAATTAATTTTTGTAAATGATCCATCAAATAAAGATGTGAATTATACAAGAGTAAAAGTAAGAAATTTTCTACAAAATAATAAATATAAAAAATTAATTAAAAATGATTTTATGAATTTGAAAAAAGAAATGCCTTATTATAGATATATGATATGGAAATGTTTAATCGATACTGTAGCTGAAATTAAGCCTAAGAGCATTAAAATTAAAAGAAATACTCTTTTAAAATTTGATGATCTTATAATTGAAAAAATTATTTTGCTTTGTTTAAAATTTTTTTCAGATAACAAATACAAAGCAAGAAGCTCAAAAATTAAACTTTTCATTAGTGAGATGAAAAAATCTAGTTTTAAGATCTTTAATCTGACTGGTGTATCTATAAAAAAAAACGATGATTTGCTTACATTTTTTCAAAAATAGGGCAAAAACTATTGTGTTTTTAGTTTTAACTCCTATGTAATAGTTACAAATGAAAAATTTTAGTAAAAACATCATTTTATGGGTTGTGATAGGGTTGCTTTTAATTGCTCTTTTTAATTTATTTCAAAACAGCTCTTCTACTAATCAATCTAAAGAAATATCTTTTTCTGATTTTCTTATAGCTGCAGATAATGGCAATATTTCAGAAGTAAAAATAGTTGGAAATAATGTATCAGGCTTCTTTGAAGATGGAAGATCATTCTCAACATACTCACCTAATTACCCTGATTTAGTCGATAAATTAAATCAATCTGGTGTAAAAATAGTCGCTGAACCATCTGAGCGATCTATGCATCCGATTTTAAGTGTTTTACTATCCTGGTTCCCTATGTTGCTGTTAATTGGTGTTTGGATTTTCTTCATGAGACAAATGCAATCAGGTGGAGGAAAAGCAATGGGTTTTGGAAAATCAAAAGCAAAATTGTTAAATGAAGCTATTGGCAAGATTACATTTGATGATGTGGCTGGAATTGATGAGGCAAAGCAAGAACTAGAAGAAGTAGTTGAATTTTTAAAGGATCCAAAAAAATTCTCACGACTTGGAGGAAAGATACCAACCGGAGCCTTATTAGTTGGCCCTCCTGGAACCGGTAAAACTCTTTTAGCTAGAGCCATTGCAGGAGAAGCTAATGTTCCTTTTTTTTCAATATCAGGTTCCGACTTTGTCGAAATGTTTGTTGGTGTTGGTGCAAGTAGAGTAAGAGATATGTTTGAACAAGGAAAAAAAAATGCTCCTTGCATTATATTTATCGATGAAATTGATGCAGTAGGTAGACATAGAGGGGCAGGTTTAGGTGGTGGAAATGATGAAAGAGAACAAACTCTAAATCAATTGCTTGTCGAAATGGATGGTTTTGAAGCAAACGCTGGCGTAATTATTGTTGCAGCAACTAACAGACCAGATGTACTGGATCCAGCACTTTTAAGACCAGGAAGATTTGATAGACAAATTACTGTATCTAATCCTGACATAATCGGTAGAGATAAAATATTGAAAGTCCATATTAAAAAAATTAAGGTTTCACCAAAGTTTGACTCTAAAATTATTGCAAGAGGTACGCCTGGTTTTTCTGGTGCTGATTTAGCTAACTTAGTCAATGAAGCTGCTTTATTGGCGGCAAGAAAAAATAAAAGAATGGTTACATTAGAAGATTTTGAAAATGCTAAAGACAAAGTGATGATGGGGTCTGAAAGAAGGTCTATGGTCATGTCGGAAGATGAAAAAAAATTAACTGCTTATCATGAAGCTGGTCATGCAGTTGCAACTCTTCATTCACCTGCATCTGACCCAATTCATAAGGCTACAATTATTCCAAGAGGTAGAGCTCTTGGAATGGTAATGAGACTCCCTGAAAAAGATCAATTCTCAATGAGGGTAGATCAAATGAAAGCACATTTAGTTATAGCCACTGGAGGAAGAATAGCTGAAGAAATGATTTTTGGTAAAGACAAAATTACAAACGGTGCTGCAAGTGACATACAAATGGTTACCAACCTTGCAAGAAAAATGATTACTGAATGGGGTATGAGCGAAAAACTTGGTAATTTACGATATAATAATGACAGCGAAGAAGTATTTTTGGGTCACTCAGTTGCACAATCAAAGAATCTCTCAGATTCAACAGCTAAAATTATCGATGACGAGGTGAGGTTTTTGGCTGATGAAGCTGACAAATTATGTAGAAAAATTCTTCAAGACAATATTGAAGAATTACATATTGTTGCCAAAGGTTTGTTAGAATTCGAAACTTTAAGTGGTGATGAAATTAAAGACTTAATTAAAGGAATCAAACCTTCTCGTGATGATTTTGACGATACAACTTCAGCTGCCTCGACCACTCATACTTCAGTTCCTAAATCTGGTGGAACAACTGCCCCCCAACCCAACTAATAAATCATACCTCTTTATTTTATTTAATATATTCAATAAAAGGGTATATGGGCAAAATATTTGGTACTGACGGTATAAGATGCTTAGTTAATGAAGAGCCTCTAACTCCAGAAACAACTCTAAGAATTTCTAAAGCTGCAGGATACTTATTAAAATCTAGAAAAAAGAAAAATTCAAGAGTAATAATTTGTAAGGATACTAGATTATCAGGTTATCTTTATGAACCTTTAATTACAGCAGGATTTATTTCAATGGGTATGGAAGTTGTGCTAGTTGGACCGTTACCAACTCCTGCAGTCCCACATTTAATGAGGTCTTTAAGAGCAGATATAGGTGTAATGATTACAGCATCTCATAATACATTTGAATATAATGGTCTTAAATTTTTTAATTCAGATGGGTATAAAATAAGTACAAAATTAGAAAATAAGATTGAAGATATTATTTTAAATAAAAAACAATATTCTAAAATTATTAATAGTAAGTTTATTACAGGAAAAGCTATTAGACTTGAGGATGCTTCAGGCAGATATTCTGAATTTTTAAAAAATACATTACAAAAGAATATAAAAATAAGAAAATTAAAAATAGTTTTAGATTGTGGGAATGGCGCAACTTATGAAATAGCCCCTCATATTTTCTGGGAACTAGGTCATGAAGTTGTGTGTATTAATGATAAACCTAATGGAAAAAATATTAATTTTAATTGTGGAGCCGTAAACATAAATGAATTATCAAAAAAAGTAATAAAGGAAAGAGCTGATATAGGTTTTGCTTTTGATGGCGATGGAGATAGATTGATAATAGTTAATGAAAAAGGCGAAGAAATTGATGGTGATAAAATAATTGCATTATTTGCTAAACATCTTATAAATTTAAATAACACAAAAACTAAGTTTCCCATTATTACTACAGTAATGTCAAACTTTGGATTAGAAAATTATCTTTTAAGTAATTTAAAAATTAAATTAAAACGTTCATCGGTAGGAGATATAAATGTCATAAATGAAATGCAAAAACACAACTCGATTTTAGGAGGCGAACAATCTGGTCATATAATTTTATCTGAGTATTCAAAAACAGGAGATGGAATTTTGGCAGCATTAAAAGTAATGGAAATAATATCAAAATTAAAAAAACCAGTTAGCTCAATTTTTAATTTATATAATAATTTTCCTCAAATTAAAATTAATATACCTTACACAAAAATATCCAAAAATTGTCTTAAATATATTAAAAATCTCAACAACAAAAAAATTAAAGATAAAAATATTAGATTATTGATAAGGTTATCTGGCACAGAACCTTTAATAAGAATATTAGTTGAGGGAAAAGACTTAGAATTAGTTCAAGCAAAAGCAAAAACAATAGAAAAAGATATAAGGATTAATCTTGACAAATAAATCATTAATTCCAGAAGGCTTTAAGGATCATGTTGATTTTAATACAAATGTTGAACATGAATATAAAAATAAAATTATTGATATTTTTGTATCTAATGGTTTTGATTTAGTGAAAACTCCTTTGTTAGAATTTTATAAGAACAATAGCAACAATTGTTTTTTACTTGACTCAAAAAAAAAGGAACCTAAGCTATTTATAAGGGATGATATTACTCCTCAAATAATTAGAATAGCTTCATCAAGATTTAATAATAAAATTAGACCTATTAAACTTTGTTATTATGGAGAAGTTGTTCGCAAGCAAGGCAGTATGCTTAGACCTGAAAGACAGTTTTTACAAGTTGGTTCTGAAATAATTGGCTCTTATTCAATTTTGGCTGATATTGAAATTATAAGTTTAGCTTACAAGTCTTTAAAAAAAATTGGTATTAAAAATATCACTTTAGAACTTACATCAAATGTTTTTCTAGATAATATATTTTCTAAAATTAAAGATTTAAAAACTCTCAAGAAACTTAAAGTATTCATAAAGCAAAAAGATAAAAAAAATTCATTAAATTTAATCAAGGATAAGAAACAAAAGTTATTTTTAGAAAACTTATTTGCTTTGACGGGGAACTTTAATGATTTAATTAATAAAATTAACGAACTCTCAATTTCAGATGAAATAAAAAAGGAAATACAGAATATAAAGAAAATAGCTAAAATGATAAATTTTCAGAGAAACGATCAAATTTTTTTAGATTTTACCGAATTTAATAAAAAAAATTATCATAATGGAATAAAATTTACATTTTTTGCTAAAAATGTTCGTGGAGAAATTGCTAGTGGAGGTCGTTATAAAATAAAAAATAAATTGAAAGAAGAATCAGCTGTAGGTTTCACCTGCTTTATGGATACTGTATTAAGAGCCTCATCATTCGAAAATAGTTCTAAAAAAATACTAGTACCTTATGAAATAAAAGATAGTATAAAAAATAATTTAATTAAAAAAAATTTTATAATTTTTTCTTTTTTTGGAGACATTACTGATATAACTAAATTGGCAAAAAAATATTTCTGTTCACATATATATAAAAATAAAAAGGTAATAAAAATATAGTGTTTTATACGATTGTAGGAACTCAATGGGGTGACGAGGGTAAAGGAAAAATAGTAGATTGGTTATCTTCAAAAGCAGATTTAGTAGTCAGATTTCAGGGTGGAAATAATGCTGGGCATACAATTAAAGTTAATGAGGATGTATATAAACTTAATTTATTACCTTCGGGAATTATTAGAAACAAAAAATGTTTAATAGGTAATGGAGTAGTACTTGATCCGTGGGCTTTAATTAATGAAATTTCTAGTTTAAAAGAACAAAAAATTATTATTGATAAAAATAATTTATTAATTGCTGAAAATGTTTGTTTAATATTGCCTATTCATAAATTAATTGATGAAATAAATGAACTTTCTAGAGGTGATAATATAATTGGAACAACAAAAAAAGGAATTGGTCCAGCCTATGAAGATAAGGTTGGAAGAAGAGCGATAAGACTTTGTGATTTGAGTGACCATAAAAATTTAAAAAACAAAATTAAAAATATGTATGATTTTCATGAGCCAAGATTAAAAAAATTTAATAAACAAGCGGATTTTGAAAAAACATTTGAAGATTTAATTAAAATTTCAGAAGAAATTATCTATTTTGGTGCACCTGTTTGGAAAATAATTAATGATGAAGGAAAAAAAAATAAATTTATTTTATTTGAAGGAGCTCAAGGCTCATTGTTAGATATAGATTTTGGAACATATCCATATGTAACTTCTTCAAATACATCATCTGGTCAAATTTTTTCAGGTACTGGCTTTGGTATAAAAGAAAATCATAATGTATTAGGTATTACAAAAGCTTACACAACTAGAGTTGGGTCTGGGCCATTTGTAACTGAACTTAACGATGAAATAGGAGACCATTTTGTTGAAAAGGGTCAAGAATTTGGGACAGTAACAAAAAGACAACGACGTTGCGGATGGTTTGATAGCATTTTAGTAAAACAATCAATAGCAATAAATGGTATCACTGATGTTGTCTTAACAAAACTTGATGTTTTGGATGAGATAGAAGAAATAAAAGTCTGTGTTGGTTACGAGGTAGAGAAAAAAAAATATAATTATCTCCCTTTTGATGAAAATTTGCATGATAAATTAAAGCCAGTTTATGAAACAATACCTGGTTGGCGTACATCGACTTTTGGATTAACTGGTTGGAATCAACTTCCAAAAAAAGCTAGAGATTATATAGATTTTTTAGAATCAAAAATTGAAAACAATATTTCTATTATCTCTACAGGCCCAGATAGAGTTCATACAATTGATAGAAAAAACTTATTGAGTAATAGTTGAAACTTGTTTTTTAAGTTTTTCAAAAGCTTTTTCTTCAATTTGCCTTACTCTTTCACGACTAATATTAAATTTTTTGCTTAACTCTTCAAGTTTTACAGGTTTGTCCTTTAATTTTCTTAATTTAATAATTTCTTTTTCTCTATCATTTAGAACTTTTATTGCTTTTTCAAAAATTTTCTTTCTATATAAAAGTTCATCTGTATTTGCTATTATATTATCTTGAGTATCATTAGAGTCGACAAGCATATCTTGCCATTCTGCATCACCTTCATTTCCAACTTGAATATTCAATGATTGATCACCAGTGAATAATCTGTTGTTCATGTCTAGCACTTCTGCTTCTTTTACATTCAATCGGTTTGCAATTTCACGTGCATTTTCTGGAGATAAATCTCCAGAATCAATTGAACTAAGTTGGTTTTTAATTTTTTTTAAATTGAAAAATAATTTTTTTTGCGCAGCAGTTGTTCCAATTTTTACTAATGACCAACTATGTAAAACATATTCTTGAATCTGAGCTCTGATCCACCACATTGCGTATGTGGCAAGTCTAAATCCTCTTTCAGGGTCAAATTTTTTTACTGCTTGCATTATTCCTACATTACCCTCTGAAATTAGATCTGTAACTGGCAAACCATAACCACGATATCCCATCGCAATCTTAGCCACCAAACGTAAATGACTTGTTACTAATTTATGAGCAGCTTCTGTGTCCCCATATTCTTTGTATCTCTTTGCCAGCATATACTCCTCATCAGCAGTAAGAATAGGAAATTTTTTAATCTGTTGTAAATAAATTGATAAATTCCCCTCAAATGAAAGTACTGGTAATTGCATCCTTGCCCTATATCATATTTAAAATCGAAATTAATATTTTATTAAGAAATCTAGTAAATTCTCCATATCTTCAGGCAAATTTGAGTTAAATTGCATATTTTTATTTAATTTTGGATGAAAAAAACCTAAATGAACTGCATGCAATGCTTGTCGTTGAAAGTTTTTTAAAATCAAAAATTTATTAAAATTTTTTTTATCTAACCCATATTTACTAATTTTGTTTTTACCGTAAATTTCATCACCTACTACAGGTGAATTAATTGATGTTAAATGCAACCTTATTTGATGTGTCCTTCCTGTATGAAGTGTACATTCAATTAAAGAAGAGTTTTGAAAAGATTTAATCAACTTTATTTCTGTTTTTGAAAACTTTCCATCTTCTTTATTATTTAAGCTCATTTTTTTTCTATTTATTTTATGTCTTTCAATGTATCCTTCTATAATTTGATTGGAAGGTACTCCCCAAATAATTGCTTGATATTTTCTAGTAATTGAATGCATTTTGAACTGATTAGCTAAATGCATATGTGTAAAATTATTTTTTGCAATTACCATTAATCCGCTAGTATTTTTATCTAATCTATGAACAATCCCAGGCCTACTATTTCCATTAACATCACTTAGGTTATTTTTTGCATGATGAATTAATGCTTGAACTAATGTGCCTGTTTGATTTCCAGGCGCTGGATGAGTTACAATTCCCGCTTGCTTATTAATTACAATTAAATCATCATCCTCATATATAATGTTTAGAGCTATATCTTCTGCTTTATATTTTGTGTCTTCAGGTTTTAATATAGATATTTCAAAACTATCGTTTTCTCTTACTAAATATGACGGGTCAAGTATTGGAATATTGTTTAATTTAACATTCCCACTTTTGATCAACGTTTTAATTTGCATACGAGATAATTTATCAACTTTTTTGGTTAAGATCTTATCCAGTCTAATTGAACTTAGCTCTTTATTTATATTTACTTTGTGAGTATAGGTTTCATTCATGAGTAATAGTTTTCTTAAATTTATTGTTATATTATTAGCAATATTAATATTTATATGTTTTGCATTTCTTTTATATGGTTTGTATTCTAAAATTTCAAACACTAAAGATTTATCAAATAATGAAATAACAAATTATTCATTAAATCTTAAAAATTCTGAGAATATAAAAGATTTAAAAATAATTGATGAAAATAATGTATTGATAGTTATTTCTGATAATGACCATTCATACTTAATTATGTATAATTTAAAAGAGAATAAAATCTTATCAAAAATAGGTAGATGATATGAGCAAAGATAAAGAAAATAGCTTTGAGAAAAATTTGCAAAAACTTGAACTAATTGTTGAAAAGCTTGAGTCTGGTGAAATTGGTTTAGAAGAGTCAGTTAAGCTATATGAAGAAGGCATGAAAATTAAGAAAATTTGTGACAACAAACTAAAAGATATTGAAATGCAGATTAAAAAAATAATGATTGAGGACAACAAAGTTACAAAAGAAGATTTTTAGTTTTATGATTTATAAACTTTTAGATAAAATTAATTTTCCTTCTGATTTAAGAAAATTATCATTAATCGAATTAGAAAATTTATCAAATGAGCTTAGATATAAAACTATTGAAACTGTTTCAAAAACTGGAGGGCATTTAGGTGCAGGCTTAGGTGTTGTGGAGCTAACAATAGCTTTACACTTTGTTTTTAATACTCCAAGAGATAGATTGATTTGGGATGTTGGTCATCAATCATATCCTCACAAAATTCTAACTGGCAGAAAGAATAAAATTGAAACCTTAAGACAAAAAAATGGATTGTATGGATTTGTAAAAAGAAGTGAAAGTGAGTATGATCCTTTTGGCACAGCGCATAGTTCTACATCTATTTCTGCAGGCATGGGTATGAAAGTTGCCAAGGACCTAAATAATGATGATGCTAAAATTATATCTGTTATTGGCGATGGTGCGCTAAGTGCAGGAATGGCATATGAAGCGTTGAACAATATAGGAGCTAGTAACAAACAAATGATAGTAATTTTAAATGATAATAAAATGTCAATTGATAGACCTGTTGGTGCAATGAGTAATTATTTAACAAAATTACTTTCTTCAAAACAATATACAAATGTTAGAAGTTTATTAAAAAAAATATCATCAAAGTTATCAAATTCAGTATCTAAAACTTTGTATAAAGCTGAGGAGTTTTCAAAAGGTTTAGTAGCTGGTGGCACTTTATTTGAAGAGTTAGGTTTTTATTACTTAGGACCAATCGATGGTCATGATATTAAAACATTAGTTCCAGTTTTAGAAAATATAAAAAACATATCAGTTGATAAACCAATTTTTCTTCATTGTGTGACCAAAAAGGGCTATGGTTATGAGCCGGCGGAAAAATCTGATGATAAATTTCATGGTGTTAATAAATTTGATGTTAAAACAGGACAATCTTTAAATTCATCAAATAAAAAAACATATTCCTCAATTTTTGGGGAAACATTATCAAATGTTGCTAAAAATGATGAAAAAATTGTTGCACTTACTGCAGCTATGATGAGTGGAACTGGTTTAGATATATTTAATTCTCAGCATCCTAATAGGTTATTTGATGTTGGTATAGCTGAACAACATGCTGTAACCATGGCTGCAGGACTTGCTACAGAAGGTTTTAAACCATATGTGGCAATTTATTCAACTTTTTTACAGCGGGCTTATGATCAAATTGTTCATGACGTAGCATTACAAAAACTTCCTGTAAGATTTGCAATTGATCGTGCTGGACTAGTTGGGGCAGACGGGCCAACCCATGCTGGATCATATGATATTACTTTTCTATCTACGCTTCCAAATTTTATTATCATGGCACCTAGTAATCAAAATGAATTAATTAGAATGATTAATACAACTGTATTTATTAATGATAGACCTTCGGCATTTAGATATCCAAGAGGAACAGGTGAAATGAATAATAATGATAATAATATTGATCCCATAGAAATAGGAAAGGGAATTATTCTAGAAGAAGGAAATGAAGTAGCGATTTTAAATTTAGGATCAAGGTTACAAAGCTGCCAAGAAGCAATAAAAATTCTTAATGCCAATGGAATTCAACCAACTTTGGCAGATGCTAGATTTGCAAAACCAATTGATACAAATTTACTAGAACAATTATTAGATAATCATAAATACTTGCTTACTATTGAAGAAGGTTCAAGTGGTGGGTTTAGTTCTAGTGTTTTAAATTACATTCATAATGAAAGAATTAAGATTACATCAACCAAAATAAATAATATTTTTTTCCAGATAAATTTATAGACCATCAATCTCCTGAAGAACAATATGCAGAAATAGGAATGGATGCTGATTCTATTGCCAAAAAGATCAAACAGATTTATGAAGATAACGTAATTAATTTTCAATCTTTCAATAAAAATATAAGAAATTGATTTTAAAAAAAATACGACTTGATCAAATACTCTTTGATAGAAAATTAGCTGAGTCTAAAACAAAAGCTCAATCTATGATTATGGCAGGTCAAGTCTCTGTTGAAGGAAAAATCATCAATAAAAGTGGATTTAATATAAGTCCTTACTCTTTAATTGAAATCATAAATCTTGGTCCCAAGTGGGTTTCTAGAGGAGCCTATAAATTAATTAAAGCACTTGATGAAAATAATATTAATGTAGAAAATCAAGTATGTTTGGATCTTGGTGCATCTACTGGTGGTTTTACGGACGTATTAATTCAAAGAGGTGCAAAGAAAGTATTTTCTGTTGATGTTGGCACAAATCAATTACATGAAAAATTAAAAGAAAATAAAATAGTTATAAATTTGGAAAAGATAAACGCTCGTTATCTTACTAGAGATATAATTAGTGAATTAATCGACTTATTAGTTTGCGATGTTAGCTTTATAAGTCTTAAAAAAGTTATCTTACCTTGTTTAGAGTTACTAAAAAATAAAAGTATTATTATTGTACTCATTAAACCACAATTTGAGTCAAAAAAAAATGAAACAAAAAAAGGTGTAGTTAAAAACTCTGAAATTCATGTTCGTATTTGTGGTGAAATCAAAACATGGTTTGAATGTGAGTGTAATTGTGAAGTGTTGAATATTATTGAAAGCCCTATCAAAGGCCCAAAAGGGAATACAGAATTTTTAATTACTGCCAAGTATCAGAAATAGCGAAGACAATGATCTGCAATAGTGGTTGCAAGCATTGCTTCACCAACAGGAACTGCTCTAATACCTACACAAGGATCATGACGTCCTTTTGTTGCAATCGTTGTTTCTTGCAAATTAATATCAATTGTTTTTCTCTCAGATGTTATTGAGCTTGTTGGTTTTACCACAAATCGACAAACTATATTTTGTCCAGAACTAATGCCTCCAAGAATACCCCCATTATTGTTGCTTAAGAAACTTGGTTTACCGTCTTTTAATATCATTTCATCTACGTTTGTTTTTCCATCCTCATTAACACTATCAAAGCCATTACCTATTTCTACACCCTTAACAGCATTAATTGTCATCAATGCTTTTGCAATATCAGAGTCTAGCTTATCATATATAGGTTCACCAAGACCTGCGGGTATACCTGATGCTCTAACTTCTATTATTGCACCTAAAGAGGATCCATCTTTACGAGCATTATCAATAAGATTTTTCCATTCAGTTATTATTTTTTCATCTGGGCAAAAAAATTCATTTTCAGAGATGAAATTTTCATTCCAATTATCATAGTTTATTTTGGAATTACCTATTTGAATCAGAGCACCAGTAATTCTGGCTTGATTGCCAATTTTTTTCCATATAACTTTTCTTGCAATAGCTCCTGCTGCTACTCGCATAGCAGTTTCTCTAGCACTTGATCTACCACCACCTCTGTAATCCCTTATTCCATATTTTTTCCAATAGGTATAATCAGCGTGACCAGGTCGAAATTTTTCTCTAATTTCTGAATAATCTTTAGATCTTTGGTCATTATTATAAATTATTAGAGATATTGGATGGCCAGTTGTCTTACCCTCAAAAACACCAGATAAAATTTCTATCTTATCATCTTCATTTCTTTGAGTCGTATATTTTGATTGACCAGGTTTTCTTTTATTAAGGTAAGGTTGAATATCTTGTTCATTAAGCTCAATATTAGATGGAACTCCATCAATTACACATCCTATCGCTTTACCATGACTTTCTCCCCAAGTTGAGAATGAGAATAATTTTCCAATAGAGTTTGATGACATTAATTATTTATTGTTAAATTCATTTAATAGATCGGATACTTTTTCAGCTTCATCCACTGCTACCATTCCAACAGTATGATATCCACAGTCAACATGCTGGATCTCTCCAGTTACAGCGCTTCCTAAATCACTTAATAGATAAAGTGCTGAATTACCTACATCACCTTGACTAACATTTCTTTTTAGTGGAGCATTTAGTTCATTCCATTTTAAAATAAATCTAAAATCACCTATTCCAGAAGCTGCAAGGGTTTTGATTGGACCAGCACTTATTGCGTTCACTCTTACATTCTTTTCACCAAGATCAACCGCTAAGTATCTAACACTAGCTTCTAAAGCAGCTTTGGCAACACCCATTACATTGTAATGTGGCATAACTTGTTCTGATCCATAATAAGTTAAAGTTAAAATAGAGCCGCCATCATTCATTAATGGCTCAGCTAATCTGCAAGCCTCTGTAAATGAATAACATGAAATGTGCATCGTTTGATTAAAGTTTGCTGAAGATGTGTTGTAATATTTACCTCTCAATTCATCTTTATTTGAAAAACCAATTCCATGAACTAAGAAATCAATTTTGCCCCACTTTTGTTCTAATGTTTTGAAAACATTTTCCATACTACTAGAGTCAGCAACATCGCAAGGTATTAATATATTTGAATTTATTGATTGTGCTAACGGTTCTACTCTCTTTTTAAGAGCCTCTCCTTGATAAGTTAGAGCAATTGATGCACCATTTTCGGCTAAACATTTTGCTATTCCCCATGCTATTGACCTATCATTAGCAACACCCATTATTAGCCCTTTTTTTCCTTGCATTAACATTAAATTCCTATTTTTTATTATTTTTAAGATTATATATAAGTTTTATTACTTAATATATCGAAAATGTTAAAGCACAAAGATCTGATTGAGCACATTAAAGATCCATTCGTTTTATTTAAAAAATGGTATGATTTAGCATGTAAAACAGAGATAAACGATCCAAATGCAATGACACTATCTACACTTTCTAACAATCAACCTTCATCACGAGTAGTTTTATTAAAATCATATGATGAAATTGGTTTAGTTTTCTATACTAATTCTAATAGTAAAAAAGGTAAATCAATTAAAGAAAATAACAATGTTGCTCTTAACTTTCATTGGAAAACTCAAAATAGACAGATCAGAATAGAGGGTATTGCAAATATTGTAAGCAAAGAAGTTGCTGACTCTTATTTTAAAACACGCCCAAGAAATAGTCAGATTGGAGCATGGTCATCTAACCAAAGTGATGATCTTCCATCTAGAGATGAATTAGTAAAAAACATTAAAGATTTTGAAATGAAATATAAAGATAAAGATATTCCTCGTCCATCACATTGGAATGGTTATCTAGTTATGCCTAATTTAATTGAGTTTTGGCAAGAAATGCCATTTAGATTTCATGACCGAGTACTTTATTTGAAAAGTGATAACTCCTGGAAAATTAAAAAACTTTATCCTTAATTACTATTCTTTCCATTTTTTTAAAATCCACGAACTAGAATTAGATTTATCATTACCACCTATTCCAAAAAGAGTTTCTATATCATTTTTATCACAAAATTCTTTCTCAGGTGTAGTTTCATTATTTCTATCCCCGCCGTTTGCAAATTTAATTATATTATTTTTATAAAGTGATTTTGCTTTTTTAATTCCATCAATACAAGTCTTGTCACTATCATCAAATTCAATAACATCAATTACACCTTTTATATTTTCCATTATAATTTTTCTTTCATCAAAAGATAAAAATTCTTTACCTTTTTTATTTTTTAACCATTCATCTGAATTAAGAAGAACAATTACATCCCCATATTTACTAGCATCATTAATTAATTTTATATGACCACTATGAATCGGATCAAAACCCCCACTGATTAAAATAATATTAGGCATTACTTTTTCTCCAATTATCAGGATTAGATAAAAAATTTTTTAAATTATTTATTTCATTTTGATTATATAAGTTTCTTTTTTCTATAACAGAAATAATATCTTTCCATGTGCAAAGATAGTGAATATTAACATCTAAATTGGATAAAACTGAGTCTTCAAAATCAAATATGTCGTAATAAAAAATAACAAAAATATCCTTTACTATTAATCCAGCTTTTCTCATTGCTTCAATGAATATAACCTTACTTCCGCCATCCGTTGCCAGATCTTCAATCAAAATAGCATTGTCTTTTTTTTTAAATTCTCCTTCAATTTGCTGGTTTTTACCGAAACCTTTTGGTTTCTTACGGATATATAACATCGGTTTTTTCATTCTTTCAGAAATAATTGCAGCATAGGGAATGCCCGCTGTTTCACCGCCTGCTATTAAATCAGATTTCAAGTTATTTGATTTAATATAATTAACAGCCTCGTTCATAATAAAATCTCTTTCGTCAATAAAAGATATGATTCTTCGACAATCTACGTAAACTGGAGATTTTAAACCTGATGTTAATGTAAAATGATCATTAAAAGAAAACTGCACTGATCCAATATCAATTAATTTCTCAGCTATTAATTCAGACATATCTAGGTAATTAAAGCAATGTGATCTTTTGAAAAGTTACCAGGAACAATCATAACTGGCACTCTTAGATTTGCAATTTCTTGACTTACTAGAGAATTAATAATCATATTTGATTCTTTATTTTTAGGATCAGAATTTGCAGCTAAAACTAATACATTAATTTTTTCTTCTTCTTCAAGAAGTTTTTTTAATTCAGCAATTGTTTCTCCCTCTCTAAGTGCCAAAGAAGGAATTTCACCAGTTTTATTTTTTACATGACTTGCTGCTTTTTGAAGGAGGTTTTCAGCTTCTTCTCTTGCTTCATTTTTCATAATTTCCGTTACACCTTGAGTTGTTAAAACATCCAAAGGCTCTATAAATGTTGCTATAATTATTTTCCGGCTTGTTTTTTTTGATCTAGCGCACGCATACTCAAGAGCAATTTCCATCTCTGGTGAATCATCAGCAATAACTAATATGTACCTACTATCACTCATTAATATCTCCTAAACAATGTTGCAGCAAGAAATCCGGATAATATAGCAAATACGATAGTAAAAAAACCATAAGCTGCAGCATTTTTGTGTGCAAAATCATATATTTGACTTCCAATACCGGATTTTTGTAAAGTTAAAATTTTTTCTTTCTTATTTAAAATTATATTATTTTTTATTTGATACACTTGAACTTTATATTTTCCAGGAATTGACTCAGCTGGGAAAAAAACCCGTGTTTGAAAAAGTTTATTTTCTATTTTTGCAACTTTATATTGTTTGAATAAACTTTTATTTTTTTTAATTCTAACAAAATTATCCTGCCAATTCTTTAATGATACATCAGATATAAAATTTCTTTGTGATAACTTATTTACTAACAATAAATCAAAACTAAGCTCTTCTTTAATTATGGTAGACATTGGTAGAATATCTTCAAGCTTTTCTGAGGACGCAATAAAAAAAATACTGGGAATTTTATTGTAAGTAATTTGTTTTGTATTAAACCAAAAACCTAAAATTCTCTCTTTTTTTTGAATTAATGCTTTTTTCGGAGGACCTTTAATAGTAATAATAGTTTCTTGATCATCATTTAAAATTCCAAAAATAATTATTTCTTTACCTTTAAAATCTGTTTTAATTTTAATATTATTTTGAGATAAATCAAAATATGCCTCAGCCAAAATGGCTTTTGTAAAAAAAAACACAATGATAAAAACA
The DNA here is from genome assembly GCA_902567135.1 of uncultured Alphaproteobacteria bacterium. Lineage (GTDB taxonomy): Bacteria > Pseudomonadota > Alphaproteobacteria > HIMB59 > CACPNW01. Next base: position 28,427 of record CACFLO010000004.1, on the reverse strand, counting down.
AGAGTTTGTAATTTATTATTCATTTTACTTTATTTTATTCATATTATGAATTTTCTTTCATAGTAAACAAATATCTTTCTATAACTATTCCAATAAAGGCAAAAGTAAAAATAATTACATAAGATATTTTTAAAATTGTTAAATCAATAATTAAAGTAGGTTCTTGAATTATCATGTATATAGGAAGAAAATATGTTAAAATGATAAAAGAAAATCTCAATAAATTTTCCCTTTTAGAGCTTTTGCCAATATTGTACCAATAAAACAATTTCAATAATAAGCACCCTGATAAAATAAAGATAGTTATCTGCAATAAATAATCGAAATCAATTTCAAAAAATCGACTTAGATAGTATAAAGCTAATAATCCCATCCCTATATAAGTAATAAAATATTGTTTAAAATTTTTCATTTGAATCAATAAAGTGAAGTAGTAAATAAATCTGAGGGCATAAGAATCAAGTCAGTTAAAATCTTAGCACAAACAAGTAATACTAAAATTGCTAAAATACCTCTCAAATATTCAGCTTTTAATTTTGATCCAATTCTAACTCCAATTTGTGCGCCAATAACTCCACCAAGGATCATAAGAGCAGATAAAACTATATCAACAGTTTGGTTTAAGTAAGATTGAAAAAAGGTTGAGTTTGCTGTTACAAAAATAATTTGAAATAATGAAGTTCCCACAACAACATTTGTAGACATACCCAATATGTAAACCATTGCAGGTATCATAATAAAGCCGCCACCAACACCCATCATTGCTGATAACACTCCAACAAAAAAACCAATTAAAATAGGTGGAATTACAGAAATATATAATTTTGAGCGGTGAAAACGAAGCTTAAAAGGAAGTCCATGTATCCAAGAATGCTGATGTAGTTTAGTTCTAATTGCTGAAGTAGTTTGATAATTTTTTATAGTTGTTTTTGCACTTTCGAAAGCCATTGAAATTCCAATAAAACCAAGAAAAATTAAAAATAAAAATTGGATAACAATATCAATTTGACCATAAGTCTTAAGTAATTTAAATAAATTAACTCCCAGAGTTGATCCAATTATACCTCCAGATAATAAAAAAAAACCCATCTTAAAATCAACATTTTTTTTACGCCAGTGTGCTATCACCCCAGATACACTGGAAGCTAAAACATGTGGAGCCTCAGAACCAACTGCAACTACAGGCGGAATACCTAAAAAAATCAAAAGAGGAGTCATTAAAAAACCTCCTCCAACACCGAACAGGCCAGATAATGCACCTACTATCATTCCAATAAAAACAATTAAGAAGATATTGATATTCATTTCGGCTATAGGAAGGTAAATTGACATGATTTATGGTATTAATTTATAATCTTATTATTAAGATTATCCAGTAAATTATAGTTTTTTTATAGACTTCTCAATTTTAATTGCCTCTACTAAATCAGCCTGAGTATTAATGTTAAAAAAATAATTTTTGTCTTTAAAATTTAGAAGTTCGTAATTTTGTTGCTCTACCCAATGCATAATTTTTCTATTATCTTTAGCTAAAAATTCTTCTAAACTTTTAATTAATGAAATATGCCAAAAACCAATTACAGGATGTATTTTGTTGAAGGATTTTGCTATAACTATATTAGTTTTATTATTATAGTTAGTGCTTAAAAATTTATCCACCAAACTTTTATTTAAAAATGGAGTATCGGATGGTGATGTAAAGACCCATTCAATATTTTTTTTATTTTCTAATATCCATTTCATTGATGAAAATATTCCAGCAAGAGGACCTTGAAAATTTTTTAGCTCATCTTTTATTAAATGTAAGCCTGTTTTTAAAAACTGTTCTTCATTTGAGTTTACATTTAAAACTATTTCAATCTCTAGCTTTTTAAAATTTTGAATAATTCTATCAAGTATGGATATATGATTGAGCCTATTTAGAGTTTTATAACCACCACCAAATCGACGTGATTGGCCACCGGCAAGAATAACTATTATCGTTTGTGATTTATTTATGATCAATTCTTTTTTCACCTGATAGTACTAGATATTTTTTGCCTTTTGCTCTTCCAATTAAAGTAAGATTAGTTTTCCTTGCAAGCTCAACACCCCAAGATGTAAAACCTGAACGTGATATTAAAATAGGTATCTTCATTTTTACAGTTTTGATGACCATCTCACTAGTCAACCTTCCTGTAGTATAAAAAATTTTATTATTTCCATTAATTTTTTCTAAAAACATATAACCTGCGATTTTATCTACGGCATTGTGACGACCAACATCTTCCATATAAATAATTGGATTATTATTTTCAATAATTGCACAACCATGAATAGCTCCAGCTTCAAGATATAAACTTGGTGTTAAATTAATTTTTTTTGAAATTTCATAGATCCATGAATGCTTTATTTTTTTTTTGGATTTAATTTTACTTTTTAAGATCTCGTCGTAAACATCACCAAATACTGTTCCAACCGCACACCCACTTGTAGTAATTTTTCTTTTTAATTTTTCCTCATAATTAGTTTTTCGAGATGTTCTTACAATCACAACTTTGAGGTCAGGGTCATATTCGATTTTTTTAATCTTATCAGTTTTTTTAAGCATATTTTGGTTTAATAAGTAACCCACTGCAAGATATCCAGGATGATCACCAACTGTCATTAGTGTTACAATTTCTTGATTATTTAAATAAATAGTAAGATCTTTCTCAATTATAACCTTTGTTTTAGTTTTCTTAAAACTTTCATCAAAGCCATTTATTGACTTAGTTAAATTTCTATCTTGTGGGTTAGGTGCAACTAAATATTTAATTTTTTTACTCATACTGTATTCTGATATTATCTTTATATGAACATTATAGAAATTTTTACAAAATCTTTCTTTTTAATCATTTCTTTTGATAATGATTTGTGGGAAATTATTATTTTATCATTATACGTCAGTATTTTTGCTCTTATTGTTGCTTCAATTTTTGGATTATTAATCGGTTATTATATAGCTCTAAAAAATTTCCCGTTTAAAAGTTTTATTTTAATAGTGCTTAATTCATTGATGGGCATTCCACCTGTAGTAGTGGGGTTGATAGTATATTTCTTGTTTGCATCCGGAGGTCCTTTTGGTGTTTTGCAATTGCTATATACACCTACTGCTATGATAATAGCCCAAGTTATAATTATTTTTCCAATTGTTACTTCCATATCACACGAAATTTTTGATCAAAATTGGAGAGAGTATAAAGATCAATTAAGATCTATTAATATGCCCTTTTTCGGTGTGGCATTTATAATTACTAAACACAGTTATTTTCTTGTTATTACAGCACTGCTCTCTGCTTTTGGAAGAGCTATATCTGAAGTAGGAGCTGTAATGATTGTAGGAGGAAACATAGATCACTTTACAAGAGTGATGACTACAGCAATTTCGCTTGAGACGAGAATGGGTAATCTTGAATATGCAATGGCTTTAGGTATAGTTTTAATATTGCTAACAATTATAATATATTCATTAGTCTACATTTTTAATAAGAAAAATATATGAGTAAAATTATCGGTATCACTGGTTTGAAAGATGTTGGAAAAACATATTATGCTAGTCTAATAATCAAATTATTGACCAAGAGTGGTTACAAGATTGGCTCGATAAAACATGCACATCATGATTTTGATATTGATAAACCCGGAACAGATAGTTTTAAACATCGAGAGGCTGGTTCTAATCAAGTTATTATTAGTTCTTCAAAACGTTGGGCAAAAATAATAGAAAATAATGATAAAAAAGAAAAAAATTTAGAGGAATTAATCCAAGAGTTTCAAGATGTAGATATTATTGTTGTAGAAGGTTTTAAAAAAGAAAACCATCCAAAAATCGAAATATTAGGCAAAGGTTTAAAAAATAAAAATAAAGAAGCTAATAACGTAATAGCATTTGTTTCTGATGAGTTAAAAGATACAAGTACTCCTGTATTTAAAAAAAATGATACTAAAAACTTAGTTGACTTTATATTAAAAAAAATTCTATGAATAAGAAACCACTGTATTTGAAGCAAATATTAAATTTTATTAAAAGATGTCCAAGTGAAATTAATAAAACTGAAATAATTAATCTTCAAGATGCAGAAGACAAAATTTTAGCAGAAAATATATATTCAAAGATAAGCTTACCACCTTTTAAAAATTCAGCAGTAGATGGATATGCTTTGTTAAAAAAAGATTTAAATAAAATACCGAAAAAAATTAATCAAAATAGAGTTACGGCAGGGGATAGAGCTAATCATAAAATAAAAGGAGGAGAGGTTATTAGGATTTTTACTGGTGCCAAAATGCCTTTAAATTCAAATACTGTTGTAATGCAGGAAAATACAGAAATCATCGATAATAAACTTTTTTTAATTAAAGTTCCAGCTTATGGAGATAACTGTAGAAATAAGGGTGAGGATATTTCCAAGGGAAGTCTTGTATTAAAAAAAGGTACAAAAATTGATAATAAAAATTTAAACTTAATTGCTGCAATTGGTTATTGTAAGATAAAGGTTTATGTAAAAATTAAAATTGGTTTTTTTACGAGTGGTAATGAGTTAGTAAAACCAACAACAAAATTAAGAAATTCTAAAATAAATAATTCAAATTATTATCTGCTAAACTCTCTTTTAAATAAAAGTTATATAACAAAGAAATTCTTGGGAAATTTTCCTGACAATGCTGATCAAATAAAGAAAAAATTATTAAATGAAGTATCTAAGTTTAATATTATAATTACAACAGGGGGTGCTTCAGTTGGAGATGAAGACCATTTAATTAATACTTTAAAAAATAACGGAAAAATTTTTTTTTGGCGAGCTGCAATTAAGCCAGGAAGACCCATTGCAATTGGGAAAATTAAAAAAACTTATATAGTTTGTTTACCAGGCAATCCTGTTTCTGTTCAATTGTTATATGTATTTATTGTTAAGCCTTTAATTTACAAATTAATTGGCTCAATAATTAATAATATTAAACCAGAGAAGATTAAAACAAATTTTTCTATGATAAAAAAAACAAAAAGACTCGAATGGCTTAGGGTTTCAAAAAAATTAGTTAAAAATAAATATGTTCTTTCTAAACATCCAAAACAAGGTTCAGGGATGATATCCTCTATATCTTATTCAGATGGTGTAGTAGAGATTCCTGAAGATGTAAGTATTATTAAGAAAGGAGATGTTTTTGATTACTACGATTTTGACAAATTATTTTATTAAATTTTAAATTTATATTTAATTATAATTTTTTCACTTTCGTTATAACTTTCAAGAAATTCATAACCTGATTGAGTGCAATAGTGCTCAAAATCAGCAATAGCAAGAGGGTCTGTGGCTATTATCTTTATTACTATGCTATTCTTTAGTTCTTGTGCAAGCTTTCTTGCTTTAAGTACCGGGATTGGGCATTCTGTGCCACTAGTATCAAGAACTATTTCATCATTTTCAACTGAATCTTTCATTTTAATCTGATACAAAATATATATTAATAATTCAATTTAAATGGATAAATTTATTTCTCAAACTGATAGCTCTTTAAAGAAAAAGAAGAGAAGATGGCAGCCAAAAGGTAGGCAAGCTGAAAATAAATTTTATGATGATGTATTAAATCTTTTTAAGAGATCTAATTTTAAAAGAGATGAACTAATTGAATATTTGCATATTTTGCAGGATAATTTTGGCGTTTTATATGACAAACACTTAGTTGCCTTATCAACAATAATTAACTTACCTCTTGCAGAAATTTATGAAGTTGCAACATTTTATGCACATTTTAATATAGTAAAAAATTCAGAAACTTTTGAACCGCTCACAGTAGTAAGAGTATGTGAGAGCTTAACCTGCGAATTATTTGGTGCACAAAAATTACTTAACGACTTAAAGAAAATTGAACACAAAAATATTAAAGTTGTTCCTGGTCCTTGCATGGGTAGATGTGATGTGGCCCCAACAGTTTGTGTTGGCAAAAACTATGTCGATAAAGCTTCTGTAAATTCTGTACAAGATGTAATTAAAAATAAGAAATTTGAAACGATTATACCAAATTATATTTCTTTTGAAGATTATAAAAAAAATGGGGGATATAATATTGCACAACAAGTTAAGGAGGGGCAAATAACAAACGATAAAATAATATCATTACTCAAAGATAGTGGTTTAAAAGGTAAGGGAGGGGCCGGCTTTCCTACAGGTACAAAGTGGGAAATTGTTTCTAAATATAGTGGAAAAAAGTATGTAGCTGTTAATGGTGATGAAGGAGAGCCTGGAACATTTAAAGATAGAACTTATTTAGAAAAAGATCCTCATAGATTTCTTGAAGGGGCAGTAATTGCATCTTTATTTATTAAGGCATCTAATGTTTATATTTATATGAGAGATGAGTATCCTTCTGTAATAAAAATATTGAATGATGAAATTTTAAAGTTGGAAAAAGAAGAGATTGTTCCTCATGGTCATATTGTATTAAGAAGAGGTGCTGGGGCTTATATATGCGGAGAAGAGTCTGCAATGATTGAGAGTATTGAGGGCAAAAGAGGTCTCCCAAGACATAGACCACCTTATGTAGCAGAAGTTGGATTATTTAATTCACCCACCCTAACTAATAATCTTGAAACACTATTTTGGATAAGAGATATATTAGAAAAAGGACCAAATTGGTTTGCAGATAAAGGAATTCATGGAAATAAAGGTTTTCATAGTTTTTCAGTCTCAGGAAGAGTTAAAAATCCTGGCGTTAAAGTAGCTCCAGCAGGTATTACAATCCAAGAATTAATAGATGATTATTGTGGTGGGATGGAAGACAATCATGTCTTTAAAGGGTATCTTCCTGGTGGTGCCTCTGGAGGAATTTTACCTTCTATAATGAATAATATTCCTCTAGATTATGGTTCTAAAGAATTAACTGAATCAGGATGTTTTTTAGGATCTGCAGCCATAATAATCTTGTCTGATAAAGATGACATGAAAGATGTAGCTCTCAACTTATTAAAATTTTTTGAAGAGGAAAGTTGTGGACAATGTACTCCATGCAGAGTTGGAACTGAAAAAACAGTGAAACTGATGAAAGAAAAAATTTGGAATAAAGAAAAACTTAAAGATTTATCAGAGGTAATGTCTCAGGCCTCAATTTGTGGTTTGGGTCAAGCGGCTACAAATCCACTTAATTCAGTTCTTAAATATTTTTCAAATGAGATAGATTATGAGTAATAAAAAAATAAAGTTTTATCTTAATGATAAGCTAGTTGAGGCAAATAAAGATGAAACAATCTGGCAGGTAGCTAATAGACTCGGTAATGAAATTCCTCATTTGTGTTATTCAAACAAACCTGGGTACAGAGCTGATGGAAACTGTAGAGCATGTATGGTTGAAATTGAAGGAGAAAGAGTATTAGCAGCTTCATGTATTAGAAAACCTTCAACTGATATGAAGGTGCAAACTGCTTCAGATAAAGCAAAAAAATCTAGATCATTAGTTTTCGAATTATTATTAGCTGATCAACCTGAAAGAGAAGTTGCACATGATAATAATTCTGATTTTTGGAATTGGATTGATAAAGTTGATCTAAAAGAAAATAGATTCCCAAAAAAAACTCCTTGTCAATCGGATACTTCACATCCGAGTATGGCAGTAAATTTAGATGCCTGCATTCAGTGCAACCTTTGTGTGCGTGCTTGTAGAGAAGTTCAAGTAAATGATGTTATTGGAATGGCATACAGAGGAGAAAACTCAAAAATAGTTTTTGATTTTGATGATCCAATGGGAGATAGTTCATGTGTAGCTTGTGGGGAGTGTGTACAAGCTTGTCCTACAGGAGCATTAATGCCTGCAACTGTTGTAAACAAAGAAGGCATAGGTCAAAGTGATGTAGATAAAAAGATAAACAGTGTGTGCCCTTATTGCGGTGTAGGATGTCAAATTGAATACAATGTTAAAGATAATGATATAAAGTATGTAAATGGGATTGATGGTCCAGCTAACAAAAATAGACTTTGTGTAAAAGGAAGGTTTGGCTTTGATTATGTTAGTAATCCAGAGAGATTAACGAAACCCTTAATAAGAATAAAGGGAAAACAAAAAGATTTACATCCAGATATTGATTTCTCAAATTTACATGAATATTTTAGAGAGGCTGACTGGGAAGAAGCATTAAATTATGCAGCAAATGGATTTCTTGAAATTAAGAAGAAAAGAAACGGAAAAAGCAATCTTGCTGGTTTTGGATCAGCTAAGTGCTCAAATGAGGAAGCATATCTTTTTCAAAAACTTATTCGAACTGGCTTTAACACCAATAACGTTGATCATTGCACGCGTCTTTGTCATGCATCATCTGTTGCTGCTTTGCTTGAAACTATCGGTTCTGGCGCTGTCACTGCACCTTTTTACGAAGTTGAACATTCAGAGGTCATCATTGTAATTGGCGCTAACCCGTCTGAAAATCATCCTGTTGCTGCAACTTTTTTTAAAAATGCAGCAAAGAAAGGATCGAAACTAATTGTAATGGATCCAAGAGGTCATGCATTAAAAAAACACGCAACACACATGTTGCAATTTAAATCAGGATCAGATGTTGCTCTCTTAAATTCCATAATGAATGTCATAATTGAGGAAAATTTATATAATGAAGAATACATCAAAAAACAAACGTCAGGCTTTGTTGGCCTAAAAGATCATTTAAAAAATTATCCACCAGAATTGATGGAAGAACAAACTGGTATAGACGCAAAAATGATTCGAGAGGTTGCAAGGTTGTTTGCAAATACTAATAAGGGAATAATTTTTTGGGGAATGGGAATATCACAGCATGTTCACGGAACTGATAATGCAAGATGCTTGATATCCTTAGCATTGATGACAGGGAATGTTGGAAGAAGAGGTTCTGGATTACATCCTCTTCGCGGTCAAAATAATGTGCAAGGAGCTTCTGATGCTGGACTAATACCAATGATGTACCCAGACTATCAGTTAGTTGAAAACGATGACAAAAAAGATTTTTTTGAAAAATTTTGGAACACATCTTTAGACGATAAAAAAGGCTTAACAGTTGTTGAAATTATGGATGCCATTCATGAAAACACAATTAAGGGCATGTATATACTTGGAGAAAATCCTGCAATGTCTGATCCAGATCTTAATCACGCAAGAGAAGCCCTTCAAATGCTAGATCACTTGGTAGTTCAAGATATTTTTTTAACTGAAACTGCAACTTATGCAGATGTAATTTTTCCTGCTTCAGCATGGCCTGAAAAAAATGGAACTGTTACTAATACAAATCGACAAGTTCAAATGGGTCGCAAGGCTCTTGATGCACCTGGTGCAGCAAAAGAGGATTGGTGGATTACAAATGAATTAGGAAAAAGAATGGGCTTAGATTGGCATTACAAACATCCGAAAGAAATTTATGAAGAGATGTCAAATACCATGCCTTCATTAAATAATATTTCGTGGGATAGGTTAGAAAAAGAAAATTCAGTAACTTATCCAAGTAGTTCTCCAACTACACCTGGTGATGAAATAGTATTTGGAGATAAATTTCCGAATGAGTCTGGAAGAGGAAAATTTGTTCCAGCAAGTGTTACATCTCCAGATGAAATTCCTGATGATGAATTTGAAATGATTCTTACTACTGGAAGACAGCTTGAGCATTGGCACACAGGAGCTATGACAAGAAAAGCCTCTAATTTAGATGCAATAGAACCTGAAGCAACTGTTTCAATATCACCCAATGAAATTTTAAAGAAAAATATGAAACCAGGAGATAAGATAAAAGTTTCAACTAGAAGGGGGACTGTTAATATAAGAGTAAGAGAGGATAGAGCAATTCCTGAAGGTGTAATTTTCATACCTTTTTGTTATAATGAAGCCGCTGCAAATCTTTTGACTAATCCAGCTCTTGATCCCTATGGAAAAATTCCTGAATTTAAGTATTGCGCTGCAAAAATAGAAAAGATAAAATAAAAAGATGAGAAAATTAATATTAATACTTTTTTTAGTTATATCTCCATTAACTGCTTGCTCAACTATTTCAGAAATTAATGAAAAAGTGAAAGGTGATGGCGTCCCTTATATTCCTGGAATTTAAATTATAAATCACTTGTCGAACTTTTAATTTAATTGTAAATGGCTATTTTAGTGCCGCGTTAGCTCATTTGGTAGAGCAGTTGATTTGTAATCATCAGGTGGTCAGTTCGATTCCGACACGCGGCACCATTTTAAAAAATAATAAATTAAGATTTAAAAAATTCGTAAAGAGCAATTGAAGCTGCATTTGATACATTCAAGCTATCAATTTGATAATGGGTATTCTTTTGCATTTGTAATTGTATAATCTCATCACATTCTTTTTTTACTAGATCTCTTATACCCTTACCTTCTGAACCAAAAACCAATATTGATTTTTTTGAAAAATTTATATTGTTTGAATTCTCATAATTTGATGAGTCAAACCCATAAGCCCAATAACCAGTTTTTTTTAATTCTGAAATACTTCTTTTTAAATTTGTCACTTTGAAATAGTTTACAATTTCTGCAGCTCCTGATGCAGCCTTGTATAAAGAGGGAGTAAGGTCTGGCGCGTTGTCCTTAGCTACTATTATTCCCTTGCAGTTAAACAAAGCACATGAACGCATTATTGATCCTATATTTTGTGGATCAGTTATTTTATCTAAGGCTAATAAAACAGATTTATGATTTAGGTTTTCAGTTTTTAGAAATTGCTGAAGATTTGGTCTTTCAAAATCATTTGTTTTTAATATAATCCCTTGTGTAGATTTTTCACTTCCATACATTTTTTGAAATTCTTTTTGATTTAAAAATGTAATTTTCTGTATTTTTGATTTGTAATTATCTGCTAATTTTTGATGATTTTCAGTAATTAAAAGTTCGTAATGATTTCTTTTATCATTTAATAATGCCGCTTTAACTGCGTGTAATCCATAGATTATTTGTTTTTTCCCAGTATTGCTAGGTTTTTGATAGTTATTTTTTGACATTTTTATTTATCACAGATTTGTCTACTAAATACAATCTAGATATATACAAATTCCAATTTTTTGTCTAAAAGGAGCGCGCTTTTAAGAACATTTGAATCTTAGGGTGGACGGTAAGTTGTTTTAGATTGACAATCATACTAATTAATTAGTATGTGCCATTTCTTCAAGTTTGGAGGGGTGGTCGAGTGGTTAAAGGCAGCGGACTGTAAATCCGCCCGCGTGAGCGTACGTAGGTTCGAATCCTACCCCCTCCACCATAATTGGAGAGTAGGAATAAAGGCAATGAGTGAGTGAGTCGGTTTCAAAAGCGGGTGTAGCTTAGTGGTAAAGCTCCAGCCTTCCAAGCTGGCTACGAGGGTTCGATTCCCTTCACCCGCTCCAAAATGAATATTTAATACTGGGGTAATAAAAATGGCTAAAGCAAAATTTGAAAGAAATAAACCGCATTGTAATATCGGTACTGTTGGACACGTTGATCACGGTAAAACTACATTAACTGCAGCAATAACTAAAGTTCTGGCAGAAGCTGGAGGAGCAGAGTTTACTGATTATGCAAACATAGATAAAGCTCCTGAGGAAAGGGAACGTGGAATTACAATTTCTACAGCTCATGTAGAATATGAAACTGAAGCAAGACACTATGCACACGTAGATTGTCCTGGTCATGCCGACTATGTAAAGAATATGATTACAGGTGCTGCACAGATGGACGGTGGAATTCTTGTTGTTAATGCTGCTGATGGACCAATGCCACAAACAAGAGAGCATATTCTTTTAGCAAGACAAGTGGGTGTTCCAGCTCTTGTTGTCTACATGAATAAAGTTGACCAAGTTGACGATAAAGAATTAATAGATTTAGTTGAAATGGAAATTAGAGAACTCCTTACATCATATGAATTCCCTGGTGATAAAATCCCAATCATTAAAGGATCTGCTCTAGCTGCTTTAGAAGGAAGAGATGATGAAATAGGAAAAAATTCAATTATTGAGCTTATGAAAGCTGTTGATGAGTCTATACCTCAACCAACCAGACCTATAGACCAACCATTTCTAATGCCAGTAGAGGATGTATTTTCAATATCTGGAAGAGGAACTGTTGTAACAGGTCGTATTGAACAAGGACAAGTTAAGGTTGGTGAAGAAATTGAAATATTAGGAATAAGAGAAGCTCAAAAAACCACATGCACTGGTGTAGAAATGTTTAGAAAACTTTTAGACTCAGGTGAAGCAGGTGATAACGTAGGTGTTTTACTTAGAGGTACTAAAAGAGAAGAGGTTGAAAGAGGTCAAGTCTTAGCTAAACCAGGATCTATCAAACCTCACACTAAATTTAAAGCTGAAGCTTATGTTCTTAAAAAAGAAGAAGGTGGAAGACATACCCCTTTCTTCTCTAATTATAGACCTCAGTTCTATTTTAGAACAACAGATGTAACTGGCACAATCAAACTTCCAGAAGGAACTGAAATGGTTATGCCTGGAGATAACATTACAATGGAAGTTACCTTGCTTTCTCCAATTGCTATGGATAAAGGTTTAAAATTCGCAATTAGAGAAGGTGGTAGAACTGTTGGTGCTGGAGTTGTAGCTGAAATTATTGAATAGGTATTTGAGACCGCTCTATTAGTTTTAGCTATATCTGAATTTTAGGAGTGTAGCTCAACTGGTAGAGCACCGGTCTCCAAAACCGGGGGCTGCGGGTTCAAGTCCTGCCACTCCTGCCAATAATTAATTGAATAAAATATGGAAAATAAAAAAACATCACCTGCACTTTTTGTAAGACAAGTTAGGCAAGAATTACAAAAAGTTACTTGGCCCTCAAGAAGGGATACACTTATTTCTTCTTTAATAGTAATTTTGTTGATTTTTTTATTTTCAATCTTTTTTCTTCTTAGTGACCAGGTTTGGTCTTTTTCAATTAAGAAAATTATAGAAATAGGCTCAGGTATATAAGATGATAAAATGTAGATGGTATGTGCTTCACGCTTACTCAGGATATGAAAAAAAAGTTGCTGACAGTATTTTGGATCAAGCAGGTAAACTTGGTATTTCTGATCAAATTGAAGAAGTATCAGTCCCAACTCAAAATATTGTAGAAGTAAAAAGAGGAGTCAGAATAAATACTGAAAGGAAAATATTTCCTGGTTATATACTTATAAAAATGAATCTTAGTGATGACACATGGCACATAATTAAAAATACTCCTAAATTATCTGGTTTTCTAGGAAATAAAGGTCAACCAGTTCCAATAAGCAATGCTGAAGCTAAAAGAATATCAGAACAAGTAATTGATGGAGTTGAAAAATCTAGACCAGCAGTTATGTATGATGTAGGTGAGCAAGTTAAGGTTATTGATGGACCTTTTGCATCCTTTAATGGAGAAATTGAGCAAATTGATGAAGAAAAAGCTAGATTAAGAGTTGCAGTTTCTATATTTGGCAGATCTACACCCGTAGATTTAGAGTATTCACAAGTTGAGAAGGCATAAGATAGAGTAGGAGTAAATATGGCAAAAGAAGTACTTGGATTAATTAAACTTCAAATTCCTGCAGGTGGAGCTAATCCATCTCCTCCAGTAGGCCCTGCTTTAGGTCAAAGAGGTCTTAATATTATGGACTTTTGCAAAGCTTTTAATGATAAAACTAAAGATGTAGAAAAAGGCGCTCCAGTTCCAGTAATAATAACTGCATATAAAGATAGATCTTTTGATTTTATAACTAAACTTCCACCAGTAAGTTATTATTTAAAAAAAGCAGCAAAAATTAAAAAAGGTAATTCAACCCCAGGACGTTCACTTGTTGGAAAAGTTACAATTGCTGACATAGAAAAAATTGCAAAAGATAAAATGCAAGATTTAAATGCAGTTAATTTAGAAGGTGCTGTTAATATGGTTAAGGGTTCTGCAGTTTCAATGGGTATGGAGATTTTAAATTAGTATGAAAAAAACAAAAAATAATAAAAAAATATTAGAGGTAATTGATGCCACTAAAGTATATGAACCTATTGATGCTATTAAAATTTTAAAAGAAAATAAATATGCTAAATTTAATGAAACTTTGGATGTCGCTATAAATTTAGGAATTGATCCAAATAAAACTGATCAAGGAATCAGAGGTGTTACTAATCTACCTAAAGGAACAGGCAAATCTATTAAGATAGCTGTTCTTACAAAAGGTGATAAGCAAACAGAAGCTAAAGAAGGTGGTGCAGATTTAGTTGGTGAAAATGAGTTAATTGAATCCATTGCATCAGGCAAGATTGATTTCGACTTACTTATAGCTTCTCCAGATATGATGCCGTCTGTTGGCAAAGTTGCAAAAATATTAGGTCCAAAGGGTTTAATGCCAAATCCAAAGCTTGGAACTGTAACACAAGATATTGCCACTGCAGTTAAAAATGCAAAGTCAGGACAAGTACAATTTAAAAACGATAAGGCTGGTATTGTTCATGCTGGTATTGGAAAAATGAATTTTGATGACAATGATCTTTTGGAAAACTTAAAGTTTTTTTACACTTCAATTAACAAGAGTAAACCTGAAAGTGTAAAAGGATCATTTATAAAAAAAGTTACCATAGCTTCAACTATGGGTGTTGGATTAGAGGTTAACATAGCAAGTCTTCGTTAACTAGTTCAACAGATAGTTTCTTTTAGAAGCTATCACCTGTCAAAGACTGCAGGGGCGTAAGCTTAATAACCTGCACAGACTGAAGCGAGTCCATTGATTAGCTTCTTGGCAGGCTTGTCTTAGTTTGATTGGCAAACTTAAGGCAGCTAATTTTAGGTTAATACCTAATAATAAACCGAGGTAAAAGTGAACCGTTCTGAAAAAAAAGATTTTGTAAAAAAACTTAAAGAAGAATTAAGTTCTTCTTCTTCAGTTATTGTTGCTCACTATTCTGGTATTACTGTTGATGAAACAGACCAGTTAAGGAAAGAAATGAGAAATAATGGTGCAAAATTTAAGGTAACTAAGAACAGACTCACTAAACTTGCTTTGGAAGACACTCAGTTCAAAAGTCTAGCTGATCTATTTTCGGGACCTACTGCAATAGCTTATTCAGAAGATCCCGTAGCTCCAGCGAAAGTTGCAGTAAGTTTTGAGAAAAAAATTGAAAACTTCAAAATCATTGGTGGTGGATATGATGGTGAGAGAATGGATAATAATAAAATTAATTTTCTTGCGACTTTACCATCTATGGATGAATTAAGAGGTAAGATTTTGGGGCTTATATCAGCTCCAGCTCAAAAAATTGCATCTATTGTTAAGGAGCCTGCTGGAAAAATGGCAAGAATGATGAGTGCACAAAGTAAAAAACTTGAAGAGTCTAACTAGGTTTAAAAGGAGATAAAAATGGCTGATTTAAATAAGATTGTTGATGATTTATCATCTCTAACAGTTCTAGAAGCAGCAGAATTAAGCACAATGCTTGAAGAAAAATGGGGCGTCTCAGCAGCAGCACCTGTTGCAGTAGCAGCTGCTCCAGGAGCTGGAGCAGGAGAGGCAGCAGCAGAAGAAAAATCTGAATTTGATGTTGTTCTAGCTGAAGCTGGGTCAAATAAAATCGCAGTAATAAAAGAAGTTAGAACTATTACTGGTCTAGGTCTTAAGGAAGCTAAAGATTTAGTTGAAGGGGCACCTAAACCATTAAAGCAAGGTGTTGCTAAGGCTGAAGCAGAAGAGATGAAAAAATCTCTAGAAGCAGCAGGAGCAAAAGCAGAGCTTAAATAATTTTTTAATAAGATCTCCATACTTGGAGGTCTTAGTTAACTTTTTTAAAAAAGGATATATGCATGAGTTTAGACTATATTAATTCAAAAAAAATTAGAAAATCTTTTGGTAAAATTCCACTAGTAACATCACTACCAAACCTAGTTGAAGTTCAGAAAAGATCCTTTGATAATTTTTTACAATTAAGAGTTGATCCTGATAAAAAGGAAGATACTGGTCTTCATGCTATCTTTAAATCTGTATTTCCAATTAATGATTATACTGAAAGAGCAACAGTTGATTATGTAAGTTTCGATATAGGTATTCCAAAGTATGAAGTTGATGAGTGTTCACAAAGAGGAATGACATATGGAGCACCTTTATTGGTTAATTTTAGATTAATTATTTGGGATATTGATGAAATTGCAGGCACAAAATCTGTAAGAGACATAAAAGAACAAGAGGTTTATATGGGGGATATTCCTCTTATGACTAAAGATGCAACTTTTGTAGTGAATGGCACAGAGAGAGTTGTTGTGAGTCAAATGCATCGATCCCCAGGTGTTTTTTTTGATCATGATTTTGGCAAGACACATACCAGTGGCAAGTACTTATATAATGCAAGAATCATTCCATACAGAGGCTCATGGTTAGATTTTGAACACGATGCTAAAAATAACATTCATGCAAGAATTGATAGAAAGAGAAAATTTCCTGTAACAACTTTGCTTAAATGTTTATTAAGCTCCAGATCTGAGAACTATATTAATCAATGTGAGGAAAATAAAATAGACCCAGATCCAAAAAAAATACTAGGTATGAGCGCAGAAGAAATACTTTCGACTTTTTATGAAAATATTCAATACAAAAAAGATAAATTTGGATGGAAGTATAAAATTAACTTATCTTTTTATAAAGCTAAAATATTAAATTATGATTTACTAGACCAAAAGAACGGCAAGATTCTTCTCTCAAAAGGTACAAAAGTTAATCAAAAACATATTAGAGACTTGGAGTCCAAAGTAGGACAAAATCTTTGCATAGAAGATAATTCTTTGATTGGTTTATACACAGCTTCAGACATTATAGATGAAAAATCTGGTAAAATTTTTTATGAGGCAGGTTATGAAATTGATGAAGAATTCTTAAATTTTATAGAAAATAATAAATTAAATAAAATTGATATTTTAAAAATTGATAATATCGAAATAGGATCATATATTAGAAGTTCGCTACAGCTTGATAAAGCCAGATCAAGGGAAGAAGCTTTATTTGAAGTATTTAAAATTTTAAGACCAGGCGAACCACCAACAATTGAAACCGCAGAACTTTTGTTCAATAACTTATTTTTTAATAAAGACAGATATGATTTATCATCAGTTGGAAGATTAAAAATTAATTCCAAATTTAAGAAAAATAGTGAAATTAAAAAAAGGATTTTAGATAAAACTGACATAATTGATGTTGTTAAACATATGCATGACCTTATTGATGGAAAAGGCGAGATTGACGATATAGATCATCTTGCAAACAGGAGAGTAAGGTCAGTTGGTGAACTGTTAGAAAACCAATATCGTGTTGGTTTATTAAAAATGGATAGAGCTATAAAGGAAAGATTAAGTGCGCTTGAAGTTGATAATATTATGCCACAGGATATTATTAATTCGAAACCTGTTTCTGCTTCGATTAAAGAATTTTTTGGAACTAGTCAGTTAAGTCAATTTATGGATCAAACCAATCCATTAAGTGAAATAACTCATAAAAGAAGAGTTTCAGCTTTAGGGCCTGGTGGTTTAAACAGAGAAAGAGCTGGATTTGAAGTGAGAGATGTTCACCAAACACATTATGGTAGAATATGCCCAATTGAAACTCCTGAAGGTGCTAATATAGGTTTGATTAATAGTCTTGCGTCTTATTCTAGAATAAATCACTATGGTTTTATTGAAACACCTTATAGGATTGTAAATAATGGAAAGGTTACTAACAAAGTAATATATTTAAGTGCCATAAATGAAGAAGATTTTGTAATAGCGCAAGCAAATTCAGAAGTTAATAATAAGGGTACTTTTTTAAAAGAAGTGGTTAGCTGTAGAAAAAATGGCGAATTTATTAATGCTGAAGTTAATGCTATTGATTTAATGGATGTTTCTCCTCAGCAACTAGTTTCTGTTGCTTCTTCATTAATACCTTTTTTAGAAAATGATGATGCGAATAGAGCTTTAATGGGATCAAATATGATGAGACAGGCTGTTCCTCTCATAAAACCAAAAGCTCCTCTAGTTGGAACAGGAATGGAATTTACAGTTGCAAAAGATAGTGGCTCAACTGTTGTTGCTAAACGAGAAGGTGTTGTTGACCAACTGGATGCAAATAGAATAGTTGTTAGGGTAACTGACAAGAAAGACACATCTCTTAATAAAATAGACATTTATAATTTATTAAAATTTCAAAGATCTAATCAAAATACATGTATTAACCAAAGACCTTTGGTAAGTGTAGGCGACAAAGTTTTTAAAAATCAAGTTATTGCCGATGGTCCCGCAACTGATTTAGGTGAATTAGCTCTTGGTAGAAATGTCTTAGTAGCATTTATGCCATGGAATGGATATAATTTTGAAGACTCGATTTTAATATCTGAAAAAGTTGTTCAAGATGATGTCTTCACCTCAATTCATGTTGAAGAGTTTGAAGTTATGGCAAGAGACACTAAACTGGGTCCAGAGGATATTACCAGAGATATTCCTAATGCTGGTGAAGAAATGCTAATCAATCTTGATGAAACTGGTATAGTCTATATCGGAGCTGAAGTATCATCTGGAGATATACTTGTAGGTAAAGTTACACCTAAGGGTGAAACTCCTATGACCCCAGAGGAAAAACTTTTGAGAGCAATATTTGGAGAAAAAGCTGCAGACGTTAAAGACACTAGTCTTCGTGTACCACCAGGCGTAAAGGGTACTGTTGTTGAAATCAGAGTTTTCTCAAGAAGAGGAATTGAAAAAGACGAGAGAGCAATAAGTATAGAAAATTCTCAAATTGAGATGATTTCTAGAGATAGAGATGATGAGTTAGACATCTTAAGAAAAAGTTTTGGTAACCACTTAAAAGAAATTTTAATAGGTAAAATATATATATCAGGGTTAAGCGATCTAACAAAAAATAGCAAACTCACATTTGATCAGCTCGATGTATTAAATGTTAATGATTTAATGAAAATTAATATTCAAGAAGAAAAAACAACTTCACAGATTGAATCTTTAATAAAAAATTATGAAAATCAGCTGGGTAATATTAATCAGAAGTTTGAAAATAAAATTGATAAAATACAAAGTGGAGATGAGCTTTTACCTGGTGTTCTCAAACTTATTAAAGTGTTTATTGCAGTTAAAAGAAAACTTCAGCCAGGCGATAAAATGGCTGGAAGACATGGAAATAAAGGTGTGATTTCAAAGATTTGTCCTGCTGAAGACATGCCCTATCTGGAAGATGGAACGCCTGTAGATATTGTGTTGAACCCACTGGGTGTGCCGAGCAGAATGAATATAGGTCAGATATTAGAGACACATTTAGGTTGGGCATCTGCATCCCTCGGTAAGCAAGTATCTCAAATGATTTCACAAATGAAAATTGAAGGTCAAACAAAAGATTTAAAAGATAAATTACTAAAAATTTATGAACAAAAAATACATAAAGATAAAATAAATGAAATGAATGACGACGAATTGCTCGAACTTGCTGAAAATTTAATAGATGGTGTTCCTTTTGCAACACCTGTATTTGATGGTGCAAAAGAGAAGGATATAACCTCGCTCCTTGAACAGTCTGGAATGTCTTCATCAGGACAAGAAGTTCTATATGATGGTATAACAGGTGAGAAATTTGAAAGACCTGTAACTGTTGGTTATGTTTATATGTTAAAACTTCATCACTTAGTAGATGAAAAAATTCATGCAAGGTCTATAGGCCCTTATAGTTTGGTAACCCAACAACCTCTAGGAGGAAAAGCACAATTTGGTGGTCAAAGGTTTGGAGAAATGGAAGTTTGGGCCTTAGAAGCTTACGGAGCTGCATACACTTTACAGGAGATTTTAACAATAAAATCTGATGATGTAGCTGGTAGAACAAAGGTTTATGAGTCGATTGTGAAAGGTGATAACAATTTTGAATCTGGAACTCCAGAATCATTTAATGTTATGGTGAAAGAGTTAAGATCCTTGGGCTTAAACCTTGAGTATAAACAAAACAAGGAACAATTAAATAAAATTGAAGCAATGGTAAATGATAATGAATAAAGAACTGATGAATATTTTTAGCCAAAACTTAGGTGTTCAAGAATTTAATAGCCTAAAAATTTCAATAGCAAGTCCTGATCACATAAGATCATGGTCGTTTGGTGAGATAAAAAAACCAGAAACCATTAATTACAGAACTTTTAAACCAGAAAAAGATGGATTGTTTTGTTCAAGAATTTTTGGACCCGTAAAAGATTATGAATGCCTATGTGGAAAATACAAACGAATGAAGTTTAGAGGGATCATTTGTGAAAAATGTGGAGTTGAAGTGACATTGTCAAAAGTTAGGCGTGATAGAATGGGTCATATTGAGCTAGCTGCTCCAGTTTCACATATATGGTTTATGAAATCTCTTCCAAGCAGAATAGCTACATTGCTCGATATGACAATTAAAAATTTAGAGAAAGTTCTTTATTTTGAACAATTTATTGTTGTTGAACCAGGTTTAACTGATTTAAAAAAAGGCGATATTATTTCTGAAGATCAATATATTGATTATCAAGATGAATATGGCGAAGATTCATTTAGTGCAGCAATTGGAGCTGAAGCAATTGAACAAATGCTTCTCAATATTGATCTTGAGGCTGATTTTAATCAAACAAAAAACGATCTTCTAGAAACAAAATCAGAACTTAAAAAAACAAAGCTAACTAAAAGATTAAAATTATTAGAAGCTTTCATATTTTCAAAAAACAAACCTGAATGGATGATTTTAAGGGTGCTTCCAGTAATTCCACCAGAGCTGAGACCATTAGTGCCTCTAGATGGTGGAAGATTTGCTACTAGTGATTTAAATGATCTTTATAGAAGGGTTATAAATCGAAATAATAGGTTAAAAAGACTAATTGATCTTAGAGCTCCTGACATTATTATAAGAAATGAAAAAAGAATGCTTCAGGAGTCTGTAGATGCTCTGTTTGATAATGGAAGAAGAGGAAGAGTAATCACTTCTACTAATAAACGTCCACTTAAATCTCTATCTGATATGCTCAAAGGTAAGCAGGGGAGATTTAGACAGAATCTTTTAGGCAAAAGGGTTGATTACTCAGGAAGGTCAGTAATTGTAGTTGGACCAAATCTTAAACTACATCAATGTGGTCTTCCGAAAAAAATGGCATTAGAATTATTTAAGCCTTTTATTTTTAATAAATTAGATATTTATGGATGGGCAAATACTATTAAAGCTGCAAAAAAATTAGTTGAAAAAGAAGATCCAAGGGTATGGGACATACTTGAAGAGGTAATTAGAGAACATCCTGTTCTACTCAATAGAGCTCCTACTTTACACAGATTGGGGATTCAGGCTTTTGAGCCAGTTTTAATAGAAGGAAAATCAATACAATTGCATCCACTAGTATGTACTGCTTTTAATGCTGATTTTGATGGTGATCAAATGGCTGTTCACGTTCCATTAAGTCTAGAAGCTCAATTAGAGGCTCGAGTTCTTATGATGAGTACTAATAACATACTTTCTCCATCTAGTGGAAAACCTATAATTGTACCATCTCAGGATATTGTTTTAGGAATTTATTATTTATCGATTATGCGAAATAATCAAAAAGGTGAAGGTAGAAATTTTCTTGATACAAACGAAATATTAAAAGCAGTTGAATTAAAAGATATTGATCTTCACTCGAAAATAAATGTAAGAATTAAAAACTTTGATGGCTCATTTTCAAAGGTAGAAACAACTGCAGGAAGAATGTTGCTGGCTGACTCTTTACCTAATAATAAAAAAATAAATTTTAGTTTAATTAATAAAATCTTAACTAAAAAAGAAGTTAGTAATTTAATTGATACAGTCTATCGTTTCTGCGGACAAAAAGAAACGGTTCTTTTTGCAGATAGTATAATGCAAATAGGTTTTAAATATGCAGCTATTGCAGGAATTTCATTTGGAAAAGATGATTTAATTATTCCAGAAGAAAAACAAAAATTACTTGATGAAACTCAATCTAAAGTTCAAGAATATGAAAATCAATATCAGGATGGCCTTATTACTCAAGGTGAAAAATATAACAAAGTAGTAGATGCTTGGTCAGAATGCACAAACAGGGTTGCAGATAAAATGCTAGATGTAATTTCAAATCCAGAGGATGATAAACCTATTAACTCTGTATACATGATGGCTCATTCTGGAGCTCGTGGTTCTGCTGCTCAGTTAAAGCAACTTGCTGGTATGAGAGGTTTGATGGCAAAGCCCTCTGGTGAAATTATTGAAAATCCTATTAAGTCTAACTTCAAGGAGGGGTTATCAGTTTTAGAATATTTTACTTCAACACATGGAGCTAGGAAAGGCCTTGCTGATACAGCTTTAAAAACAGCTAGTAGTGGATATTTAACTAGACGTTTAGTAGATGTGGCTCAAGATGCTGTTATAAGAGAGTTAGATTGTGGAACTAAAAATGGTGTAATAGTTGAAGAAATTGTTGATTCTGGAAATATTACTTCTCCATTATCAGAAAGAGTTCTTGGCAGAACACCTTCAGAAGATATTAAAGATTTAAATAATAATCTAATAATACAATCTGGTCATATAATTGAAGAAAAACATTTGGAGGAAATTAAGAATTCAGGATTGAGATCAATGAAAATTAGATCTGTATTAACATGTGAAACTGAAGATGGAATTTGCTCAAAATGTTATGGAAGAGATTTAGCAAGAGGTACTGAGGTTAATATTGGTGAGGCTGTAGGTATTATTGCCGCTCAATCAATTGGAGAACCTGGAACACAGTTAACAATGAGAACATTCCATATAGGTGGAGCTGCAAGCTCTTCTGTTGAACAATCTAATGCTGTTGCTCCAATAGAAGGTAAAGTTAGATTTGAAAACATAAGATTAATTAATGATAAAGCTAATAATCAAATTATACTTAGTCGAAATGCTAAAATTAAAATATTGTTAGATGAAGTAGAAAAATTTTCATTTAACATACCTTTTGGTTCAAAGTTATTTGTGAAGGATAATCAGATAGTTAAAGTTAACGATCTTTTAGCAGAGTGGGATCCTTATACTTTGCCAATAATAGCTGAAAAAGATGGGATAATAAAATATGTAGATCTAAAACAAGGAATTTCTTTCAGAGAGTCAACTGATGATACTACAGGAATATCAAGCAAGATAGTTATAGATTGGAGCCAGAATCCAAAATCAAAAAACTTTAAGCCAGCTATAAATATCGTTAACTCTTATGAAGATGAGGAAAATATTGATGGAGATATAATTAATTATCCAATGTCAATTGATTCAATTCTGAGTGTTGAGAATGGTCAAGATGTTTCAGCGGGACAGGTTCTGGCAAGAATCCCAAAAGAGTCTTCTAAAACTAAAGATATAACAGGAGGTCTGCCAAGAGTGGCTGAATTATTTGAGGCTAGAAAACCAAAAGACCCTGCAATCATGTGTGAGATTGATGGACAAATTTCTTTCGGGAAAGATTATAAAAACAAAAGAAGATTAGTAATAACAAGCGTTGATGAAGAACTTACTTTTGAGATTTTAATACCTAGATCTAAATATTTAAATGTTCAAGAAGGTGATTTTGTAAAAAAAGGTGATATATTAGTTGAGGGTACACCAGTCCCACATGATATTTTACGAATATTAGGTATTGAAGAGCTAGCAAGATATTTAGTTAAAGAAGTTCAGGCTGTCTATAAGCTTCAAGGTGTTTATATTAATGATAAACATATTGAAACTATAGCCAGACAAATGCTGCAAAAAGTTCTAATTAAAAATCCAGGAGAATCATCTTTAATTGCAGGAGAGCAGATTCAAAAAAGAGATGTTCTAAAAATTAACAAACTGCTTGAATCTCAAGGTAAAAAGATTGTTATTTATGAACCTGTTCTTTTAGGTATTACAAAAGCAAGTCTTCAAACTTCTTCTTTCATATCTGCTGCATCTTTTCAAGAAACTACAAAAGTTTTGACTGATGCCGCAACAATTGGTAAAATTGACACTTTATCAGGCCTTAAAGAGAATGTTATTGTTGGGCGACTAATTCCTGCAGGAACAGGGAAAATTACATCTGAATATGAAAACATTGCTAAGGTTAAAGATCAAGAAATAACAGAGCAAAGAAATGCTTTAAATGAAAATAACGAAAAACCCTCATAATTTACATATATTTCTTGACTTTTTAGCTTTCAATTAATAAAGACCTGCTACTTTTGTTGATGGTAGTGGAAAATTAATTCCAAACACTTAGCAAGGAAAAATATGCCAACTATAAACCAGTTAGTAAGAAAAGGAAGAAAAGCTCAAAAAAAAAGGAACAAAGTTCCTGCTTTGGGTGCCTGCCCTCAAAAAAGAGGAGTTTGCACTAGAGTTTATACAACAACTCCAAAAAAACCTAACTCCGCTTTACGTAAGGTTGCAAGAGTTAAGCTTACTAATGGTCAGGAAGTTTCTGCATACATACCGGGAGAGGGTCATAACCTTCAAGAACATTCAGTTGTTTTGCTTAGGGGAGGAAGAGTAAAGGATTTGCCTGGTGTTAGATATCACATTTTAAGAGGTACTTTAGACACGCAAGGTGTTAGTGCAAGAAAACAAAGACGCTCTTTATATGGCGCAAAAAAACCCAAATAAATATGTCAAGAAGAAGAGCTGCAGAAAAAAGAGTTGTAATACCAGATTGTAAATACAAAGATATTATCCTTACTAAATTTATGAATAGAATTATGATTGATGGAAAAAAATCAATATCAGAAAAAATAGTATATGGTGCCTTTGAAATCATATCAGAAAAAACTGAAAAAAGTCCAATTGATTTTTTTCATGAAGCACTTAATAACGTTAAGCCAAGTCTTGAAGTAAGATCAAGAAGAGTTGGTGGTGCCACTTACCAAGTTCCGATGGAAGTGCGACCTAGAAGAGCACAAACACTAGCAATGAAATGGATAGTTGACTCAGCCAATAAAAGAAATGAAAAAACTATGCGAGAAAGAGTTGCGAATGAAATTTTCGATGCATTCAATAATAAAGGTAATTCAGTTAAAAAACGAGAAGAGACTCATAAAATGGCTGAAGCAAACAGAGCTTTCTCTCATTTTAGGTGGTAGTAAAAATGTCAAGAACTCATAGTTTAGAAAAATATAGAAATATTGGTATCATGGCTCATATAGATGCTGGCAAAACCACAACTACAGAAAGAATTTTATATTATACTGGTAAATCTCACAAAATAGGTGAAGTTCATGATGGTGCTGCTACTATGGATTGGATGGAGCAAGAACAAGAAAGAGGAATTACAATTACATCTGCAGCCACAACCTGTTTTTGGAATGATCATAGGGTTAATATTATTGATACACCAGGGCATGTTGACTTTACAATTGAAGTTGAGAGATCTCTTAAGGTGCTTGATGGTGCAGTTGCAGTATTTGATGGTGTAGCTGGAGTTGAACCACAATCTGAAACTGTTTGGCGCCAAGCTGATAAATATAATGTTCCTAGAATGTGCTTTATAAACAAATTGGATAGAACTGGAGCAAATTTTTTTATGTGTGTAGATATGATACCTGAAAGATTAGGCTCTTATCCCCTTGTGTTACAGCTCCCCATAGGTATTGAGAGTGATTTAAAAGGCGTCGTTGATTTGATTTCAAATAATGCTATCGTCTGGCAGGATGAAAGTCTTGGTGCTAAATTTGATATTGTTGAAATACCTGATGATTTAAAAGAACAAGCAAAAGAATATAGAGAAAAATTAGTAGAAAAAGCTGTTGAGGAAGATGACACAATTATGGAGTCATATTTAGATGGTAATGAACCCTCAATTGAGGATTTAAAAAAATGTATTAGAAAAGGTACAATTAAGGGGTCATTTGTCCCTGTTTTAACCGGTTCAGCTTTTAAAAATAAAGGGGTGCAGCCGTTACTTGATGCGGTAATAGATTATATGCCATCACCTATTGATGTAGCAAGTGTTCGTGGGGTAGCTGTAGAAGATGACTCAAAAGAACTCACTAGAAAGTGTGATGACAATGAGCCTTTTAGCGCACTAGCATTTAAAATTATGACAGATCCTTTTGTAGGTAGTTTGACATTTACAAGAATTTATTCCGGAACAATCAATACAAAAGATACAGTTCTAAATTCCAACTCTGGAAAAAAAGAAAATATTGGTAGAATGCTTTTAATGCATGCAAACAACAGAGAAGAAATTAAAACTGCTAATGCAGGAGATATTGTAGCTCTTGTTGGCTTGAAAGATGTAACAACAGGGGAAACATTGTGCTCTGTTAATGAACCTATTGTTTTAGAGAGAATGGATTTCCCTGATCCTGTAATTGAAGTTGCAGTTGAGCCAAAAACAAAAGCAGACCATGAAAAAATGGGTACGGCTCTTGGTAGATTAGCTCAGGAAGACCCAAGCTTTAGAGTAACAACTGACCATGAGAGTGGTCAGACAATTATTAAAGGAATGGGTGAGCTTCATCTTGAAATTTTGGTAGATAGAATGAAAAGAGAGTTTAAAGTAGAAGCAAATGTTGGCGCACCGCAAGTTGCTTATAGAGAAACAATATCTAGCTCATTTAATGTTGATTATACTCATAAAAAACAATCAGGAGGAGCAGGACAATTTGCAAGGGTAAAAATAACTTTTGATCCTGGTGAGCCTGGGAGTGGATACGAATTTATTAATAAAATAAAAGGTGGGAATATCCCTACTGAACTTATACCTGGAGTGGAAAAAGGATTAGTTGCTCAACAACAAACAGGTGTTATGGCCGGCTTTCCTTGTATAGATTTTAAAGCAACTTTAACTGATGGAGCCTATCATGATGTTGATTCAAGTGTTCTGGCTTTTGAAATTGCTGCAAGAGCTGCATTCAGAGAGGGTATTGCGAAAGCTAATCCAGTTCTACTAGAACCAATGATGAAAGTTGAAGTAGTTACGCCTGAAGAATATATGGGCGATGTTATTGGAGATTTGAATAGTAGAAGAGGTCAAGTTCAGGAGATGTCAACCAGAGGAAATGCAAATGTTGTAGATGCAATGGTACCTCTTGCAAATATGTTTGGTTATGTAAATAATCTTAGATCTTTAACACAAGGTAGAGCGAACTACTCAATGCAGTTCGATCATTATGAGCAGGTACCTTCAAATGTTGCAGATGAAGTAAAGGCAAAGTTAGCGTAATGGATTCTCAAAATATTAGAATTAGATTAAGAGCTTTTGACAATAAACTTCTTGATAATAGTACTTTAGAAATAATCAATACTGCGAAAAGAACTGGAGCTAAGGTAAAAGGACCAATACCTTTACCGACTAGATTTGAAAAATTCACTGTTAATAAATCTCCACATGTAGATAAGAAAAGCCGTGATCAGTTTGAGATAAGAACACACAATAGATTATTAGATATTATCGATCCAACCCCACAAACAGTAGATGCACTAATGAAACTTGATTTGTCAGCTGGTGTTGAAGTGGACATAAAGATTTAGATATGAAAAAAAGAACTGGTCTAATTGCAACTAAAATTGGAAATAGTTCTTATTTCAGTGAAAATGGAAATGTAATTCCTGTCACTGTGTTAAAAGTTGATGAATGCATTGTATCAAATATTAAAACTTTAGAAAAAGATGGCTACTCTTCAATTCAAGTTGTTTCTATAGATGGTAAATCTGATATTAAAAAGATTAAAAAGCCTCAACAAAAATTATTTGCAAATATAAAAACAGATCCAAAAAAAGTTATTAAAGAATTTAGAATTCATCCAGAAAATCAATTAGAAATTGGTACAAAATTAAATGTATCTCATTTTAAAAAAGACCAATTTGTTGATGTTACATCCAATTCAATAGGCAAGGGTTTTGCTGGAGCAATGAAGAGGCACAACTTTGCTGGATTAAGGGCATCCCACGGTGTTTCAATATCTCATAGATCTCATGGTTCTACTGGTCAAAATCAAGATCCTGGAAAAGTATTTAAAGGCAAAAAAATGGCAGGTCACATGGGAGCAAAAAAAGTAACTAAACAAAATCTTAAGGTTATAGATGTCGATGAAGAAAATAAAATACTTATCATCAACGGCTCTGTTCCTGGAAGAAAAAATTCGGTAGTTTTTGTAAATGACTCTGTAAAGAAAAATTAAAAATGAAAAAACAAGTTGTTAATTTAGAAAATAAAAAAGTAAAAGATTTAGATATCAATTCAAATGTTTTTGGAATTAAGCTTTTGCCAGATATCATTCATCAATACATTAGATATCAAAACGCTAAATCAAGACAGGGAACGCATAAAACTAAATCAAGATCTGAAGTAAATGGAAGAGCAAAAAAACCTTTTTCTCAAAAAGGTACCGGTAATGCAAGGCAAGGAAGTAGTAAACCTCCTCACTTTAGGGGTGGAGCAATATCTATGGGACCCATTCCAAGAGATCATTCATTTTCACTAAATAAAAAAGAAAAAAAACTAGCAATA
>CACFLO010000003.1 GCA_902567135.1 uncultured Alphaproteobacteria bacterium | reverse complement strand
GTTTGTTTCTCTGTATGTGTTTAATGCCATTTTTCCATAATCATCATTTCCAATTTTAGTTATAAACTCAACAGATGCGCCAGCCTTACCAGCCGCTACTGATTGATTAGATCCTTTGCCACCTGGACCTACAACAAATTCCTTTCCTAAAATTGTTTCTCCAACCTTTGGAATTTTTCCAAAAAAGGCAAGATCAGCAACAAAGATACCCAAAATTGATAATTTATTCATATTGATAATCCTACTTTATTTTGTTTTAATAGAAAACAAGAATTTATTAAGTTGAAATAAATTCTGCTGTTTTTTTATTAGCTATTCTTATGGAGTTTTCAAAATCATTATTCTTTATAAAATCTATTAAAAATTTTCCTGCAAAATAATCTCCTGCTCCGTGAGCACTCTTAACATTTACGGGAAAACCTTTAATATGAATAGGCGTATTATCTTTTTCACACAATATTACCCCATCAGATCCTAAAGTGATTATAACTTTAGAGACTATATTAGATAATTTTGTAGCAATAGTAACAAAGTTACTCGAGTTATCTTCACTTAACTGCTGTGCCTCAATTTCATTGACTAATAAAATATCAACAAATTCAAATAGTTTTATATTTATATTTTTTGCAGGAGCAGCATTAAAAAATACCTTTATATTTCTTTTTTTTGCTTCCTTAGCAGCAGCTAAATTCATTTCTTCTTTAATTTCATTTTGAATCATTAGAAAAGAAGCATCTTTCCATAAGTTATTATCATACAGTAAAGCATCTGAAATTTCCAAGTTAACACCTGACACAACCACAGCGCTATAATCACCACTTTCATTTGAGATAGCAACACTAATGCCAGAATTTCCTTTTACTTTTGAAATATTTTCAAGTGATATATTTTCTTCTTGTAATCTTTTTAACAAAAATTCTGAAAAAAAATCATCTCCAATTGTGCTTAAGAATTTAACTTTTATTGATTCTTTATTTAAAGCAACAGCCTGATTAGCACCCTTTCCTCCTAATTTAGGAAACCATTTTTCTGCCAAAACAGTTTCGCCAATTTTTGGGATCGCATTTGATTTAATAAAAATATCGTAGTGAAGACTTCCCAATACAACAATTGAGCTTGATCCCATATTAAGAGTACAAAATACTATTAAATATTCTATTCGATGTAATAGAATCTTGATTTTGAATTGCAGTACTCAATTCATTATTTTTAATAAGTTTATCAACTAATTTTAATTGTTTTCTGACAGTATCTATATTTAATTCACACTCTTTAATAGGATCCATATTGGTAGTATCTGGAAAAGTATCAAAATATATTGGTCCTTGATATTTAGATTTAGTTATATGATAGAGTAACTCAATTGTAGCTAACTGATGAACAGAGCCTACCATTAAACCATCATCTCTTTTTCCATACCCATCATTCAAATGTAATCCTAATATTTGTGAATGTTTGTCAATTAAGGCAGCAACAAGAGCAGGTTGCTCATTAGAATATAATATATGAGCAAAATCGATTGTCACACCAATGTTTTTTAAATTAATATCTTTTATAGCCAGAAGTGTTGTGCCTAAATTTGATAGTAAGGAATATGCGCGAGGCTCATTTGGTTTATATTCAATACTAACTAAACATTCTTTATCATGTTCAGCAATTTCTTTTATTGCATTTATTTCATCATCCCATATTTTTTTATAATCAACTTGAAAACCATAATCAAAACCATCCTGACCTAACCAAATAGTTAATAAATTCGAGTCTATTTCTCTTAATGCATCAATTGCTGCTTTTGTTAAATCAATTGCCTCCTGCCTAACTTGTTTATTAGGATTGGTAAAAGCACCTAATTTAAAAGCTGGATTTGTATAATATCTCATCGCTAATCCATTTATTGCTAAACCACAATCATTTGTAATAGCTGATATTTCCCTTATAGATGGCTCACTGTGATCAGGATAATTAAGATCTAAATGAGTTAAACCCTCAACTTTTGATGCTCTTTTTATTAATTCGATTGTAGTAGGTTTTTCATTACCAGGCCATTTAGATTTAAATGAATTAAGTCGTGTGGCAAATTTGTTTGTAAACATATGATTTATATTAAAAATAAATACCTTTTTAACGTTTTTCTTGTTGCCTTACTAATCTTATATTTATAAAACTTAATTACTATAATTCATATCGGGAGGATATAATGAAAAAATCACTATATGATTACGCTCTAAAACACGGAATAAATAGACGTAGCTTTGTAAAAGGTGCAGCTTCAGCTGGAGCTATTGCAGCAATGAGTGGTGGATTATCATCAATTGCAACAAGTTCATTTGCAGATGGGCATTCAGAACTCAGAAAAGCTATTCTTAAAATTCCTGGAGTTGGAGCAGGTTCACCTGGAGATGCTGACTGGCAAAAAGTTGGTGAGATGTGTTTAGGCGGAACTAAAGAACGAGTTAAAGAAGGAGAGTTTAAAGGAGTTGAACTAAACTTTATGGGTTTAGACAGTTTAAACCTTCATAATATGCTTCATAGAGGTTTCTTAAAGCCTTGGGAAAAATACACTGGCGCAAAAATTAATTGGATTGATTTAGCTCAAGCTGATTATAATGCTAGACTACAACAGTCTATTGCTACAGGAACAGTTGATTTTGATATCTTACAAGCTGGTGCACCTTTTGAAGGAGATCTAGGTGGTAAGAAATTACTTTCTGCTATGCCTGATTGGGTAGCTGATCAAATTGATTTAGGTGACTATGTTGGTTATTTACAAGCTCCAACAGGAACTTGGGATGGTGTAACACACAGAATTTCAATTGATGGTGACTGTCATAACTTCAACTACAGAACTGACTACTTTGAAAATGAAGAGTTAGCTGCTGCTTGGAAAGCGGAAGGTCATTCTGGTAATTGGGAAGTTCCAACAACTTGGCAGAAGGTTACTGAAGTAACTAATTTCCTTAAAGGAAAGCAACATGCCGGTTTCCCAGCTTATGGATATTTAGATGTTCAAAAAGGTTGGGGTGGATTTGGTTTCTATTTCTTAGGAAGTATTGCTACAGCTTATGCAAAACATCCGGATAGTCCTGCTTTCTTGTTTGAGCCTGATACTATGAAACCAATGGTTAATAATCCTGCATGGGTTAGAGCTATTCAAGATGTTCTTGATAGAAGCGGAGCACAACCACCTGATCAAATTAATGCTGATCCTGGTGTTACAGGTTTCAGTCAATTCTTAGCAGGTACTGGTTCTATGGTATCTTGGTGGGGAGATGTTGGATCTAACGCTAATACTTCTGATGAGTCTCTTGTTCAAGGTAACGTAGGATTTGATATCTTGCCTGGTTCAGATGATGTTTACAACTGGCAAACTGGCAAATGGGAAACATTAGCTAGTGGTCCAAATTATGCACCTAACATGGCTTATATTGGTTGGGGATTATACTGTATGAAAACAGTAGATGAGAACTCTGCTAAAAATAAAGCTGCATGGTCTGCATGTTCACATATTGGTGGTAAAGATCTATCACTATGGATGTCAATGTATCCTTCAGGATTCCAGCCATACAGAAACAGTCACTTTAATGTTGATGAGTGGGTTGGTGCTGGTTATACAGAAGCATTTGCATCTGACTATTTAGCTTCAGAAGCGGATTCTTATAATCATCCGAACGCTGCTATTGAGCCACGTATACCAGGTATCTTCCAATACTACAGTATTGCAGAAGACGAATTGTCCAAAATATTTGCTGGTCAATATGATGCACAAACAGGTGCAGATAATATTGCTGCAGCTTGGGACAAAATTACAGACCAAATTGGTAGAGAGAGCCAAATCAAACTCTACAAAGGTTCATTAGGACTGTAGTTTAATTTTTTTTTCTAGCGACTATTCTTAGTCGCTAGATTTTTTATTATGATTTCTTTTTTTTATAATGAGTGAAATAAAATATATAGAACGTGATCCATTATATGTTGTTGCTCCATCTACAGTAAGTCAAACTACTAAAAGAGCTGGTAAAATTATTGTTTGGTCATCATTTTTATTGATGTTTGTGATTGCCATTATTCAAACTCTACATTCTAATGAAAGAATTAGTTTTGGTTTTACTAATTGGAGACCAGTTCTTTACGCCTATATCCTTTGGGCAGTAGCAATTGGTTATTCAAGAGTGTTAATTTATGGAGAACGAGGAAAGAGAAATCTTTTTGTTTTTCCAGCCGTAATGTTCATAATTTCAATTGTGATTTTTCCGTTGTTATTTGGATTGTATATTTCTTTTACAGACTGGAACTTAAGTTCCATTGATGGAAGAAAATTTAATGGACTTGATAACTTTTATCAAATGATCTCTGATCCTTATTATTGGAATGCCTTAAAAAATATGATCTATTACGTACTTGCAGTTCTTGTTGAATTTACTATTGCTTTCTTGTTAGCAATTTTACTAAATTCACAAATACGGGGTAGAAAATTTTTTAGAATAGCATTTTTAATTCCACTCATGTTAAGTCCAGTAGCAGTAAGCTGGATGGTTGGAAAATCTATGCTTGAACAACGATTTGGTCCAGTAGCAAGTTTTGCTCGTTGGTTAGGTTGGGATACTCCAACTTTTTTTAGTAATCCTGTAATCGCAAAATTGACCATGATGTGTATGGATGCTTGGACATTTATCCCACTGATGATTATTATGTTATTAGCAGGTCTTCAAGCATTACCAAAAGAAGTTCTGGAAGCTGCTAAAGTAGATGGGGCTAATAAGTGGACTCTATTTAAAAATATAATTTTTCCAATAATGCTTCCTGTATCTCTAACAACATTAGTTATTCGAATTATATTTAAATTAAAACTTGCAGATATAATAATAATAGTAACTGCTGGTGGTCCTGGTGGTGCCACTGATAGTGTAACAAGTTTTATCGTAAGAGAATATAGGGATAGATCAAATGTTGGCTACGGCACATTACTATCTTTTGTTTATTTGATTTTTATAGTTATTCTTATGACCATCCTAATTCGATTTGTTAATCGATGGTTACAGCGAGCTTCATAATGAAAAATAATTTAAGTGAAAAAATAATAATATACGGAATTCTATTATTGTGGACTTTTATTTGTTTATTCCCAATCTATTGGACAGCGACTACATCTTTTAAAACTGCTGCGAGTGTTACTCAAGGTTTGTTAATTCCTTGGATAGATTTTGAGCCATCCTGGAAAGGTTGGCGAAATCTCGGATTTTCTCCCGACACTTTATTTGTTGAGTCTAATCCAAGAGAGGAGTTTTTAGCAC
Organism: uncultured Alphaproteobacteria bacterium; assembly: GCA_902567135.1. Lineage (GTDB taxonomy): Bacteria > Pseudomonadota > Alphaproteobacteria > HIMB59 > CACPNW01. The sequence continues at coordinate 75,179 of CACFLO010000003.1, read as the reverse complement.
GTTTTTTCAATACAGCTTTTATTTCGGCAAGTGCTTCTGCATTAGCTGTAATACTAGGTTCATTTGCTGCATATGGCTTAAGCCGATTTAATTATAAATTTGGTTTTATGAGAAATCCTGACATTTCATTTTTCTTTTTATCACAATTAATTTTACCACCCGTAGTTTTAGCCTTGCCTGTATTAGTTCTTTATAGAGAGCTTGATTTACTAGATACTCATATTGGTATGATATTGATTTATACGTTAACAGTTTTGCCAATAGTTATTTGGATAATGAGAGATCAGTTTAATGCTGTTCCTATTGAATTAGAAGAGGCAGCTTTGGTGGATGGAGCGAGTGTATGGATGAGCTTTTTTAAAATTGTTTTACCAATAGTTTTACCTGGAATTGCAAGTGCATTTATATTGTGCTTAATATTATGTTGGAATGAATATTTTTTAGCTGCTCTTATAACCAGTACAGACGCCAAAACTATGCCAGTTATGGTTGCCTCTCAAATTTCCTCCCAAAGTATTAAATGGTGGAATATGGCTGCTATTTCTGCTGCTTTATGCTTGCCATTAATCATAGTGGCAATTTTTTTAGAGAGATATATTGTTAAAGGAATGGCGGCAGGAGCTATTAAAGGTTAGGTATTTAATTTTTTCATTAGGTGTTTGGTACTCTCATATAGTTCTCTATAAACTTCGTAGCCCTTATTATAAACTTCTTGATTTTGAAGATTAGCTTCAATTTGATATTCTACTTCATTCCATTTATTAATATCATCCTTATGAACTTCTCCTACTGTACAAGCTGACAAAAAAGCATCACCATATGAGGCGCCTATAGTTTTTTTTCTTAAAGTTTGATTTAATCCAATAACATCTGATGTTGTGTGTGACCAAACTTTATTTTTAGTTCCTCCTCCCACACTAAATAAATTCTTTGGAATAGCATTTAATTCTTTATACACATCAATTACATGATTTGTGCCATATGCAATACCTTCAAATATTGATCTGTACATATCAGATCTATCATGGGTTAAGTCTAAACCAAAAAAAGTACCTTTAGCATTTGTATCATGTATAGGAGTTCGCTCACCTGAAAAATATGGAAGAAATACTATGCCTTTTGATCCTGGTGGAGATTTTTCAGCCTCTTGAGCTAATCTAATAAATGTATCATCACCTGTTAGTTCTTGTGCAAAATTATTTTTAAACCAATGTGTTAACGTTCCACTTGTTGCTAAACCACCCATAGAGGAATGTTCTCCTTTAAATAACCAAGGTGAATACCATAACCTTTTATCCGACAAGACTTTATCAGTAACTAATATATAGAACATTGTAGAACCATACATCATCATCATATCACCTGTTCCAATTACACCAACACTAATTGCTTCAGCTGCTGCATCAATTGTGCCAGACGTAACTATAGTACCTTCTGCTAAGCCTGTTTCATTTGAGGCTGTGCTAGTTATTTTTCCGATAATTTCATTAGTCCAAACCAAATCTGCAAGTTTTTCTATATCGATTATTCCATCATTTAATTCATTGCTCCAAGCTTGTTTGTTTATATCGTAAAGCGGGCTAACAAATGCAGCGGAAAAATGATCAGTAGTATATCTGCCAGTTAATTTAAAATTAATAAAACCAGTACCATTAACTATTTTATTTGTTTTAGCATAAATTTCAGGTCTATTATTTTTTAACCATAAAATTTTTGGACCTACTTGTTGAGAAGTTAAAACGTTACCATTAAATTGCATTATTTTTTCTTCACCAATTGAAGAATTCAATAAATCAATTTCTTTATGTGCTCTTGTATCTACCCCATATAGAACTGCATTCATTAAAGGTTCGCCATTTTTATCTAATGGCAACATACAAGGTCCAATTGTACTAGCAGAAACTGCCAAAATATCTTTAGGGTTACATTTTGACTGTTCTATTAATTTTTTTGACACATAAGTGAAATCGCCCCACCAATCTTCCATAGGTCTGTGCTCTGCCCAACCACTTTGGGGCACTATCATTTCATGTTTTTTTGCTGCTTGAGAAATAATGTTACCGGCATTATCAACCAACACACCCTTTGTTTCGTAAGTGCCAATATCAATACCAAGAAAAAGTTTTTGTGCCATATTAATTATCTTATAAGTTTAATTTTTTTATCTATTTTATTTATAACAGCAACTAATAGATTTTTTAAATCAATAAGATCATTTAAGTTGCAAACTTCTCTTGATGAATGTGAATAACGCATAGGAAAACCTACATCAATACTCGCCACACCTTCATTAGAAAATTGCACATATGAAGCATCGGTTAAAATGCCTGACGCAACACTTCTTTGAAGATTAATTTTCTTTCTTTTAGCAACTTTTTCAAAAATTTCTATTATTGAAGGATGAGGTATAACACCATTTAGCGTCCCTCTTCCATGAAAAGAAAATAAACTAACACAAGGTCCTTTGCCTAAATAAACATCACTGGAGTTAACCATATCAGGTGTATCTGAGGTTAGAGTTAAATCAACTTGAATAGCAATATTTGGTTTAAGAGTATTAATTACTGGCAGTATACCTCTAAGGTTAAATTCTTCTTGAACTGAAAAAACTATGTGTACTGTAGGTCTATTTTTAGATTTAGTTAAAGCTTTAGCAGCATTTAGAATTACTGCACAACCAGCTCTATCATCAATAGATGATCCACAGACATTATTATTTTTAAGAGATTTATAATAAGGAGCATATGTAATAGGGCTTCCAATATTGACTCCATTTCTTAAAACTTCTCTCTTACTTTTAAATCCAGCATCGATGTAAATTTCATTTACCTTATGTACTGTGTATTTTTCATTAGGTTGAGTTGCATGATGCGCTTTATTACCAATGACTCCTTGAATTAATTCCTGGTTATTATTTACAATTACAACATCTTGGGAAAGCAAAGCCTTTTCAGGCACTCCTCCAACTCTTTCAACTCTAATATATCCATTATCTTCAATTTTTTTGACCATAAATCCAAGCTGATCCATATGTGCAAATAAAATAACAGATGGTAATTTTTCATTGCCTTTAAGAGTGCAAATTAAATTACCTAAAACATCAGTTTTTGCATTAAGTGCATTTAGTTTTAGTTGTTTTTTTAAATAATCTCTTACTTTTGTCTCGTGTCCAGATAAACCAGAAATTAAAATTAAATCTTCTAATGTATTATTTATAGAATTAATCTCTTTCAAGTTAGGCATTTTTTCTAATAGACTTAACTTTGTTCATAAATTTTTTTGCTCTTTTTGGATCAACATTTTTCCATGTATCTCCATTATATTTTAGTGAGGAGCCAATAATCACTCCATCAGTTGCCATAAGAATATCTTCTACATTATTATAATTCACTCCAGTATTTGCCAATACAGGTGTCTTAGGAATAATTTTACTAACCTCTTTTATTTCGTCCAGTTTAGCAACTTGTCCTGTGATTTGCCCAGATACTAATATTGCATCTGGTATTGATGAAAATACTGTACTTTCTGCTCTTTCAGCAATTGTTCTTCTATCTAAGGAATATGCAAATTCTGCAGAAATATTATAGTACATTTGTATATCTTTACGCCCTAAAGAATTTCTATATCGCATAGCTTTACCTGCATCTGGGCTCCAAATTCCCATATCTGAAGCATAGGTACCAGTAAATATCTCTCTAACAAAATTAGCATTAGTAGAAGCGGCAAGTGCTATTGTGCTGATTGGATCCCATAAAACATTAACACCGAAAGGAATGTTAATTTTTTCTGCTACTTTTCCAATCATATAAGCCATAGTAGATAAAGTGGCTCTATTAACTTTTAATTCATAAGGTCTGTCATTTTCATTACCAAACATAATGGCATCAACTCCAGCATTCTGTAAATTTTTAACATCAGCTTGAATAGAATTAAAAATATAGTCTAATCCTTTTTTTTCATCATATAATGGTGATCCTGGTAATGCAGGAAAATGAACCATAGCTATAATTGGTTTTGTAGTTTTAAATAATTTAAAAAATTTTTTTTTCATAATTTAAAGTGCTTCAGCTTTAGAGAGAGAATGAACATTTTCAATTCTTGCTTGTTCTAAATCTTTTTCTTCAATATTTAATGGTAGTCCTATAAATTTTTCTATAGATTTAATCAATGCGTATGCGTCAAAACCGTAGTATTTGGTTAAATATTGCTTAGATCCTCCATGAGCAAAAGTGTCATTTAAACCAAGTTTCATTAATTTTTTTGATAAACCATGTTTTGATATTATTTCAGCAATAAGAGTACCAAGACCTCCATTAACTAAATGGTTTTCCATTGTAATAACCCCTATTTTTATATTAGTTAATAAATCTAAAATTTTCTCTTCATTGAAAGGTTTAAATGTGTGAACGTGCAGGTGTAAAATTGAGATGCCTGCATCAATTAATACTGATCTTGCTCTTAATGCTTCTTCAGTACAAATACCTGAAGTAATTAATAATATATCTGTGCCTGAATTTAATACTCTTATATCGCCTATTTTGAGCGGAGTATCAAATAGTCTTGGAACAGAGCCTCTTAATATTCTACAATATACAGGCCCATCAACATTATTTGCTTGTTCACATATACTTTCAACTTCTGTAGCATCTCCTGTTTCTATTACAGTCATATTTGGAATCGTTCTCATTACAGAAATATCTTCTATAGCTTGATGAGTCATACCAGCGGGTGTTGTTATTCCTGGAAGAAAGCCCATAATTCGAATTTTTCTGCGTGGATAGGCAATTGATGCCAATAATTGATCATAAGGTCTACGGTAAGTGAATACACCAAAAGTATGAATAAAAGGTATATATCCACTCATAGATAATCCCCCAGCAAAACTCATCATATTTTGCTCTGCCATTCCCATAGAAACAAATTGATTAGGAAATTCATCTCTAAATTGATCTACTTCGCAAGAAGAAGTAAGATCACCAGATAGACATAAAATTTTTTTATTTTTAGAAGCGTAGTTTTTAAAAGTATAGCTGTACGGTTTATTTACGATTTCAATCATACTAATATTCTATTGGCTCAATTCCTAATTCTTTAGAAATTTCTATATTCATTATGCTTCTTTCTTCCTCAGACTTAAATCTTACATAATGCAATCTTGGGAATCTTTTTTTCAAATAATTCATACCTTTGTATGGACAAGTTCTTGCAAGGATAATCAAAGGTTGATCTTTATGTTGTTCTTTTTTTGCTTGTCTCATGGCGTCGATGTCATGACCATCTATTTCAATACATTTAGCTCCAAATGCATTTATTTTTTTTTGTACATCACCAATATCTAAAACATCGCTCATAGCACCATCAACCTGTTGCTCATTAACATCAACTATAGCCCAGAGATTATCTAATTTATAATAAACGCTTACTTGAAGAGCCTCCCAAATTTGTCCCTCCTGTAGCTCACCATCTGACATAAAAACACAAGTTTCACCTTTTTCTTTATTGAGTTTTCTTCCATAAGCTATTCCAGCAGCTGTAGATAATCCAATTCCTAAGGTGCCGTTGTGCATTTCCATACCAGGAGAATGTTCTGCTCCAATAATTTCAACTGAAGATCCATCCTTATTAAACATTGAAAGACCAGCTGGATCTAAGCGACCCACTTCTATGAGTGTTGCATAGGCTACTAAAGCATAATGAGCTGGTGCAAAAATAAATCTATCATATTCATTGGTAATAGGACCATTATAACCAGCCCCAGTTTTATACTTTTTATTTTTAATACTTGGCACTCCAGAAAAACTTTCTGGGATAGATGGCATTGTTGAATCACCAATATTTAATGCTTCATTATATAACCATGCAAGTTGTTCTGCAGAAGAGCAAGCTTGACTTAGATAAGCTCCATTATTTTTAATACAATGTTCGAATACTCTTCTTCGAATTCTTAATGCTATTTCTTCAGATTTTAATTTATTTTGCACTTATAATTAAATAATCCAGACAGTTCCATCTGGTTTTAAAACTCCTTTAGTAAAAATAAAACATCCGTATGGTCGAGTTTCACTTGTTGTTATTACCGCCATAGTTTTTTTTGCTTCTACATAAAATTTTTGTCGCTCAATTGAACCTACAACCCAATTATCTCCAGATACTTTTTTTACAGTATTTATTAATTCTTCTTGTACTTCATTTATTTCATCTGGTTTACCATCGACTTCCATTCTTTGCACAGGATGAGGAATAAAACTATCTAATGGAAAGTGTTCAAGTAAAGCTTCAGCAGCTTGCGGAACATTTAGTCCATCCATACGGTACAGTTTATTTCCTTGGGAATAAGATGGGAAGTTTGCATCACTTAAAACAAGTTTATCTCCATGTCCCATAGATCTTATAAGTGATAAAATTTCAGGACTTATCAGTGGATTAACATTTATTAACATATTTACCTCTTTCGTTTATATAAAATCTATATCATCATAAAAAAGTAATTATGTAAAATTTATTTATATAATTTATTTTTATTTAATAAATTTTACTCACCATATGGAATCCAGATATTTTTAACTTGAGATCCCTCATAAAGAAATTCATTTAAAAATTCTTCAGAATTATTGCTCCAATCTATTGTCTTATTTTTTGGACACCAATAGCGTTTAAGATTAAATACCGTCCCGTGAATAATAGATGATCTAATTTTTGCATTATTAGAAAAAGCCCATATTCCGTGAATATTTTCGTGTTGTGTAAGTGTTTCGTTTAGCTCATTTTCTTTTGTTGTTAATATATTAACTGAACCAGCGGGAATGTCAGATGTTTCAAAAACTTGATACAAAGACGTAGCTATCAGAGATGTTTTTTCTGATGGCACAATGATACTAGAATTACCATTAGCAAATAGTGAAGATATGATAGTTGATATGCTTAAAAGGGGTTGGTCATTACTCATAATACTTGCCATAATACCTATTGGCTCTTTTACTGCTAAAGTTAAACCTCTCATTGGAGGGTTATGAATGTTTCCTTCAAATTTATCCGCCATAGAAGCATAATAAAATATTCTTTCACATGATTGTTCAAATTCTTTTATTGCTTGGTTTCTATTAACACCAACAATACTCATTAATAAATGAACAAATGTTTCTTTTCGTTGAGATAAATTTTCTGCTAAATAAAATAAAATTTGTGAACGATTAAAATTACTTGAAGTTCCTATCTTTGATTTTGAAGCAGCTTCTACAGTATCTCTTACGTCTTTCCTATTAGCTCTAGCAATATCACAAATAAATTCTTTTTGAGAAGATAATTGATTAAAAGAATAACCGCTATCAGGTCTTTTTTGTTTACCGCCAATATATAATTTAGGTGTCGTATCTATAGTAGAAAGTTCAATTTTATTTTTATTTACTCTCTTATTGATTTTACTAGCCTCAGGCAGTGTATTATCTTGATATGCTCTAATTCCCTCAATACCCCCCTCTCTTCCAAATCCACTTTCTTTATATCCACCAAATCCGCAAGCAGCATCAAATAAATTAGTTGAATTTACCCATATAACTCCAGCTTTTATTTTAGGAGCAATATCAAGAGCAAGGTTAATATTTTCTGACCAGATACTTGCTGCTAAACCGTACGGAGTATTGTTTGCAATAGTTGCTGCTTCACTAGGTGTTCTAAAACTAAGCACTGATAAGACAGGTCCAAAAATCTCTACTTGCGCAATAAATGAAGACGGCGAAACATTAGTAAAAATAGAAGGAGGATAAAATAGGCCCTCAGTCGGACAGGCCCAACTAGGTTGCCATAATTTAGAGCCTTCTTTTTCTCCTTTTTTTACTATTGATTGTATTTTTTTTAATTGCACCGGTGCAACAATAGCACCAATATCAATAGATTTATCGAGTGGATTTCCTACACGTAATTTTTCCATACGTGCTTTTAATTTTTTAATAAATAATTTTTCTACACTTTCTTGAATCAACAAGCGAGAACCTGCACAACAAACCTGACCTTGGTTAAACCATATGGCATCAACTACTCCTTCAACAGCACTATCAAGATCAGCATCTTCAAATACTATAAAAGGTGATTTGCCTCCTAACTCCATTGTTAGTTTTTTTTCATGTTTAGCAGTAGATTGAATTATTTTTTTTCCAACTTCTGTTGATCCTGTAAAAGCAATCTTTTTTATATCCGGATGTGCAGTAAGAAGTTCTCCCGTGCTACCATCACCAGTAATAATATTAATTACACCTTTTGGAATTCTTGCCTTTTCACATAATTCAGCAAAATAAAGCGCCGTTAAAGATGTAAATTCTGCAGGCTTTAAAACAACAGTGTTTCCTGCGGCAATTGCTGGAGCAATTTTCCATGCCAGCATTAACAAAGGAAAATTCCAAGGAATTATCTGACCAACAACACCAATTGGTTTATTTATTTTTGTATCAATTTTTTTTGCCCATCCAGCATGATAATAAAAGTGCCTTGCTACTAATGGGATATCTATATCTCTTGTTTCCCTTATCGGTTTTCCATTATCAATCGTCTCTAAGACAGATAAAAACCTAGAATGTTTTTGAATTAATCTTGCTAATGCATAAAGATATTTTGCCCTCATATCAGAGGAAGTTTTAGACCAAGAATTAAATGCTTTTTTTGCTGCTCCTACGGCCGCATTAACATCATTGTTATTAGATATGGAAAGTGTTGTAAGTTTTTTATTAGAAGCCGGATTAATTACTTGTATTTTTTTAGATGATTTAGATTTTACCCAAACTCCATTTATAAATAAATGATTAGGATTATTCAGCGAATTGATCCAGGACATAACATCTTTACTGTCCTCTGGTGCTGGACCATAAGAAATATTTTTAAAGTTTTGTATAATTTTACTCATTATCCAATTGCTAACTTTTCTTTATTTGCATATCTTCCTAATGCAAAGTGATAGAGTTGTCTCTCAATATCTATGAGAAGGCTGGAGGCGCCAATTCGAAGATATTTTGGATTTATCCATTCATGCCCAAGTTCCTCCATCACAAGAATTAAAAACTCAATAACTGTTTTTGCTGTAGAAATACCTCCAGCTGGCTTAAACCCAATTTTTTTACCTGTCATTTGATAAAAATGTCTGATCATTCGAAGCATAACTAAACTATTATTTAGATTAGCATTGATAGATTCTTTCCCAGTAGAAGTTTTAATAAAATCTGCACCTGCCATCATACAAACCATCGATGCTTTGGCAACATTTCTTAAGGTCTCTAAATCACCAACACCTAATATTGCTTTTATGTGCTTAGTCTTTGCTGCTTTTTTAAAATCTCGAACTTCTTCATATAATTTTTTCCAATTATTTTGCAAAACAAAACCTCTATTAATAACAATATCTATTTCATCAGCACCATTTTTAATAGACTCTGTAATCTCTTGTTTTCTTGTTTTGAAAGATGATAATCCAGCAGGAAAACCAGTTGATACAGCTGCAACAGGAATATTATTTGGAAGATTTTTTTTAGCCTCTTTAATTAAATGATGATAAACACATACTGCGCCAACTTTGATCTCTCCTTGTGTTAGGCCTAATTTATCATGCAAATCAAGAGAGATTGGTCGTTTTGCTTTTTCACATAAGCGTTCTACTTTTCCAGCTGTATCATCACCGCTTAAAGTTGTTAAATCAATAAGAGAAATTGCTTTTAGTAGCCATGCCGCTTGATAATCTTTTTTAACGGAGCGTCTTTTTGTGAGAGTAGACGTTCTTCTTTCTATTGCACTAAGATTAATACGAATATTGCTTACTAGATCAGTGTCTAAGTTCATTTATTAATTAATTTTTTCAATCGTTAGAGGTCTTGACATTAGTTTTTTAATTTCCTCTTCTATATCAAATTCATTATAGAGAATATTAAAAACAGACTCTAAGATTGGCATTTCAATATTATTTTCTGAAGCAATTTTTATAGCTGCTTTTGCAGTATAATATCCCTCTGTAATAGCATTTTGATCAAGTTCTTTCTCAAAATTTTTATGTTTTATATTTGCAATTTTAATCCCAAAATTAGTATTTCTTGATTTAGAAGAGTTGCACGTTAACATTAAATCCCCTAAACCTGATAAACCAAAAATAGTTTCTTGTTTTGATTTAAAAAACATCGCAAATCTTGATATCTCAACAAAAGAACGAGTAATAAGTGCACTTCTTGCATTTTCTCCTAAATTTAATCCATCCGAAATACCGGCAGCAATAGCATAGATATTTTTTAAAGCTCCACCAATTTGACAACCTATCACATCTTCTGAATAATAAATTCGAAATTTCTTAGTCTTTAACATGCCTGAAATGAGATCAAAAATTGATGAGTTTGATGAAGCGAATGTTGCTGCAGTCGGTAGATCTTGAGCAACTTCATCTGAAAAGCAAGGTCCTGACAAAATACTTAAAGATTTAGGCTTAATTAGATTTTCTACTAATTGAGATAAAAATAAAGATGATGAAATCTCAATTCCTTTAGACGCAATAATTACATCAGCATTTAAATTCTGAAAATATGACTTTGATAAAACTTCACGAATACTTTGTGTTGGAAGAGCAATGAAAATTAAACTTTTTTTTGTAATACTTTCTAAATCATCCGTTGCTTTGACATTCTCATTAAATGTTGCATATTTTAATTTAGGATTAAAATGATGATCATTAATAGAGTTCATAACTTTTTTATCTCTAGTATAAATTAAAACTTCTTGATCACTAAAAAGCTTAGCCAGAGCACTTCCCCAAACACCACCACCTAAAATACCAATTTTCATTTATAATCTTTCCGTAACATAATTAGCTATTGCCAAAGAAGATGTTAATCCAGGTGACTCTATACCATACAAGTTAAATAAATTTTCTATTTTATGATTTTCAACAGTACTAATCATAAAATCACGTTTAACTCTATCCTCTTTACTCGTTATTGGTCGAATTCCTGCATATGAAGGAGATAACATCTCCTCACTTATATCAGGCAAATATTTATTTATAGAATGACAAAACTTTGATTTTAAATTTTCATTAACAGAATAATCATAGGGATCATCAACCCATTCAGCATCTGGACCAAATTTAATTGACTTATCTATCTCTAAAGTCAAATGGATACCAAGACTTATCTTTTCTGGAACGGGGTAAATTAAATGGTTAATTGGTAATTTTTTATTTATGGAAAAATAATTTCCTTTAGCCAAATAAGTATTGGGTACATATTGCTTATCAAGTCCATCAATATTATTAGCAATATCTGAAGCAAATATTCCTGCAGCATTTATTAGATAATCACAAATAATTTTTGTTTTATTTTTTTCATTATCTATAACTTCAATTTCAAATTTTTTATTATGCATTGATATTCTCTTAACGATAGAATTATAGGATACCATTCCGCCGTTATTCTCAAACTCTCCAAGATATGATTGCATCAAACTATGCTGGTCAATAATACCAGTAGATGGAACGTGTAAACCTCCTGAAGATTTGATCAAAGGTTCTAATTGATTAACTTGTTTTTGATTTAATATATCTAAACCCTCAACACCATTTGCTGTAGCCTGTTTCTTTATTTCAAAAATTTTTTCCATCTGTGATTCATCAGTGGCAACAATAATTTTTTTTGTATTAATAAAAGGAACATTGAATTTTTTAGCATAATCATAAAGAAGTTTATTGCCTTCAACACAAAACTTAGATTTTAAGCTATTAGATTGATAATAAATGCCAGCATGAATAACTCCAGAGTTTCTAGAACTGGTAATTTGACCAATTTTTGCCTCTTTTTCAAGAATGATAGTTTCTCTATTTTTAGCACTAATCTCTTTTGCAATAGCCAAACCTACAACTCCAGCACCAATAACTAGGGTATTTGTATAAAATTTTTCCATTTTTTTCTATTTTATAGCTAAATTTAGCATTTCAATATCATTGATTTCTGTACCTTGGAATTGATTTGATCTATATAAAAAAAATAATTTCTCGGAGGAAATATGAAAAAATTACTTGTTGCAGCTATTATCAGTTTGTCGTCTATTTCGACTGCTGCTTTAGCTGAAATTAAAGTTGGTATTATTTTAGGTTTCACTGGTCCGATTGAATCTCTAACTCCTGCTATGAGAGATGGAGCAAAATTGGCGTTTCTAGAAGCTTCAAATTCTGGAAACCTTCTTGGTGGTGAAACTTTCACAATACTTGAAGCTGACTCAACTTGTGTTGACTCTGCTGCTGCGACGGCTGCTGCAGAACAACTAGTTGCTGACGGTGTATCTGCTATCATGGGTGCTGACTGTTCTGGTGTAACTGGAGCAATCAATGCTAACGTAGCTGTACCGAATGGAGTGCTTATGGTATCTCCTTCTGCAACTTCACCTGGTTTAAGTAAAATTGCTGATAATGGAACATTCTGGAGAACAGCTCCATCTGATGCAATGGGTGGTAAAGTTTTAGCTAACTTAGCTCTTAAAAGAGGTATTGAAAGTATTGCTGTTACTTACACAAACAATGACTATGGTAAAGGTCTAGCTGAAGTATTTGAAGCTGCTTTTGCTTCAGGTGGCGGAACTATTACTGCTTCTGCTTCACATGAAGACGGAAAAGCAGATTATTCATCAGAAGTAGGTGTATTAGCATCTGCTGGTGGTGACGCTCTACTAGTTATTGGTTATATTGATGATGGTGGAAAAGGTATGATTGAAGCATCTCTTGATTCTGGTGCTTTTGATACTTTTGTTCTATCTGATGGTATGATTGGTCAATCAATTGTTGATAATATTGGTGCGGATCTTGAAGGTTCATTTGGTTCTATGCCAGGTGCAATCTCTAAAGGTTCTGCTAAATTTGGTGACCTTGCAGCTGCTAACGGTATGGATGGAAGTGCACCTTACGTAGGAGAGTCTTATGACGCTGCTGCGATTATTGCGCTTGCAATTCAAGCTGGTGGATCTGCTGATAGAAAATCTATCTTAAGCAATATTAGTAAAGTATCTAATGCTCCTGGCGTTGTAATCAATCCAGGTCAATTAGCTTACGGTCTACAAATGTTAGCTGCTGGTAATGATATTGATTACCAAGGTGCAACTGATGTTGAATTTAACGTATTTGGTGATGCAGCCGGTGCCTTTAAGGAACTTGAAGTTTCTGGTGGTACTTTTGTAACAGTAGGTGCGCTATAATATTATTTACTAAATAATTTATTAAAAACCCAGCTTATTTAGCTGGGTTTTTTTATTAAAAATTTAAACATAATTGTTATGAATGTCTAACTTTTTCAGGAATAATACCTTTTGGTCGGTATCGTAAAATAAGTAATAAGACCATCCCCATTAATAAATACCTGAAATATGGAACACTATCTAATAAATGTAAACGAATAGCATTTTCTGGATCAAGTCCTGAAGTAAATAAATTAATTAAAAATGTTGTTAGTGGTGCTACTTCAATCCACGCAAACCAAATAACAAATCCTCCAAAAATAGCACCAAGATTATTACCACTCCCTCCAACAATTACCATGATCCAAATAATAAAGGTAAAACGAAGTGGCCTATAACCGGAGGGTGTGAATAAACCGTCTAACGTCACAAGCATCGCCCCTGCTACGCCTACAATGGCTGCACCAATTACAAAGATGATTAAGTGTTGTTTAACAATATCTTTTCCCATTGCGTTTGCAGAGACTTCATTATCGCGGATAGCACGCATCATACGGCCCCAAGGAGATATTTGTGCTTTATTGGCAAAATAATAAATTACAATCATCACGATGAAAAATAAGATGGCATAATTGAGTTTCACAAATAAACTTGAACTATCAATGATTAAATTATTTAACATTTCTTGTTTTTGATCAGGATCTATAATTTGATTTAGTTTTGATGAGTTAAACCATGTCACCATGTTTATAAACCAATCAGAAGCTTGGAGATTAATCTCATAGGGGACAGGTCTTTTAAGACCAATAACATTTTTAACACCTCGTGATAACCACTCCTCATGTTTAAGAACACTAACAACAATCTCCGATATACCAAGCGTTACAATAGCTAAATAATCAGAGCGTAAACCTAGCGCTACTTTTCCAATGAGAAATGCTACACCACCTGCAAAGAAACCTCCAACAGCCCAAGAAAAGATGATCGGTAAATTAGCTCCACCTAAAAATCCTGCTAAAGCAGGATCAACTTCTTCAATTTTACTTGTCGCATTTAGGAAGAAGTATCTAATGATAATAACCCCAAAAAAAATAACTAAGCCGTTTAACCAATATTTATGAGATTTTTTTTCTACTAATTTGTTAATAAAATATACTGCTATAACTAAACCAATTAATAAGACAAAACTTATTCCAAGTCCTGATCCACCAACGTGCCAAGCTTCTTTGATTGGTGGATACGATACAAGCACAGCTGCTAAACCGCCCATTGCTAAAAAACCCATCACACCAAAATTAATAACACCCGCGTACCCCCATGAAATATTAACTCCCATCGTCATAATTGCAGAGATAATACACATATTAAGAATAACTAAACTGACTGACCACCCTTGAACAAAACCAACAATAATAAATAAAGACACCATGATGGATATTGCTGTCCATTCATATTTATCAAATCTCATTATAGAACCTTTCCTCTAAAAATACCTGACGGTCTAATTAAAAGCACAATTACAAGAATAGTAAAAGAGACTGCGAATTTATAATCAGTAGAGAGCAGTTGTACAAGACTCGATGGCTCTAAATTTTCTGGTAATAAATATTTAAAGAATTTTTTGTATGCATAAGTGACCATGATTTCTGAAAAGGCAATCACGTATCCACCAACGACTGCTCCAAAAGGACTGCCTATGCCTCCTACGATAGCAGAAGCAAATATAGGTAACACCAGATTTAAATAAATGATGGGCTTATAACTTTTATCCAAGCCATATAATGTTCCCGCCACACACGCTAATGTTCCCACAATCAACCACGTAATAAATACAACACGGTCAGGATTGATACCTGATAGTAGTGCTAAATCTTCATTATCTGAGAAAGCGCGCATTGATTTTCCAGTCTTTGTTTTTTGTAAAAACCAAAAAGTAAAAGTTAGTAGAACAATAGTAATGAGAATAGTAATAACTTGAGAAGATTTTAGGGCTAGTCCCTCATTTAATCCTGTCATTACTTTAAATTGTTTCGCTTTCATGATGAATTTTTGTCCATCAGAAAATTTAATAGTTTCAGTTCCAACTATAATCCTAATAATTGCATTCACTACAAACATAACACCAATTGAAACCATAGCTAATACAACTGGGACACTCTTTTGTGTTCGGTAATATTTAAAGACAAATTTATCGGAGAGTAAACCTAGACCAATTGTAGCTAAAATTCCAAATGGTAATGCAATTAGTGCAGTAGGAAGAAGACCTAAGCCAATATTTTGTGATTGGAAAAACCATGTAAATAGAATTGTAATCATGGCACCAAATGACATTAGTTCACCGTGTGCAAAGTTAGCAAATCTTAATATAGCGTAAACAAATGTAACACCTAAGGCGCCTAATGCTAATTGAGAGCCATAGGACAATCCTGGGATGATAACAAAATTAAGGAGAACAACAATAGAATTAATAAAATCAACCATATTAACCCCCTAAAAAAGATTTTCTTACTTCAGGATTATTAAGTAAATCTTGCCCACTGCCTTCTCTACTGTGTTTTCCATTAACTAATACGTAACCTCTGTCAGCAATATTTAGTGCTTGTTTTGCATTTTGTTCAACCATTAAAATTCCAACACCTGTTTTCCCTACTTCAATAATTCGTGCAAAAAGCTCATCCATCACAATGGGTGATACGCCAGCAGTTGGTTCATCTAGCATTAAAATTTTTGGTTTTGTCATTAAGGCTCTTCCAAAAGCAACTTGTTGACGTTGACCACCTGATAATTCGCCCGCATTTTGATTTCTCTTTTCTTTTAGTACGGGAAAAAGATTGTAAATATCTTCAATAGTATGATGGATATCATCAGATCTTATAAATCCGCCCATCTCTAAATTTTCTTCGACAGTCATTCCTGTAAAAACATTATTCGTCTGCGGGACAAAAGCTATCCCTAAATTAACACGGTCTTGAGGAAGCATCAAAGTTATATCATCTTTTGCAAAACTCACTGATCCATCCGTTAATTTAAGCATTCCTAATAAAGCTTTCATTGCTGTTGATTTTCCAGCTCCATTAGGTCCAACAATGACAGCGATTTCTCCTTGCTTAACTTCTAAAGTAATATTTTTAATTATATCAACACCACCGTACCCTGCTGTTAAATTATTACCAACTAAACTAATCATTATTTTTTATTTTTTAAACCTCTACCTAAATATGCTTCTATTACTTCTTCATTTGACTTTACTTGAGAAAATTTTCCCTCAAACAGCACACCTCCCTCCGCCATAACTATTACTGGATCACAAATTTTTTCTATTAAATCCATATCATGCTCAATTACAAAAAAAGTATAATTTCGTTCTTTATTTAACCTTATTATTGCATCAGAAATTTCATTTAAAAGAGTTCTGTTTACTCCTGCTCCGACTTCATCTAATAAAACTAAATTTGCTTCAACCATCATTGTCCTACCAAGTTCCAATAATTTTTTTTGACCTCCAGATAAATTTCCAGCTATTTCTTGTGTAAGATGTTTCAAGTTTAGAAATTCTATAACCTCAATTGCTTTAGCTCGAATTTCTTCTTCTTGTCGTCTAACAGCTTGATCGCCAAATAATGCATAAATTAATTTTTCTCCTCGTTGGTTACCTGGAACCATCATTAAGTTTTCTAAAACTGTCAAAGATGAAAACTCGTGAGCAATTTGAAAAGTTCTCAAAACTCCCATATTGAATAATTCATGAGGTTTCAATCTAGCAATATTTTTATCCTCAAGATAGATCTCACCATTTTCAGGCTCATAGACACCAGCAATTGTATTAAATAATGTAGTTTTACCTGCTCCATTTGGTCCAATTAATCCTGTAATAGAGTTTTTTTTTACTTCAAGATTAACATTATTTACAGCTTTTAAACCACCGAAACTTTTATTTAGATTTTTTATTTTAAGCATTATTTAATTTTTTTTAAATTATAATTCAGATCAACATTTAACACTAACCCCATTGATATCATTATTGATAACATAACAGATCCACCATAAGAAATAAGAGGTAAAGGAATACCTACTACAGGCATTAGACCTGAAACCATAGCAACATTCATAAAAACATAAATAAAAATATTTGATGCTACTCCTAAAGCTAGAATCTTTCCAAAGGAATGAAAACATTTTATACTAATAAAGTAACAAACAGCTATTAACAAAATAAATAGGCAAATGATAAATATTGTTCCAAGAAACCCAAACTCCTCTCCTATAAGAGTAAAGATAAAATCTGTTTGTTTTTCTGGAAGATATTCAAGATATGATTGAGTTCCTTGCATAAAACCTTTTCCAGATGCTCCTCCTGAACCAAGAGCAATTTTTGATTGAATTAATTGATACCCTTGGCCAAGAGGATCTGATTCAGGGTTTAGAAATGAAATTATACGTTCTCTTTGATAAGGTTTAATAAACTGTAAAAGGATAGGTATAGAAATAATAGTAGCTATAAAACCAAGTATAAATTTCCATAACCTTATTCCAACAATAAAAAGAATGAAAATACCAAGCATAATTATACTAAGTGAAGTTCCTAAATCAGGTTGTATTACAACAAAAATAAAGGGGATGATTAATATTAAGAATGGAAAAAATAAGTAGCTTATTTTTTTAACATTTTCAAATTTTATATCATTATAAAATTTAGCCAATGCTAAAATAATTGTTATCTTAACAATTTCAGATGGTTGAATGCTTAAACCAAATATTCGAATCCATCTCGTAGCCCCTTTACCAAGTACTCCAATTACCTCAACAGAAATAAGTAATAATAAACTGATTATAAATAAAAGATAACAATATTTATAAATTAATTTTATATCAATAGTACTTATAACTATAGCAATTAGAAGGAAAACATAAAACCTAATTAAATGTCTAGATGCCCATGGCTGATAAGATCCATCAGCAGCAGAATACAGACCTGCGGCCCCTATAAAAGATAAAAGTATAAGCAAAAAAATAAGTAAGTAATTTAAATTTTTTAATTTTTGGAATATCATAAATTTAATTTGTGAATATAGTTAAAAACCTGTTTTGCAATTGGGGCAGCAGTAGAAGCACCTGAGCCACCATGTTCGATTATTACAGAAATAGCATATTGTGGATCGTCATATGGTATATAGCCAACGAATAGAGCGTGATCTCTGTTTTTCCATTCTTGCTTTTTTTTTCTAAACTCATCACTTTCTCTCTCTGATAAAGAAATACTTCGTACTTGCGATGTTCCTGTTTTCCCAGAAAATTTAACATCCTGTAATCGTGATTTAAAAGCAGTGCCTTTATTTACATTAACTACATTGAACATGGCTTTTTTAACTATTTTGATTTCATCTGAGTATTTGGAATTAGTTTTAAAATTTATATTCTTACTTTTAAGTATTGTTGGTTCTACTATTTTACCATCAGATGCAATAATGGATGTCATTACAGCAAGTTGAAAAGGACTTGTTAAAACAAACCCTTGTCCTATACCTGAAATTAATGTTTCTCCAGCATACCAACTTTCACCTAACGTAGTTTTTTTCCATTTTTTTGATGGAATTATTCCTTTTTTTTGATTAGGCATCGAAATATCAAAGATCTGACCTAAACCAAAATCTTCAGCAACTTTTGCAATTTTATCTATTCCTAATTTTTTTGATACTTCATAAAAAAATACATCGCAAGATTGCGTAATTGCATTTGTAACATTCATTTTACCATGACCATTTGTTTTCCAGCAATGGTATAATCTATCGCCAAATTCGATTTTGCCACTACATGAGTGTGTTGATTCAGAACTAATAACTCCGTATTTAAGCGCAGCTATTGCTACAATCATTTTAAAAGTAGATCCTGGAGAGTATAGACCTTGAAGACTTCTATTGGTTAGTGGTGATAAAGAGTTTGATAAGATACTATCCCAATATTCCTTATTAGGTTTTTTGATTATTTTATTAGGATCGTATGTTGGTGTAGAAGCCATACACAAAATTTCACCATTCTTGATATTAATTACATTAATAGACCCAGCTCTGTAAGATTGAAGTAAATTTACTGCGTATTCCTGTATGCGTGAATCTAAAGATAAATGCAGTTCTTTTCCTTGTATACTATCAACTTTTGAAATTTCTCTTATTACTCTTCCTGTAGAATTTACTTCAATTTCTCTTTGTCCAGCTTTGCCTACAAGTAATGGATTAAAGGATTTTTCCAATCCTTCTTTTCCTATATCAAGATTAGGCATTTTTGAAATAAAGGGCAAGGATAGCTCTTGTTGATTGGGTTTACTAATATAGCCTAATAAATGGGAAAATACTTCTTTATATGGATAAATCCTTAAATGGTCTTCAGCTATAAATATTCCTTCTAGATTATATTTATTAGTTTCAATTTTTTCTAAAATTGACCATGAAATATTTTCAAATATTTTAATTTTTTCAAATTTTTTTACCTTAGAAGTTAATTGTATAATTTTTCTTCTTTTTGCAAAATCAATATCAATAAATTTAGATAATGAATTCAATGTATTGTTTATAGATTTTGTGTTTTCAGGAATTAAATAAACATCATATACTTTTTCATTATCGGCTATTAATATATTATTTCTATCAAAAATTTTACCTCTTAAAGGAAAAATTATTTCAAGATCTATTTGATTTTTTTTAGATAAAGTTTCATATTTAGATGAGTCTAATATTTGTATATTATATATACGCCAACCTACAGCAGTAAATAAAGAAAGTTTTAATAAAAATAAAAAAAATGTACGTCGATTGTATGTAGTAATTTGTTTTTTTTGCTCTGAATAAAACATTACAATTTATCTATTTTAGAAAATACCACTAAAGTAGGATAAAAAATAATAATAAATGTAATAAATATCCATAAAAAATTTTCAAAATTTATTGGATAATTAAATTGTAAATTAGCAATCAACGCTTCTGAAATAAACATTGTAAGTGTTAAAATAAAAATAATATAAGAAACATTACTTGAAGATAAATTTAATAAATATTTTTTTGTAAAATAAAATAATACAACAAATGCTAAAAATGTAATTAAGTGAGGTGAAATACTATCAACTAAAAAAATATCAAAAAAAATAGCATATAAAAATGTTACAAAAATATGAGAAAAATGAAAAAAATAAAAAAATAAATAAATTAAAGTCAAATGAAAACAAACATAAGCTAGATAATTTACAATCTCTAAATCAACAAAATAATTTACACTTAAGGAGAAAGAAAAAAATAGAATACAATGATAAATGATTATTTGACTACTAAGTAGCTTTGATAACATTATTTAGTTTCAACAACTTGCACATAGTCAATGTTTTTAAAGTTAACAAAAGGTAAAACATAAAAATTATTTTTTATAATCTTTACAATTTTACCAACTAAAATATCAGCAGGAAAAATTTGTGCACTTCCACTTGTAACAACTAAATCACCGACTTTTGGCATTTTCTCATCTTTGATAAAGGCGCTTACTAAATGTACACCATCATCAGCGCCTCTAACAAGAGAATGATTTTCATTAGAAATTGTTTTAATCGAAATCGAAGAGTTAGGGTCTGTTAATAATAATACCTTTGAATTATTGATTGAGGTATCTACTGTTCTTCCAACAAGGCCTCTGTGGTTTATAACAGCCATTTCTTTTATAACGCCATCTTTT
Source organism: uncultured Alphaproteobacteria bacterium (assembly GCA_902567135.1). Lineage (GTDB taxonomy): Bacteria > Pseudomonadota > Alphaproteobacteria > HIMB59 > CACPNW01. The sequence continues at coordinate 54,284 of CACFLO010000003.1, read as the reverse complement.
AGTCCAGCATTAATTTTAACCATTTTACTATACATAAAGTCATTTCTCGTCAAAATAGACGCTGTTTTTACTAAAGATAAGTTATTATTAGTAGCGTTAAGGAGTTTTTTTAACACTCTATTTTCAGCACTATTATGAATAGCTAAGGCTTGCCATTTTTTTAGGCGCATAATTTCTTCTTTAAGAATCTTGTTTTCCACTTTTAAATTTCTAAATTCATAAAATTGAGTTTGTAAATTAGAGGCAACTTTTAAAGGTGTTGTAACAAAAGAAGTAATTGGATGAAGATAAGTATTTGATATTGATTTAAATTTATTAATGAAAAAATAATCGGATTTGGAAAATAAAATTAAAAGAAAAGACGATAAAAAAATAAAAGATAGGAATATATTTTTTATAAATCTTTTTCGAGATATTGCTTTAACTTTAAAAGATAGTGCCATAAAGCTTAATCAGAAGCAAAGACATCACTAAGTTTTGATTTTTCTTCCAATGCTTTGCCTGTCCCCATAACTACACATAAAAGTGGGTCTTCAGCAATTGAAATAGGTAAGCTAGTCGATCTTCTCAAAACTTTATCTAAATTACCAAGTAAAGAGCCTCCACCTGTCATCATAATACCTCTCTCTACTATATCTGCTGAAAGTTCGGGAGGTGTTTGCTCAAGAGCTCTTTTAATTGTATCAATAATTTGTGCCACAGGTTCAGCTAGAGCTTCTGATATTTGTCGTTGAGAAATTGAAATTTCTTTAGGTAAACCTGTTATTAAATCTCTCCCTTTTACATTCATTGATAATCCATCACCATCATCTGGTGGAGAGGCAGAACCTATTTCTTTTTTCATTCTTTCTGCAGTTGTTTCACCAATAGCTAATTTATGTGTTGATCGCATGTATTCAGTTATCGCTTCATCAAATTTATCTCCTGCAGATTTAACTGATGTAGCATGTACAACACCTCCAAGAGATAGGACGGCAACCTCTGTAGTTCCACCCCCAATATCAACAATCATAGATCCAGTAGCTTCTGCAACAGGAAGACCTGCTCCGATTGCAGCGGCAACAGGTTCATCAATTAAAAAAACTCTTCTTGCACCTGCAGCATCTGCAGATTCTCTTATCGCTCTTCTCTCAACATTAGTTGCACCAGTTGGAACACATATAACAATCTGAGGGTTAGATAGAGTTCTGCCTTTATGTACTTTTTGAATAAAACTTTTAATCATTTGTTCAGCAACTTCAAAATCAGCAATAACACCATCTTTCATAGGTCTAATAGCTTTAATTTTACCAGGCGTTCTACCTAACATCTGTTTTGCTTCATTACCTACTGCTAATACTTGCGTTCTTCCTTGTTCTTCAATTGTTGCTACAACAGAAGGTTCATTTAAAACAACACCTTCTCCCTTAACATAGACAAGAGTATTGGCTGTTCCAAGATCTATTGCCATATCTTTTGAGAAGATACTAAAAAATTTATCTATAACCATACTCTCCTACACTCCTTCTATTTTGATTTCTGCAGATTTTTTTACAATTGATTTAGTTTTTTTAAATAATAATCTATTTAATGCACTTATATAAGCTTTAGCAGATGCAACAATAATATCAGGATCACTTCCTTTAGCCTGAGAAGATAAATCATCATCCTCTAAACGAACTGTTACCTCTCCTTGGGCATCAGTACCTGCGGTAATAGCATTAACTTGATAAAGCTTTAATTTAAAATTAGTGGAGGTAAGTTTTTTTATTGCATTAAATGTAGCATCGACAGGACCATTACCAAAATCTTTAATAAATTTTACTTCTTCATCCATTTCTATTTTTAAGTTTGCTTCATGTTTTTTTACAGAACCCGCATTAACATCTAAGGATACAAATTTTATGTGTTCATCATAAGATGCTGAGCGATCCTCTGCTAGGGCAATAAGATCCTCTTCAAAAATTTCTTTTTTCTTATCAGCTAAATCTTTAAACCTTCCAAACAATTCCATTAATGCATTATCTCCAGGTTCATAGCCTAATTCTTTTAATTTTTCTGAAAAAGCATGCTTTCCTGAATGTTTTCCTAATACTAATGAAGATTTATTTAGTCCAATAGACTCAGGAGTCATAATTTCATATGTACCAGCATGTTTAAGCATTCCGTCTTGATGAATACCAGCTTCATGGGCAAAAGCATTAGCTCCCACAATTGCTTTATTTGGCTGTACAGGAAATCCAGTAATTGAAGAAACTAATCTAGATGCTTTCATAATAAGATCAGTTTTTATATTTGTATGATAAGGCATCAAATCTTTTTTTACTTTTAAAGTCATAACTATTTCTTCCAGAGATGAATTACCTGCTCTTTCTCCCATACCGTTTATTGTACATTCAACTTGCCTTGCACCTTCTTTAATAGCAGCTACATTATTTGCTGTAGCTAACCCAAGATCATTATGAGTATGAGTTGATAAAATTGCCTTGTCTATATTTGGCACATTATTTTTTACATTTTTAAAAATTTTACCAAACTCTTCTGGCAAAGTATATCCTACAGTATCTGGAATATTAATTGTGGATGCACCACAATTAATTGCAAGTTCAATGCATTTATAAAGAAATTCTAATTCTGATCTACCACCATCTTCACAACTCCACTCAATATTTTCACATAAATTTCTTGCATGAGATACAGTATGATTAATTGCTTCCAATACTTCTGCTTCAGTTTTTTTAAGTTTATACTTCATATGAAGTGGACTAGTTGCAATAAAAGTATGTATTCGAGGTGATTTTGCATGCTGGACAGCTTCCCAAGCTCTATCAATATCTTTCAAACTAGCTCTTGCTAGACCAGCTATTGTTGAATTTTTAACTTGTTTACTTACTTCTCTAACTGCTTCAAAGTCTCCATTTGATGCAATAGGGAATCCAGCTTCAATAATATCCACTTTCATGGAATCTAAAACTTCAGCAATTTGCAGCTTCTCATCTAAATTCATAGATGCTCCTGGTGATTGCTCACCATCTCTTAATGTTGTATCAAATATATAAATTTTCTCAGTCATTCTTTTCTATTATACATTAAAAAACCTATAAAAAAACTTTCATCTAGTTTTTAGATTTATCAACCATTTTTCCTTCTGCAATCCATGGCATTAAAGTTCTGAGCTTTTCTCCCACAGCCTCAATTGAATGCTCAGCTTGTTGCTTTCTCATTAACTTAAATTTTGTTTGACCACTTTTATGTTCATCCATCCATTCTTTAGTAAATTGACCTGATTGAATTTCTGCAAGAATTTTTTTCATTTCTTTTTTTGTTTCATCCGTAATCAATCTAGGACCTCTGGAATAATCTCCATATTCAGCAGTGTTCGAAATTGAATAACGCATATTAGCCATCCCGCCTTCGTATAAAAGATCAACGATTAGTTTAACTTCATGAAGACATTCAAAATATGCCATTTCAGGGGCATATCCAGCCTCAACAAGAGTTTCATAACCTGCTGTAATTAAATGAGTCAACCCTCCACACAATACAGATTGCTCTCCAAATAAATCAGTCTCACACTCTTCTTTAAAAGTTGTTTCAATTATACCAGCCCTTCCACCACCAACACCTGAGGCATATGCAATAGCAATATCTAAAGCATTTCCTGATGGATTTTTATCAACAGCAACAAGACAAGGTACTCCTGCTCCTCTTTCATATTCAGCACGAACAGTATGACCTGGTCCTTTTGGTGCAATCATAATTACATCAATACCTTCTGCTGGTTGTATCAAATCAAAATGAATGTTTAAACCGTGCGCAAAAGCAAGTGCTGTACCTTCTTTAATATTAGTTGCAATTTCGTTATTATAAATATCTGATTGAAGTTCATCAGGAGTTAACATCATAATTATATCAGCCCAATCAGCTGCTTCAGTAGGAGTCATAACTTCAAAATTTGCATTTTTAGCCTTTTCTCTTGTTGCTGAGTCTTCTCGAAGTGCAATAGATACTTTTTCAATGCCGGAATCTCTGAGGTTCATCGCATGAGCATGACCTTGACTGCCATAGCCTACAATTGCTATTTTTTTATTTTTTATTAAATTAAGATCTGCATCTCTATCATAATATACTCTCATTATTCCTCCTTAGTATTCTTATAGGTTGATATTGCTACTGGACCACTCCTGACAATTTCAATTTTAGTAATTTGATTTACGTCTTTTATAAATCGATTAATTCTCTCTGAAGCCCCTGCAATTTCAAAAATTACATAATTATTTTCATTTTCTATTCTTCTCGCTCGGTAGAAATCACATACTTCATAAATTTTCTTTTTATTCGAATCATTAAGATCAATATTAACCAAAGCTACTTCCGCTTCAACTGAACTTCCTTCTTCATCTAAATTGGAAACACTATGGACAGGTACAATTCGCAAAAGTTGTTTTTCTATTTGACTAACTACTTCTGACGTCCCTTCAGTAACAATCGTAATTCTTGATAGATGCTCATCATTACTAACTTCAGCAACATTTAAGCTTTCTATGTTATATCCTCTCCCAGAAAACATTCCAATCACTCTTGCAAGAACACCTGGTTCATTATCAACAAGCACTGTTAGAATATGTCTTCTTGATACAGCAGTAGTCTCAGGGCTATCGTATACAGACTTATTCATTATACTAAAATTTTACCTTTCTCAGCTGAGTGTTTATCCTGTTTTTGATCCTTACTAAGAACCATCTCATTATGAGCAGAACCACTCTGAATCATTGGGAAGCAATTTTCCTCTTTACTTACCCAGATATCAGCAATAACCGTTTTATCTGTATTAATCATTTCATTAATAACACCATCAAGCTCTTTAGGTTTTTTTGCTCTAAGACCAATGGCTTTATAACTCTCTGCTAATTTAACAAAATCTGGCAGACTGTCCGTATAACTTTCTGAATATCTACCTCCATGTAAAAGCTCCTGCCATTGTCTTACCATGCCCATATATTCATTGTTAAGAATAAAAATTTTTACAGGTAATCTATATTGTACAGCTGTGCTCATTTCTTGAATATTCATAAGAATTGATGCATCACCAGCTACATCAATGACCAATGCGTCTGGATTAGCTACTTGTGCTCCAATAGCTGCTGGAAAACCATATCCCATTGTTCCCAATCCACCTGAGGTGAGCCATCTATTTGGTTTTTCAAATTTATAATACTGAGCAGCCCACATTTGATGTTGACCAACTTCTGTAGTGATAAATGTTTTCTTATCTTTAGTTAATTCATATAATCGTTGGATAGCATACTGTGGTTTTATTTCTTTTTCATTATTTGTAAAATGCAAGCAATCTATTTTTTTCCAATTATTAATTTTATCCCACCATAATTTCAGATCAGATTGATTTGTTTTTAAATTATTTTCTTTCCAAACCTTTAAAATTCTCTTTAAAATACTTGTAACATCACCAACAACTGGCACATCAACTTTTATTGTTTTATTAATATTACTCTCATCAATATCAATATGAATTTTTTTAGAATTTGGAGAGAATGCATCAAGCCTTCCTGTTACCCTATCATCAAAACGTGCTCCAATGTTAATTAATAAATCACATTCATGCATCGCCATATTAGCTTCATACATACCGTGCATCCCCAGCATTCCTAGCGAGTTGGAATGAGAGGATCCAAGAACACCTAAGCCCATTAAAGTCATGGTAGCTGGTGCTCCTGTCGTTTCGACAAATTGTGAAACTAGCTCTGAAGCTTTTGGTCCAGAGTTAATGCATCCACCACCTATATAAAAAATAGGTTTTTTTGCTTTTGATATTAAATTAACAACTTCATTAATTTTTTCATCATTCTTGAAAATCTCTGGTTCAAATAATCTATGTGATGGAATTATTATTTTTTCTTTTTGTGTATAGTTTCCTTTTGCAAACTGAACATCTTTTGGAATGTCAATTAAAACAGGACCTGGTCTTCCATCTTTAGCTATTGTAAAAGCTTCATGAAAAACAGGTGATAATTTATTTGGATCTTTAACTAAATAATTATGTTTAGTGCAAGGTCTAGTAATTCCTGTAGTGTCACATTCTTGAAATGCATCACTTCCAATTAAATGCTGAGGTACTTGACCAGTAATACAAACAATTGGAATACTATCCATCATAGCATCTGTTAAGCCTGTGACTACATTTGTTGCCCCTGGACCAGATGTAACTAATACTACACCAACTTTACCTGTTGAGCGTGCATATCCTTCAGCCGCATGAATTGCTCCACCTTCTTGGCGGACTAAAACATGTTTAATAGAATTTTGTTTAAATAAGGTATCATATATTGGTAAAACGGCACCACCAGGATAACCAAATACTACCTCAACTCCTTGATCTACAAGTGATTGTAATACAATTTCTGCCCCTGTCATTTCTTGTTTCATTGCCAAGATCTCATAGGCTGTGGATAAAATAAAATCAATAATTTAGTTTAAAATCAGTCAAATTTAATAGAATTAATATCAATTTCGATAGGAAATTTATCAAATTGGTGAAAAATATCTAAATTTGTCGAATTCCACCAGGTATGTTGCCTTTTTACATAGTTCCTCGTAACCTGTTGTCCTTTGCTAATACACTCCTCTAAACTAATTTCATTTCTTAAAAATTTTATTATTTCTGGAACACCATGAGCTCTCATTACAGGTAGTGAATCATTTAGATTAAGATCTAATAAATTTTTAACTTCTTCAATCGCTCCGTCATTAATCATTTTTATAAATCGAGAATTAACAATTTGATAATTTTTTTCTCTATTTGGCAAAAATAAAATTATTTTAAAATCTAAATTTTCTATAAATTTTTTATTTTCATTTAATTTCCATTCACTAAATTTTTTACCTGTTGACTCGTATACTTCCCAGATCCTTCTTAATCTTACAGTATCATTAGAATTTACTTCTTTAAGGGATCTGGGATCAAATTTTTTTATTTGAGTTATTAAAAAATCTTTACCAAATTCCTTAATTATTTTTTCTGATTTATTTTTAATACTTTCAGGGATTGCTGGAATATCAATTAAACCATTAATTAATGTATGAATATACAAACCTGTACCCCCAACTAATATTGGATTTGAATTTCTTTCAAAAGTTTTGTTAATAATTTTAGCAGCATCATTGCACCACTTTTCAACATTGTATCTCTCTACCCCATTAACGTAACCATACAAATAGTGTTTTATATTTTGCATTTCTTTTTTATTTGGTCGCGCTGTAAGTATCTTTAAATTTTTATAAACCTGCATACTGTCAGAATTTATTACAACACCATTTATTTTTTTTGCTAAATCAATTGAAAATTGAGATTTACCAGAAGCGGTTGGACCAGCTATCAAGTATATAGTTTTTATCAATTAGAAATAAATTTAATTGTTATCCAGCTTGTTTCATCTTCTCTTTGAATTTTTAATAAAAGAGATGATCTCCCAGTCTTTTTATATTTTTCAATAATGGAAATAAAAGATATTGATGAATCTATTAATTCTCGATTAACTTCTAATATAATATCACCTTCTTGCAATCTGATGTCATCATTATCTACTTTGCTTACCAAAACACCTTTAGAATCGTTACTATCAATAACTGCTATACCTAAAGATGTGATTATTTTTTCTTTTGATTTATTTTCTTTTTTTTGTGAATTATCTTTAACATAAGTTTGTTCAGGCAATTCACCTAACTCAACTTGAATAATAATTCTTCTATTTTTACGCCAAACTTCAACCTTAGCTAATGATCCTACATCAGCCTCTGCTACAACTCTGGGTAAATCTGTCATTTTGATAATTTCAATGTCATTAAACTTTAATATTACATCGCCAGCTTCTATGCCTGCTTTCTTTGATGGTCCTTTAGGATTTACATTTGAAACAAATGCCCCTTTTTCATTTTCAAGACCTAAGCTTTCTGCAAAATCTTGAGAAACTGGTTGAATTTGCACTCCTAACCAGCCTCTTTTTGTTCTTCCAAAATCTTTAAGTTGTTGAACTATTTTTTTGGCGCTATTCGAAGGTATTGCAAAACCTAAACCGATGCTACCTCCAGTCTGTGAAATTATTGCCGTATTGATGCCAATAACCTTACCTTCAATATTAAAAAGAGGTCCTCCTGAATTTCCTCTATTTATAGAAGCATCAGTTTGTAAAAATTTTACATAGGGACCACTACCTCTTAAGTCCCTTGAAATTGCTGAGATAATACCTGCTGTAACAGTACCTCCTAAATTGAGAGGGTTGCCTATTGCAATTGACCAATCTCCAACTCTCATAGATTCAGAGTCACCCCATTCAACAGCTGTAAGTATAGTTGTACCAGGATCTATTTTTAAAACTGCTAAATCTGCTTTGGGATCTCTTCCTAATAATTCTGCGGTAAATTCTTTTTGATTTGACAGTATAACTGTTATTTCATCCGCTCCCTCAATTACGTGATTATTTGTTACTATAATGCCGTCTTTACTAATTATAAAACCAGAGCCAAGACCTGTTATAGGTCTTTGTGATGGTGAATTTCTTCTTTCATTTTCAAAGTAATCTTTGAAAAACTCATCAAATGGTGATCCTTCAGGAAATTGAGGCATTTGGTTTTGTGAATTATTATTTTGAACAATTGTTGTAGAAGCAATACTTACTACTGCAGGTGAGAGATTTTCTACCAAATCAGCAAAACTACTTGGATGAGACTGCGATAAATTTGAAAATGTTATGATAAATAAAATAAAAAGACTAGATAGTATTTTACTCATTAAAGATCCCCATAAAATCTAAAAGTGAAATAAATAAGGCATGTACCAAGTATTAGCATCAATAAAGATATAGTCTTTATTTTTTGTGGATCAACCTTGGATAATTGTTCAAATAAAAGTTTTAAATTACTTGCTAGAAAAAAATATAGTAAACCTTCAAAGAAAAGAAGTAAGCCAATACCCAATAAGAGTAACTTCAACATTAGTTTTCTATTTCAATTTCTCCAAAAAACTTTTCACAAACTTGTCCTGGGGCAATTACCATTGACATGTCTGTATCACCAAATGTATCCCTACAAGCTTGCATAGTTCTTAAAAAATCAAAAAATTCTTCATCAAGGCTATAAGCATCTGCTAGGATTTTATTTTTATTAGCATCACCTTCCCCTCGTAGAATTGAGGAAGTTCTTTCTGCTTCAGCTATAATAACAGTTTGCTGTCTATCTGCAGATGCAACAATTTCTTTAGATAATTCTTCACCCTCTGCCCTTAAAAGATTTGCTTCTTTTTCTCTTTCAGATCTCATTCGCTGGTAAACGTTATTAGAGACCTGTTCAGTTAAATCTGTTCTTCCAATTCTTATATCAATAATTTCAACTCCAAAAGATTCTTCATTTGATAAAATTTGCTCTTGAATTTCGTTCATGATGTTAATTCTTTCATCACTTAAAAGAGAAGTCAAAGAATATTGTGCAATTACACCCCTAACAGATGCATTAATAATTCTCCCAAATCTGTCAGAAAATGTTGCTTCATTCCTAACAGTTTGAAAGAATTTAAGAGGATTAACAATTCTGTATCTAGCGAATGAATCAACAATAATTCTTTTTTGATCTGATAAAATCATTTCTTCAGGTTGTGGATCAAGATTAAGTAATCTTGAGTCTAAAAATACTGCATCTTGAATAAATGGAATCTTAAATTGTAATCCTGGCTTTGTTATTACTTTTCTAGGATCACCAAACTGTAAAACTATTGCCTGTTTTGTTTCATTTACAATAAAAAATGCACCAGTAAATGTAAGAAAACCAATAAACAATAAAAGGATAATTATAATATTTCTAGGAGTAAATTTCATTAGTTACTGTTCCCTTTTTTTAATTCGTTTAATGGGAGGTATGGAACTACACCCTGCCCTCCAGCATCATCTAAAATAATTTTATTTTTTCCTTCTAAAACTTCTCTTAAAGTTTCAAGGTATATTCTTCTTCTTGTTACTTCTTTTGCGTTTTTATAACTATTATAAACATCTATGAAATTTTGGGCTACACCCTCAGCTTGTTTAACAACCTGCTCTTTGTAAGCTTTTGCACTTTCAACTAATTTTGCAGCTTCACCACGAGCATTAGGTACAATCCTGTTAAGGTATGAGTTAGCTTCGTTAACTAATCTTTCTTTATCCTGACGAGCTCTTTGAACTTCATCAAAAGCATCAATGACTTGAGAGGGAGGTTCAACACTCTGCAATTGAACCGATTGTATTAGTATTCCACTTTCATAGCTATCAAGAACATCTTGGAGTCCATTTCGAACAACTTGCTCTACTTCCTGTCTACCTTCTGTTAAAAGGAATTGTAGATCTCTTTGACCTACTACCTCTCTTACTACACTTTCAGCCATATCTTTAACAGTAAGCTCAGGATTTCTTAATTTGAAAAGAAAGTTTCCAGCATCTTTTATTCTATATAAAACAGTAAAAGCAACATCTGCTATGTTTTGATCGCCTGTTAACATCAAACTTTCTTCATTCACTTTTCTTTCAGCATTTGTATTAGATGAGAATCCCAAATCACTTGCACTTCTGAAACCAACATTAATTTTTCTAATAACTTCAACTTTTGGAGTAATTGTTTGTCCTATTGGAGTAGGAAAAAAATAATGAAGACCAGGTTCAGTTGTTTTATTATTCCATTTTCCAAATAGTAGTTCAACACCTTGTTCATCTGGCTCAACCCTATAGAAGCCAGTAGCTAGCCATATTAAAAATCCAATTAAAATTAAAAGTGAAATATTTCTTGGTCCACCAATTTTAAACTTTCCAAATTTATCGCGAGCTTTTTTAATGGAATCTTCAAAATCCATATTATTATTAGATCCGCCACCGCCCCAAGGGTTATTACTGTTTCCCCCTGAACCCCAAGGATTATTATCGTTGTTATTTTTATTCAAATTCATATAATATTTGGTAAAATGAAATATTCTACTATCATTTTTTAAACTAATTACTAAGTTATATTTGGGTAAAAATTAAAAAATCAAGTATGTCTGATAAAATTTTGCAATCAATCTTTGAATTTACAAAAAATTATAAAGATCCCGCGAACAATAATGCTCTAGATCAAAAAAATTCAAATATCCAATTAGTTGAAAATGACGGCAATGTTAATATAATCCTATCAGTTACTAAACAATATTTAGAAGACTATCAAAAGTTAGCAGTTATATTTAAAGATGAATTGGTCAAGTTAGAAGGAATTCTATCTATTAATGTAGCCCTTACAGCAGAAAATCAAGAAACTAGCTCAAAAAAAAGTAAGAATAGATTTCAAATAGATGTAAAAGATATAATTGCTGTTGCAAGTGGTAAAGGGGGAGTAGGAAAATCAACTTTTGCAGTTAATTTAGCTGTAGCAATGAGTGAATTAGGAAAAAAAGTTGGTATTCTAGATGCTGATATTTACGGACCAAGTGTTCCAAGAATGATGGGTATTTCAGGCAAACCTGAAATAAATCAAAATAAAAAATTAGTTCCTTTAGAGAGTTATGGAATTAAATGCATGTCTATTGGTTTTCTTGTAAGTGAAGAAACGCCAACTATTTGGCGAGGTCCAATGATAATGAAGGCATTAGAACAAATGTTTAACGGTGCTGAGTGGGGTCAATTAGACTATCTTATTATTGATCTTCCACCAGGGACAGGTGATGCACAAATAACTCTTGCGCAAAATTCAAAATTATCAGGATCTATAATTATATCAACTCCTCAAGATGTTGCTCTGACCGATGCTCGCAAAGGTATAAATATGTTTAAGAAAGTCAATGTGCCAATATTAGGATTAGTTGAAAATATGAGTTATTTTATATGCGATAACTGTAACGAAAAACATTTTATTTTTGCTAATAACGGAGCAAAAAAAGAAGCAGAAAAATTTAAAATACCTTTTCTTGGTGCACTTCCTATTGATAAAGAGTTAAGAATTCAATCAGATGAAGGTAGACCTGCTTGTATTGATAGACCAGATGGTGATATTGCAAAACAATATTTAGAAATAGCTAAATCAATATTTTAATTCTAAACATTCATTGGTGCCACAATTTTAGGATGGTGTTCATAATTAATTAATTCAAAATCTGAAGTCTTGTATTCATTAATTTTTTTTTGTTCAAATTGTAAGCTTGGATGTGTCTTTGGCTCTCTTGTTAATTGAATTTTTACTTGATCAAAATGTTCTTCATATATATGGAAATCTCCTAGAGAAAGAATAAATTCCCCAACTTGGTATCCGCATTCTTTGGCAAGAATATGAATTAAAAGACTGTAACTAGCTATGTTAAATGGAACTCCTAAAAACATATCACAGGAACGTTGATATAATTGACAACTAAGTTTGTTATTAGAAATATAAAACTGTGAAAAAGCGTGGCATGGAGGAAGAGACATTTCGTCTAACTCGGCAGGATTCCAAGCAGTTAGGATATGTCTCCTGCTATTAGGATTTTGCTTTAAACCCTCTATCAAATTTACAATTTGATCAACTCCATTAAAGTTTCTCCATTGTACTCCATATATTCTTCCAACATCACCTTTAAATTTTGATTTATTTTTCCAATAATCAGCATTTGCATTTTGAGTCCAAATAGTCTTTTTATCTTTTAAATTTGCTTTTGTGTCTTCATATTGAATTTCAGCAAGCCTTCTCTCATCATTTGATCCTTCTAAAAACCACAATAACTCTGATACAACTGCTTTCCATGCAAGCTTCTTAGTTGTAATTGCGGGAAATCCATCTTCTAAATTAAATCGCATTTGATATCCAAATGCTTTTTTTACATTACCTGCACGACTTTTAACAAAATCCCCATTTTCAAAACAATATTCTAAAGCTGTTAAATAATTTTTCATTTTTTCCAAATTTCAAAGTGGCAAGTGTCATCACAATCAATTTTTTCAATTAATTTCATTGTATTGCTAATTTTTTTTATATCAATAAATTTATCACATTCAAAATTACCGTAGATTCTTGTTAAGTAAAACTCTTTAAACAAATCAAATGTTTGCTTAACAATTTCTGGACCTCCAATTACATAAATGTCTTTATTTGAATATTTTTTTTCTAATTTAAGAATTTCATCTACAATATTGCCTTTTATATATGCATTTGCTCCTGGATAAAATGAATTGTCTTTAGTGGTTATAAGAATATTTTCTCTATCTTTTAACGGTGTTGACATAAAAGGATCTTCCCAGGTTTTACTTCCCATTACAATAACCTGATTTAAAGTGTTTTTTTTAAACCATTGTAAGTCTTTAGAATTCTTTGGCCAAGGCATACTTACGCCTTTGCTGATACCTCCATTATCATCCACTGCCATTATTGCTTTAATCATCAGTAAAATCTTATTTCACTAAAACCTAATCTTAACAACAAATTTTTAGTGAAAAATCATATTTAATAATTCAAATCTTTCTTGATTGTTAACTTTGGTTTATAAAAGAAATGTTGATTTATCAACTATAGCGATAAATGCTTTATGCAATAGGTTATACGGACCCGGGGGCGGTACCCGGCGCCTCCACCATAAAACTATGGGGGCGAAATAGGTTTGACGTTGACTAAAAGATAAAGACTTTGCTCGGCATTGTTCCGCCGTTATCGGGCTATTTTTATAAACGCTAACGATAATAGATTAGCTATCGCTGCCTAATTTCTAGGCTAGCGCGGTTTGGGGCACCGGGCAACAGAACGCCCCATTAAACTTTCGTGTTCTTGTTGTTATTGCTCAGTTTTTTCTCTGAAGAAATAATCTGTGCACGCTGTGTGCACAGTCAGAAAGAGAAAGTTAGAAACAATTTTTATAATTTTTTATCATTCAGCTTTGTCATAGCCTTACCAGGAGAAAAAGTATAATCATTGTCATCCATCAATTCGCCTGAACTTAAATTGTATAATTTCCAATTAAATTTAATACTACTTTTAGGTTTTTTTCCTAATTTTAAAATTGTTAATTCAATTTTTCTTGGCTTACCGCCAGAAGAACCTTTAAATGATCTAGTCTCACCTTCTTTCCAAAACCCTAAAGGAAATTTACATCCATTTTCTATTACTCTTCCTCCGCGCCTACTATCCCAAACTCTTCCAATACACTGTCCATCATTAGTAACTGTAAATAACTGTGTTTTTAATCCACTTTGACCTTCTCTTGTTCTTTTATAAACTTTTATTATTTCTCCAGTTTGAGGATTTTTCCAATCCTCAGGTCCAACAATTTTTTTTCTTTTCTTTTCACCAAATATTTTGTTTGCTTTTGTATATTTAATTTCTGTATCTTCTCTTATTTCACCACCAGTGAAAAGCTCTAAAGGAATAAATCTTTCATTTGCTGATACTGGAATAATCCACATCAAACCCATAACCACGATCACTAAAACTTTTTTCATCGAAATTATATTACCATAATTGCCTTTAAAGTGGGTGCCCTATGTGTGCACACTGAGCTTAATTTTTTATGCATTTACTATATAAAAAAGCTAAGGATTCTGGTAATTTAGTTTACACACGGGGCAACAGAACGACCCATATTAATAAGGTAAGGAAAAAATGAAAAAATTTGAAGATTTAATGAGTGTTAAAAATGAAATTGAAAATATTTCTGCGTCAGAGGCTAATGAAAAGCTAAATGATCCAAATGTACAATTTATTGATGTTAGGGATAAAGAAAGTTTTGCTAAAGGAACAATAGGAAATGCAATTCATTTGGATAGAGCGTTCCTTGAATTTTATTTAGCAGAAGGTAGTCCTTTAGAAAATAAATTTTTCAAAGAAAACCCCAGCAAAGAATATGTTGTATTTTGTGGTGTGGGTGGACAAGGAACTTTATCAACTAAAACAATGCAAGACATGGGTATTAAAAATGTTAAGAATATTACTGGTGGTATGGCTGAATGGGAAAAGTTAAAAAAATAATATTTTAAATAAAAATGATATGTTTTAAGTTAAATGATTTAAGCACAAAACAAAAGACGCCGCACTACATTCTTGATTTTTTAAAACTTAACTTTAGTATTTATGCATTGCCCTTGAGGTTTGCAGTTTGAGGATTAAAAATCATTAAATTTTTTTTCAAAGAAGATAAAACTGAGTCCTTGTCATTACATTGTCCAGTTTTTAAATGATATATTAATTCTCCTTTTCTATTTTTTTTTTCTACTATAAATAAATAAACCAACTCCAATAACTAATAAAATTACAGAAAGAATTAAGTATTGACCTGCCATAAATGCAGGGATGTTTAAGGCGTATGCACCTATTAACAAACCTAGTACTACTATAATAATTGAAGAAATTTTCATCATAATTAAACTCCTATGTTAATTATTTTACTTTAAATTAAGAAATATTTTAATTAAAATAATAAATTTGTTAATGACTTATTAGTATATTTATACACATTTTTTTTATATGAAAAAAAAATTATTTATTCTTATATTTTTAATTTTTTATTCATCCTCATCTTTAACTATTACAAATAAGGACTTAACCAATAATCAATTATTGTGTCCTTCGTTGCTATGGGGATTTGAATTTATTTCTTCCAATAGAGTAAAAGTTATTAGTACAAATATTAACAAAATAACTAAATTCAGCGAATATTACTATGATGTAGATTTAAAACTCTCTTACATCAATATATTCTCAAGTAAAAATAATATAAGAGATAGATTGTATTCTATTGAACTTAATACTTTGAGAGTTGACATTTGGACAATGACTGGAGGAGGATTTACAACAAGAGAAATGTTTCCAGTTGACCTTTGCAAATTTGTAAAAATTAATAATTTTCTATCTTATATAGAAAGTCTCAAATAAATATTAAAGTAATAAGCAACAGAAAACCTCACCTCTATAAAAATTATCATTGCTTGCTTTTATTCTTGTAAAAAAATAATATAAATAAATATGAAACTAATAAACCTGTAAAATTAAATATAATATCAAAAATTTGAACACTTCTTGAAGTAAAAATTTGCAATAATTCAACTACAACAGAATAAATTATGCAAAATAATAAAATTTTATATTTTTTAGAAAAAGAAAAATAAAATAGTAAATAAAGAATAAAAAAAAGAACTAGGTGTATTATAAAAGAAGTATTGTTGCTTGGTTGTTTTTCTACAGCAACAAATTGAGTAATGATAAAAAGATCTAAAGGAATTAACAATACTATTGAAAGAAAAATTAAATAAAAAACTGATATTGTTTTAAAAAAAAAATTAATCATTTCTTTTATAATTGTAAATTATTCTAAAAATTAAAAGTAAAATACAAATTATTAGTATGAAAATGAATTCTTTTGAAAATATATCATTATAAGTAATATTTTTTATTTCATGAATTTTTAAAAGTTTGCTACCTAAATATGTAAATATAATAATTGCTGGACTAAAACCAGCAAACGAAGTGAGTATAAATTTAGTTTTAGAAATATTTAGAAATGATATAAATAAATTTTGAATAAAAAGAGGATTTCCTTGAATTAATCTAAAAATTATAAGATATTCATAACTAGAATTCTTGATTAATTTATTTAATTTATTTGAGAATTTTAAATAGAGTCTATTAAAAGATTTATTAAAAAAAAATTTCGCAAAAAATACAAAAAAATAACTACCAATTAAAATTGAAAAAATATTTATTAAGAAACCAGTGTAAAAACCAAAAAAAAATCCAGATGCAATTAATAGAATTGGACCTCCAGGAAGAGAAAAGCTAAAAAAAACAATTAAAGAAAAAAAATAAATTAAAAAAAAAATTAAATAATTATTTTCTAAGTTTTGATTAATAAAATTAATATATAAAAAAAAACTTTCCAACATTTTTTATCAAATTTTTGTAAAAAGATTCAATGGGTCGTGTAATGGTTCTTTTAATAAACTGAGTTTATATCTTTTTTTTGCTATCTCTATTTCTAACTTTTCACTACTTTTTTCTAAATCTATTTTTTTTGTAACATAACCAAATACCAAGTTTTTATCATATTTAAATGAATAATTGCCTGAAGTAGTTTCTCCTATTATTTTATTATCATAAAAAATTGGCTCATCATGCAATACAAGTGGATTTCCGGGTTTGGAATTATTTATTGTACACATTACAAATATTTTTTTTGTTAAGTTTTTTTCTTTTATTAAATAATCTTTACCAATAAAATTTTCTTTTTTATTTAATTTAACTGCAAATCCAAGTTTAGCTTCAAAGGGATTTTCTGCTGGTGAAATATCATGACCCCAATGCAAATAACCCTTTTCCATTCTCATAATATCCATAGAATGGGCTCCAGCATGAACTAAATCAAATTCTTTTTCCACACTTACTATTAATTCATAAATTTGTTTTGATTTTTCAATTGGTATGTAAATCTCCCAACCTAATTCACCAACATACGATATTCTTTGAAACCACATTTCAATATCATTAAAAATAATATTTTTTCCAGTACCATATTTAAAATCTTTATTAGAAAAATAATTTCCAAATAATGTTGAAACTAAATCTCTACTTTTGGGACCAAATATTCCAAGGCATGCAATATTATCTGTTATGTCTTTAAACTTAATAGATTTATCTAAGTATTTTAAGATATGTTTTTTATCATGTTCTCTAACTGCTGAGCCTGTTACAATTCTAAACTTATTTTTGTCTAAGCAAGTTACGGTCAAATCAGCTTCAATCCCACCTTTTGTATTAAGCATTTGAGTATATGTTATGGAACCTATTTCATTTTTAATATTATTTGCGCAAATATATTGAAGAGAAGAATGCGTTTTTTCTCCACTTAGTTCAAACTTTGCAAATGGAGATAACTCAAATAGTGAAGCATTCTCTCTTGCATTTACAGTTTCAATTTTTGCTGAGTCATACCAATTCTGGTATTCATAGCTGTATTTATAATCACTATCTTTGCCATTTAAAGCATACCACATTGGTCTTTCATATGCTCCAGACTGACCAAAACACGCGCCTTTGGCTTTTAAGTAATTATGATAAGGCAATAACTTTACATTTCTTGAAGTAGTATGTTGTTTATATGGCCAATGCATTGCATACAAATTACCGAGAGTTTCTGTCACTCTTTCAGTTATAAATTCTAAATCTGAATGAAATTTTTCAAATCTAGAAATATCTAAAGAGAAAACATCTTCATATATCTCATCATTTATAATCCATTCTGCTGTAATCTTGCCTGCACCACCTGCACTTACTATTCCAATACTATTGAAACCTCCACAGATGTATAAATTTTTAACTTCAGGAGTTTCGCCTAGTAAATAATTTGTGTCAGGAGTAAATGACTCTGGGCCATTAAAAAATTTTCTTATTCCTGATTTTTCAAGACTTGGGATTCGATTCATAGCATTAATTAAATAAGGTTCAAAATGATCAAAATCTTCAGGCAACTCACCAAAAGAAAAATCTTCTGGAACTCTAAAGTTGTTTGTAAAAGCTGGCTTTGCATTTGGCTCAAATACACCAACTAATAATTTACCAGCATCTTCCTTTAAATATAAACAATTATTATAATCTCTAAGAACTGGCAAAGATTTATCTATTTCTTTAATTGGTTCACTCAATACATAAAAATGTTCATCTGGGTACAAAGGAATACTAACATCAATATCTTGTGCTATTTGTCTGGACCACATACCTGTTGCAAGAACAACATACTCACATTCAATTTTTCCTTTACTAGTTTCAACACCTACAATTTTATTATCCTTTTTCAATATTTTTTTAACTGGACATTTCTCAATAATCTTCGCACCATTTTGTCTTGCAGCTTTTGCTAAAACATTTGCAACTCCTACTGGGTCTGCCTGTCCATCTCTAGCAATAAAAACACCGCCAACGATATCTTCAACGTTTATTAATGGATAAATTTCTTTTATTTCTTCTCTATTAACTTGTTTTGCTTCAATATCGAATCGTTGAGCAAAAGTAACCTGTCTCTTTAGTTCTTCAAGTCTATCTGAAGTAGTGGCAACTGTAAGAGATCCATTTTGCTTTAACCCAGTTGATAACCCAGTTTCTTTTTCAAGCTGTTTGTATAAATTTAATGAATAATTTCTGAGCTTTGTAATTGTAGCGCTTGATCCAAGTTGACCAATTAATCCAGCTGCATGCCAAGTAGTTCCGGATGTAAGAACATCTCTTTCTAGCAATACTGTGTCTTTCCAGCCAAATTTTGCCAAATGGTATGCGGTTGAACAACCTGCCACTCCGCCTCCAATTACGACAACTTTACAAGAATTAGGTATACTATTTTTCATTAAATTTTTTTATATAATTTATATTAATTTATAAACAAATATATATTGAAATTATATTTACTGCTCAGTAATATTTAATCTAATTATATACAAATATTAATATGAGTGACTATCAAAAAATTTTAAACAAGAATTTATTAAATGTTTTTGTAGATATTTTAAAGGAAATCGAAAAAAATGGATTAGATGGAAATAATCATCTTTATATATCGTTTGAAACAAATAATCCAAAAAACATAATTCCAAATTGGCTTTTACAAAAATATCCCAATGAAATGACTATTGTTATTCAACATGAATATTATCATCTTTCAGTTAATAAAAATGACTTTAGTGTTGGACTCTCATTTAAAAATAAAAAATCTGATTTAAAAATATCTTTTGACTCCATAACTTCATTTGCTGATCCATCAGCTAATTTTGGACTTAATTACCAATTTAATAAATCTAATGAAGATATAAAAAAAGAAATAGCAAAAAAGAAAAATAAAGTTCTAGAAAATCATGAAAAAAATAATCATGATTCAAATGTTATTAATTTTTCTAATTTTAAAAAAAATTAATCGAGATAAAAAAAATCAACTAATTTTCCTTTATCTAAATTAATACAAAGCGGTGAACCTGTTGGTAGTTCAATAGAAGAAATTTCCTCTGGTTTATATATTTCAAGCTCAACCATCATAGCTCTTAAGGAGTTACCATGAGCTGCAATTAGTATATTTTTATTTTTGTCTAAAAGAGGTTTAATTTTTTCATTAAAATAAGGAGAAACTCTATCAACAACATTTTTTAAACTTTCACCATTTGGAGGTGGCGTATCAAATGATCTTCTCCAAATATGTACTTGTTCCTTCCCAAATTTTTCAGCAGTTTCTTGTTTATTTAAACCAACTAGATCTCCATAATCCCTCTCATTTAAATTTTCATCTCGAGTCATCAATAATTTATCATTATCCCATAAATTTTTAAGATCAGCCTCTTTTAATGCAATTTCAGCTGTTTTGTTTGCCCTCTCTAAAACACTACTAAATACATAATCTATATGAATTTTGTTCTTTTTTATCAATTCACCAGCTTTTTTTGCTTCTAACTCTCCTTTTTTAGTGAGAGGAACGTTTTGCCATCCAGTAAATTTATTTTCAAGATTCCATTGGCTTTGACCATGGCGCAGCAAAATAAGTTTGTTCATAATATATTTATTTCAATTGTTAGTTTATGTTATAGATAAATGCTCTATTAACAAACAATGCCAAATAAAAAAAGAACAGAATTTGATACTTTAGGAATTAAAAAAATAGATTCCCAAAAATTATGGGGTGCTCAAACACAACGCTCTTTAGAGAATTTTAAAATTGGCAATGACAAAATGCCCCAAGAAATTATAGTAGCATTAGGTCAGCAAAAAAAAGCGGCAGTCTTGGCAAACCATAATCTAGGCTTATTAAGCAAAAAATTATCTAGTGCTATACTTAAGGCCTGCGATCAGGTTATTAATTTAAATCTTATTGATGAATTTCCATTATCAGTCTGGCAAACTGGTTCTGGTACTCAAACAAATATGAATGCAAACGAAGTTATAAGTAATTATGCAATTAAGATTTTAAATGGAAAAATTGGATCAAAATTCCCCATTCATCCAAATGATCATGTAAATTTATCCCAATCATCTAATGATACTTTTCCAACTATAATGCATATAGCAACAAATGAATTAACTGATAGAAAATTGCTTCCAGCAATAAAAAATTTAATAAAAGAATTAAAAATTAAAACAAAACTATATTCAAAAACTATCAAAATTGGACGTACACATACACAAGATGCTACACCTTTAACTATGGGAGATGAATTTTCAGGATACTTGCAGCAAATTCAAAATAACTATGAAAGATTAATCATCGCAAAAAAAGAACTTAATTATTTAGCACAAGGGGGTACAGCTGTTGGATCTGGTATTAATGCCCCAAAAAATTTTGATAGAATTTTTTGTAAATTTTTAAATAAATTAACCATAAATAAATATAAACCAGCTAAAAATAAATTTGAAGCTATCGCTAATCATGATTCATTAGTAAATTTCTCTAATTCTCTAAACACCTTATCTATTTCATTGTTTAAAATTCTTAATGACCTAAGATTTTTATCTTCCGGTCCAAGATCAGGCTTGGGCGAAATAAATATTCCAGTTAATGAACCTGGCTCATCTATAATGCCAGGAAAAGTAAATCCAACACAAATTGAGGCTCTTAGTATGGTTTGTTGTCAAGTTATGGGAAACTGTTTAGCAATTAATCAAGGAGGATCACAAGGTCATTTTGAATTAAATACTTTTAAACCTTTAATTATTTTTAATGTAATAAACTCAATAAATTTACTTTCAGATGGAATAAATAGTTTTAGTAAAAATTGTCTAAAAAATATTACAATTAATAAAAATAATATTAATAAACATTTAAAAAATTCGCTTATGCTTGTAACAGCACTAAACAAGTATATTGGATATGATAATGCTGCAAAAATTGCTAAAAAAGCATTTGATGAAAATTTAACATTAAAAGAAGCTGCTATAAAATTAAATCTAGTAAGTGAAAAAGAATTCGATAAGATTGTTAATCCAAAAAATATGATCTAATCTATATACTCGTAATTAGACTCATCTGAAAATAATTTTCTTAAAAGTTGATTATTAAGATAATGTCCAGATTTATTTCCATAAAAATATCCAATAATTGGTGATCCAGCTAAGTAAAGATCGCCAATTGAGTCTAATATTTTATGCCTAACAAATTCATCAGTATATCTTAAACCATCTTTATTTAAAATCTCATTTTCTCCAACAACTACAGCATTATCAAGAGATCCACCAAGAGCCAGTCCATTTGATCTCAAATGTTCTACGTCTTTCTCAAACCCAAAAGTTCTAGCTGCAGCTATATCTGTTTTGTAGTTTCCATTAATTAGTTGTAATTGGCAAGACTGTCTTGAAACTAATTGACTTGGAAAATCAATTTCAAAATCTATCGAAAATTGATTATTTGGTATTATTTTTACCGAACTGTTATTATGAGAAACTTCTATTATTTTTTTTACATTCAAAAAATTTCGTTTTTTATTTTGTTTTTTAATACCAATTTTTTCTATCATGTCTACAAAAGGTCTTGAACTTCCATCCATAATTGGAACCTCTGCAGTATTGATATAAATATTTAAGTTATCAATATGTAGTCCTGATAGAGCGCTCATCAAATGCTCTATTGTTGATATTTTTAAACCATATTCATTTGCAATTGTTGTACTTAAAAGAGTCTCTGAAACATTAGACCAAATAGCTTCAATAATATTATTTTTTTTTGAGTCTACACGAATAAACTTTATTCCATTATCGACTTCCGCAGGTTCTAGTTTTAACTCAACTTCTTTACCGGAATGCAAACCAATGCCTTTTACAAATAGAGAGTCTTCTATAGTTTGTTGATTATTGTTTTTAGGTTTAATCGCTATCATATAAAAAAGTGCTATTTAAAGCACTTTTTTATATATTTTTTAGAAATTCGACAACTAACTGAATATTACAAAATATTACAAGCAGTTAGTTTGCCTGTCTTCTCAAGAAGGTAGGAATATCTAGCAATTCTTCCTCTGTTTCTTGGTTGAAATCTTCATCTAAATCATCCCCAGTTGCACTAAATTCAGGCTCTAATTTCTCTTTAGATTCATTGTTGATTTCAGCTTCAGCTAATAATGAATCATCAATATTTTCTGAAATAACTGGTTCTGTTTTATCATTCTGCTCAGATGTTTCAGTTGAATTATTTGAAGAAATACTATCAAATAAACTTAATCTTCTGACTGAAATTTCACTTATATCTGATTCTTTACTTTCATCTTGAGGATTAGCATTAATTTCATCAGAGTTTAAGTGAGTTTCTGAAATTGCATTTTCTTGATTATCAGATGAGATAATATCTTCGGTAGAAACTTCAATCTCTTCATTGTCTTGTTCTTTCTGAGCATCAGATATTTCTATATTAGAATGATCTGCATTAATTGCTCGTTTGGTGCTTTCTAGATTTTCATTGAAATTTTCTAAATGATCATTTTCTTTATTTATTTCAGATAAATGAGTCTCTTGATCATTTTCATGTTGATCAATATTTGTTTCTTGATAATCGTCTTCATTTTCAAGAATAGACGTTTCTTTGTTTTCCTCATTGATCTGATCTGATTTATAAACATCATTATTAATGTTTATAGGTGCAAAACTTTCTAATGGCTTTGCGTTAATGCTTACGTTTGAGTCAATACCCGTGGCAACAATACTAACTCTTACTAGGCCATCTAATCTATCATCACAAGTAGTTCCATAAATAATATTTGCCTCTTCATCTACCTCTTGTTTAATTCTGTTAGCTGCTTCATCTACTTCATATAAAGTGATATCTTTGCCTCCTGTTATATTAATAATTAGTCCTTTTGCACCTTTTAAGGACACGTCATCAATAAGTGGGTTTGCTATTGCAGCTTCTGCAGCTGCTACCGCTCTACCCTCACCTGAAGCTTCACCGGTACCCATCATTGCTTTTCCCATTTCTGACATAACAGTTTTAACATCAGAAAAATCAAGATTTATCATTCCAGGTTGAACCATCAAATCTGTTACGCCTCTAACACCGGCATATAATACATCATCAGCCATTTTAAATGCATCTGAAAAAGTGGTTTTTTCATTAGCTATTCTAAATAAATTTTGATTTGGTATTGTTAATAACGTATCAACAAACTGCTGCAGCTCTTCAATTCCTTTTTCAGCTAATTTCATTCTTTGAGAGCCTTCAAAATGAAAAGGTTTTGTTACAACACCTACAGTTAGAATGCCTCTCTCTCTAGCAAGCTTTGCTATTACGGGCGCAGCCCCAGTACCAGTACCACCACCCATACCAGCAGCAACAAACAACATATGACTTCCATCTAATTTTTCAGCAATCTCATGTATTGCCTCTTCTGCAGCCTGTCTTCCAATGTCAGGTCTCATTCCAGCACCTAAACCTCGAGTACTGTTTAAACCTAGTTGTATTTTATTTGGACATGAGGATATTTGCAATGCCTGCGCATCAGTGTTTGCTATTAAAAAATCAACACCTTCAAGATTTGAATTCATCATATTATTAACGGCGTTTCCACCTGATCCGCCAACACCTAGAACTGTTATTTTTGGATGCAAATTTTCACCTACATCTTGTAATGAAATATTTATAGTCATTTGTAAATCTCCGCCGTTTATTTGTTTTTTAACGATTCGTTGCCGAAATCGTCAATTATAAATATCTATATATTGTATATTAAATATATTGGTCTAGCCAATTAAAAAAACCTTTAAAACCTTGTTTTTTTTGTTTTTTTCCTTTTTTATCTAATATTTTGTCTAAAAAAACGTCTGGGTTAAATAAACTAGATCCAATTACATCTGAAAAACTTGAATTTATCTCGCTTTTATCAGGAATAATGTCTTCTTTTGGAAAACCAATTCTGACATTGCTTGAAAATATCATCTCAGCATATTGTGATATACCCTCCAGCTGAGATCCTCCACCTGTTAAAACAACATTTTTAATTTGTTTTTTATCTAGATTGTTTTGCTTCAACTTTTGCCAAATCATTTCAAGAGTTTCCTCAACACGTGGTTTAACTATAGAATTAATTTTCAATCTATTTATTTGAACAAATTTATCATTTTCTCCAGATATAATTGGAACTTCAATTATTTCATATTCATCACTTGGCGCACTTATTAATGAACTATACAAAGTCTTCAATCTTTCAGCGCTATCTAAAGTTGTAGAAACGCCTCTGGCAATATCATTAGTTATGTTGTTGCTTCCAACTAGAACACTATCACCATATATAAAATTGTTATTTTCAAAAATGGATATTGAAGTATTTGAATGACCTAAATCAATACAAATAGATCCAATCATTTTTTCATCCTCACTTAAAACTGCTAAAGATGAGGATAAAGGTGTAGGAACAAAATTATCAATTTTAATATTTAATTTATCAATAATATTTTTATAACTATTAAGAGTCTTGTAAGGGATTAAAATTTTATAAAATAATATTTTTAAGTAATTAGCATAATTACCAACTGGTGAGTTAAATAATAAATTATTATCCAAAATATAACCATAAATATTATTTAATATTTCGAAATAATCTTCTTTTACAGCAAAGTAATCAGAATTATTAATTGCTTTTTTAATATCCAGTTCAGTTATTTCGCTATTGATATTATTTATTTCTGAGTCATAATATTTTGAGATACTTTCAACTGTTGGTATATTTAAATTAATGGAATTTATTTTAGTATGGGATTTTTTTTCCGATTCATTAATTAAAGATCTAACTTCTCTCAATAGTTCATCAAAATTAGTAATAATATTTTTTTTTATAATTTTTGATGGGTAACTTACACATGACAATAATTTAATATTATTATTATCTTTTATTTCAATTACTGCACAAGATATTTTAGAATTACCAATATTTAATCCAACTTTTATCATTTATTCAAAATTTATTATTGCTTTTTTGTTATTTCTTAAATCTATACTTTTGACAGAAAGAATTTCACTATCTTTTAATTGTTTTATTAATTTAATATAATTTATTAATGATGTTTCAATATTTTTTTCTGATAAAAATACTATAATTTGATTAGTAAATTTAAGATCCCATCTTCTTTCATTAATATAATAGGCTTCTTCAATACTTGTTAAATCAGAGTGGTTTAAGTTATTTATAATTTCTAATAATTCTAAAGCATGATTTAATACATTTTTTCCTGAGAAAATTATAAAATCTTCATCCAGTTTATGATTATATATGTCTATGATTTTACCTTCTTTAGAAAAGTAAAAAAATTGATCATTAAAAAAATATAATCCAGCTGGTTCATATTCATGTATTTCAACTTTAATTTTATTTTTTAAATTTGTAGACAAATTTACGTCTTTAACCCATTTTAAATTTTTTATCTCATAAGAAATATCACTTAAAGGAATTAAGAAAATTGACTTACCTAAGTATTGATTAATTACTTTAGTAATTTCTAATTTTTTTACTCTTTTAATAGTATTTGTTTCAAAAGATTCTAAAAGATAATTATATTTTATGGAAAATTCTTGGAGAAATTCTTTATATCTTTTCTTAAAATACAACTCTTCATAAATTAAAAATAAAAATATTATTAAAATTAAAGTGATAATTAATTGTTTAATTCTTTTTGCGCTTGGTATTAAAATAAATTTTTTTTTATTATAATTATTACTCATCTTGCGTTATTTATTAACTGTAAAATAATAGTTTCAAATTTTATTTTTTTATAATTTGCTTGTTCTGGCAATAATGAGAGTGCTGTCATACCTGGTTGAGAATTAATTTCTAAAAAATAAATTTTATTTTGTTTTTTATTTAAAATAAAATCAATCCTTGAAAGAGTAGTACATTTAAAAATTTTGTGAATTTTCAAAGCTAAATTTAAACACTTCTTATAATTTTGCTTAGTAATTCTTGCAGGTATAAAATGTTTTGAAAAACCCTTGGAATATTTTGCTTGATAATCATATGTTTCATTTAGAGAAACAATTTCTGTAACCTCTAAGGGTTGTGGAATTGAATTTTTTTCTAAAACTGATACTGTGAGCTCAGTTCCTGAAATAAATTTTTCTATTATAAATTGCTCATTCTTTTGAAATTTTTTTTTAAAATTTTTAAGATCTTTAGAAAAAACAAGTAAATCTTTATTTGATTTTATAATTTTTAAACCATGACTTGATCCACTTGATGTTGGTTTTAAAATAAATTTAGAAAATTTTTTTTTAATTGTATTTAATAATTTTAGATTAATATTATTACATTTTACTGTCTCAAATGAAGGGGTAATTATATTATATTTTTTAACAATATTTTTTGATTTTAATTTATTAAAACATTTAGCTGAAGCAATATGATTTGAATGTGTAAAGCAAAATTTATTATTTTTTAAAATTTTTTGTATTTTTCCATCTTCCCCAAATGGACCATGCAAAGCATTAAAACATATGTATTTATTAGAAAATTTTATAATATCTTTTTCAAATGTATCAGGGTTAACAGTAAGAGTTTTATAATGTAATTTAAGTTTTGATAAGGCTTTTGCTATTTGTTTTGCTGTGTTTATTGATACTTTATGCTCCTCATTATAACCACCCTGCAATATCAATATTTTTTTCAATTTATTTACCTAATATTTTAATTTCCCACTCAAGTGAAATTCCAAATTCTTCTTTTACTCTCTTTATTACTTTTTTACCTAATTTTTCAATATCTGTTGCAGTAGCAGTCCCATTATTTATTATAAAATTTGCATGAATATTACTTACTGAGGCATCTCCAACTTTTAGGCCTTTACATCCCACTTTTTCAATAAGTTCAGCAGCAAATTTATCTGGAGGGTTTTTAAATGTACTACCTGAGGTCTTTTCTTTAAGAGGCTGTGTATTCTCTCGCTTTAATTTTATATAATTATTTTTTTTTAAAATTTCATCATATGTTGAATGATCAAAATTAAAATCAGCTTGTAAAATAATAGATTTCTTATCTAATTTAGATGATCTATATTCTAAATTTAATTCTTTTAAATCAATATATTGAACTCGCCCTTGAGAATTTAAAACTAAAATTCTTTTTAAATTATCAGAAGTTTGTGAACCATAGCAACCAGCATTCATCTTAACTGCCCCACCAACTGTTCCTGGTATACCTATAAAAAATTCAAAATCTTTTATTAAGTTTTTTAATGCAAATTTTGCAAGATTTGTATCTAAAACAGCAGCTCCAACAGTTAAAGTATTATTATTAATTTTTATTTTATTAAAATTTTTTCCTAACTTAATTATCAGCCCATCATATCCTGAGTCTCGAACTAATATATTAGAACCAACACCAATAATAGAATATTTTATTTTATCTTCATAACTAACTATAGTTTTTAGATCTTTTAAATTATTAACAGTTATGAATCCTTTTGCTTTACCTCCTGTTCTAAACCAACAAGATTTTCCCATATCGTAATCAAATAAAATTTTACTTTTTATTTTTGATTGTATTTCGTAAATTATGTCACTCATTAATTTTCACAAAGTTACTTGCTATTTTACTTATTGAGCCAGCACCCATAAATATAATGATATTTCGTCTGTATGTTTCTGCTAAGATAAGTTTATTTAAATTATCTTTTTCAAAGTAAACTTCATTTTTTTTAATTTTTTTTAACTTATTGTAGATATCTTTAGTTTCAAATCCTTTAATTTTTTTTTCACCTGCTGAATATGTTTCAAGTAAATACAATCTATTTATTTTAGATAGAACATTTACAAATTCATTAAACAAAATTTTAGTTCTTGAATATCGATGAGGTTGAAAAACTACAATAATATTTTTATTAACTTGTTTTGATCCTTTTAGAGTGGCAAGAATTTCAGTTGGGTGATGAGCATAATCATCATATATATTGGATAAATTTACTTTTCCTATATGTGTAAACCTTCTTTTTACTCCAATATAATTTATTAAGGCTGATTTAATATAACTGTTTTTTACACCTGCTAATAAACCTGCAATTATGCTAGCAGTTGCATTATAAATATTATGTAAACCTATTGCTTTTATTTTGTATAAGTGTGTTCCTGAGAATTTATTAATTGGAAAATTAAATTTTAATTTAAACTCACTATAATTCTGTAATAAATTAACTTCTTTGATGTAAACATTCACATTTTTATTTTTATTAGAGTATGAAATGATCTTTCTTGTATCATTTTTTAGAATTAATTTTTTAAGATTTTTATCATCCTCATTAACAATAGATATTCCATAAAATGGCAGATTTTTTATAAATTGCTCAAAGGCTGAATTTAAATTTTCTGGTGATTTGTAATAATCAAGATGTTCAATATCTAAATTTGTTATTATAGATATCTGATGAGGTAATTTTAAAAATGATCCATCACTCTCATCAGCTTCTACTACCATCCATTCACCTTTTCCAAATTTATTATTTTTAGAAATAGAATTTATGATTCCACCGTTAACAATTGTTGGGTCAAGTTTTCCAGATTCTAAAATATTTCCAACTAAACTTGTTGTTGTGGTTTTTCCATGAGATCCAGCAACAGCAATACATTTTTTATTTTTCATAAGTTCACCAAGCATATCAGCTCTACTTACAATTGGAATTTTATTTTTTTTTGCTTCTTTTATTTCAGGATTATTTTGATTTATAGCAGAAGAATAAACAACTGCATTAACGTTTCCTATATTTTTTTTATGATGTCCTATTTTTACAATAATACCATTTGTTCTCAATCTTTTAATATTTTCATTCTCAATTATATCACTACCCAAAACTGTATAACCAATTTTATGCATCAATTCTGCAATCCCTGACATGCCAATACCGCCAATTCCAATAAAATGGATTTTTATATTTTTATTTTTCATTTTTTATAAAATTCCACATTAATTCATTTGCATTTCTAATTTCAATTTTATTAAAATTTTCTTTTAATTTTTTTTCAAAAATTTTATCATTTGCCAATCTCTTTATAAATGAGATTATTTCATCATCTTTTATTTTATTTCTATTTACAATTATAGCACTCTTAATACTGCTAAGGATTTTAGCATTTTCATATTGATGATTATCTTTAGCGTCATGTAATGGGCAAATTATGGATGGAATTTTATGTTTAATTAAATCATTAATAGTGCCAGCGCCTGATCTGCATAGAGCAATATCTGTTTTTGCTAAAACATCATCAAAATTATTGAAAAAATTTTGTATATTAAAATTGTACCCATATTTTATAAGTAAACTTTCAATTTCTTTCTGTTTTGATAAAGGAGCCTGAATAGTAAAAAATATTTCTTTTAAATTCGAAATTTTATTTAATCTGCTTAATATATGTTCAAAAATAGCTAAGATTTCAATTGAACCCTGACTTCCACCAAATACTAAAAAATTCAAAATAGATTTATCATTTTTATCTTTCTGTTTAAAATTTTTAGTATCAATCTTTTGAGGTAGTCCTACGACTGATATTTTATTTTGATATTTTAATATATTTAAATATTCTTTTTCAAAATTCATAAAAATTTGATTTGAAAATTTAATAAAAATTTTATTAACTTTTCCTACTACTGAATTTTGTTCATGAATATATAATGAAGTCTTAAAAAAAAATTTGAATAATATAAAACATACTAATGGCGTTGAAGACGCATAACTTCCAAATGAAATAATCGTTTTTGGTTTTAATCTAATAAAAATAATTAATGATTGAACAAGTCCTGTTAACAATTTAATTGTAGCTTTTATTTTGAAATATAAATTTCCTGAAAAATGTGATGAATAAATTTTAAAAATATTATTTTCATTAATTTCATTAATGTATTTACTTCCTCTATAATCAGTTAATAAATAAACTTCATTCTTATTATTTTTTAAGTAATTAAAAAAATTTATTGCAGGAATCATATGACCTCCCGTGCCTCCTGTAATTATCAATATATTCCTACTCATTGTTCTTTAAATTTGTTAGTGACAACAAAAATCCAAATAATATGCTTGTAGCTAACATTGAAGACCCTCCATAACTTACAAAAGGAAGTGTCATGCCTTTTGTTGGTATCATTCCCAATGCACTTAAAATATTAATCAAGCTTTGAAGACCAAATGAGCAAATTAACCCTGATATAGCAATGATTTTATATGGGTTAGTTACTTTTAGAACTTTTAATAATGTTTTAATAATTATTGAAAGAATGATAATTAATATAATCAAACAAAAAATTAACCCTAACTCTTCACCAGCTACTGCAAATATAAAATCTGTATTTGCATCAGGTATTTTCTCTTTTAAATCACCTTGACCTGGGCCTTTACCTAAAATACCTCCAGATTTAAATGCTTTTATGCTTAAATCTATTTGATAGGTATCTGCATTTCCTAAAAATGATTCTATTCTATTTTTAACATGATCAAGAAAAAAATATGCAAATATTGAAACTGAAATAATTAACAATAAACCATAAATAACCAGTATGATTGGTAAGCCGGCTATAAAAAGTTGACAAAAAAAAGTTGAGCCAATTAAAATTGTCATACCTAAATCAGGCTGCATTAAAACTAAAGTAATTAATATTATAAAAAAAATAAAAGTTGCAGCTATAAAATATTTTCTTCCTTGAATTGATTGTGCAATTCCCCAGGATACTAAAATAACAAAAAATGGTTTTATAACTTCTGAAGGTTGAAATGAAAAACTATATATTTTTAACCATCTTTTAGCACCTTTAACCTCATATTCAAAAAATAATAAAGATACTAATAAAATCAATAAAACGACAAAGCCAAATAAGGCAAATCTTCTAATATTTTTGTCTGACTGTTGAGATAATAAAATAATAATTATCAAACTAAAAATATAAAAAATTGTATGCTTATTTATCAATAAAAAATTTTGATTTACTGAATAAGATAGAAGTACCCCTAGCAATCCTAATATTAAAATAAGAATAAAATTAATTTGATCTATTGAGCTCCAGAAATTTCTTATTTTCATTTTTTAATTTTATTTATAATTAATTTATTAAAATAATTACCTCTTTTTTCAAAATTTTCAAATTGATCAAAAGAAGCACAAGCAGGAGCAAATATTATTGTTGCCTTGCAATCAAATTTAGATAAGTCTTTCCATAAATTATTAACAACATAATCTAAACTAGTTAGGACTTTAGAAATCTTATGTAATCCTATTTGTCTTTTTATTAAATTTCTTGATTTACCATAAATATATAATTTAATAATATTATCTTTATATTTATTAAAATTATAAAATTCATCCTCTTTTTTTGCAATACCACCTAATATTAAAAATATATTTTTTTTATTATCTAAAGTTAATAATGCTGAACTTACATTAGTAGCTTTGCTATTATTAATAATAATTTTTGATTTAGAATTAAAAATTATTGATGATCTATATGGTAAACCCCTATATTTTTTAATACTTTCTTCGAAATATTTTTCAGGAATTTTTAAATATTTAGAAACAATATAAGCAGCTAAAATATTTTGAATATTATAGTTATTTGAAAGATCTGATGAAATATTAGCTAATTTAAAACTCTTATATTTATAAAAATATTTATCAACTATAAAGCCATTATTATAATAAATATCTGCGCTATTGTTATTTAATGAAAAAGAAATTTTGTTTTTAATTTTTTTATCACTAAAAATTTTTTTACAATATTTATCATCAATCGAAATCAAATTAATGTTTTTATTTTTCGAATTAACAATATTTTTTTTTGCATTAATATAATCTTTAAAATTTTTATGTCTATCTAAATGATCCTTTGAAAGATTAAGTAATATAGAAATTTTTGGTTCAAAATTTTTTATAGTTTCAAGTTGGAAAGAACTTAATTCTATTACATGATATAAGAAACGTGATTTATGTAATATTGAATTGCAAAGTGCGTCTCCGATATTTCCACCTACAAAAGTATTTTTAGATTTTCTTTTTATTATATCTCCAATTAATTTTGTTGTAGTTGATTTTCCATTGGTACCTGTTATTGCGATAACTTTTTCATTTTTCAAATTTTGATAGTATAAATTTAAATCTCTTTTAATTCTTGATTTTGAAACTTTAGCAACTTTTTCATCAAAAATGGATAAACCTGGAGTTAAATAAATATTATTATATTTTTTTAAATTAATATTATTTATTTGCTTAAAGTTTAACTTTGAAAATTTTTTTTTTAATGAATCTCTTATTCTTTTATTATCATCCCAACAATGAAAAGGTTTTTTTTGAAGTGTTAATAATTTTATAACTGATAATCCACTTTTGCTTAAACCATATACGTATTCTGTCATTTAACGTATTTTTAAAGTGGCTAAACTTAACAATGCAAGTACTATTGTTATAATCCAAAATCTAATTACAATAGTTGACTCTGCCCATCCCTTTTTTTCAAAGTGATGATGAAGGGGGGCCATCATAAAAACTCTTTTTCCAGTTAGTTTATAACTAATTACCTGAATAATTACTGAAAATGTCTCTAAAACAAATAAGCCGCCAGCAATAGCCAAAACTATCTCATGCTTAACCATTATTGCTATTGATCCTATTGTTGCACCTAAAGCTAATGAACCTGTATCACCCATAAATACTTTTGCAGGTGGGGCATTAAACCAAAGAAAGCCTAACGCTGCTCCAATTAATGAACCGCATAAAACAGATAATTCTCCTGTTCCCGGAATGTAACTAATTAGTAAATAATCAGAAAATACGATATTTCCTGTTACATAGGCTATAAAAGCAAAAGTCATAGCAACTATCATTACTGGAACTATAGCTAGACCATCTAAACCATCTGTTAAATTTACAGCATTTGCTGACCCAACAATTATAAACAATGAAATTATAAAGTAAAGATATCCAAAATTAACTATTAAATTTTTAAAAAAAGGAAATGAAATTGTAGTACTAATTTGATCATTAATATTGTTTATAATTATAATAGAGATTAATAGAGCAAAAAATAATTGTAGTACTATTCTAGTTCTCGCTTTTAATCCATTGCTAGAACTTGATTTAATTTTATTATAATCATCAATAAAACCTATAAATCCAAATACAATTAAAGTTAAAAATCCAATCCAAATAAAAATATTATTAAAATCTGACCATAGAGCTAAAGAAATTATAACACTTAAAATTATTAGCACTCCTCCCATTGTAGGTGTTCCAGCTTTTTGAATAATATGATTTTCTGGACCATCATCTCTTATTGGTTGACCAATTGGTTGAATTTTTGAAATTTTGTTAATTATATACTGTCCGAAAATTAAAGAAAAAAATAATGATGTTAATATTGAGGCACCAACCCTAAAAGTAATAAAATTAAATAAGTTAAGAAAACTATATTGTTCAACAAACTGTTGGGCTATAATTTTAAACAAAAATCATCCTCTCTTTTTTAATTTTATAAGGTTTACAAACTTATTTACTTCAGTTTTATTTGAACATTTAGCCATTATAATGGCATTTTTGTGAAGGTTTTTCTTTAAATAGCTCATAATATTCTGACTATTGCTTTTATAAACATAATTATTTTTTAATTTAGAAAACATACTTAGGGCTTTTTTAAAAAAGTTACCAGATAAAATAACTTCATCGAATTGATATTTTTCAATTTCTTTAATGACTTTTATGTGAAGAGTGTGAGACTTCAACCCCAATTCATTCATATTGCCTAAAATTAAAAATTTAACTCTTTTTTCATTTTTAATAATAGAAAAATTTTTAATGCTCTCAACCATTGTTTCAGGATTAGCATTATATGATTCGTCAATTAATTTAACTTTAAAATTATTTAATATATAATTGTGTATGCTTCCTCTTCCATCTACTTTAGGGATTCTATAATTTTTGTTAATTATTATATTAGTATTAATTTTATTAAAAATAAAAAAAGTTAAAACGAATAGTAAATTCGAAATAGTTTTTTCTTCATATTCACTTAAAAAAATTTTATAATTTTTATTAAATATTTTTAGCGTTATTTCATATTTAGATTGCATTTTTTTTACTTTTGCAATGTAGCATCCATCTTTTCTTGTTCCTATTTTAATTATTTTTCTTAGATTTTCTTTTATTGCAATATTATAAATTAACTGTTCTTCTTTAGATTTTTTTTGAAAAATTAAAATTTCGGCTAGAGGATTATATTTTTTTTTAAATATATCAGATTTTTCTATAGCAATATTACGTTTATTTTTAAAATTTTCAAGATGGGTAGAGAGAATGTTAGTTATGAATATTTGGGAGGGCTTAACTAATTCTGTTAATTTCCTAATCTCAAAAAAATTATTTGTTCCAATTTCAAATATTGCATAATCCGATTTTAAATTCATATTTAAAATTGAGATCATAACCCCTAAATTGTTATTATAACTTTTAATAGATGCGGAGACTTTAAATTTTTTTCCTAAAAAAAATTTAAGATATTCCTTTAGAGAAGTTTTTCCAGCACTTCCTGTTATGCCAACAACTTGACCTTTATATAATGATCTTTTTTCTTCACATAAATCTATTAAAAAATTTTGAATATTTTCAACTAATAATATTTTTTTGCTATTCTTAAAACGTTGGGGCTCTTTATCTGTTATACAATATTTTGCCCCAGCATTAATGGCATCATTAATATATTTATTGCCATGATAATTTGATCCTCTTAAAGCCAAAAAAATATCATTTTTTTTAATATCTTTACTATTAATTTTTATTTTATTTGATGAATTAACAATATAATTTTTAATTATGTCTACTAATGTCATGAGTTATTTAATAAAGTTTTTTGCTATTTTATAATCATTGAATTCAATTTTCTTATTTTTAATTAATTGATATTTTTCATGTCCTTTCCCGGCGATGATAAGGATATCATTTATATCTAATTTCAAAATTGCTTCATGTATTGCTTTTCTTCTATTAGAAATCTCAACTCCCTTTTGACAATATTTTTTGATACTTTCTCTAATAGTTTTTGGATTTTCATATCTTGGATTATCATCAGTTATATAAACTTTATTTGCATATTTTTTTGCAATAATTGCCATTTTTTTTCTTTTTTCTTTGTCTCTATTTCCTCCACAACCAAAAACAAGTGAAGGTTTTTGATTATTATATGAAAAAGATTTCAAAATATTTTCAAGAGCGTCAGGCGTATGAGCATAATCTATTATGATTTTTGAATTTTTTTTTCTAAAATCTATCATTTCAAATCTTCCTGGTGCTGATTTTAATTTATGCAAAGAATTAATTATTTTTTTTATACTTACATTCATAGCTAGAGCGCAAGCAACTGCACATTCCATATTTTCTTTTTGAATATTATTTATTAATTCAAATTTTAATAAGTTATATTTTTTTCCAAAAACATATAAATAATTTTTATAAAAATATACGTCCTTAGCTCCAAAAGTAATCATTCTAATTTTTCTTTCTTTTATTTTTTTTTCTAAAGTTTTATAATTTTTCAAACGTGAATTAACTACTGCCACACCTTTATTATTTAAAATTTTTGTGAATAATGAAAATTTACTATTTAGGTATGATCTAAAGTTTTTATGATAATCTAAGTGATCATGAGAAAGGTTTGTAATTGCAGCTATGTCTATATTAAAGTGGTTGAAACGCCCCTGATGCAGTCCGTGACTAGATGCTTCAGATATAAAGGTAAAATTATTTTTTTTACTTTCATTAGCAAATTGATAAAGATCTAAGTTTGTTGGTGTTGTTAATCCTGAATCTTTATACTTTTTCAAATTTATAAAATAACCAAGTGTTCCTGTTAATTTTGAGGGTATCCCATTTATTTTGCAAATTTGTGCAAGATACCATGATGTCGAAGTTTTTCCATTAGTACCTGTAATAGCAACAGATATTTTAGGTATAAAGGGTTGTCTTAATTTAATTAATCTTGAAATTTCTTTTTCAAGATCCTTAACAATAATTTGATTAAGAGAACAATTTTTTAAAAAACTATTAGTGATAATAGTATTTAAATTTTTTGAAATTGCTTCTTTTAAATATGATAATTTAAATTTTTTTTTTTTGTTTATAACAAAAAGAGTACTTGCATCAACATTTTTAGAATGATCACTTAAGTATTTTATTTTTTTTTTAGGTAATTTGCCTACGATTACTGCATTATTAAAAATATCTTTTAGATCAGAGAAAAGCATAACCGTATTTATATATTTGTTTTATTTCTGCTTTTATTAAGTTATCGTGTCTATATGAAGGCAAATTTAATATTTTAATCATTTCAAATATGATTTTTTTTACAAGAGGAGCATTTACAACTGCCCCAGTCATTCTTTCATTGGAGTCAGTAGGTTTTTTTGGGTATTTAATAGCAGTATATACAACATATCTAGGATTATTAATTGGGAATATACCTATAAATGATGTTCTATTTCTATCTTTATAGTATCCCCCTTTCGGTTTTAATAATTCTGACGTTCCAGTTTTTCCACCAATATTATACCCGTCTATTTTAACTCTTGGACCTGTAAACTTAGTTTTAGTAATAACTGCATTTAACAAACTTAAGAAATAATCAGAACTTTCTTTTTTTAATAGTATATTTTGATCTGAGTTTTTTTTTGGATTTAGTGTGAAGGTTGGGCTTACTGTATAACCATCATTAGCTAAAGAAGCATATGCTTTTACAAGATGAAGTGGTGTTACAGAAAAGCTATGACCAAAACCTATTCTAGTTGTCTCATGTTCTTTCCAATTGTTAGGATTTCCTATCGGCTCTTCAGCTTCAAATAGTTCGATATCTAGTTTTTTGAAAAAACCTAATTTTTTAAGAAACTCTTTTTGATTATTTTTTCCTATTTTTAATGCTATTTGTGCAGCTCCTATATTGGATGACTCCACAACGATTGTTTCTACATCATAAAGTCCATTATCCTTATAATTGTCATGATCTTGAACTCCTTTGACACTTTCCTTTACATCAAAAAACCATGTTTGGATTAATAATTCCATAGTCGTAACCATTTACAACTGTTAATGGTTTAAAAGTTGAGCCCATCTCATAATTTGATTGGATAACTCTATTAATTAAATTAATTTCATTAAAACTTTGATTATTATTGGGATTAAAATCAGGATAGCTAACAGAAGATAAAACTTCACCATTTGATATATCCAAAACTATTGCTAACCCTGACTCAGCTTTGTAATAATTAATGGTTTCTAACAAATTATTTGTAATTGATTGTTGAAGGTTTATATCAATTGATAGAGTTATATCTTTAGAGTTTGATAATGATTTATTAAAATATCTTTCAATTCCTCTTTGGCCAATTTGATCAATATTTACAAAACCTACAAGATGTGAAGCAGTGTTCTTAAATGGATAAATTCTCTTTTTTTCATTATGAAATTCTAAATTAATTTCTCCAAGATCAATAATTTTTTGTTGTTCAAAAGGAGTAATATTTCTTTTTAACCAAACAAATTTTTTATTACTTGATAATTTATTGTTGATTGTTTCCTCATCAATATCAAGAATTTCAAATAATTGTTTTGATAAAACATCAACATTATTTATTAAATAAGGTCTAGCAGATAACGATTTTGAATTTATTGTTGCGGCTAAAACTATCCCATTTCTGTCATAAATATTACCTCTTATTTCTTTTTTTGGTAACTTAATTTGAGATGTTACATCAAAATAACTTGATATTGAAATAAAACTTATTCTATAAAATACAGAAAAAAAGAAAAAAAGAAAAATTAAAATAGAAAGAAAAATTCTTTTATGAAAATTTTTTAATGAATCAGAGTCAAATAAAAATGGTTTATTTTTAATCATTTTATTTAGATTTTAAATTTACCAAAATTATTTTATTGTTTTTTAGATTAGATATATTTGAAAAGTCTAAAATTTTATTCTGCAGATCTTCTTCCTCATAAGAAAAATATATGTCATGTAATTTTTTTAAATAGTTAGGATTATTGTAATAAGCGTATTCAATTATATTAATCTTTAATTGATCTTTTTCTTTTTGGATATTTTTCTCAGTTAAATTATTATTTATTTCAAGTTTCCTAGTTAAATTACCTAAAAATATTGCCAAGAAAACTATTACTAAATTTATAAGAAGAAAAAAAACAATGTGTTTAGCATATTTCATAATTAAATTTTTTGAGCCACCCGAAGCTTAGCTGATCTAGATCTTGGATTATTATTAATCTCAAAATCCTTTGGTCTTAAAGGTTTTTTGGTGATTATCTTTAAGGTTATAGGACCAAGATCACCTAAGTCCGGGAGGTGGCGGGAGGAACGCCATCGTTTACCACTTTTGTGGTTAAAATAATCTTTCACAATTCTATCTTCTAGACTTTGGAAAGAAACCATTATTAATAAACCATTTTGAGCAAGTAAAGCTTCTGATTTCTCTAGAGCTTTTTTAAGTTCATTTAATTCATCATTTACATAAATTCTTAGCGCCTGAAATGTTTTAGTAGCAGGATGTATTTTGTTTTTAGAATTACTAAAAGGTACTGATTTTTTTATAATATCTGATAATTCTTTAGTATTATCAATAGGTTTTATAGTTCTTGATTTAATTATATTTTTTGCAATTTTTCTAGAATGTTTCTCCTCGCCTAATTTGAAAAAAATATTCGATAGTGTTTTCTCATCAAAAGTATTTACTATTTCATAAGCATTTAATGAAGATGATCCCATTTTCATGTCTAAGGGACCTTTATTTTGAAATGAAAAACCTCTCTCAGAATTATCAATTTGGTTTGAACTTACACCTAAATCAAATATTATTGCGTCAAACTTTTCATTTGAATATTTCGAATTGCAAATTAATTCATCAATTTTACTAAATTTTTGATTAAAAAATTCTATATTTTCATATTTATTCCTTAATTCGCTAAAAAAAATTTTTGAAATTGGATCTCTATCTATCGCTATTAAATTTTTAATATTAAATTCATCTAGTATAGCTTTTGAATAACCGCCTCCTCCAAAAGTAGCATCAATTAAATTTATATTTTTATTAATTGGTAAAAATGATTTAACCTCATTAATCATGACAGGTATATGATTATTAATCATTTATGTCTCCAGTTAGTATTTTTCCTAAAGTTTTTTTATTTAGATTTAAGCGCATTCTTGATTTATTTTGCAGATCTAATGCGACGCTAGGATTAACAATTTGAAAATAGTAACCTTGGCCTATGAATGCAACCTCATCTTTAATATTAGCAAAAGTTTTTAATTTTTCTGGTATTAGAAATCTTCCTTCTTTATCTAAATTTGTTGGCAACATTTCAGAAAATATTGAAGTTGTAAAATCTTCATGTTCCTCGGAAAAAAAATCTAAATCATTTATTCTCTTTGCAATTTCATTAACTCTATCTACACTGAGACCATCAATAAAATTGTTTCTTAAAGATTTTGATAAAATAATTTCATTTTTATGATCTTTAGGTAAAGCACTTCTAAAAATAGAGGGTAGTGAAATCCTACCTTTTTTATCAATTTTGTTGATAAATTTAGAAACAAATAAATTCATGATAATTTATGGGTTATCATGGGATATTATGGGCGTCAATGGGATAACTTGTTATTTATCTTTTTGTTTCTGTTTTGTTCTACATTTTTTAATGATGGTGCATAAGCCGGGTTCTGTTAATTACAAAGTAAAGTGATGATCATTAATCTAGGATAAATGTTGCCATTTATCTCAAGCAGTCTACCCGAATAGCTCAGCTGGAAACTGATTGCTATTCCTATTTGACCTTGCTCCAAAAAGGGTTTGCCATGCCTTTTTTGTTACCAAAAAAGCGGTGAGCTCTTACCCCACCATTTCAACCTTGCCCATTGGGCGGTATATTTTCTGTTGCACTTTCCCTAAGCTTGCGCTTGCCAGGTGTTACCTGGTTTTTTTTCCAGTGGAGCCCGGACTTTCCTCTTGAAAATTCAAGCGATCATCGCACCATCAAGAGCTAATTATTTAATTTTTATGTCTTGGTCAATAATAAACTAAAGAAATGTTTCTCAATACTATTATATAATTTAGCATTTGAACATTTTGTATTACTTTTTTGCAGATAATGACTTTTATAATTATTAATTAAACTTTGATATGAATGTTTATTATTAATCGATTTAGAAATATCATATCCAATAAAATTTAGCATTATAAGTATTTTATTTTTATTTGAATATATTTTATTTTTTTTAAACCACATTCTAATTTTTTTCGATTCCATTAAACTAACTTTTTTAGGATTGTATGACAATTCTAAATTACATAGTTTTTTCCAAGGAAATGTTTCCCCTGGATCTATCTTTCTATATGGCGCTATATCTGAATGACCTAATATATTTTTCTTATCGATTTTATATTTTTTTTTAAGATATTTTAGCAGGCAAATTAATGACTTAATAAGCAATGTTGAAAATTTATTATTATTATTATTAGTGCTAAAATCCAATTCTATCCCAATTGATACACTATTTAAATCTTTTTCTAATAACCAATTAGATTGGCCAGCATGCCAAGCTCTCTTCTTCTCACTAACTAAATTATATATTTTTCCATTTTGACTAATTATATAATGGCAACTTACTTTATTTTTTTTATCACATAAATACTTTATTGAGTCTTCTACTGATGGTAATGCAGTATAATGTAAGATTAAAAAGGAAATTCTTTTATTATTCCTTTTATCATAATTTAAAGATTTAAATTTATGAATTAATTTCATTCAAATTTGCTATTAATCAATATATATATCAATTTTTATGATACTAAAAAGATTTAGTTTACTGTTATGTTTTCTAGCAATATTAAATTGCTCATCAAACGATAATAAAGTTGATAAATCATTAACGAATAATCAAGAAACTGCGGATTTGATGTACATAGATGCAATGAATAAGTTTAACGAAAAACAGTTAGATGAAGCTATTATTATTTTCAAAGAAATTGAAAGACTATATCCTTTATCAAATGAAGCTATACAATCCCAAATAATGTCTGGTTTTATTGATTATGGTAATTTAAATTATGATGATGCAATTTATAAATTTTCAAGAATAATAAATAAATATCCATCATTAAAAAATATTGATTACGTTTATTATATGAAAGCAATCTGCTATTATGAGCAAATATCTAATGAAGAATTGGATGGAAAAAACAATTATCTTGCTTTAGAAAATCTTGAACAACTTATAAAAAGATTTCCTAATAGCGAATACGCAAAAGATGCAAGACAAAAAGTTATATTAGTGAATTCAAATATTGCTGCCAAACATATGAGTATTGCTTATTTTTATCAAAAAAATGGGAAATACACAGCGGCACTAAATAGGTATAAAATAGTTATCAGCAATTTTGCAAATACAAAATTTATTCCAGAAGCTTTGTATAGAACAACTGAAATTTATATTGCTTTAGGATTAAAAGAAGAGGCTTCAAATACTGCTTCAGTATTAGGATATAATTACCCTAAGTCAAGTTGGTATGAGTTAAGTTACAATTTAATTAAAGCAAAAAATAAATCTAAAAGCTTTTTAAAAAAATTAAATTTTCTAAATAATGAATAAAAAAGAGGATATCAAAAAAATAAAAAATAGAATAAAATTACTAGCCAAATTAATTAATGAACATAATATTCATTATCACCAAAATGATAAACCTATAATATCAGATAGGGAATTTGATAAATTAATTATTGAAAATTCACTTTTAGAAAAAAAATATCCTAATTTAAAATTAAAAAAAGGACCTAATGCAAATGTAGGTGGAAAATTAAAAAATAAATTCAAGAAAATTAAACACAAATCACCTATGCTTTCTTTAGCCAATGCGTTTGATTCAAAAGATATTGAAGATTTTGATGAAAGAGTTAAAAAATATTTAAATATAGAATTAGAAAAAAAACTTGATTATATCTGTGAGCCTAAGATCGATGGCCTTTCACTTAATTTGACATATAGAGATGGTGTATTAATATCAGCGGCAACAAGAGGTGATGGTCTTATAGGAGAGGATGTAACACAAAATATACTTAACATTAAAAATATACCAAAAAAATTAAAGGGTAAATTTCCAAATTATATAGAAATTAGAGGAGAGGTTTTTTTAACAAAAAAAGATTTTCAAAATATTAACTCAAAATTAGATAATAAAAATAAGTTTGCTAATCCACGAAATGCAGCTGCAGGAAGCTTACGGCAGCTTGACGTCAACATAAGTAAATCAAGACCATTACAGTTTTTGGCCCATGGTATAGGATATTCATCCTATGAATTTAGTTATTTTGATGAGTATTATGAAAATTTAGAAATTTGGGGAATTAAAAAAAATAAAATTAATCTTAAAGCTTCAAATATGAATTTAATTTTTGAATTCTATAATAGTATAAGCGAAACGAGAAGTAATTTAGATTACGACATTGATGGTTTGGTAATTAAATTAAATAATATATCAAATCAAAGAAGACTTGGTAATGTTGGTAAAAATCCAAGATGGGCAATTGCTCTAAAATTCTCTGCAGAAAAGGCTCAAACAATAATAGAGGATATTGATTTTCAAGTTGGCAGAACAGGATCCATAACTCCAGTAGCAAGATTACAAAGTATTAATTTGGGAGGTGTAATTATTTCAAATGCAACCCTTCACAATTTTGATGAAATTAAAAAAAAAAATATCCAAATTGGTGATAAGGTTGAAATTCAAAGAGCAGGAGATGTAATACCTCAAGTAATTAAAGTAATAAAAAAAGCAAACAAAGTTAACAAATTAATTAATCCTCCAAAAAAATGCCCAATATGTGGAAGTAAAACCTATAAAGAACAGAATGAAGCAGTACTAAGATGTATTAATACTTATGGATGTTACGCCCAAAAAATTTCACAAATAATTCATTTTGTTAGCAAAAAAGGATTAAACATTGATGGATTTGGAGAGAAACAAGTAAAACAATTCTATTATTTGAAATTTATAAAAGATGTTTCAGATATATTTATATTAAAAAATTTAAAATTAAAAATTCAAAATTTAGACGGTTGGGGAGAGTTATCATTTAATAATTTAATAAATTCGATTGAAAATTCTAAAAATATTGATCTAGATAAATTTATATATTCTTTAGGAATAAGATTTATAGGTGAGGTAAATTCAGCAATATTAGCAAAAGAATTCAAAAACATTCAAAATTTTATCTTAGCATCTAAAAAAACTGATGTTTTGTCTAATATTGATGGTCTTGGCCCTAAAGCTATCAAAGCAATTAAAGATT
The DNA here is from genome assembly GCA_902567135.1 of uncultured Alphaproteobacteria bacterium. Taxonomy (GTDB): domain Bacteria; phylum Pseudomonadota; class Alphaproteobacteria; order HIMB59; genus CACPNW01. The sequence goes on along the minus strand of CACFLO010000003.1, from coordinate 9,988 downwards.
TCTTTTCATATAATCAAAACATTGCCTTGTTAGAAAAATTATCTAGGCATCTAAATATTAATGAAAATAAAATAGAAAATATTAATAATTTTTTTAATGGCAAAAATTTAGTATTTACAGGCTCCTTAATTAATATTTCAAGAGATGAGGCAAAATATTTAGCTAAGAAAGTAGGTGCTAAAATTCTATCTACTGTTAGCAAAACAACTGATTATGTAATCATTGGAGAAAAAGCTGGTTCTAAATCTAAAAAAGCAAAAGAACTTAATATAAATACATTAACCGAAGATGAGTTTTTAAAAAAAATTAATTCTTAATCTGTAAAAATTTTAAATAAACTTTTTTTAAACCAAAGTTTTCAAAATTTACTTCAGCTTTATCTATGTCTTTTTTTAATATTATTCCAGTTCCATATTTTTTATGAAGAACTTCATCATCAATCTTTAAATCATCGTCGAAAGATATATCTTGATTAAACTCCCAATCAATATCATTTGTCTTGTTTTCTAGCATTCTTTTTCTTCCTGGAGTTAAATATGCGCTAGAAATATCTTCATTTTTAATAAAATTACTTAAAAAATCATTTTCCTCAACAAATTTTGAGTCATTAAATTCAATTAAATCTTTAGGTAATTCTGCAATAAAACGCGATGGAGCATTAAAATCATGTGAGGCGTATGAGTATCTATTTTGATTTACATAAGATATTTGAATTTTTTTTCTAGCTCTTGTAAGTGCAACATATGCCAATCTTCTCTCTTCTTCTAAGCCTTTTGTTCCAGACTCATCTAGTGATCTTTGACTTGGAAAAACTCCTTCTTCCCACCCAGCTAAAAAAACATAATCAAACTCTAACCCTTTTGCTCCGTGCATAGTCATTAAACTTATTGTTGGGACATTTGTATTAGAGATATTTTCCATTACTAAACCCACATGTTCTAAAAAACCTTCTAAATTTTCAAAATCTTTTAAACTTTCTAAAAATTCATTAACATTATCTATTCTTGATAAACTTTCAGGATTTTTCGCGTTCTTTAATTCAGTTTCTAGTAATTGTATATACTTTGAATCTTCTAAAACAGCTTTTGTAAGCTCAATATGGTCGAAATTTTTTTTAATTTTTCTCCAATTTATAATATTCTTAATAAAATTCTCAATTTCTATATTTACCTTAGTTTTATTTTCATTAATAAATATTTGAGAACCTTCAAACAAACTTATATTATTTAGTCTTGCGATATTATTAATTTTAGCAAGTGTAGTTTTACCTATTCCTCTCTTAGGCGTATTGATTACTCTTTCAAAAGCTAGATCATCAGATAAATTATTTATTATTCTTAAATATGCAATTATGTCTTTAATTTCTTTTCTTTCATAAAATCTCAATCCACCAACAATTTTATAAGGCAATCCTATTGATATTAATCTATCTTCAAAAGATCTTGTATGTGCAGCAACTCGAAATAATATAGCAATTTCTGAGAGTTTAACTTTTTTTTCTATTAACCTCTCTATTTGATCAGTAGTAGCAATCGCTTCTTCTTTTGTTTCCCAAAAGCCATTTATTATTATTTTTTCACCAATTTCATTTTCACTCCAGAGTTTTTTTCCATATCTGTTTTTATTTTTATCAATAAGTATAGAGGCGCATTCCAAAATATTTTTTGTTGATCTATAATTTTGTTCCAATCTGATTATTTTAGGCTCGTTGAAATTTTTTTTAAATTCTAATAAATTAGTTACATCTGCCCCTCTCCATGAATAAATCGACTGATCATCATCACCTACACAACATATATTTTTATGACCTTGATATAAATATTCTAACCATTTTTGCTGAATAAAATTAATGTCTTGATATTCATCAACTAATATAAAATGAAATAAATTTTGATAATACTCCCTTGCATCATTATTTTTTTTAAATAATTTTATACACAAAAGAATCAAGTCACCAAAATCAACACAATTAATTCTATTTAATTCCTGCTGATATATGTTGTATACCAATCTAAGCTCTTCATCATTATTTCTATATTTATTTGGCTTAAGTTCATTATAAAAAACACCTTTGTTTTTCAAACCATCAATTGCATTAATAAAAAACCTAGGAGAGATATCTTTTGTGTCTATATTTTCTTGTTCACAAATTTTTTTTATAAGTTTTAATTGATCATCTGTATCAATGATAACAAAATTTTTTTTTAAACCAACTTTTTCATAATTTCTTCTTAAAATTTTTAATGATAAAGAGTGAAAAGTTCCTAACCACATTTTATCAATAGGAAAATTTAACATTTTAGATACTCTAGATTTCATTTCAGATGCAGCCTTATTAGTAAATGTTACTGCTAAAATTTGATTAGGTTTTAAAGTTTTTTTAACTAGAAGATGTAAAAGTTTGTAGGTTAAAACTCTCGTTTTACCACTACCAGCTCCCGCTAAAACTAATGTAGCTCCAGAATTATTTTCTACAGCCTCTCTTTGAAATTCATTGAGGGATTGTAGATAATTATTAGAATTTTCTGACATTTTTATGCTATAAAAGTTATATAATAATAAAAAATTAAACTATATAACTATATAAAATTAGTCACAAAAAATGAATAAATTAAAACAATTATTAATATATTTTATTATTATCTTTATTAGTTTTAATCTTCATGCTGGTGCGTCTGATGATGTAAAAACTAACTCAGGAGATTTTGAAACATCAATTTTTGAAGATGAAATTTATGACCCATTAGAAGGTGTTAATAGAGCTATATTTGGTTTTAATAATGTTGCAGATAAAATGATTTTAGAACCAGCAGCAAAGGGTTATAAAAAATTACCAACCCCAGTTCAAAGTGGAATTGGAAATTTTTTAAAGAATCTAAAACTTCCTCTAGTAGCAGTTAATCAATTACTGCAAGGGCAAGGAAAAAATGCAGCTGAGTCAAGTGGAAGATTTTTAGTTAATTCAACAATCGGTATTTTTGGATTAATTGATGTAGCAGATGATCTAGGTCTTGAACAAAAAGAAGAAGATTTTGGTCAAACTTTAGCAACATGGGGAGTTGGTGATGGTTTTTATGTTGTGCTTCCATTATTTGGTCCTTCAAATTTGAGAGATACTTCAGGAATGCTTATGACTATGATGACTGATCCTATAAATGCTTATGCTGCAAATCAAGGACAGTCATGGGCAATCCCACTAAGAACTGCAACAAATGCAATTGACCAAAGATCAAGAATTATAGATGAAGTTAATGCGTTAAGAGATAATTCTTTAGATTATTATGCAGCAGTTAGAAGCTCTTACTATCAAAATAGAAAAGCTGCTATTAATAATACAGATGATAGTGATTTGACACCATTACCTTTGATAAGCATTGAGTTTGAATGATTAATTTAATTAGATTTATAGTGTTTATATTTATTATAACATTATCATTAAGTTTAAAAGCAGGCGAAGCTTCTAACTGGCTAAAACAAGAAGTTGATAAAATCTTAGTAGCTTATCAAGATCCAAATCTACCGAATGAAAATAGATTTTTATTAATTGAACAAACAATAAACAACAATTTTCCAGGGAAAAGTATTGCCATTAATATTGCAAAACAAAGTTATAAGAATGCCAAAGAAGAAACTAGGAACAAATATATTAATCTATTTAAAAGACATCTAGCATTAAATATTGCTTCTCTTATGCAAGGTTACTCAAATCAAAAATATAAACTAACGGATGCAAGATATGATGAAAAAAATAAAGTTAATTATATAGACATGGAAGTATATTTGGATACCGGAGAAATGATAGTTACTTGGAGAGTTCTAAAACACAAAGAACGGTATTTTGTTATTGATTTAATAATTTCAGGTATTTCACTATATGAGACTAAAAGATCAGAATTTAATTCAATGCTTAAAAATGTTGATAATGATTTAGCAAAACTAAATGAAGAACTTTATAAGAAAAACGAATCTAGCTATCAAAAAATTATAAATTAACTTTTTAAATATTTAATTTCATCCTCACTTAAAAATTTAGGCTGAGATGGTTGGGTCGTTAAATTATACATTTGTCTTTCTGTTGAAGATGTTAAAATTCCTTCCATAATTTCTAGAACATGCATAGCTAAATCTAGCGAACATCTTGCTTTTCTTTTATTTTTAATTGCATCAATCATATCCGCTAATCCTATTCCCCGATAATTTGCAATTGTTGTTCCATCATTGTCAGCTTTATTTGGTACACCTAATAACATTTTATCATTATTTATTTTTTGCCAATCTTCTTCTTTTTTTGATACCAAAATATCCCCACTAAAAAAATTTGGATCAGGAATAATCATAGATCCACCTAATCCATATAATTCAATAGTAGAATGTTTATGTTTCCATACATCCCATGAGCAAAAAAACTGTACTTTTGCATTATTTTGAAATTCCAAAGTTCCCATCAATGTTGTTGGAGTTTCAACTTTTATTTTTTCTCCATTTCTAGGTAGGCTTGTTATTATTCTTTCAGATGTTGCAGTACCGCTAATAGAACTAATAGTTTTTACAGGACCGATTAAATTTACCAATTGTGTAAGATAATAAACTCCTAAATCAAATACGGGACCTGCACCAGGCTTAAAAAAGAAATCAGGGTTTGGATGCCAATGTTCCATACCATGTGACATAATATTAAAAGTTCCCAAAACCACTTCTCCAATTTCATTATTTTCTAATAACTGCCTAGCTCTCTGTCCAGCAGCACCAAGAAATGTATCTGGAGCACAACCAACATAAAGCTGCTGTTTTTTAGATAATTCATATATTTCTTTTCCTTCATCAAAATTCATAGCTAATGGTTTCTCACTAAAGCAATGTTTTCCAGCCTTTAAAGAATTTATAATCACTTCCTTGTGGGCAGAAGGGATAGTAAGGTTAATTATTAAATCAATCTCTGAATTTGAGAGCAAATCTTCAATACTTTGAGCCTTTACATTAAACTTTTCAGCACTCTTTTTTGCTGCATCTGTCTCTATATCTGCACAAGCTATTACATTAAAATTATTATAAATATTTTGACAATTAAAATAAGTTTCTGAAATATTTCCACATCCTATAATACCAACACGCATTTTATATATCTTTTAAATTTTCAATTGATCTTAGAGTATATTCTTTATAGTCTTTCGGATTATCATGTTCTAAAGCAAATATTTCACAACCAGTTTTTTTTACCTCATCTATAATAGAACTCCAATCAATAAATCCATCCCCAACTGCGCATTGTGAATCATGACTAATTAAATTTAGATCAGCAGAAGAAAAATCTTTTAAATGACAGGCAATAATTCTTGAAGCATATTTTTTTGTCCAAAATATTGGATCAGCTTTACCCGCAACTACCCAGCCTAGATCAATTTCATATTTTAAATTTTCATTATGATCTAAAATACACTCCATAGGCATTTTACCACTTGGAAGTTTATTGAATTCAAATGCATGATTATGATACCCAAGTGTCATCCCGTTATCTTCAAAAACACTTACATAAGAAGATAATTCTTTACCAAATTCATTCCACTCATCTTCGTTTTTATCAAAAATAGCTTCAAATTTGCCTCCAGGTTTTCCACTTGGGCATGGCACAATAGCATGCTTAACATTTAATTTTTGTAAACTTGAAATAATTTCTTTCGTATTCTTAAGTGTATCAAATCCAATATGAGAAGATCTAGCTGTTATGTTATATTTTTCTAATAATTCTTTTGTTTCATCAAATGCTTCTACTTCAAATAACTCAACATTTTCTAAACCGGAGTCAGATAAAAATTTAAATATATCCTCATAGGGTTTAAAATTTCTAGCAGTATAAACTTGTAAAGATATATGATTTTTATTCATGACTACTCCTTATTTTTTAAATTTAACCAATTAACTTCTTCTTCAGTTAATTCAACTTCCAAATTTTTGAGACTTGAATCCAACTCTTCAACAACTCTTGGGCCTATAAGAGCAAAAGAAGGAAATTTCATATGTATAGGCCATGCACCGGCTATATTTTGACTTTCAACTCCTTTTTTTAAAGCTAATTCAAAAACTCTTTTTTTTCTCTCTCTATTCTCATTACTATCAAAACAACTTAAGGGACCGCTTGAGTGCTCTCCTGGTTTTCTCCATGAGGATTCATCTGAGGTAATCTTATCTTCAATTTTTTGAGTAATATCATCTGGAAGAAAATAACCTCTTCCTTGACTTGACCAAGATAAATGAGCAGTTTGATTGTCTTCTAAATACGCTAATATTTCATCATCATTAGAAGATATACATCCATCCCATAAAGGGTTAATCATTTTGCATAAGGCTAAATTGTTATTGAGTATTCTTAATTTTGTTTTATTATTTTCTTCAGCCCATTCATTAGCTTCATTAAAACGTTCTAGAGTCCAATTTGATCCACCAAAAATTTTTACTCTTCCTTTATTTTTTTCTTCATTTAATGCATCAACAAATTCATCAACTGGTATCTCAAGATTATCACGATGCATAATATAGATATCTGCAGTTTCTATTTGCATACGATCTAAAGATTCTGTTAATTGATTAGATAAGTTTTTTGGATCACATAAAGGTGTGTGAGCTCCTTTAGCAATAACAACAAGCTCTTTTAGATTGTTTCTTTTTCTATGCCAATCGCCAAAAAGTTTTTCCATAGAGCCCTGTCCATATACATAAGCATTATCAAAAGCATTTCCTCCAACTTCAATCCAATGATCCCATAATTTTGCTGCTTCATCAAAATAAACTTGATTATCATTACCCATTATTAATTTTGATATTTTTTTATCTAAACCGTCTATTGAATCATATTGCATATAATTAATCCTCTTCTAAATCATAACCAATTTCTTTTCTCCACATATCTAGGGCTTTAATATTACCAATAGTATCATCCCAGGTCATGCCTGGGTAGGGAACCTCAGTTCTTTGTTTAGATATTGTTTGTGAAGCTAATTCAGCTTCAAAGAAAAATAAATGTTCAGGGCCTTTAAATTCTTGGATCTCCTCTGTGCCATTTTTAATAACTCTGATTTTGGTATTATATGGTCCTCCATCTTTTCCTGGCATCCATGGGTCGTCTATTATAATTTTTCCTACTTCACCTTCAATAATTGCATTATTATCCATATTTTGCATTATAGCTGTTGATACTTCAGCGATTATATTATTCTCAAATTTAAGCGTAGCTGATGATATTTCATCCACGCCTGTCTCACCAATTCTAGCTTTTGCAGAGATTGAAACAGGATTAGTAAATTTTTTTCCTATAGCGGCTCCAGCGACCATTCTTGATAATGAAACAGGGTACAAACCAACATCCAATATAGCACCACCAGCAAGTTTTTTATCAAATAACCTATGATCAGGAATTACTTTTTTCATATCAAAACCAAATGAAGAAGTAATATGTTTAATATTTCCGATAGTATTTTGTTTAATAATATTTATTAATGCAGGAATTTGTGGATGACACCTATACATAAATCCTTCTTTGTAAAACACACCTGCCTCTTTTATTTTTTCTATAACTCTAGAAGCTTCGGCAAAATTTACTGCTCCTGGTTTTTCACATAAAATATGCTTACCTTTACCTGCAGCTCTTATACTTAAATCAGCATGGAAAACATGAGGGGTAGCAATATAAACAGCATCAATTTTCTCGTTTTCTAGTAAAGCATCATAATCATTAAATCTAAACTCATTCTTAATCTGATACTTATTACCAAATTCTTCTAGCTTATTAGATGTTCTACTTGCAATAGATATTAATTCTCCAGAATAAGATTGTTTTAATGCATCAGCAAAATTATGCGCAATTGATCCGGGGCCAATTATGCCCCAACGAATTTTATCCATTTAATTTACTGAAGGTGCAAGTTCACCAGATTTGTACTGGGAAGCAATTGTTGAAAGAGGAATTGATTTAATCTTGCTTGCATTTTCTGGACAACCAAACTCTGTTAAACGAGCTATAACAATTTTTTTCATCCAATCTTTTGAGTCTATCAAATATTTTCTTGGATCAAATTGCGAAGGATCATTAACAAAATGTTTTCTTATTGCCGCAGTAGATGCAAGTCGTAAGTCAGTATCTATATTTATTTTTCTAACACCATGTTTAATGCCTTCTTGTATTTCTGACACAGGTACGCCATACGTTTCTTTAATTTTACCACCATTTTCATTAATAATTTTTATTAAATCTTGAGGCACAGAAGAAGAACCATGCATTACTAAATGTGTGTTAGGCAATTTATTATTAATTTCTTTAATTCTCTCTATTGCCAAAATATCTCCAGAGGGAGGTCTAGAGAATTTATAAGCTCCGTGACTTGTTCCTATTGCAATTGCTAGAGCGTCTACGTTAGTAGATTTAACGAACTCTGCTGCTTCTTCAGGATCTGTTAATAATTGGTCTTGCGATAAAACCCCCTCAGCTCCAACACCATCTTCTTTCTCTCCCATGCCTGTTTCAAGAGATCCTAAACATCCTAACTCACCTTCTACAGACACCCCTAAATTATGTGCCATATCAACTGTTTCTCTGGTAACTTTCACATTATAATTAAAATCAGATGGTGTTTTTTGATCTTCAAGTAAAGAGCCATCCATCATTACAGAACTAAAACCAAGATCTATGCATATCTTACAATCTGCGGGTGATCCACCATGATCTTGGTGCATCACAATTGGAATTTGAGGAAACTCTTCAACAGCAGCTTCCATCATGCTTTTTATAAATTTTGGACCTGCATATTTTCTTGCCCCAGCAGATGCTTGAACTATTACAGGGCTATTAACTTCATTAGCTCCTTCCATAATTGCTCTGATTTGCTCCAAATTATTGACGTTAAATGCAGGAACACCATAGTTATTCTCAGCTGCATGATCTAAAAGTTGTCTGAGTGATATTATGGGCATTTATGTATATTTATAGAATAATATATTTTATTCAAGATTCTAACCTTTTACTGCTCCAAAAGTAAGTCCGTGAATAAATTGTTTTTGTAAAATAAAAAACATAATTACTGGAGGTAAAGCGGCAACAACAGAACCAGCTGAAACTAAATTCCAACTTGTTGTCCATTGTCCTCTTAATACATCTAGTCCAACTGTTATTGGTTTAACAGTATCACCTTGTGTTAAAACCAAAGCCCAAAAATAATCATTCCAAATAAATGTAAACTCTAAAACTCCCAACGCAGCCAATGCCGGGATAATTAAAGGTAATATTATTTTTCTATAAATTGTCCACTCAGTTGCCCCATCAGCTCTAGCTGCTTCAATTAATTCAAATGGAAGTTCTTTAATAAAATTTCTCAAAAAGAAAGTACAAAAACCAGTTTGAAAAGCAATATGAAAAATGATTAAACCAATGTGAGTATTATAAACACCCATCTCTATAGATATGTTTCTTACAGGGATCATTAAAATTTGATATGGGACAAAATTTCCTGCAATAAACATTGCGAATACTAAAAGATTTAATTTAAATCGATGCATTGCAAGTGAATAACCAGCTAGTGAACTTAAAAATAAGGTCCCTACCACAGTTGGTAAAGTAATGATTAAGCTATTTAAAAAAAATCTTCCCATTTTACCGCCTTCAAAAACTGCAGTATAATTTGAAATTAATGCAGTCTCCTCAGGAAAGGTCCAATAATTACCTGCAAGAACATCTTCAAAAGTTCTCATAGATGTTAACATAACTGCGATTAATGGAAGTAACCAAACTAAGAGTGTGAAGATAAGTAAGAGCCTATAACCAATGTTAACTTTTAGCGAATAATTTTGAATAGGTGTTGGAAACATTATTTTTCAGACTTTTCATTTTTAAATAATCTATATAAAAACCAGGCTATATAGATATCCATTATTAAAAATAATATAGTTGCTATGGCAGCACCATAACCCATTCTATAATTAAATAATGACTCTTGATACATTT
>CACFLO010000002.1 GCA_902567135.1 uncultured Alphaproteobacteria bacterium | reverse complement strand
GCCATGGTGATTTTGGTGAAGGGGCAGATAGGTGGCCCCCACTCGTTGGAGGTGAAGGTAGTTTAGCTTCACATGATCCTGAGAAAACTACTTCAAGCTACTGGCCCTATGCATCAACAATTTACGATTATATTTACAGAGCAATGCCATATGGTAATTCTCAATCCCTATCATATGATGAAACTTATGGAATCGTAGCCTATCTCTTATATATGAGTGATATAATCGAAGAAGATTTTGTTTTATCAGATATAAACATTGGTGAAATAGAGATGCCAAATAGAGATGGTTTTTTATTACCTGATCCAAGACCAGATATCATGAATACACAGGGGAACCCTTGTATGAGTAATTGTAAAGTATCTACAAAAATTATTGGAAAAGCTAGAGATATTGATGTAACTCCAGAAGACGAATAGTTATTAAAGGTAATTATTTAGGGCAACATAATGCAATCGAGACGAGAATTTCTTCAATTAGCTACAATTACAGCAATGTTAATTGGTGGCAAAAGTTGGAGCGCTGTTGCCGCAAAACAAGAAATTTCTGAAAATGATCTTTTAAAATTTGACTCAAAAGGTCAAATTACTTTACTGCATATAACTGATATACATGGCCAACTTAAACCTGTTTTTTTTAGGCCACCATCAGAAAATTTTGGCATTGGAAAATTCGAAGGTATACCTCCTCATCTGGTTGGAAAAGTTTTTTTAGATCATTTTGGAATTAAACCTAATACACCGCTCGCTTACGCACATACTATGTTGGACTACGTTCCATTAGCTAGAGAGTACGGCAAGCTGGGAGGATTAGACAGAACAGCCAGCGTGATTAAAAAAATCAGGGCAGAAAGAGGAGATGACAAAGTACTTTTATTAGATGGAGGTGATACATGGCAAGGTTCATACACTTCTCTAAAAACTCAAGGGGAGGATATGTTAGAAGCAATGAACCTCTTAAAACCAGATGCTATGGTTGGGCATTGGGAGTTTACGCTTGGCAAAGAACGTCTTAGTGAACTAATTGATAAAATAGATTTTCCATTTCTGGGTGGAAATGTTTTTGATACAGAATGGGATGAACCTGTCTTTGAAAGTACCTCATATTTTGAAAAAGGGGGTGTTAAAGTTGCAGTTATTGGACAACACTTCCCATATACTCCTATTGCTAATCCAAGATACTTAGTTGATGGTTGGTCTTTTGGAATAAGACCAGAAATCATTCAAAAAAATATAAATAAAGCAAAAAAGAATGGTGCTGAAGTAGTGGTCTTATTATCGCATAATGGGTTTGATGTAGATCAGAAATTAGCATCTATTCTAGATAATGTTGATGTTATATTAACTGGACATACTCATGATGCCATTCCAAAAGCAATTAAGATTAAAAATACTTTGCTTCTTTCGTCTGGATCTCATGGCAAATATTTGGGAAGGATTGATCTAAAAGTTGACAATGGCAAAGTTGTTGATTTCTCATCAAATTTAATACCTATTTTTTCAGATGTAATTCAACCTGATCCAGAAATGACAAGATTGATTGATAAAATTAGAGAACCATATGAAGAAGAATGTAACCGTATTGTCGGGGAAGCTGAAACCTTACTTTATAGAAGAGGTAATTTTGGTGGACCTTGGGATAGTGTGATTTGTGACGCAATTATTCAGGAAAGGGATACAGAAATTTCATTGAGCCCAGGCTTTAGATGGGGAACAACTTTATTACCAGGTCAAAAGATAACTATTGATGATATTTATTCGCAAACTTCAATGAATTACCCAGAAGTATATAGAACTGAGATGAATGGTGAAACTATAAAAAATCTTTTAGAAGACGTATGTGATAATATTTTTAATCCTGACCCTTTTTTCCAGCAAGGTGGCGATATGGTTAGAGTTGGAGGAATGACATATACTTGCCACCCTAAGAACACAATGGGAAATAGAATAAGTGATTTAAAATTAGATAATGGTAAAAAAATTGAATCGCAAAAAAAATATACTATTGGTGGTTGGGGATCAATAAATCCTGAAGTTGAAGGACCTCCTATTTATAAACTATTAGAAGATTATGTTTCTGGTGAAAAAAGTATCAAACCAAAACATAACAATCCTGTAAAAATTGAGGGTATTTAAAAAAGGCGGCTATTAGCCGCCTTTATTTGTTTCTATTAATTAAAAAGTTTTAAGAAAACATATCAGCAGTTATACCATTATACCAATCTATAGATTCTTGATAGTTAGCTGCTCTTGTTTCACTACTGTCATCAGCTTGTGAAATAAATTTACTTTCAACATCAATAGCTTCCGCACCAGCAACATAACTCGCACCGACCTTAACATCATCATCAGGTGCAATTAGTGACCAGCAGGTATTTGAATAACGAGCATCAAATACTTTACTTCCTGTCAAAGCGCCTCTGATGTGATTAGCTGCTACTTTGGCTTGGCTGTTAGCTGAAAAACCAGACTTAGGCATTGATTTAGCAACAGATGCATCACCTAAAACATAAATATTTTCATCTGCTTTAGATTGCATAGATGCAGGAACGATAGGACACCAATCACCATCGTTGACACCTGCTGCCATTGCAATAGCACCAGCTTTCTGTGCCGGAACAACACATGCAGCGTCAGCTTTAAATGTATCTAAATCTGTTTCAAACTCCATTGTAGAAGCATTAACATTTTTAAGCCCACCATGATCCTCTGAACTAATCCACTCTATCATTCCTGGATAATGTTTTTGCCATCCTGCCTCAAATAATCCTTGTTTAGAAAATTTAGGTTTAGGATCTAAAATAACAATTTTTGCTGTAGGATTAGATTGTGTAAATTGATGAGCGATCATAGACACTCTTTCGTAAGGTCCAGGAGGACATCTATATGGATTAGGTGGAGGAACCATAACAAAAGTTCCACCTTGTTTCATATTCATAACCTGATTTCTCAATAACTGTACCTGAGTACCAGACTTCCATGCATGAGGCATTTGATCTTGGACTCCAGCAGAGTATCCATTGATAGAATCATATTTAAGATCAATTCCCGGTGAAACTACAAGTTTATCATATGAAATTGTGTTTCCAGAACCTAGCTTAACAGTTTTAGCAGCAGAATTAACTGAGACAGCCCATTCATGAACTACATTAACACCTTGGTTTACAGCTAGACCGTAGTAATTATGTCCTATCGAACCATAATTTCGAAATCCACCTAAATAAATATTAGAAAAAAAACATGTGTAATATCGCTTTGATGCCTCAACTAGTGTTACATGAACTGCACCACCAGAGTCTTTAGCAATATATCTTGCTGCGGTTGCACCACCTGCTCCTCCTCCAATAACTACAACTCTTGGTACAGCACCAAGTGAAATAGAAGGAAATGCAAGTGTTGCAGCTGAGGCAGCAGCAATACCTGTATTAAAAAGACGTCTTGAAATTTTTGACATTATGTCCTCCCCAAAAAATTGTAATATGATAGGATGTTATCAAATTTTTACCTTAAGTAAATGAAAATATGATCATTCTGAGGGCTCTAATCCACTAAAATAAAGAGCTAATGAACCAATTTGTTCATCATTAAGTCTTCCAGCGATCATTTGCATAACAGGATTTTCCATCTCTTTTGATCTGTAAGCAAGCATTAAAGCAACGAAAACCTCTGCGTCTATACCGTGAATTGAAGGTATACCTTCACTTTCTACTGATTGCTGATGGCATGACGCACATTCAGCACCTAAATATTGCCCATATTCTATATCACCCATTTCAATAATTTGTTGCTCATCTGAATGCTCATCTGAAAATGCAAATTTGCAAAAAGATGTTAGTAAAAAGATCACAAATAATAATATTTTCATATTTATGATTTAAAACAATTCGGATTTGATTTGTCAATGAGTTAAATTTAATTATTAACAATAAATTATAATTTTTTAAAAAAACAATATCATTAGTACGACGTATCTACAAATCAATGCGTAATTCCCCTAAGTACTGAGAATAAAGATTCCTAATTTTTTCATTATTTGTAGTAAGAGTTAAAACTGACGAACAACTAGAAAATGATCTATATAAGATCCATAGTCTGGCTCTATATCCAGTTGCGCTATAGGCTCTGTATTAATAAAAAAATTAAATGCTAATAATCATAAGACTTTAAAGGTTAGTAGAATAAACGCTATAATGTTATAATCATTTTACAAAAAATGGTCAGGATAATATCTCTAATTATATTTTTATTTACCAATCAAATTTATGCAGAAAATATTGGAAAGACTACTGGTTTTAAAATACCGAGATTTGTATCCCTTAAATCTAGTGATGTAAATTTAAGAGTGGGACCAAGCGAAAACTATCCAAAAATATTGAATTATAAACAAAAAAATTTGCCGATTGAGATTATTAAAGAACATGCTGGTTGGAGACAAATTCAAGATATTGATGGAAACTCAGGATGGATTCTAGGTAGTTTACTTAAAGGTGATCGTTATGGGATAATTATATTGAATTCAAATGAAGAATCTAAACTATTTAATTTTCCTAAAGGCACACACATTGGAAGTATAGGAAAGAATAATATTGTGAAAATAAAAAAATGCTTAACTCAATGGTGCTTAATTCAATATCAAAAAAATGAAGGATGGATAAAGAAAGAAAATATTTGGGGTGTTTATAAGAATGAAATTTATAAAATTAATTTTACACAACCTTTGATTGAAATTTATTGGAAATTCATGTCTTATATACAAAAAAGCTAAATTGGCTGGGGCGGCAGGATTCGAACCTGCGAATGTCGACTCCAAAAACCGATGCCTTACCGCTTGGCGACGCCCCAAGAAACTAACCCTATACAATATTTACATTAAGATAGTCAAATTTCTTCTAATTATGTTTAAAGTTATTTTCTACAACTCTAGACCACAATAATGGAAACCTTTCTTTAAAAATTATTAAAGAATCATCTGCTTGCTTTTTTGACTCAAATGCTGAAAAAATACAAGAGCCCGTTCCAGTTAATCGTGAAAAAATAACATTTGGAAGGCTTCTCATGAATTTTAAAAGGTTATTAATTTCTTTAAGTTTATTTTGTAGAATTATTTCAAAATCATTTCCACTATCAGTTTCATTAATTTCATCTGTATCAAAATTTAAGTTAAAATTTAATTTGTCTAAATTAATTTCATTATACATTTCTTTTGTAGAACAATTATGTTTTGGTTTAATAATAAGAAAATAATATTTTGGAAAAGCTTGTTTGATTATCACATCTCCTATTTCTCTTATTAACGAATCATGATTTCTAATAAAAAAAGGAACATCAGCGCCAATTTCAGTGAAATTTTTATTCCTTAAATCTTTATAATTTAATTTTTCCAATATCCTTATTACAGTAGCAGCGTTTGATGATGCAGATCCAAGACCTGACATAATGGGAATATTTTTTTTAATTGTGAAACAATAATTAGGCTTAGGTAAATTAAATTTTAAAAAAATTTTCTCAACTATACAGTCTTGAAATTTGTTATTTCTAGGAGAAAATTCACCTACATACCTTACACTAAATTTAGAATCCTGTTTTGCGATTACCTCATCAAATATATTTATTAAAGTTACACCACTTCTTAAATTATGATATCCATCATTTCTTTTATTTATAATTTTTAAAAACAAATTAAGTTTTGCTGGTGATAATTCTGTAAATTCAGCTGGCATTATATTCTCTTAATTTTTTTTCAATGTTTTCAATAATCTTATCTTCAGGTTTAGCTAAATCTTTAGCTTGTTTCCAAAAATAAGCAGCCTCTCTTTTCCTATTCATAGCAAAATAAATATCTCCAAGATGATCTAAAGAAATTGCCTCCCCTGGAACCATATCAATAACTTCTTCCATTAATTCTGCCGCTTTTACAAAATCCTTTTTCTTAAAGTATGCCCAAGCTAAACTATCTAAAATATAGTGACTATCAGGATTCGCATTATGAGCATCAATTAACATTTCAAAAGACTCTTCGATTTTCATATCTCTTTCAATCCAACCATATGCTAAATAATTTAATACATTTGGAGAGTCTCTTTTTAATGTAAGAGATTTTATAAAATCTTTTTCAGCTTTTTGCCAATTATCAGATTGTTCATAACAAATTCCACGCAAATAAAACATATACCAAACATCATAAGAATTATTTCCTATTAGTTCAGAATATAAATTAATAGCTAAATTATGTTTTTTTTTAACTCGGTAAAAATCAGCTAATATTTTTTTTAATTCATAGTCTTCATTATTTTTTTCAACTATTTGAATAATTTTATTTTCTGCATCATCAAAAATATTTTCTTGAGAATAATTAAATGCAATATTTCTTTGTGCATCTAAAAACAAATTATTATTTTCAGGAATTTTTAAATATGTTGCCTCAGCAAAAAAATAATTTTCAATTAACTGTAATAACTGTCCCTTAATGTAAATTGCTTCATAATTTTCATTATTAATTAGAATAGAAAGTGTAGTATAAAATAATAAAAAATTATAGCTCTGAGGATAGTTTGTGTCTTTATTAGAATAAGATGACTTTACGATTTCAAGAAAAGAATTACTAATACTATTTTTAGATTTGATTTTATCATTTAGAAAAAAAATAAATTCAAATAAATCATTTTTATTTCCAGAACTATCTAAGCGTAAGGCATGTAATTTGTTTTCATTTTTACTATTAAAAGCCTCTATCATACTTACTAATTTTGCTTCTTGGTTATCAGGCTTTATTAATAAGAATTTTTCTGTAATATTTTGCGCGAGAACAATATTTTCTGTCACAACTGCAGAAATAAGTTCATCAAGATAATCATTCTTGGTGTCTTGATTCTGATTTGCGCTATATTCATATAACACTTGAGTAAAATCATAATTGTTATAAGCAGTTTGCGAAATTAGGAATGATGCACTGCTCGATGCTAAAATTGTTTTAGAAAACAAGAAAATATAAAGATAAATGAAAGTTTTATAGTTTTTTATCATTTGCAAATAATTTAATATATCTTATCAAAAATAATTAATTTAATTTTTTAATGTTTCAATCAAATAAAGAATATATCGATTTTTTGATACAATCAGGTGTGCATACTTTTTTAAAAGAAACTCCAAACAATCTATTAGAAACACAGGAATTAAAAGAAAAATCGTTAACAAAAAAAGATATTAAAGAATTAGGAGAAATAAATGAAATTAAAGAATTAATCTCTTTAATATTTAATCATCAAAGTACATTACAAAAGACGGCAAAAAAACTAGTTCTTTATGATGGCGATGTACAATCTAATTTAATGATTATTGGTGAAGCCCCTGGACAAGAAGAGGATGAGCAGGGTATTCCTTTTGTAGGTAGGGCTGGACAACTTCTAAACAAAATGCTGTCCGCCATAAAATTAGAAAGAAAAAATGTTTACATAACAAATGTTTTACCATGGAGACCTCCACAGAATAGAACGCCTACTGATCAAGAAATATTAGATTTCTTACCCTTCCTTCAAAAACAAATAGAAATTATTAAACCAAAAATTATTTATTTATTAGGAACAACTGCTGCAAAAGCTATTTTATCAACTCCTCTAAGTTTAGGAAAATTACGAGGGAAGTGGTACGAATATAAATCTGTTAATCTAGATACTCCAATTAATGTTTTAGTTTCTTATCATCCAGCATTTTTACTAAGATCACCTAATTATAAAAAAGATGCATGGAGCGATTTACAAATGCTGGAAAAAAAAATTAATGAAAATTAATCTTTTCTTAAAATTTTTGTTTTTAATTTACATTTTATTATTTTGGAAAGTAAGCAATGCATTTGAATATTCAGTTGCTGAAAAATATAAAGAAATTTTTTCCAAAGATATTTTATCACAAGATGATATTGAAAATTATCGTCTAGCTTACAAATTTCAAGATGAGTGTAAATGGAAAAGTGCTAATAAACATATTTTAAAAATTTCAGATAAAATATTAATGGGGCATATATTAGCCCAGCGTTATTTGCATCCTAAATGTTACCGATCAAAATATTTAGAACTATATTACTGGTTAAAAAAATATAATGATCATCCTCAGGCAAAAAGAATTTATCGACTGGCTATAAAAAGAATGCCGGGAGGATATAAAAGTCCAAATAAACCTATTAAACCAAGCGGTATTATTGCAGATAAGACTACCTCAAAAAAATCTTCAAAATACAAGAGTTCAAAAAAATTATCAAAAAACCAACGACTTGAAAAACAAAAAATAATTAATGCTGTTAAATCAAGAGTAAATAGAGGATGGCCTACTGGTGCAGTAAAAATTTTAAATCAAAGAGATGTAGAAATACTACTTGATCAAGTTGAATTAGATCAACAAAAAGAATTAATAGCAAAAGGATATTTTTTAGCAAATAAGAATGAGCTGGCAATCAAGTATGCTAGTGAAGCATTAGTTAACTCAACTATGCAAGTGCCTTATGCAGCATGGACAGCAGGATTAGCTTCCTGGAGATTAGAAGAATATCAGCAAGCTGCTGATTTTTTTTCTTTATTTTCTATTAGTTTAAAAGATGATGCATGGCATCAGACCTCAGGAAGCTTTTGGGCAGCGAGGTCATATGCTAAACTTGCAAAATATGATAGTATCAATTTTTGGCTTCAACGCGCATCCCAGAACCCTAATAGTTTTTATGGTATGCTTGCTCTTGAAATATTAGGTATAGAAGAAAAAATAGAATGGAAATCTAAAAAAACTCTTAATACTTCAAATAGTAAACTATTAAATCTTCCGTCTGGCAAAAGATTACAATCTTTAATTCAAGTTGGTTTTAATGATGAGTTAGAAAAAGAAATAGTTCATATAAATTCTGTTTTAAACAAAGATATAGCTGCAGAATCTGTAAATATAGCTCAACATTTTAATCTAGCGTACACACAATTAAAAATTGTTAATAAACTTGAGCGATACGGCTTAACTATGGAAACAAACTTATATTATCCAACTCCAGTTTGGGAACCTAGAGGCGGATTTACCATTAATAAAGAATTAATTTATGCTTTTATGCACCAAGAGTCGATGTTTAATGCGTCAGCAAAAAGTAATCAAGGTGCAGTTGGTCTTATGCAAGTTCTTCCATCTACAGCTAAATTTATTACATCAAGTAATGATGTAAAAAGAAATAATTCTAATATTCTAAAAGTTCCTGAGATTAACCTTGAGGTTGGTCAAGAATATATAGAATATCTTTTAAATCTAGAAATAGTATCTAATAATTTAATTTATTTGGCAGCTGCATATAATGGAGGGCCAGGAAATTTAAAGAAGTGGAAAGAAGAAACAAACTTTTTAGATGATCCTCTTTTTTTTATGGAGAGCATCCCATCAAGAGAAACTCGATGGTTTATTGAGAAAATATTAACAAAATATTGGATTTATCAAAATAAAAATCAACAAGATATGACATCTTTAAAAATGCTAGCTAATGGCAAAGATCCACTTTATTAACTACTTATGCCTATCGACACATCATTAAAATTTGTACCTATCAATATTGCCATCTTAACAATTTCAGATACACGTACTGCTGATACAGATACATCAGGAGCACTTCTTGAAGAACGTATCAATTCAGCAGGACATAACTGTATTGAAAAAAAAATTATTCCTGACAATGTAAAACTAATCAGAGAAACACTTCAAATACTTTCCAATAAAAAAGAAATTGATTGTATTATAACAACTGGAGGTACTGGTTTAACTGGAAGAGATACTACGCCTGAAGCAGTAATAGAAATTGCAGACAAAACAATAGAGGGGTTTGGGGAACTTTTTCGCCAAATCAGTTTTACTAAAATTGGCACTTCAGCAATTCAATCACGTGCACTAGCTGCTCTTATTAATACCACATATGTTTTTTGTTTACCTGGTTCAAAAGGAGCTTGTAAAGATGGTTGGGATGAAATTCTTCAATATCAGCTTGATATACGCCACCGTCCCTGTAATTTTGTTGAAATTATGCCAAGACTAAGTGAAAAATAGTGCCCGACTTTTCAATTGAAGAAGAATTTAATGCTCCAGTTATTGGTTTAGATGAAGTTGGTCGAGGACCATTAGCTGGTCCAGTAATTAGTTGCGGTTGTTATTTTAAAAATTATACAATTCTAAATGAGTTTAAAGATTTGATTGGAGATTCAAAAAAACTTTCTGAAAAAAAAAGAGAGTTATCGTTTAAGTTTCTTCAAAATTTAAAAAAGGGTAATATTATTGATTTTCATTTGGGTATCGCAAATGTTCATGAGATTGATAATCTTAATATATTGGAGGCAACCAAATTATCTATGAAAAGAGTGATAGATAAATTTAATCTAAAAAATGCAAAATTAATTATAGATGGTAATTTTTCATTAAACTACAAATCTTATAAAGAACAATCTATTATAAAGGGTGATAATAAATCTTTATCAATTGCAGCAGCATCTATTATTGCAAAAGTTCACCGTGATAGATTAATGAAAAAACTATCAATAAAATTTAAGGATTTCGGATGGGAAAAAAATGCAGGATATGGAACAAAAATGCATATAGAAAATATTCACCGTTTTGGCCCAACAATACATCATAGAAAAACTTTTGAACCAATTAAGTCACTTATCCATAACTAAAGATTCTCCCTGTTGATAACTCCGTTGACGAGATTCCGTTTCTCCTTAAAGATTCTTTTTAGATGATTAAGAAAAATTCAATCACCCACGGAGATAGTCTTGAATTATTAAAAAAAATTCCTGATAAATCAATTGATCTTGTTTTTGCAGACCCCCCATACAATCTGCAATTAAGAGATACTTTGTATCGACCAGACCAAACAACGGTTGAAGCAGTTACAAATGATTGGGATAAATTTGATACTTATAAAGATTATGATGAATTTTGTTTAATATGGTTAAAAGAATGCAAGAGAGTATTAAAAGATGGTGGTGCTCTTTGGGTAATTGGCAGTTATCATAATATACTGCGTCTAGGCACATCTATTCAAAATCTTGGTTTTTGGATTTTAAATGATATTATTTGGCATAAAACAAATCCTATGCCTAATTTTCGAGGTACACGTTTTACTAATGCTCATGAAACATTGCTCTGGTGTACAACTTCACGAAAAGCAAAATACACTTTTAATTATCAAAATTTAAAAGAGCTTAATGATGGTAAACAAATGCGTAGTGATTGGCACATTCCTATTTGTGCAGGTAAAGAACGTTTAAGAGAAACTAACAATCAACGCTCACATCCAACTCAAAAACCAGAAGCGCTTCTATATCGTATAATGGTATCTTCAACAAATATAGGTGATACGATACTTGATCCCTTCTTAGGCTCAGGAACAACAGCGGTAATGGCAAAAAAATTACAACGTAACTTTATTGGTTTTGAACAAGATAAAGATTACATCAAACTTGCTAAAAAAAGATTAACAAATACAAATCCCCTTTCAGATGAAACAGTAACAATGACAAAAAGTAGAAAAGATTTACCTAAAGTACCTTTTGGAGAATTAGTCGAACAGGGAATCATTCCTCCTGGCGCAGTCCTAACAGATAAAAAAGAGCGTTACAAAGCAACAGTAAGTATTGATGGGACTCTTAAAATAAAGGACTTATCAGGATCTATTCATCAACTCGGAGCAAAGGTGCAAGGCCTTCCAAGTTGTAATGGATGGGATTTTTGGCATGTAAAAAATAAATTAAAGACAACTCTGTTAGATGAAGTTAGATCAGACTATCGAAATAAAAAACTTAATTAATCTATTCTGAAATCGTTTTTGTAGACTGTGGATAATATAAATCTAAAAAACATTAATAAATATATAATAAAAAATATGGTAAAATAAATATTTATTTATCTAATATTTTATTAATTGAAACACTCCAGCTTGAATCACTATGTTTTTTCCAATATATCTCGTGTAATTTACGAGTATTTCCACCAACCTTTCCGTCTCCAATTAGTTCACCATTAACTTTTGTAATAGGCATTATTCCACCAGCTGTTGAAGTTGCAAATAACTCGTTAGCATTTTTTAATTGCTCAATTGAAATTGGTTTTTTAAAAATAGAAATATTCAATTCTTTTGCTAAATCAAATACTGTCTGCCTTGTGATGCCCTCTAGAACGCCGTAATCAGGTGTAAAAATACCGTTGTCATCAACACAGAATAAATTGAACCCAGGTCCCTCACTAATATTATTATTTTCATCAACTAATATTGCTGTATCATTTCCTTTTTCATAAGCGTTAAACATTCCTGTTACTAAATCCATCCAGTGATAGTTTTTAATAGTTGGATCCACTGAACTTGGAGGGATTCTTTTAATATCAGTTAAAAGAACATCTAATCCTTTTTCAAAATCTTCTTGCTTTAATATCCACCCAAAAGGTACAGCAAACGCAATAAAACGAGGATTTGCCTGTCTCGGATCTCGAACAAAATTTGGTGAAATGCCTCTTGTTTGTATCATTTCAACATAGGCATTTTCTAATTTAGCTTTTTCAACACAACCAGCTAAAATTTTTTTTATCTCATCACGATCCATTTGGCATGGCATTCGCAATTTTTTAGTCGATTCAAAAAAACGATCAATATGTTTATCTAATCTAAAAAAACGACCTTTCCAAACATGCACAACATCATATGTTGCATCTGAACGAAGAAAACCCCAATCTAGTATAGATATTTTTGCTTCAGCAAGTGCAACAAAATTACCATCTATCCAAGCATGTCCTTGAGGAAAAATTTCATTCATAATGTTTGTTTAGTTAAAATAAAAAATTTAGTCTAGTAATATTCATAAGTAATGGAATATCTTATAAATAACTTACCTGATAAATTTGTACTAATAATTATAGTTATTATTTTTTCAGGTTTTATTCGTGGTTTTTTAGGTTTTGGATCTGGGCTTATTACAATACCAATACTTTCATTTATATACTCCCCTATCTTTGCTGTTGTTTTTAATATTATTATTGAAATTCCAACAACTATTTATTTAACTTTTATTGGAATGAGGCATTGTAAATTTAAAGAAATTTCCCCTATGTTTTTTTCAATGATGTTGATGATACCATTTGGTACAATATTCCTTATTGCTGTTGATGCGCAAATTATTAAAATACTAATGTCTATTTTAGTTATTTTTTTTGTACTACTCATTGCTAGTGGATGGCGTTTAAAATCAGCTATCACTAAATACATCTTAATTACAGGTGGTACAATTAGTGGCTTGATGCAAGGAAGTACTGGTATGGGTGGGCCCCCTTTTGCGACAATTCTTTTATCAAAAGGAGATAGTGATCAAGTAACTAGAGGAAATATATTAATTATGTCTTCAGGAATTGTTGTTAGCACAGTAATTAGTATATATTTTTTTAATTTATTTTCTTTTGAATTACTATTTACTGGAATACTTGCATCCCCCATTTATATTTTAGCTTCCTACACTGGTTCACTTTTTTTTAATTCATCAGGAAAAAAATATTTTAGAAATATTTCTTTATTAGCACTAGGTATAATTGGTATTGTTACTCTTTTTAATAATTTATTTTAATTCATTAATGATTTTTCAACAATTTTTTTCATAACTGTTGGTAGTTGAGAATCAGAAAATTTAGAAATGTTAAGCCATTTCTGTTGTGGAAAATTCTTTCTCATTACTTTTAAATAAAATATATCAGTATTTAGATCAAAGTGACTGAATGAATATAATAACGATTCTTTTCTTTGAAATTTTTGATTAATTTTTTTTATTAAAATATCTTTTTTTAATAAATTTTTTTTCTCTACCCATTTATCATTTGGGACTTCAAGCATTGAAGCTAACATTCCTCTTGGTGATCTTGTTCTAACTAAAATTTCTTCTTTTTCATTAATTATCACATAAGCTCTTGTATATTTTTTACGTTTTAATCTTTGTTTTTTTACTTTTACTGGAATTATATTCTGTATTTTCTTTTCATAACTTAAACAATATTTTTGAATCTTACAAATTGAACAATTAGGATTTCTTGGGGTGCATATTAGGGAGCCATAATCCATAAAAGATTGAATTAAATTTGAAGAATATTTTTTTGATAAAAAAGAATCTGCTTGATTAGAAAGTTGTTTTTTATTTTTAATTAATGGTTTATTAAATGCGTATAATCGAGCAAAGATTCTTTCAATGTTTGCATCAAGAGGCATAACCGGCTGATTATATCCTATACCCAATATTGCCTTAGCCGTATAATCCCCAATACCTGGTAATGTGATAAGATCTTCATATTTATCTGGTATTTTGCATTTAAAATTTTTATCAATTATTTTTGCTGCCTTTAATAGATTGCGAGCTCGAGAATAATAGCCAAGACCTGACCAAAATTTTAAAATTGTTGGTTCGGTTATTTTAGCTAAATCTTTAAGTGTAGGCCACTTTTTTATGAATTCCTCAAAGCGAGTTTTTACAGTTGGTACAGTTGTTTGTTGAAGCATATATTCACTAACAAAAATAAAGTAAGTATTAGGTAAATTATTTTTTTGGATAAAACGCCATGGCAAATCCCTTTTATTTACTGAATACCAATCAAGTAATTTAGAAATTATTTGTTTTTCCATGCGTATCTTATTGCTTTCATAGTTTGGTGGTATACATTTATATATAACAATGAAATATAAGAATACAGAGCCAAAAAGAGCGTTTGTCCCAAAAAAAATTGGCGATAGTTTAGGAAATGTAAATAGAGTTTTCTCTAATAAATATGGGAAAATAGAGTTTTTAATACTTTCAAAATGGCCTCAAATTGTTGGATCTTTTTTTGCTGAGCATTCAGAACCAGATAAAATATCGAGACTAACTGAAGATTTTGATGAGTTTGATCAACCAATCTTCAAAAACTTTCTTAAAGTAAGAGTATCTCCAGCTGCAGCTGTAGAATTCCAACATTACAGGGACACAATAATAGAAAAAATTAATAGTTTTTTTGGATATAAGGCTATTGCAGATTTAAGATTACAACAAAACTTTATACCTAAGAAAAAAAATGAGCAACCTCTGAAATCAGAGAGATTTGAAGCCACCGATAACGAAAAGGAACTATTAAAAAAGGAAATGCAAAATATCAAAGATAAGGAATTGGAAAAATCTATTGTTAATTTGGGTCTATCAATTAATAGGGAGGATGCATAATGAGAAAGCTGTTTTTTTTAACTTTTTGGGGTTTTTTGATAACAATAGCTCCCCAAACTCTTTTGGCTAATGAAAAATCAGCTTTAGAGATTAGTGAGGATGAATTTGTAATTGGTAATAAAGATGCCCCAATAACAATCATAGAATATGCTTCAATGTCATGTAGTCATTGTGCTAGTTTTCATAATAACACCCTGCCGGATATAAAAAAAGAATATATTGATACAGGTAAAGTTCGTATGGTTTTCCGTGATTATCCATTTAATTATCCAGCATTATTAGGAAGTATGATGATGCGATGTATTGCAAGCGATTTACGATATGATTACATGAATGCTCTTTATAAACTTCAAAATACTTGGGTTAATAAGGATCCTAAAATCAGCAAAAAAGAACTTTATAAAATAATGCAAAGCGGAGGTATGACAAAAGATGAGTTTAATGAGTGCTATTCCAATTTAGATAATGAAAATCTCATTTTAGACGGTGTTATGGCAGCTCAAAAAGACTTTAATATCAAATCCACACCATCATTTATTGTTAATGGTAATCTTGTCGAGGGAAATAAAAATATAAAAGAATTTAGACAAATCATTGATAAAATATTATCAGAATAGTTAATGATTAAATTTAAAACGCTTAAAGTTAAAGGCTTTAAGTCATTCGTAGAACCAACGGAAGTTATTATAGAGCAAGGCCTTACAGGAATTGTTGGTCCAAATGGTTGTGGAAAATCTAATCTTGTAGAAGCATTTCGCTTTGTTATGGGAGAACTTTCACCTAAACAGATGCGTGGGAGTGAATTAGATGATGTAATTTTTAACGGGACATCTGGCAGACCCGCATGGGATATAGCTGAAGTTACGATTGATTTAGATAATTCAGAACGACAAGCGCCAAGCCTATTTAATCAAAGCGATGAAATAGAAGTGACTAGACGAATTTGGCGAGGAGAAGGTTCAGAATACCGAGTTAATGGGAAAGAGGTTCGTTTAAAGGATGTGCAATTACTTTTTGCTGATGCAGCTACAGGAGCAAGATCAACTTCAATGGTAAGTCAAGGAAGGGTCGGTGCAATCATAGCTGCAAAACCAGAACAACGAAGAAACCTTCTTGAAGAAGCAGCGGGTATTACTGGGTTGCACTCACGAAGGCATGAGGCTGAGTTACGATTAAATGCAACAGAAACCAATTTGGAAAGAGTAAAAGATTTATTAAAGGCGCAAGAAGAACAATTAGAAGTTCTGAAAAAACAATCCAAACAAGCTGAGAGATATAAAAATATCCAAAAAGATATTACAAAAGCAAGAGCTGCAGTGTTTTATAAAAAATGGGAAGTTGAAAAAAGAAAATTAGACGAAGTAGCTACAAAATTAAAAAACCAGGATAGTCTTGTATCTAACCAAACTCAAGAAGTAGCAAAAGTAAATGTAGAATATGAAAAAGTTCAAGAGTCTCTGCCTAATATGCGTCTTAAAGAAAGTCAAATCTCTGCTGAACTGCAAAAACATTCGATAAATTTAGATAATCAAGAAAAGGAAATTGATAGAGCAAGTAATGCAGTAGAAGAAACCCAGATTAGAATCCAACAAATTAAAAATGATATGGATCGAGAACAATTTTTATTTGATGATGCTAATGAAAACATGGAGAGAGTAAGAGAGGAGAAATCAATTCTTGAAAAACAACAAGGTGATTTGTTCTTAGAAGTAAATGAGCAAGATCTTTATAAGGAAGGAAGGAAGCATAATAATAATCCTATTATTGATTATTTAGATTTTGAAGATGGTTTCGAGAAAGCTGTAGCTGCAGTATTTTCTGATGAGCTTATAGCTTCAATTAATGAAGAAGAGACAAGTCATTGGCGTATACTAAATCATGATGATAATAATAGTAATTTTCCAGAAAAAATAAAAAAATTCTCAAACCTTATCAAGGGGCCAGAAAATCTTAAAAAAAAGCTAGATTTTATAGGATTAATTGAGGATAAATCTAATATTTTAGCATTACAAGATAGCTTATTACCTGGTCAAGTTTTAGTAAGCTTGGAAGGAGAAATATGGCGTTGGGATGGTTATGTTTCAAAAGGAAAACAAAATTCATCAACAAAAGCAGTGCTAGAGCAGCTTAAAAATCGAAGATTAAAACAACTCACAAAAGAAGAAAAACAATGGATGGATATTTCAAAAAAAGCTCAGCAAAGACTAGAGGAGTTGAAAGAAAGAGAAATTAAATTAAACAATGATCTTCTTGAGTTGCGATCTATGCCAAATACTATTTCATCAGAAAAAACAAGGCTACAAAAATTAATTGATGATAATAAAAAAGAATACAATACGATTGCTACTGAGCTACAGCAACAAGAGCAAGCAGCAAATGAGATAAATAAAAAATTAAAATTAGAAGAAGTAAGATTAAATGAATTACGTGAAGAAAAAATCCGACTAGAAGGTGCAATTGATACTATTAATGAAACAAATAAACAACTAGGCACACAAGTAAGAGAACGTCTTGGAATTGAGCTAACTGGTCTTTTTGATTTAGCTCAGATTAACCCTAATAAAGGTTTAGCAGAATTAGATAGTTTAGAAAGACGTTTAGAAAGGTTAATTGCTGAACAAGAAAGATTGGGAGGTGTCAATTTATTAGCAGAGGAAGAAGCGCAGGATTTAGAGAAAAAAGTTTCATCTATTAAGAATGATCAAAGTGATTTACTTGCAGCAATATCAAAGCTGCGGGAAGCAATTGATTCTTTGAATACAGAAGGTAGGCAGCGTTTACTTGCAGCATATGGAGTTGTTAATGAAAATTTTCAAAAACTATTTGTTCAACTTTTTGGAGGAGGAAAAGCTTATTTGAAATTTACAGATGAAACAGATCCACTTCAGGCTGGATTAGAAATTTATGCAAGCCCTCCTGGAAAAAAACTTCAAAATTTAAATTTATTATCTGGAGGTGAGCAAGCATTAACTGCTCTTTCGTTGTTATTTGCAGTTTTCTTATCAAACCCAGCTCCTATTTGTGTTCTAGATGAGGTTGATGCACCACTTGATGATACAAATGTTGATCGTTTCTGTACTCTTGTTGAAGAGATTGCCAAAACTTCAAGTACAAAGTTTTTAGTTATTACTCACCACCGAATGACAATGGCTAGAGTAAACCGTTTGTTCGGTGTTACTATGCCCGAGCAAGGAGTGTCTCAACTTGTTTCTGTAGATCTTGAAAAAGCTATTGAAATTCGTGAACAAGATGATGAATAATGGTTGATGAAGAAAAACTCCAAAAATTAAAAGAGCGAATCCAAACTGCCAAAGCAACCAATACACCTTATCAAAAAACAAAAAAAGATAATGGTGCCGGATTTGGTTTCAAAATCAGTACAGAGATTATAGCTGCTTTGGTTGTAGGAGTAGGAATTGGCCTTATTGTGGATAAATATTTAGGGACTAAACCATTTGGATTAATTATTTTCTTTATTTTTGGTGCATTAGCTGGATTTTTGAATGTTTATCGTGTAATGCGTCGCATTGAAAAACAATAAAATATTAGTATTCATTTTATAAATTATGGCAGCAAAAGGCGAAAAACATAGTCCTCTAGAACAGTTCGAGATTATTCCATTTACTAGGACAGAAATAGGTGGATACGACATTTCCTTTACAAACTCATCACTATCAATGATTATCACTGTTGCAGTAATAACACTTTTTTTAACACTAACAGTTAATCCTCGCTCACTAGTACCAACAAGAATGCAGTTAATATCTGAACTAATGTATAATTTTGTTGCACAATTATTAAGTGATACTGTTGGTGATAATGGTAAAAAATACTTTCCATTTGTCTTTTCTCTTTTCATGTTTGTTTTAATTGGCAACATGGTCGGAATGGTCCCATACCAATTTACTTTTACTAGTCATATCATTGTAACTTTTGCTTTGGCATCAGTTGTATTTATAGGAGTAACAATTTTAGGATTTGTAAATCACGGAATAAAATTCTTCACATTTTTCTATATTCCTGGTGTGCCATTTTACATGCACCCTTTACTAATTCCAATTGAGGTAATTTCTTATTTATCTCGTCCCATCAGTTTGTCTGTAAGACTTTTTGCTAATATGTTAGCAGGTCATACATTACTTAAAGTCTTTGCTGGTTTTGTTGTAGCAATGCCATTTTTCACAGGAGCACTTCCTCTTGTATTTATTGTTGCATTAACTGGTTTAGAAATATTAATCGCATTTTTGCAGGCGTATGTATTTGCCATCTTAACGTGTTTATATATAAACGATGCATATCACTTACACTAAAATCTAGGAGGATTTATGGAAATTGAAGCAGCTAAAGTTATCGGAGCCGGTCTTGCCGTTATTGGAGTTATTGGTTCTGGAATAGGAATTGGGAACATTTTCTCTTCATTTATTGAAGCAGTAGGAAGAAACCCTGCAGCTCGTGGTGAAGTATTCACTATGACTATGTTAGGTTTCGCACTTGTTGAAGCAATTGCACTATTTGCACTTGTTATTGCGCTAGTTATTCTATTTGGTTAGTTAAGCTAAAGAGATGCCTCAATTAAATCCTGAATTTTTTGTTTCCCAGCTTTTTTGGCTAGTAGTCACTTTCTCGTTTCTGCTTGTTTTTCTATGGCGTATTTCATTGCCTAGAATTAGCAATATATTAGAAAAAAGAGAAAGAAAAATTAATGAAGATCTGACTGCAGCCAAAGAGCTACAAAGTGAAGCTGAAAATATTCAAGATAAAATTGAGCAACAACTAAAACAAGCACGTTCTGATGCTTCAGAATTAATTAAATCATCATCAGCCTCGTTTCAAGATAAAGCTCAAAATGAGATAACTAAACTTGAAAAAGAGCTTGATGAAAAGATTACTGATTCATCCAATAAGATCGAAAAAATTAAAAATGAATCACTTAATCAAATTCAGTCGCAAATAAATGAAATTACAAAATTAACTTTATCTAAGGTTACCTCATTTGAAGTAACTGATGATGAGATTAAGAATGCTGTACAAAATTTAGAAAGGTCTTTAAATTAAAATGTTTTCAGATCCACAATTTTGGGTAGCTGTGGCTTTCTTTGCATTTATAGCAGCTGTATTTAATCCAATTCGTAAAATTCTAACTACTAATTTAGACTCACAGATCAAAGATATTAAAGATAAAATAGAAGAAGCTGAAAATTTAAAAAACGAAACTCAAAATACTCTCAGTGAAATTAAACAACGTCAGAATGATGTACAATTAGAAATTCAAGAAATTCATAAAGAAGCAGAAAATAAAGTTAAGCAATTAGAAAAAATCACTGAAAATAAATTAAAAGATCAAATACTAAAAAGACAGGGACTAGCTGAAGCTAAAATAGAACAACTTACAAGAGATGCAAATAATTCTATTCAATCGCACATCACATCAACAGCTATTGCTGCTACAATTTCAATTCTTCAAGAAAAACTAAATCCTGAAGAACAACAAAAATTAATTAATAAATCAATACAGGAGCTTGGCTCTACTCTAAAAAATTAATTTAATAATAATCTTTTTTTATCATCAATCATAAAACCTATAACTATCTGAGATGTATCTAAATTCTCAGTTATGATTTTAAGCCTATCTGTTATGTCGGTTTCAGTAAAAGCATTATTTTCAAAGTTTTTTTTGATAGAGCCTAAAATCATAAAATATTGAGTTTCTAAAACTTCATTATTTTGATCTAATAAGACAGCATAAAGTGGAATAGATATGTCTGAATTTTCAAATTTATCCATGGGTTGAGTAATAATTAAAATATCAAGAGGTATAATAGCAATACCATCTTTTTGATGGCATTTTTCAACTATAGCAAAATTATTAAGCTTAGCTTTTAACGATACATCATCAATGGAATTGCCATTAGCAACAGTATCAATAAATACCCTATCTTCAGTTGAAAAAAATATTCTTGGACAATTGAAATTACCTAATGTTTGTTTATTTTTTAACATATCACTACAACCAAAAAATGATAAAAGTACGAGAAAAATCAATAATTTTTTCATGAATATAGTATTTCTTATTATATCAGTATGTTTATAAAGTAAGTTAAAATTAAAAGTAAATGAATAAAAAATTAGATGTTTATTTGGCTGGCCCTAGAGGGTTTTGCGCTGGTGTAGAAAGAGCTATTTTAATGGTTCAAGAAGCAATAAAAAAATATGGAGCACCGGTATATGTAAGACATGAAATAGTTCATAATAAGTATGTTGTTGATAATCTGAAGAAAGAAGGTGCAATATTTGTTGAAGAATTATATGAAATAGATCAACGGGATAGACCAGTTATCTTTTCTGCACATGGTGTGCCTAAATCAGTGCCTAAAGAAGCAGCGAACTTAAAATTACTTTATTTTGATGCTACATGTCCTTTAGTTAGTAAAATTCATAAAGAAGTTGAAAACTTTGAAAAAAAGAATTTACCAGTAATCTTGATAGGTCATCATAATCATCCTGAAGTAATAGGAACAATGGGACAAACTGCAAAAGAAATATTTCTTGTGGAAAATAAAGAAGAGGTAAAGCATTTACCCATTCAAAAAAATCAACAAATTGCTTATGTAACTCAAACAACTCTATCTGTTGATGATACAAAAGAGATTATAGATGAGATTAAATTACATTTTAAAAATGTTTTGGAGCCAAAAAAGAAAGATATTTGTTATGCAACTACCAACAGACAAAAAGCTGTAAAAAATATTGCTAATTTAAGTGATTATTTTTTTGTAATTGGTTCAAAAAATTCCTCAAACTCACTACGATTGGTAGAAGTAGCAAAAAATTATGGTTCGCAAAAAGCAATATTAATAGATGATATTGATAATTTTGACCCAACTATACTAAATAGTTCATCTAAAATTGGAATCACAGCAAGCGCATCTTCACCAGAAATTCTTGTTAGCAAAATGCTAGGAAAAATTGGCCAGCAATTTGATTTAAATATTATTGAATCAGAATATGAAAAAGAAAATATACATTTTAAAATTCCACAAAAATTAAAAGAGGTAGTTTAAATTGGCTGTATTTACTAAATTAGAGAAGAATGAGATAGAAGATTTCTTAAAGGACTATTCTATTGGTAATCTTATTTCTTTTGAAGGAATTATTAAAGGTACTGAAAACACAAATTATAAAATTATTACTTCAAAAAATAAATATATTTTAACAATATTGGAAAAAAGAGTGCAGCCAGAAGATTTACCTTTTTTTATGGATCTTCAAAATGAATTAGCTGCTCATGGCTTTGATTGTCCTCTGCCTGTTAAAAATAATAAAAAATCAATAATTAATAAACTTAAGGATAAAAATGCAGTAATAATTACTTTTTTACAGGGAGAAAATTTAACCAATGTTATGCCTGAACATTGTCATGAGCTTGGTTTAAAAATTGCACAATTTACTAATATTACAAAAAATTTAAATTTATCCAGACCGAATAGTGTAGGTTATAAAACATGGGTTAGTATTTATGAAAATTTTAAAAATATAAATAACGAATCATATCAAGAATATTTTCAAATATTAAGCAATGAATTAATTTTCTTGAAAAATAATTGGCCAATTAATTTACCGACAGCAATAATTCATGCCGATTTATTTATAGATAACATTTTATTTATAAAAAATAAAATTTCTGGAATAATTGACTTCTATTTTTCATGTAATGATTTTATAGCTTATGAATTAGCCCTGACCATTAATGCTTGGTGTTTTAATGATGATTTAACATTTAATTATAAAAATTATAATTCATTAATGATGGGTTTTGAGAATATATCAAAACTAAATATTGAAGAAAAAGGCTCTATGAATGTTTTGTTAAGAGGTGCGGCTGTTCGTATTTTGGTTACAAGACTTTATGATAAAATTTTTCATCCTGATGATGCATTAGTTAAACTTAAAGATCCAGAAGAATATTTAAATATCTTAAAATGGCATCAAAAAAATATTAAAATTGATTCATGATCACTATTTATACAGATGGAGCATGCTCTGGAAACCCTGGTGTTGGAGGGTGGGGAGTTGTAATTATTGAGGATAATAAAAATGAATATTTTCTGAATGGTGGAGATAAGAATACAACAAATAATAAAATGGAATTAACAGCAGCAATTAAAGCATTAAAAACTTTTGAAAAGAAAAGTACAATAACACTTATAACTGATAGTAAATATGTGAAAGATGGCATTCAATCCTGGATACAAAACTGGAAAAAAAATGGATGGAAAACTGCTGCAAAAAAACCAGTTAAAAATAAAGAATTATGGATAGAACTTGATGAATTAATAGCAAGACATAATATAACTTGGGAATGGGTTAAAGGTCATGCTGGAAACATACACAATGAAAAAGCAGATTACTTGGCTAGACGATATATTGAAGAAATATAAATTTTTTTTTATATTATTCCTATTTTTGAGTTTACCAAATTTAACATATGCATCAGACCGATGGATACTGGACAAAGAACTCTCAACAATTGAATTTGAATTACCAGTGCTTTTTGCAAAAAATGTTAAAGGTTCATTTAATACTATGGAAGGTTTTATTGAAATAGATGTAAGTCAAAAAGAAAACAATAAAGCTATTTTTTATGTGGAAGTAAATGATCTTGAAATGAACTATACCAAATATAAAGATTTGCTTTTAAGTAATATTTTTTTTGATGCAAATCAATTTCCTAAGGCAGTTGTAGATACAAAGAAATTTTCATATGTAAATGAAACAGAATTAGAGTTACAAGTAGAACTTACTATAAAAGGTAAAAGTGCAATGGTGCCATTAATAATTAATGTAAAAAGATTAGCTGAAGAATTAGTACAAATTCAGAGTGAATTAACATTTTCAAGAACTGACTTTAAAATAGGTATTGGAAAATGGAAAAATACATCAATTTTAAAAGATAAAGTTATATTAAAAACAAATTTATTTTTATTTAGAGAAAGTTAAATTATAATGTTCATCAAAGTAATATATTGCAAAGATATATATTCAATTAAAGATATAATTATACTATAAAAAATTAAAGTTTAAAAAGGAATAGCATGGAGCCGCAAAAATTAGATTTATGTAATGAAATAATTAAGACATGTCTTAAAATGGAGTCTTCTGGAATTAATCAAGGTACCTCAGGAAATTTGTCAGCAAGATATAAAAATGGCTTTTTAATTACACCTAGCTCTTTGCCTTATAATGAAATGAGTCCTGAAGATATTGTTGAAATGAATTGGAATGGAGAATATTTAGGAAAACAACCTTCATCAGAATGGCGATTTCACAGAGATATACTTAAAAGTAGAAATGATATTAATGTTGTTTTGCATTGTCACTCCATAAATGCAACTGCAATTGCATGCCATGAAAAAGATATTCCTGCGTTTCATTACATAGTTGGCATCGCAGGAGGAAAAAATATAAGATGTGCTAATTATGCTACTTTCGGCACACAAGAATTAGCTGACAACGTAATACTAGCTTTAAAAGATAGATTAGCATGTCTTATTAGTCAACATGGTATGATATGTTTAGGAAAAACATTGAAGGATGCTTTTTTTCTTGGATGTGAAGTTGAGGCTATTTCTAAAATGTATGTGAAAACACTGTCTATCGGCAATTCACCAATTTTATCAGATGAAGAAATGCATAAAGTAATACAACAGATGAAAAGAATGAGCTATGGTAAAGGACCTGAGCCGGAGGGTTCAAATGATATTGCAAAACCAAAGAGTGAATAAAGATATAATTATAGGAATCGATGCTGGTACATCATTAATTAAAGCTGTTGCATTTACACATAATGGTAAGGAAATTGGAAATTCTTCAGTTCCTAATGAGTACAAGATTAGCTCTAATGGCAATGCAACTCAATCCTTAGAATTAACATGGAAAAATTGTTGTAGAGTAATCAAACTTTTAAAGGATCAATTTAGTAATTTAGAAAACAGAGTTTCTGCAATTTCTGTAACTGGGCAAGGTGATGGGACTTGGTTGATTAATGAAAAAGGTGAACCAGTATGTGATGCATGGCTATGGTTAGACTCTAGATCATCAGATATTGCTAAAAAATTGTCAAATTTAGCATCTGAAGAAATGAGGTTTATTTCTACTGGAACTGGAATGTTTGCTGGCCAACAAAGTAGCCAACTACTATTTATGGAAACACATCATCCTGAGATCCTCAATAAATCTAAAACTGCTTTTCACTGTAAAGATTGGATTTACTATAAACTTACTGGAGTTAAAGGAACTGACCCATCAGAATCCTGTTTTACTTTTGGTAATTTTCGCACACAGAACTATGATGAAGATGTAATAAGTAGTCTAGGGCTAAATAAAAGAAAAAATATATTACCTAAAATTATAAATGGAAGTAAAACAAACCATTCTTTAACTTCTGAAGCCTCAAGTTTAATAGGGCTGAGCTCAGGTACACCTGTTGTTTTATCATATATTGATGCAGTCTGTGCATTTCTTGGAAGTGGAGGGTATGAAACTAATAAAAATGTTGGTAGCTCAAGCTTAGGAACTACATCTGTGCACATGAAAGCAGCTCAAATATCAAAAATTAAACTAAACACACATTTGAAATCTGGATATGTTATGTTGTTACCTATAGAAAACACAGCACTACAATTACAAACTAATATGTCAGGGATGATGAATGTAAATTGGTTAATATCTCTGGTAAATGATATTTTTAAAGATTTTAATATCCAGTTTAGTAATAAAAATTTTTTAAACAAAATAGATAAATGGATTGAAAATACTGAACCACAAAAATTAATTTATCATCCATATATTTCAGAAGCAGGAGAGAGAGGTCCTTTCATAAATTCAGAAGCAAAAGCAAGTTTGTTAGGATTGAGCTCCAAGCATAGATTTCCTGAGATTGTTAGAAGTTTTATAGAAGGATTATGTTTTGCTGCCAGGGAATGCTATTTGGCTATGGGAGAAATTCCTGAAGAAATTAGAATTACAGGTGGAGGTTCACAATCCGTTTCGATAAGAAATATATTTTCAAATATACTTAAAACAAATGTTAGAACCTCTACTCGAAAAGAGGCTGGGGCAGCTGGAGCGGCAATGACTGCAGCTATGTCATTAGGAATATATAATGAATGGAATAAATGTATCGAGGAATGGGTCACACCTCTTCTTGGAGATATTGAAAAATTCGATAAAAACTATGCAAATACATATGACGAATTGTTTGAGACATACCTAAACAGTAGATCAAAAATTATGCCTATATGGAAACAATTAAACTAAAATAATAAAACAAGAAATGTGAAAATAAATTTTAGATAAATTTAATGTAAAAGTTTGTAAGCAATTTTTTTATTTGAGGAATACAAATCTTTCCAAATTTCATATCTTTTTAAGAGAATATTAATATTATTTGATTTTGGTTTATATTCATTACTAATTTTAATTTCTTTAATAATTGCACTTTTATCATCTGTGTTTTTATCTGCATACATTGCTAACCTAGCTACACCCAATGATGCCCCATATTCACTTTGCTCACAAACACTTAGTTTCCGATCCAATAAAGAGGCAAGTAATTGAATCCAAAAAGAACTTCTAGATCCTCCTCCTACCATAAATATTTTTTCAAAATTATTATTTACTTTTAATATCGATTTGACACCATCTAGAATGCCAAAACTAACACCTTCAATAACGGAATATTGCATATTTGTTGTATCAGTAGTTGTTTTAATTGAATGAAAAGATCCTCTAATATGCGGATCATTATGTGGCGTTCTTTCTCCAGATAAGTAGGGTAAAAATAAAGGAGCATTTGCAATTGAATCTTTCTCAGAATAAAAATTTTCAACATTAGTAAGACTTTTTTGGATAGAAGTATTAGTTACTGAACAAATCCAATCTAGACAATTACTTGCACTTAACATGACTGACATTAAGTGCCATTTATTTGGCAAACAATGACAAAAAGAATGGACAGCATCACCTGTATTACTTAAAAAATCTTGCGTAGGAGTAAAGAAAACACCAGAAGTGCCAAGTGATATAAAGGACTGATTTTGCTCAGTAATTCCCATACCAACAGCAGCAGCAGCATTGTCACCCGCACCTCCAACAATCTTTACATTATGATTAAATTGAAATTTATCTTTAAATTCTTTTTTTAATATTCCTGTTTCCTGATTTCCTTCAACAAGATCTGGCATATGTTTGTTTTCTAAAAATGAACATGATAAAAGTTCATCAGACCATTTTCTTTTCCTTACATCTAACCAAAGAGTTCCAGATGCATCTGACATTTCAGAATAATACTCACCTGTTAAATAAAAGCGCAAATAATCTTTTGGTAATAGAATTTTACAAATTTTATTAAAATTATCTTTCTCATTTTTTTTTAACCAATTAATTTTAGGTGCTGTAAAACCAGGCATAGTAATATTCCCTGATATTGCGCGAACATCATGACTTTGATTTTCAAATTCTATACATTCTTTATGAGAACGGGTATCATTCCATAAAATGCAGGGCCTTATAACACTGCCCGATTTATCAGTAATTGTAGCCCCATGCATATGGCCAGATATTCCAATAGAAATTGTTTCTGAAAATTCCTTGCGTTTTTTTGATTTTAAATCTTCAAGACATTCAATTGTTGCATCAATCCATTCTTTTGGATTTTGTTCACTATATCCATCCTTTGGGTTTTGGACAGTAAGAGGTGAACTAGATGTTGCTATAATATTTTGTTCATTATCAACAAGAATCATTTTAACTGAAGATGTACCTAAATCAATTCCGATAAACATTATTACACTCTATAAAAAATTTTTTATTTTTTAACCAAAAATATTAGCAATATGATTAATAGTTACTTATAAGTATACTTATGGATCTAAATTTTGGAGTTTTTGGTTCGGGTGCGGTTTTTAACCTCTGCCATGGTCCAGCATTGAGCAATATTAAAAATGTAAAAATTAAATCAATTTTCGATGTTGATAAATCTAGAGCAAAAGAAGCTGCTGATAAGTGGAAAATTGATAATGTAGTATCTGAACATGATGATATTATTAATGATGATGAAATAGATGCAGTAATAATTGCAACTCCTAATAACTTGCATCATGAACTTACAATTAAGTCTGCAAATAAAAAGAAACATATTTTTTGTGAAAAACCTATTTCTATAAACCTGCAGGAAGCTAATGAAATGATTGATGCTTGTAATGAAAATAAGGTTCAACTGCAAATAGGTTTCAATCAACGATTTTGGAGTCAAGTTCAAATAGTTAAAAGATTACTAGATATGAATTTTATAGGTAAAATTCATTCTTTTAGAACAATATATTCTGAGAAATATTCTGTTTTTCCAGCAGCAACTCCATATAGATATATTTTAGATCAATCTGGAGGAGCTACAATAATCGATTTAGCAATACACCGAATAGATATGATTAGGTATTTATTAGGTGAATATAAAAGTTTAGTTGCAGAACTTAAACATAGTGAAATTCCAGCTAAAGTTGATGACAATGTCCATATACTACTTAACATGGAAAGCGGAGCAGTTGGAACTATTGCCTCAGATAGATACTCACCCGCTATAGGTGATGGGACTGATCTTTACGGTTCTGAAGGAGCGATTCATTTTAATACTGAAACTATAAATCCATTTCATGCAGTTCCCCTAGCTGTATACACAGAAAAACCTTTAAGTGAAATTCCAGATTTTTTAAAAAACAATTACTATCCAGATGCTTGGTGGAAAGAGTTTAAGGGTGGTTGGATAACTGTTAAACCTGAGAGAACAAACCCATATCAAAAAGAATTACAAGGATTTTGTGATAACATTTCATCTAATAAAAAAGTATTTGTAAATGGTACAGACGGTTTAAAAGCATTAGAAGTTGTATTTGCTTCTTATATATCAAAAAATGAAAGAAGATGGGTTGATTTTCCAATTCCTAAGAACACCCCTTTAAATATTCCAAAATATTCATGAAAATTGGAATAAGTACAGTATTATTAGATAAAGAAAATTTAGATATTGTTTTTAACAAAGTTTCAAACAGTAATTATGATTGTATTGAAATTAATGCTGAAACTTTGCCTTGGGCAAAACCACATATTGACGATAAAACAACAACTAAACAACTTGATAGGATTAATAAATTAGTAAAAGAATACAATTTAAATATATCGTCAATTGGAGCACATATAGATTTAAGTTGTTTAGATGTTGATTTAAGAAATCATAATGTAAATTATGTAAATAAGTGCATTGATCATGCAAACTACTTAAATTCACCAATTGTACATATATTATCTGGTGAATTGATTAGTGAAGATATGAAAAATAAACAAACAGATATATTTTATAATTCAGTTGAAAAAATTTTAAAGTACGCCGAAAAAAAGAATATTAAAATAGCGATAGAAGCAATCGTTGGACATGTTTTTCATTCGCATTTAGACTTTATTAATATTTGGAAAAAAATTGATAGTGAAAAAATATTTGTAAACTATGATCCAAGTCATTTTGAGGCTCAAAAAATTAATTTAGATGATACTTTAGATCTTTTAGCAAAAAAAATAATTCATGTTCATATAAAAGATGCAATGGGATTATACCCATATTTTCAATTTCCCCCAATTGGTAAGGGAAATATTGATTTTACAAAATTAATTACAAAATTAGATAAATTTGGTTACTCTGGCGCCTTATCTGTGGAGTATGAAGCACAGGTATACGGTTGGGAAAAAGAAAAGGATGAAATTTTAACGGAAAGTTATTCTGTAATTAATAATATTGTTAAAAATTTATGAAAAAAAAACACTTAGGAATTGATAAAGGTCTGACAAACTATGGGGATAAAGAATTTTCAAAATTTCTTAGAAGATCTTTTGCTAAATCCATGGGTTATACAAACAAATCATTAAATAAACCTATAGTAGGAATTTGCTACACTGAAAGTGGTTTTAATAATTGTCATAGAAATTTTCCAGAAATTTTAGAAAGTTTAAAAATTGGTATTTTGTCTAATGGCGCATTACCAATTGTATTTCCGATGATTTCTCTTGGTGAAACTTTTTTAAATCCAACTTCCATGATGTACAGAAATTTAATGTCAATGTGTGTTGAAGAAATGATAAATGCACAGCCCATGGACTCAGTCATTTTGCTTGGAGGTTGTGATAAAAATATCCCCGCACTAATGATGGGTAGTTTTTCTACGGATGTTCCATCTGTTTTAATGGTTCCAGGTCCAATGATGACCGGCATGTATAATAATGAGAGAGTTGGTGCATGCACAGATTGTAGAAAATATTGGTCACAATTTAGATCCAATGAACTCTCCAAAAAAGAAATTGAGAAAGTAGAAAATAATTTAGCTACTACCTCAGGAACATGCCCTGTAATGGGAACTGCAAGCACCATGGCAATTTTATCTGAGGTATTAGGTGTTATGCCAATAAATTCTGCTACTGCACCTGCTGTGCATGCTGATAGATTAAGAATAGCAGAAAATACAGGTGAAATTGCTGCAACAAAAATATTACAAAAAAAAATTACTCCTAAAAATTATATAAACAAAAAATCTTTTGAAAATGCTCTTAGGGTACTGTTTGCAATATCAGGATCAACAAATGCATTAATACACTTAACAGCAATGGCTAGAAGATTAAATATTAAGATTGATTTAAAAAAAATTAATAAAATCTCAAATGAAACTCCAGTTCTTGTTAATTTGAAACCTGTTGGAACAGGTTATATGGAAGATTTTCATAATGCAGGTGGATTAGATAGTGTACTTTATGAATTAAAAAATAGTTTGAATTTAGAATGCAAAAATTTAGAGGGTATTTCATTAAAAGAAAGATTAAAAAATTTTAATAATAAACAAACAAACAGATCTTATATTTTTTCCAAAGCAAAGCCTATTAATAAGCAAGGTGGAATTGTCGTCTTATTTGGAAGTTTAGCACCTGAAGGCGCTATTTTAAAAAGAGCAGCTGCAACATCAAAATTATTAGAACATGAAGGAAAAGCCTTGGTTTTTAATTCCTTAAAAGATTTATCAAATCGAATAGATGATCCAAATCTAAAAGTTTCTGAAAAAGATATACTAATTTTAAGAAATGCAGGCCCTTCTACTGACTCTGGTATGCCAGAAGCAGGTTATTTACCAATTCCAAAAAAATTAGCAAAAAAAGGAGTTAAGGATATGGTAAGAATTTCTGATGCAAGAATGAGTGGTACAGCATTTGGAACTATCATTTTACATGTTACTCCCGAAGGAAGTAAGAAAGGACCATTATCAATTGTTAAAACAGGAGATAAAATTAAGTTATCTGAAAAAAATAAAACGATTGATTTAATGGTAAGTAAAAAAGAAATACAAAAAAGATTCCAAAAATTAAAATTGAAAAAAAATCAATTTTCTCGTGGTTATAAAAAGCTATATTTAGAATCGATTTTACCTGCTTTTGAAGGGTGTGATTTTAATTTTCTATAATTAATAACTATTTTTGCTCTTTAATATATAAAGTGTAAATTCCAGAAACTGTAATTATTAGTCCTCCAATTAATGTAGGGACATCGGGTAGATCATCATAAAATATATAACCTAAAATTATTGCCCAAAAAATTAAAGTATAATGAAATGGTTGAATAATACCTGCTCTAGCCAAACTTAAAGCAATGATTTGAAAATAGAGACCTAAAGAAAAGAAAAAACCCATAGCTATAAAAAATATTAATGATAAATTCATTAAAGGCTGCCAATAATTATACCCTATTATTCCCATTAATATAATTCCTACTATTGATGTGTAAAATAAACATGTTTCGTTGGAGTCTTTTTCAGAAGCTTTTCTAGTTACTACTTGATAAATGCTTAGAAAAAAAGCACCCGCAAGTGGGATTAATGACTTAGGATCAAATATTGATAATCCTGGTCTCATAATAATCAAGACACCAATAAAGCCGATGAAAATTGCAATCCATGTTCT
Source organism: uncultured Alphaproteobacteria bacterium (assembly GCA_902567135.1). Taxonomy (GTDB): domain Bacteria; phylum Pseudomonadota; class Alphaproteobacteria; order HIMB59; genus CACPNW01. Next base: position 51,017 of record CACFLO010000002.1, on the reverse strand, counting down.
AAGAGAAACATGCTCTCTCAAAATTAAGGCAGATAAAGCTACAACTATTACTGGTGTAAGAGAAGCTATGCTATGAACATCTGCTAGCGATAAATAACGAAATGCCAATATAAAACAGCCTGACTCAACAATAGACAAAACACTTCGTAATAATTGAATTTTAATATTACCTGATTTATAAAAAGTATAATTTTTTTTTCTTTTTGCCTCAACTAAAGATAAAACTAATACAAAACAATATTTTATAAACAATAATTGAAAAACTGAATGATAGATAACAGCCGTTTTTTGAACAACATCTAATAGAGAAAAAGAAAAATAAGCCATTACTGCAAACAGCATACCTAGACTCTCTAATGATTTAAATTTTATCAAAATAATTAAAAGTTAGAATAAATATATTTATAAAACTCTCTTGTGAGTTCGGGATTTCCAAATAATACTTGAGTCATAATAGTTGCTGATAAATTTTTCTTATTATCAACTAAGAAATATGTTGAGGCTGCACCTGCCCAACCAAACTCGCCAATAGACCCTAAGTTATTTTGTTTTGATGGATCCAGTAAAGTTCTACAGCCAAGACCCCATCCATACGATTCTAATCCATTAATATAGTTTTCATCTTTTACAATGCCTATAGTAGCAATTTCAATTGGAAAAAATTTAGGTTCTAAAAAATTAGTGGACATTAGTTTTAATGTTTGGTCGTTTAGAATTTGCTCTCCTTTTTCTGATTTACCAGTACGCAACATTTCTGCAAAAATTACATAATCATTTAAACTTGAGAAAAGTCCATGCCCTCCTCTTGCATAAGACTTTACATCAAGTGGGTATCCATAATTTCCAATTTTCTGTGGATCAGAAATTAATTCAGTTAACTTCATTTTTAATGGATCAAATTCATATGATGTCATTACTCGATTTTGATTTTCTTCAGAAACGGTGAATCCTGTATCTTTCATGTCTAAAGGATTAAAAATTTTTTGTTGTAAAATATTTTGTAAAGAGTCACCACATACAACCTCAATAATTCTAGCCAATACATCCATTGAAACAGAGTAACGCCAACTTGTATTAGGTTGAAATAGAAGTGGAGCCTTAGCAAGAATTTTGATTTCTTCAGCTAAAGTTGTTGTATCTGAATTGAATAATTTCAGATGATCGTATTCTTTGCCTACAGGATCTGCTAAAAAATTGTATGAAAATCCAGCTGTGTGAAGAAAAAGATCTTTTATTGTTGGGTATTTTATTATCATTTCTATATCCCCAACATTACCGTCTTCTTTTTTCATTACTTTTAAATTGTTAAATTCTGGAAGGTATTCTGTAATAGAATCATCCAAACTAATTTTATTTCCTTCAATTAACTGTAAAGCTGCGACAGCTACTATAGGTTTTGTCATTGACCAAATTCTGTAAAGAGAATTTTCTAAAACATCTACTTTTGTTTCAATATTATTGAAACCATATTTTCCTGAATATTTTTTATTATTAATGTTTATTTGCCATTGAAAGCCTGGGAAAAATCCTTCATCAACATATTTATATAATAAATTATTTAATTCTTTTATTTCTTGCATTTCTTTTTTTTGGAGAGTTTGATAGTTAGATATTAATATATGAAAAATGAAGTATTGCAAAAAGAACTTATAGACTTGTTAGAAGATCGGTTTACAACTTCAGAATCAGTGCTGGTTAATTTTTCTAAAGGTGAAGACGCTTATGATCCTATCAAACCTCAGGCAGTTGTGTTTCCACATTCAAATGAAGAATTATCTAAAATATTAAAGCTTTGTAACGCTCATGGAACGCCTGTTGTGCCTTATGGAACTGGCACATCTTTAGAAGGTCATGCAGTAGGTAATGCTGATGGTATAACAATTTCATTAGAAAAATTTGATAAAATTTTGAAAGTAAATGCTGAAGATTTTGATTGCAGAGTTCAAGCCAATGTATCAAGAGAGCAATTAAATGAAAATTTAAAAGATAAAGGGGTTTTCTTTCCAATTGATCCTGGAGCTAATGCGGCTTTAGGTGGAATGGCAGCTTGTTCTGCTTCTGGAACAATGGCCGTTAAATATGGTACGATGCGAACAGTAGTAATGGGATTAACAGTGGTTCTTGCTAATGGTGATATTATTAAAACTGGAACAAGAGCAAAAAAATCATCTGCTGGCTATAACTTAACAAATCTATTTGTTGGATCAGAGGGAACCCTTGGAATTATTACTGAGGTTCAACTTAAATTATCCCCTATTCCTGAAAGTATTATGAGTGCTGTAAGTCAATTTCAAGATCTAGAATCTGCAGTAATAACTGCTCAAGAAATTATTCAATATGGTGCTTCTATTGCTAGGATTGAATTATTAAATAAAGATCAAATGGAAATAAGCATAAAATATTCAAACTTAGATAATTTTAAGCCTTTACCAACTTTGTTTTATGAATTTCATGGAAGTGAAGATTCAAATAAAGAATCAATTGAGATTGTTGAAGAAATTTCCAAAAATCATAATGGAAGTGATTTTACATGGGCCAGAACAACAGAAGAAAGAAATAAAATATGGAAAGCAAGACATAATGTCTATTATTCAGTTAAGGCACAAGGAAACAACATTAGAGTCTATACAACAGATGTATGTGTGCCTATTTCAAATTTAGTTGAGTGTATTCAGTTTGCAGAAAATGAAATTCAAAATAATGGATTAAAGGCACCTATGGTAGGGCATGTTGGTGATGGGAATTTCCATGTAACAATTATTTATGATCCCAAAAAAGAAGATCAATATAAATATATTAGAAGTTTTAGTGATAAATTAATTGATAAAGCCCTGAAACTAGAAGGAACCATAACTGGAGAGCATGGAATTGGTCTTCAAAAAAAAGAGTATTTACTTAAACAGCATCCAGATAATATACTTTTAATGAAATTAATTAAAAAAAGTTTTGATCAAAATAATATAATGAATCCAGGTAAAATTTTTGATTGAGGAACTTAGTCTAAAGATTGTGATTTTGATAATTCTTCATTATATGCAAAAACAGCTGGGCTTCCACCAGTAAACATAAATATTACATTTTCACCTTTTTTTATAATTCCTCTTTTAATATAATCTAAAAGGGCTGCAAAACCTTTAGATGTATAGACAGGGTCTAAAATTATTCCTTCTTTTTTTGCAAGAAGTTTCATTGCTTTTATTCCATCTGTTGTGGGCGCTCCATATTTCTCACCAACATAATTATTGTCATGGTTAATCATACTATCTGTAAACTCTAAGTTTACATCAAGCATCTTTGCTCCTTCATTACAAATTCTAGCTATATCTTTTTTAATATTCAATTCCCAATAGACTGGTGAGACTCCTTGTATTCGTGTAGGCCAATTAAGAACCTTAGCTCCTAACTCACATCCAGCTTGAGTCATGTTAGCTGCAGTAACAAATAGATGATCAGCCATAAAATTTTGATCTTTCATTTGTAAATCTATTTCAGCCATCGCGTTAGCATAACTAATTCCTGCAAGAACAGTATCTTCTTTTCCAAAACCTCCATAAATTAGTAAAGGCTTTCTTCCTTCTTTTATCAGTTCATTATATTTTATATCTAAATGTTTAGGAATTTGCTCTAAATCTTCTCCTTCAACAACTTTAACATTTGCACCTAAAATATTATATAGTAAAAAATTACCTTGCATCATCTTACCTTTGATTCCGTGCATTAACACTAAGAAGCTATCTAAGTTTAATTTATTTGCTGCAGCGACTGCCTGACGACAAAAATTAGATTGGGACGAAGCACCAGTTAAAATACAATCATAGTTTCCAGATAAGGCCTTTGCCATTATAAATTCTAAGTGCCTAGTTTTATTGCCTCCAAATGCAAGAGCTGTACAATCATCTCTTTTTATATAAAGTTTTATACCTAATGCTTTAGAAATATTAGGTGCAAATTCTAAAATAGTCGGCAATAAAGCTAAACTAACTCTTGGAATTTTGTTAATTCTAGCAACTAACTCTTGAGCTGTTAGTGGAACAAAGTTACTACGCATACATAATATCAGTGACTATGTCTTTTAACCTCTGAGCCCCTTTTACCAACTAAAAAATCTAAGTCTGCTCCTTTGTCAGCTTGCATTACATGATCAATATACATTTTTTGATATCCACCTTTAATGTCTGGTAATATAGGTTGATATGTTTTTAATCTTTCAGCTATTATTTCATCTGAAACATCCAAATGTAGCTTACCATTGTTAACGTCAACTTCAATAAAGTCACCATTCTGTACAGCTGCTAAAGGACCTTTAATTGCAGCTTCAGGAGCTGTATGGAGAATTACAGTACCAAAAGCAGTTCCACTCATCCTTGCATCTGAAATTCGTATCATATCTCTAATACCTTTTTTGAGAATTTTTTGTGGAAGTCTCATATTTCCTACTTCTGCCATACCTGGATATCCTTTAGGTCCACAATTTTTTAAAACTAAAATTGAATTCTCATCAACTGATAAATTTGGATCATCAATTTTGTCATGAAATTCTTCTATACTTTCAAACACCACGGCTCTTCCCTTGTGTTTCATTAATTTAGGACTCGCAGCTGAAGGTTTTAAAATAGCTCCATCAGGAGCAATATTGCCTTTTAAAATTTTTATACCCCCATCATTAACAAGTGGTGATGCAAAGTCTTTAATTACATCTTTATTCCAACATTCTGCATTTAAATTGTTTTCTTCAATAGTTTTGCCATTAACTGTTAGGGCATCTTTATTTAGAATATTTTTATCTAAAAGTTGTTTTATTACAGCTGGAACACCGCCTGCATAATAAAAGTCTTCCATTAAATATTTTCCTGATGGCTGTAAGTTAACAAGTGTAGGAATATCTTTCCCACATTTTTCCCAATCATCTAAAGATAATTCTATTTCTAATCGTCCTGCGACTGCAGCAAGATGTATTACAGCATTTGTAGAACCACCAATAGCCCCATTGACTTTAATTGCATTTTCAAAAGATTCTTTAGATACAACTTTTGACATTATAAGATTTTCTTTAACCATTTCTACTATTCTGATTCCTGACATGTGGGCCAAAGAATAACGTCTCGCATCTACTGCTGGTATTGCTGCATTGTGAGGTAATGCCATTCCAAGTGCTTCTACCATACTCCCCATTGTTGAAGCAGTTCCCATCGTCATACAATTTCCCTTTGATCTACTCATCGAAATTTCTGCTTCAGCATAATCATCTTCAGTAATTTTTCCTGCACTTAAATCAGCATCTAATTGCCAAACACCCGTTCCTGAACCAATGGTTTCTCCTTTATGATGTCCATTGAGCATTGGTCCTCCAGACACACCAATTGTAGGAATATCTACACTTGCTGCACCCATCAAAAGAGAGGGCGTTGTTTTATCACAACCCATTAATAAAACTACACCATCAATTGGGTTACCTCTTATAGCCTCTTCCACATCCATACTTGCTAAATTTCGAAACAACATTGCCGTAGGTCTTAAATTTGACTCACTTGCAGAAAACACTGGGAACTCTAATGGAAATCCTCCTGCTTCATATACTCCTTTTTTTACAGACTCAGCTATTTCTCTAAAATGACCATTACAAGGAGTTAATTCTGACCAAGTATTACAAATACCAATTACAGGGCGACCATCAAATAGATGACTTGGATGACCTTGATTGCGCATCCATCCTCGATGAACAAACGTATCTCTTTTATGTGTTTTTGAATTATACCACTCTGCTGATCTATATTTTTTTTTTTCTGACATGCTTATCCATTTTATATTATATTAATAAATAATTTAAAGAAACGAAAACTTAAAGCACTGTTAATAAATGCTCTGCTGATGATACCTTGTACTCTCCTGGTTCTTCTACATATGTATTTTGAATAATGTTATTTTTAACTATCATTGCAAATCTTTTTGATCTCATACCCATAAAATTTTTAGATTTATCTACAATTAGATTTAAGTTTTGACAAATTTCTCCATTACCATCAGCAATACCAATTATCTTATCACCATCAGCATAACTCGATAACCAGGCATGCATGACAAATTTATCATTTACCGACAAACAATAAATATCATCGATTCCTTTACTTATTAATTGTTGATGCAACTTGATAAAACTAGGCATATGTTTTTCAGAGCAAGTAGGTGTAAATGCACCGGGTACCCCAAATATAATAACTGTTTTATCTTTTAATTCCTCTGCGATTATAACATTCGACGTTATGCCTTTCTGCAAAATAGGAACTTCTATTTGTGGAATTATATTATTCATATTTTATTTTATTAATTGTTTCTAATATTTCTTTTTCAGAAAGTAACTCAGATAATAATATTCCATTAGGAAAATTCTTAGAAAAGAATGCATTAAAAGGAATGCCAAATCGCTCATATTTTTCTAAAAAAACATTTACCTTTTTATTAGGTCGCGTCCAATCAGCCCGAATAAGTAAAATATTATTTTCTTCAAATAATTTTATTATTTTGTTTGAATTAATAATATTAACCTTGTTAAATTGACAAGTAGCACACCAATCTGCAGTTATATCTAAAAAAATAACCTCATCTTTGTTTACAAGCTGATTGATATCTACTTCAAAAAAATTTAACCATCTTTCATCATATTTCAAAGCTGGATTATTTTGCAAGCTTTTTACTGAAGGTAAATAAAAAATACCTAATAAGATTACAATAGTAAAAATATTTTGAAAATAAGGTATTTTTTTTCGATAAGATAAAATTAAAAATAATATTAAAGACAAAATCAGAAAACTTAAACTAAAGAAGTTTAATAAAATGTTTGATAACCATATAACTGTAGCTAAAAGCAAAAATCCCAAAAAATATTTAACATAAATCATCCATTTTCCAGGTTTAGGTAAAAAATTTACTAATTTTGGAAAGGTAGCTACCAATAAATATGGTGAACTCATACCGATACCCATAAATAAGAATATATTAATTCCAATTAAATAATTTTGAGTAAAAGCTGCTGTTATAGCCGTTCCAACAAAAGGTGCGGAACAGGGGGTTGCCATTAATGTTGCAAAAAATCCATTAAAGAAATCTTTTAAATATAAATTATTATTATTTAGAAGACTAAAATTACTGACTCTACTTGGTAAGTTGATTTCAAACTGATTAAACATATTCATCATAAATAAAAAGATTACTAAAGTAATAAAAAGTAAAAAGTATGGTTGTTGAAATTGCATTCCCCAAGAAATAGAAAATTTAAAGTATTGTAAAAATAAAAATACTAAGCCTAAGAGTATAAATGAAAAAATAATTCCAAAAGCTGTAGTAAAAAAACTAACTCTAGCATTTTTTTGATCAGATGAAAAAACTGACATTAATTTTATGGAAAGAATGGGAAAGACACAAGGCATTACATTCAATATTAAACCTGCTAATAATGATATCAAAATGAAATAGATGTAATTATTATTTTCTTTTACAGGAGGCGAAATATTTTTTACCTGCACATCTAGCATATTTATAAAATTGTGATTTTCATCCTGAACAATAATTTCTATAGGAAATTGTTCTTTTGAAATCAAATCTTTTGCATATTTAAATTCTGCTGTAATCAATTTATTATTATTTGAATAAACTAAAGAATTTTTTACAACTGGCAGGCCAAAAGGTGTATGTAAGAAAATATTTGTATTCAAAAAACTCTTATCTGTTTCAGCAATTATTTTAATTAAGGAATTATCATTATCTTTATAAATACTTGCATTGACATTATTAATATAGGAACTATCGAAATTATGCTCAGGTAAAAAAGATAGAGATCTTTCCATTATAAAAAAATTATCAGTAAGTTCTTTATTTCCTGAAGGAATTTCTAAAAAAACTCTTGCATCACCAGGAATGCAGATGTCTTTACATATTAAAAAATTTACTTGCAAATTAACAAAAGTATTCTGTGACTCATCATTTATTTCAAGTTTAAGTGGAAAAATTACCTTATTTTCATAACCCAATGATGTAAGGCCTAATATTTGAAATTTTTCAGGAGTTGGCCATAAGACTTCTAAATTATTAATATTAGCTGAGTTTTCCCATGAAATATTTTGGGCAAAACCTCCATCCCCTGGAGATTTCCAATAAGTTTTCCAACCTGGATCCATTTCATACTCAAGTCCAATTAATAACTCTTTATTATTGTTTTGAGAGTAGGGAGAAATTAGTCTCACCTTTGAAGAATCGCCAATACTCCAATCACTGGACAAAGCAACAACATTAGTGCAAAAAAAACTTACAAATAATATGTATATAAAAGTTCTTAAAAAATCGTATAAAATATTCATCTAAATTAATTTCTAATATATAGTATTACACTATTGAAATACTATAAATAATACGAATATATATAATTATGAATTTAACTGGAAAGCTATTAATTTCAATGCCCTCTCTTGAAGATGAGAGATTTTATAAAACTGTTATTTACATTTGTGCTCATTCGTCTGAAGGGACAATGGGAATAATAATAAATAAAAAAATTGATTATGATTTATATCCTGATTTATTGGAGCAACTAGGTATCGATAAACCTTTAGGTGGTAAAAAACTATATATCCGATACGGTGGACCTGTTGAAACAGGCAGGGGCTTTGTCTTACACTCTGACGAAGTATTACAAAAAGAGACACTATCTATTGGAAAAGGAGTAGCATTAACTAGTAATCTTGAATTTTTTGAAGATTTATCAAAAGGTAAAGGTCCTGAAAATAGTATATTTGCATTAGGCTATGCTGGATGGGGACCAGGACAAATAGAAAAGGAAATATTTGCCAACAGTTGGATGACTCTTTCTGCTGATTCTAAATTTTTATTTGATGAAGAAGTTTCAAATAAGTGGAGCAAAGCTTATAGCTTATTAGGCATTGATCCAAATAAACTATCTCAATTTTCCGGAAGAGCCTAATTATAAAATAATTTCAAAAATTCTTTCTTTATCTTTTTCTGATATCTTTTTTATTTTAAACTTATCTGTTTTTACTAGTTTATTACCTTTGTTTGTGACAAAAGATTTCATTTTTAAAACTTCTTTTTCAGGCATTTTTCTCTCATATTTTAAGATATGTTTTTTTTTTGCAATCATAAATACTGTTTTCATAATTCTCCTTATTTTATATAAAATAACTTTAATTAACTATTATAAATTTTTTTTTGTAACTTAATCCAATCAAGCACCATGTTATAGAATTCATCAGATAAAAAATAATTTTTTATCCTCTTATCTCTCTTGTGCTCAACTTTAAATATAATTTTTTGATCTAAACCTTCATTAAGAAGATTTTGAATACTTGATCTTGATCCTAGTGATTTTGGAATATTTATGCACAGTTTTTCATAAGAAATTCCCTCTAATTTGTTGTAGGAAAATACCTCCATTATAGCTGCATAGTGCAAAATTGATTTATTAAAAAACCTGCCAAATTTATCACTGCTAGTCAAACTAGAATATAATGCTTCTTTATTAAGTCTAATTATTTGTTCTGAATTCATATAATATTCCCATTAAGTAGAGGAGATAAACCCCTCTACTATTATAAATTTATGACATAAATATTAAATTTCAATCTCTAATAGAATATGCCATTACTCCAACTTCAGCTTTATCAGTTCCAAGCTTTTCTGCTTCTTCGCTTATTCTTATTCCAAAACTAATTTTCATTAGATACCAAATAACAAAGGCAACCACGAAAACAAAAATGTTAATCCATAAGATTCCATAGAGCTGAGAACCAAAATTAGTAGCAGAATTAGTAAGTGGGACTGCTAATGTTCCCCAAATACCTGCAAAACCGTGAACTGGAATAGCTCCAACAACATCATCTATTTTAAATCTAATCAATAATAATGTTCCGTAGTAGACAACTAATCCTCCAATACCACCAATAATTATTGCCATTATAGGAGAAGGTGTAAGAGGCTCTGCAGTAATAGCTACAAGTCCGCCTAAAGCACCGTTAAGCATCATCACAACATCAGTTTTGCCACCAGCTAATCTTGACACAGCAGCGCAAACCATAACACCTGCACAAGCGGCTAGATTAGTGTTAATAAAAATAGTTGCGACAGAAGTTGAGTCATCAAAAGACCCTAAAGCTAATTGTGAGGCACCGTTAAATCCAAACCATCCTAGCCATAAAATAAATACACCTAGTGTTGCTAAAGGGATTGAAGAACTAGCAAAAGGCTCCATTGCTTTAGGATCACCTGTGTCAGTAAATCTCCCAAGTCTTGGACCAAGAAGTATTGCTCCTGCAAGTGCCGCAGCACCCCCTGCACTATGAACTAATGTTGAACCAGCAAAATCAGAAAAACCAGCAGTGTAAAGATGACCTTTACCCCACTGCCATCCCATTTCAATTGGGTAAATAACGCCAGCTAAAATTGCACAGAATAAAAAGAATGGCCAAATTTTAATTCTCTCAGCCATCGTACCTGATACTATTGAGCAAGTTGTTGCACAAAATACCATTTGGAAAAACCAATCTGATCCATCCGAATAACCAGTTTCAATTGAGCTTGCATCACTCCATGGAAGCAATGTTCCGATAAAACCTCCTTCTGGTATACCATACGCTAAATTGTATCCAATAAACCAAAACATCAAACCTGCTATAGAATATAGTCCAATATTTTTTGCAGCTATTGTTGCAACACTTTTAGATGTAACTAGTCCAGACTCTAACATAGCAAAACCAGCTGCCATCCACATGACTAAAAAGCCACCTATGAGAAATAAGAGTGTGTTTAAAATATAGGATACTTCAGGATCAACAGCTGCAAAAGCAGTAGAAGAAATAAAAGTAAAACCCAAAATTAAACCTAAAAAAGAATATTTATTCATATAATTCTCCATAATAATTTTATAACAGAACTCACCTGAGACCTGCTTAAATCATGCTTAGCTATGGAAATTAAAAATAAGTTCCGCGTTCCTTCGGTTTAACCTACTTCCGATCTGTTTTCACAGATTGAACGATTTAATAACTTTGCATGCGTTCCTTCAGCTTTCGCCTACTTCCGTCATGTAAAACATGATGAACGTAACTATATATTTAATTAAAATAATAAAATTTGTAAGTTTAAAATTTGAAAAATAGATATGCAAAAAATGCATATGTAATTATGCGATTATTAAATATATGAAATTTATTTATTTATAAGATTTTTTTAAAATTATTATACAATGTTTTAGCATTAAAGTTCATCATACTCATATTTTCTTGTGCTATCTTATCAAATTTTTTAAGAGCTCCTTTGCCAAGGCTATCCTCAAGTGCAGATTCGTATTCTGGAACACAAGCCCAGTCGGACACTGTATTACCTTTTATTTCTATATGAAATTGAATGCCATATGCGTGGTTTTTATATTTAAAGATTTGGTATTTTGTTGTTGGTGAAGATCCTAATAAAGTCACATCATTATTTGATTCTAGATTTTGAACTTCATAACTATGCCATTGCAAAGCTTTAATTGTTGAATTAAATTTACCAAATAAATGATCATTAGAATATGAATCACTCATATTAATATCTAAAATACCTATTTCAGGAGGTGCTGATTTGACCACATTACCCCCAACAATCTCACCTAACAACTGACATCCCAAACAAAATCCTAAATAAGGTTTTTCTAAATCAACAACAAATTCTTTAATTTTTTTCTTTTCATCAATTAGCCAAGGATAATCTTTCTCCATCCAGGTATCCATTGGTCCACCCATACAAAACATTCCATCAAATTGAGCTATATCACTTGGAATTTTTTCACCTTCATCTAACTCAATTGTTGTAAGATTAAAATTATCTTTTTTCATTAAATCGAGAATATATCCCGGTGTCTCTATATCAATATGCTGCAGTATTATGATGTTTTTACTCATTATTTTCTAAGTGTATTAACTTTTTTTTCAACTTAATACCACCTATACTAGAAAATCCACCTAAAGTTCCATCAGAACGAACAACACGGTGACATGGGACTACTAAAAGATGCTGATTCAATCCACATACATTCCCAACATACCTGGGAGATGTATTAAATTTTTTTGCAATTTGACCATAAGATTTCGTTTTGCCATATGGAATTCTTTGTAGTTCGCGCCAAATTTTTTTTTGGAAATTGGTTCCTTCTAAAAAAATATTACAATTAATTTTTTTTAATCGCCCATTAATATATTCATTTATTTGATTTTTAACTTTTATTAAATTTTTACTCTTAGATTTACTATTTTTTTTTCCAAATTTTATTGATACTATTCGTTCATTAACTTCTCTAATATTAATCCATCCAAATTTTGTCTTAAAAGATAGTTCTTTAATCATAATTAAGCATATTAATATAAAAAATATATACTAATAATATTTTTTTATAATAATACTGCTATTTATTATGCAAAAACCAAAAACACGTATTTTTGTTAGCAAATCAATATCATCTAATTTAATAATTTATGTGAAAGATAAGCAACATCATTTCCTGAAAAATGTTATGCGAATAAAAATTAATGATGAAATTAATGTATTTGATGGCATATCTGGGGAATGGAATTCGAAAGTAATTTCTATAAGTAGAGAAAATACAGCACTGCGTGTAATTGAAAATATAAAAAAAATGCAGTCTTCTTCAGATCTATGGTTAATATTTGCTCCTATTAAACAAAATCCAATGAGTATAGCTATTCAAAAGGCAACTGAAATAGGTGTGTCAAAAATTATACCTTGCTTTACTGAATATACAAATTTTAAAAAAATAAATTTAAAAAACTTGCATCAAAATGCTATTGAGGCCTCGGAGCAATCTCAAAGATTAGATGTCCCAAATATAGAAAAAGAAGTAGATCTTAAATCTTTATTACAAAATTGGCCTAAAGATAGAAAGTTAATTTATTGTGATGAAAAAAATACAGATAAAAAATCTATAATTGAAACTATAACTCCCTTAAAACATACTGCTAATAAATGGTCAGTTCTTATAGGTCCTGAAGGCGGCTTCTCTGAAACTGAACAGGATCTAATTTTAAAAAATAATAACGTAGTATCAGTATCTCTTGGCAATACTGTATTGCGATCTGATACTGCCATTACAGTAGCTTTATTTTGTATAAAACAAATAACAGAGTGAAATTTTTATATCATCAATAAATTATTTAATTTATAAAGAAATATATTATGGAATTTACTTCAGAAACATTATTACTATATCTTGTTTTAGGTATGTATTTATTTTGCTACTTTTTAATAACCTGGGTTTGGATAAAAGCAGATAAAAGAAACAAAAATTCACCTTCAGAGGAAAATTAAAACAGTTAAGAAGCTTTAGTTATATTTTTCTAAAAATTTTTGTAAAAATTTATTGGCGATGAAAAGAAAAATTGCAGATAAAACTATAACAATTACAGCAATACTCGCACCTGATAAACCCTGAGTATAACATATTGCACATCTAGCGAAAACTGTACTTGGCATTAGAGTTGCTATGCAAATAATATATAAACTAAATACTTTATTCATTAAATTATACCATCTATTAATATAGCGATAAAAATCAAAAATAAATATAAAATTGAATATATAAATATTTTTTTTGCAAATTTATTTTCATCTACAGTTTCTATAAGTAATTTGTAACATAAATATACATAATAAGATCCTAATATTAAACAAGTAGAAAAATATATGAGTCCCAAGTATCCAAAATAATATGGGGTTAAAGATATAATATATAATATTAAGCCATAAACAAATATATTTACTTTAGTTATTTTAATACCTGCAACAACGGGCAGCATAGGTATATTTGCATTATTGTAGTCTTCTGTTTTATACAAACTTAAAGCCCAAAAATGCGAAGGTGTCCAAAAAAATATGATCAAGAAATACAAAATAGGCTCTAGAGTAATATTTCCTGTGGCAATGGTCCAACCAATAATTGGTGGGAAAGCACCAGCTGCTCCACCAATAACAATATTTTGTGGGGTAAGTTTTTTTAACCACATAGTGTAGATTACTACATAAAATAAAATTGTTATGGCTAGCATAACAGCTGATAATAAATTAGAAAAATAATATAGTGCAATTACAGAAATAAATGAAGTTGTAAGACCGAAAATCAAAGCTTGATTCTTAGAGACTTTACCAGTTGGAATAGGCCTTAAACAAGTCCTCTTCATTAATGCATCTAAGTCTGACTCATACCACATGTTTAAGGCACCTGCAGCACCAGCACCTAAAGCAACTGCACATAAAGATAAAGCAGAAGAAATAAAACCTACTTGAACTGGAGCAGCTATCAAACCAACAACACATGTAAAAATAACTAGAGACATAACCCTAGGTTTCATTAATTGATAAAAGCTATTTATATTAAAAAGCAAAGTATTATTTGATAGTATTCTTTGTGTCATCTAAAACTCAGTAGATCTTAAGATCCAGTAATAGCAAAATAGATTTTTCTTATTACTAATGTCCAATAGGACTCATGCCACATAATAAAAACAAAAACTAAAATCGCAAAACAGGGCGCCAGTATAGCACCAATAATAGGAAGTCGTTCCCACCACATATGCATAAATATTGCACAAATAAAACCAGCTTTAAGAAGCATAAAAAATAAAATAAGGCCCCATCTAGTATAACTTTGGAATCCATACCAATCAACCCAGTATGATAATGCACTTACTACAAAAAGAAGTGTCCAAACATAAAAATATATTTTTAGGGGATGTTGTTGCGTACCTTCAGCCATAATTATTACCTCACCATAAATAAAAAAATGCAAAAATGAAAACCCAAACCAAATCTACAAAGTGCCAATATAGACCCATTATTTCAATAGCTTCATAGTGTGATTTTTGCGATGTAAAAAAACCTCTTCTTCCAGTATCAAAATCGCCTCGAAATACTTTTCTTGTCATGATAAAAAGAAAAATAACTCCTATTGTAACGTGAGTACCGTGAAAACCAGTAATCATAAAAAATATTGCTCCAAACTGTGGGGCCCCAAATGGATTCTCCCAAGGACGAACACCCTCCATTATTAGTTTAGTCCACTCAAAAGCTTGCATGCCTACAAATGATGCGCCAAATATAGCGGTAGCTAACATAAGATAGCCACACATTTTACGATTTTTTTCATATCCATATTTAACTGCAAGAGCCATAGTTCCACTACTAGTAATTAAAATAAAAGTCATGATAGCAATTAAAAGTAAAGGAACATTATAATCACCAACATGTAATCCAAAAACTTCACTAGGATTCGGCCACTCTGCTTTTGTAGAAAATCTTACTGTCATATAAGAAATTAAAAAAATACTAAAAATAAATGTATCACTAACAAGAAAAATCCACATCATAGCTTTTCCCCATGGAACACCTTTAAAGGCTTTTTGATCAGAAGCCCATTCTGTAGCAAATGATTGTTTTGCGGGAACTACTATCTCAACGTTTTGATTTGATTCCATTTATTAACCTTTCATCATGAAAATAACATTAATCCAAATAATACTATCCATACAGCTAATAAAAAATGCCAATAGATTGCACATAATTCAATTGTATGTTTTGCTTTTCTAATAATAATATTTTCAAGTTTCCAAACTTTATTTATTGTCATCACCCAATATACTAACCCCCCTAAAAGATGAAAACCATGAAGAGTAGTAAATACGTAAAAATAACCGTTTGCTGGACTGCCAGAAACATAATAGCCTGCTTGAACCAAATCTTGCCATACTAATAATTGACCAATAAGGAATAATACAGCTAGAATTCCAATAAAAAATAATTCTCTTCTTGCTTTTTCAAAATTATTTTTCTTTGATGCTAGTTGAATTCTAATAAAAACAAAACTACTAATAACAAGTAGTAAAGTATTTATCCAAAGTAAAAATGGCTCAGGCATTCTAACCCAATCATCGTATACCATTCTGTCTCCATAAGTTACGATGAATAAACAGAACATAATGGTACTAACAACCATTATATAACGAAGTCCAATTTTTCCTACATGTAAATTAAAGGTTTTGCCCTCATGTAAATTATCAACTTTTGCTTGTGCTGGCTCCCAGGGTTTCTGAGTTAATTGATTAATTAAACTTTCTTTATTTTTACTCATGTTTGCTCTGCTCTCGCATTAGCAACATCGCTTGGAGGCGTATCTTGTGTAATATAATCTTGATCCGCTCCTGGAACACTGTAATCATAAGCCCATCTATAAACAACAGGAAGTTCTTTACCAAAATTTCCATGAGTAGGTGGAACATCTGCTGTTTGCCATTCTAAAGAACATGCTTTCCATGGATTTTTTCCTGCTTTTTTACCAAATTTAGAACTTGTAATTATATTATAAAAAAACACAAATTGTGCTGCACCAGTTATTAAAGCTGCAACAGTTATAAATTGATTAATGCCAGTAATAGAATAAGTAAAATTATCACCTTCAAAAACTTCAAAATATCTTCTAGTTACGCCCATAAAACCTAAGTAATGCATAGGGAAGTATATGGAGTAAGAGCCAATAAACGTTACCCAGAAATGAATTCTTCCAAGTTTTTCATTCAAAAAACGGCCAGTAATCAGAGGGAACCAATGATAAATTGATCCAAGAATAACCAGAACGGGAGCTATACCCATTACCATATGAAAATGTGCTACAACAAAATAAGTATCTGATAATGGAACATCAACAGCCACATTTCCTAAAAACAATCCCGTTAATCCCCCATTAACAAAAGTGATAATAAAAGCTATCGAAAATAGCATTGGAATAGTCAATTTAATATTTCCTCTCCAAAGAGTAAGAACCCAGTTATAGACTTTAATTGCTGTTGGAATGGCAATTATTAAAGTGGTTGTAGCAAAGAAAAATCCAAACCATGGATTCATACCTGCTACATACATGTGATGTGCCCAAACTACAAAACTTAAAGCACCAATAATAACGATTGCCCAAACCATCATACGGTATCCAAAAATATTTTTTCGCGCATGAACAGAGATTAAATCTGATACGATACCAAAAGCAGGCAATGCAACAATATATACTTCAGGATGACCAAAAAACCAAAATAGATGCTGGAATAGTATTGGACTTCCACCATCATATGATAAACGTTCACCAAATTCTACAATAGCTGGCATAAAAAAACTAGTGCCAAGCATGTTGTCTAAGGTCATCATGATGCCAGCAACGAAAAGAGCTGGGAAAGCAAATAGAGCCAATACAGTTGCTGTGAAAATACCCCAAACAGTAAGAGGAAGTCTCATTAAAGTCATTCCTCGTGTTCGTGCTTGTAAAATTGTAATTACATAATTTAAACCACCCATTGTAAAACCAATAACAAAAACAGCCAGTGATACTAACATAAGTACAATACCTAAACCGTCACCACCAGGCGTACCTGAGGTTATGGCCTGCGGTGGATACAATGTCCAACCTGCTCCCGTAGGTCCTCCAGGAACAAAATAACTTGCAGCTAGAATCACTACTGCTAAGAAAAATACCCAAAAACTAATCATGTTAACATATGGGAACACCATATCGCGCGCTCCTACCATTAAGGGTATAAGATAATTACCAAAGCCTCCTAAAAATAAAGCTGTTAAAAGATATACAACCATTATCATTCCATGCATTGTGACAAGTTGATAATAAGCAGCTGGATCCATAGGAATTACTCCTGGAAATGCAATTTGCATTCTCATTAACCATGAAGAAACCAAACCAACCATACCAATAGCTGCTGCCGTTAAAGCATATTGAATCCCTATTACTTTAGCATCTTGACAAAAAATATATTTCGTCCAAAAACTTTTTGCATGATAAAGGTCTTGAGGCGCTACTTCTAATTCAGGAATTGAATCTTTATTTTTTGCAACATCATCATAACTATCAGCAGCCATTATTACCTCCCTTATAAATCATTTTTTTTATTTAAAGCTAATTTTATCAAATCACTTTTGCCATTACTAGCTAATACTTCTTCAAAAGTCATTTGTTCACTTAACCACTCATTATAATCTTCTTCTTCATCTACAATCACGTAACCCAACATTGAATAGTGTCCTGTTCCACAATATTCTGCACATAAAATCTCAAAAGTACCAGTTTTAATTGGAGTAAACCAATAATACGTAATCATCCCAGGAACCATATCCATTTTTGCTCTAAATTGAGGCACATAAAAATCATGTAGAACATCTAAAGCACGTAAATTTAATTTTACCACTTGATCTTTTAATAGGTGAAGATCATCTGCATCTATTAAAACATCATCAATACTGTGAGGATCATCAGTATTTAAACCAAAAGGATTGTCGTCATTTATATTTTTAATGTCAGTTGTACCTAAAACTCCGTCCTTTCCAGGAAGGCGGTACATCCAATACCATTGCTGACCTACAACCTCTATCTCATAAGCACCTTTGGGTACTGTAACAAAATTATTCCAAACAATAAGACCGGGGGCTAATAACGCAATAACACCAATTGTTGTTAGAATAGTAAGTGCCCATTCTAGTTTTGAATTTTCAGGTTCATAATCAGCTTTATTGTTTTTATTATATTTGTATTTCCAAATACAATATGCCATGAATAAACCAATAGCTACAAAAACGGCACCCGTTATCCAAAAGGTAAGCAAGATTGTATCATCCATGCCTTGCCAATTTGATGCAATTTCACTCCACCACCACGGTGACCACATATGGAAAATAACTGAACCTATGGTAACTAATATAACTAGTAATGCTACTATCATTCAGAGGTCTACATAATAGAATAATTTAAGGAATCAAATCAATTTTTACAAAAAAATTAAAAAAGACTAACATAAAAGAGAGCTTTTCTTTCAAGAATATGCTGTTGCGACCTTTAGTCTATTTTTAATGATTAATTTTTACTATTTTTTTTGATTTGCTGAATTTATTGGCTATGTAGGTATTAAATAATTTAAAAAAAATAAGAGGTAAAATTTATGAAATTTTTAATTATTATATTTGGTTTATTATTTTCACACTCATTATTGGCAGAAGACACAACTATTGATATGTTAAATAAGGGTGAAGATAGAACTATGGTCTTTAGTAAAGAAATTGTTAGGATCGATGTTGGTGATACTGTCTTTTGGAAATCAATTGATAAAGGGCATAATGTAGAATTTATTAAAAAAAACGGTGTTCCAGAAGGTGTGGACAAATTCAAATCTAAAGTTTCAAAAGATGCAGAATATACTTTTACTATACCTGGCATATATGCTTACTGGTGCACTCCACATAAATCAATGGGGATGATTGGTTTTGTAATAGTTGGAGATGATTTATCTAATTTAGAATCAATTAAAAAAGTTAAATTTATAGGTAAATCAAAAAAAATAGCAGCACCACTTATTGCTGAGATTGAAGGATAAAATTAAATAATATTGTGCAATATAAAAAAAAATTTTTTATTATTATTGCATTCAATGTTTTATTTATTTTTTGTATCTTATTATTGGGAATTCCTACTTACAGATATTTAAGTAAAGATAATGTAGCGGATAATGAGTTTGTAAAAGGTCAAATAGTTATAAACCCTGAAGCAAAATCACCCGCTATATTAGAAAGAACACTTAACATAAAGTTTGTTGCAAAAGTTGATCAATCTTTAGAATGGGAATTTAAGCCTTTAAAAGAAAATATAAAAGTAAAAATTGGAGAAAATAACATAGTAAAATATCAGGGCAAAAACATATCCAATAAAACTATTACTTCAACTGCAAATTTTATTGTCGATCCTGAGGCAGCACAAGTATACTTAATAAAAACTGAATGTTTTTGTTTTACTGAACAAACTCTTAAATCTGGTGAAAGTCAAATATTTACAATGGTTTTTTATGTTGATCCTGCTCTTGATTCGGACTGGTATTTTAATAATTTAGAAGATCTAGTATTCACATACGAGTTTTCAGAATATAAAAGTTAAAGTTTTAATATTTATCAACTAGGAGAAAAGTGCATTATCTAAGTACGCGCAATAATCAACTCAAAGAATCTTTTTTAAATATTCTTTTTAGAGGATTATCAAAAGATGGAGGATTATTTTTACCATTAGAGTGGCCAACTATTTCTTTAAAAAACTTGCAAGGTAAATCTTATCAAGAGGTTGCTCATTCTATAATTTATCCATATATTCAAGATGATATTTCCTATTCTGATTTACAAATAATCATAAATAAATCCTATGAAAATTTTGATCATAAAAAAATTGCACCTCTAGTTAATATCGATCAAAATAAATATATTTTAGAACTTTTTTATGGCCCTACATTTGCTTTTAAAGATTATGCTCTTCAATTTTTAGGGAGTTTATTTTCTTATCTATTAAATCAAAGCAAAAAGAAAATTACTGTTTTAGGTGCAACATCTGGAGATACAGGTTCAGCAGCAATAAATGCTTTTAAAGGAAAAAATGATATTGAAGTTTTTATTTTACATCCACACAATAATGTTTCTGAAGTTCAACGTCGACAGATGACAACAGTAGAAGAAAACAATATACATAATTTCGCTATTGAAGGTACTTTTGATGATTGCCAAAACATTGTAAAAGAACTTTTTGTCGATGAAGAAATACAATCTAAGACATCTTTAACTGCAATTAATTCAATTAATTGGATAAGAATAATTGCTCAAACAGTTTATTATTTTTGGTCTTATTTACAATTAAATGAAGAAAAGGTTAATTTCATCGTGCCATCAGGAAATTTTGGTAATATTTTTTCTGCTAGAGTAGCAAAATATATGGGACTTCCAATAAATGAACTTCATATAGTAACAAATGAAAATGATATTTTGCATCGCTCTATTAACACAGGTGAAATGAAAATTCTTAAAGTAAAACAAACCTACAGTCCTAGTATGGATATACAAATCTCTAGCAATTTTGAGCGGCAATTATTTGAAAGCTCAAAAAGAAATAGTAATAATTTAAATGAGTTAATGCTATCTTTTTCTAATGATAAAAAGATTACTATACCAGAAAATATAGTTAAGGATATGCAATCAATCTATAAAACTCACGCTGTTACTGATTCTGAAGTATTGCAAACAATTAAAGAATTTTATAATAAATACAATTATTTATCTGATCCTCATACAGCAACTGGATTAAATGTATTAAACAAAATAAATAACAATATTGCAAATATTAGTTTAGCTTGTGCGCATCCTGCTAAATTTAAAAATGCAATATTTGATGCTATTAATCAAGAACCCCCTATTCCCAAAGAACTTAAAAATATTTTTGATAAAGAAGAAAAGATGATTATATTAGAAAATAATAAAAGATTAGTTAAATCAAAAATTTTAAATTTAATTTAAATATGCAACAAATTACAACTCTAGATAATGGACTACGCATTGTCACTCAAAATATGTCTGGCTTGGAAACTGTATCAATGGGAATTTGGAATTTTGTTGGAGGAAGAGATGAAGAGGAAAATGTTAACGGTGTTGCTCATCTTTTAGAACATATGGCATTTAAAGGCACACTATCTAAATCAGCATTACAGATTGCAGAAACTATTGAAAATGTTGGAGGTGATATAAATGCATATACATCTAAAGAAATTACTGCTTATTATGTAAAATTACTTGCAGATGATTTGCCATATGGAATTGATATATTAACAGACATTCTTCAAAATTCTACTTTTCAAGAAGATGAATTAAACCGCGAAAGAGGTGTTATTATTCAAGAGATTGGAATGTACCTTGATACACCTGATGATATGATTTTTGATTATTGGCAAGATAAAGCTTATCCCAATCAACCAATGGGAAGATCTATATTAGGTAAAACAGACATAATAAAAAATATTACACGAGAACAGGTAAAAGACTTTATGAGTTCCCATTATAATCCAAATAAAATGATTATAAGTGCTGCTGGTAAAATTAATCACTCTGCTTTTGTTGAAAATATTAAAAAAGTTTGTAACAATTTACCTAATGGTACAAAAAATTTTAGAATTAAAGCAAAGTATAATTCTGGTGAATACCGGGAAGAAAAAAAACTCGAACAAATTCATCTACTATTGGGTTTTGAAGGAATTAATTATCACAGTGATGATTATTATTCTCTGCTAATATATTCATCACTTTTAGGAGGCGGAATGTCTTCAAGATTATTTCAAGAAATTAGAGAAAAACGAGGGTTAGTATATGGGATTTCTTCTTTTAGTTCATCTTATACAGATACGGGTATTTTTGGCATATATTGTGGAACAGGGGAAAATCAAATAACAGAACTAATCCCAGTTTTATGTGATCAATTAAATAACAGTCCAACTACTATTACTGAACAAGAAATTAAAAGAGGGAAAGCACAATTAAAGGCAAGCTTAATGATGGGGAGAGAAAGTGCATTTCGTCGCTGTGAAAGTGCAGCAAGACAATTATTAGTTTTTAATCGCGTAATTGAACCATCTGAAATCTTAAAAAAAATTGAAGATGTTAATGCCGAATCAGTAAAAAAAATAGCACAATTGATTGTATCGCAACCGTTAACTATTTCAAGTATTGGTCCAATAAAAAAACTGGAAACTCTTGATAAAATTCAAGATAGATTAAAATAATTTACAAAATTATTTACTTATATTGAAAGTATTGTCCAAAAAACAGAAAAACCTATAAATATGACGATCGCTAATATTAAAAAAGCAATTATTTCTTTAAGAGGGAATTTCATAAATTATTCAATTTTTATTTTATCTGAAATTGTATGCTCAATATTATGGTCCTTAATAGTCATTTTCATTTCCACTGCAACTTCATCACTTGTTTTTAAATTACCTTCTCCTAAAGATTTAATTATATAATTTTCGATAACTTTTTGAGAGGTAATGCCTACTTTTTTTAAAAATTTTCTAATCTCCAAATTTAAATTTTCTTCATTCATTTTATTATTCTAAGCTAATTAACTAACTTTGTAAAAACAATAAAAACTCCTAATCTAGATAAAAATGTAATTTTTGATTAAATAATTATAGTAGATATTGAGTTTTTGTTATATCAGATTTTTTTTATAATAAAAAGTAGCCAAAACTTTAACTATGTTGGATAAATTTATTCCAAAAAATATTTTTTATTTTCTTGATTTGATTAGATTCAATAAACCAATAGGTTTTTTGCTATTGATGTGGCCCTGTTGGTTTGGTTTAGCTTATTCAAACAAATCTTATAATGATTTATTTTATTTATACATTTTATTTTTTTTAGGATCATTTTTAATGAGAAGTGCTGGTTGCATTGTAAATGACCTAATTGATATTAAAATTGACAGTAAAATAACACGTACTTATAAGAGACCTCTAGCCTCAAAAAAAATTAATATTTTAAATGCATTAATTTTTCTTTTTGTTCTTCTTCTTCTTAGTTTTGCAATTTTAATTCAGTTTTCAGTATTAACTATAATTATTGGTTTATTAAGTGTACCTATTATTGTTCTTTACCCATTAATGAAAAGAATAACATATTGGCCTCAACTTGTTCTTGGTATAATTTTTAGTTGGGGAGTATTAATTGCCTCTTTTGAATTATATGGAGGAATAAAATTAGATTATTTCTTACTTTATTTAGCATGCATTTTTGGACATTAAGCTATGATACGATTTATGCCTATCAAGACAGAAACGATGATATTAGCAATAATGTAAAATCTACGGCTGTACTATTTGGAGAAAAGGGCAAGTTATTTGTAAGATTTAGCTATTTTTGTATGTTAAGCATAATCAGTTATTTATCTTGGAAATCATCAGAAAATCTAGCTAGTTTAGGCGTGATAATTGTAATACTTATTGGTATAAACATAATTATAAATAAATGGCAACCACACTCTACTGAAAGTTCAAATTATTATTTTCGACAAAATAATTTATTGGGTGGTGTTATTTTTTTATATTTATTATTTATTTAAATGCCTTCAGTGTATAAAAATAAAAGATCTGTAATTAATCGCTTGATTTTTGATTATTTAATTAGCCATAAATATATAATTTTTTTAGCATTATTAATGATGATTATATCAGCTGCAGCAACAGGTTTGCATGCTTGGCTTGTAAGACCTGCTTTAGATGAAGTTTTGATAAAAGGAAATAAAGAAATGCTGTTTCTAATTCCTCTTGCTATTATAATTGTTACTCTTTGCAAAGGCATTGCAACTTATACTCATTCTTTCCAAATGAGTAAGGTTGCTCATTCTGTAATTGCTAAACTTCAAACGCATATGTTTGAAAAATTAATGTATCTAAATTTAAACTATTTTAATGAATCTAAGTCAGGCAATTTAATTTCAAGACTTATTAATGATACCTACTATTTAAGATTGGCAATAGTAAAATCTGTAACAGCTGTAATCAAAGATATTTTAGTTATTATCTTTTTGCTAGCAAATATGTTTTATCAAAGTTGGTCATTAACACTTTTTGCGTTTTTTGCATTCCCCTTAGCAATTTGGCCAATAAAAAAAATTGGTAAAAGTATTAGAAAAATTACATATGAAATTCAAAATGAAATTGCAAAATTTTCCAATGTTTTAGCTGAGAGTATTAAAGGAATTCGTCAAGTTAAGGCATACAACAGAGAAGAATATGAAAAGAAAAGAGCATTTGAAACTATTAATTTCATAAAGAAATTTTTTATACGATCAGCCTTTGTGAGCAATAGATTAAGTCCTCTAATGGAATTTATAGGGAGTTTAGCTGTTGCTGTTTCTATCTATGCTGGTGGAGTTTTTGTTTTGAATGAAAGCATGACAACAGGCCAATTCATGAGTTTTCTTGTAAGTCTTCTTTTGGCATACCAGCCTGTAAAAGCTCTTGGTAATTTAAATATAAGTGTTCAGGAAGGTCTAGCAGGTGCTGAAAGAATATTTTTATTACTGGATACGCCGTTAGAAAAATCAGAAAAACATGAAGTTAGTAGCAATATTAAATTAAATGGAAATATAGAATTTAAAGATGTTAATTTTTCTTATAGTGAGCAAAAAATTCTTAATAATATAAATTTAACAATAGATTCAGGGAAAAAAACTGCTTTTGTAGGAATGTCAGGGAGTGGAAAATCGACTTTAATTAATTTATTATTGAGATTTTATGATCATTATAAGGGAACAATTAAAATTGATCAAAAAGATATTAAATCATTGTCGTTATTTGACTTAAGAGAAAACATTTCCTTAATTACTCAAGAAACTCTTTTATTTAATGAGAGTATATTAGATAATATCAGATATGGAAATATGTCATCTAATGATGATGAAATTCAAGCAATTGCAGATATTTCAGGTGTAAGTAAATTTGCAAATCAGTTACCTGATAAGCTAAATACAATTGTTGGAGAAAGTGGTATTAAACTATCAGGAGGACAAAGACAAAGAATAGCAATTGCAAGAGCTCTAATCAAAGATGCCCCTATACTTATTATGGATGAAGCAACGTCTTCATTAGATAATCTTACTGAAAAGGAAATACAATCAGCTCTCGATGAATTAATGAAAGATAAAACAACCATTATTATTGCCCATAGACTAAGTACTATACAAAATGCTGACGTGATTTTTACATTAGAAAAAGGTATAATAGAAAGTAATGGTGACCATGAATATTTAATTAAAAATTCTGCAGTTTACAAAAAATTACAATTGCAGGAAGACTATAATGACAATTAAAAAAAAAATTATTAAAAATTTTTTTGTTCAACATTTTTTAGCTTTTTTAAGTGCTATGTATATAAAACTAGTCAAAGCAACATCTGTTATTTTAGAAAAAAATATTGAATCGCCAGAATTTTATTGGAAAAATAATAAACCTTTCATACTAGCTTTTTGGCACAATCAATTAATGTTGATTAGTTATTGTTGGAAATCAAATTCTAAAATAAATGTTCTAGCTTCAGGTCATAGTGATGGGAGATTTGGAGCACTTATAGGAAAATATTTTAATTTAAATAATATTCCAACATCATCTAATGAAAAATCTATTACTATTAAGCCAATTTTTAAATTATTAAAAAACTCATGCTACATAGGGATAACGCCTGATGGTCCAAGAGGACCAAATCAAAAAGTATCAGAGGGAATAATTAAAATATCAAAAACAACACAAGTTCCTATTATACCCATTGGGTTTGCCTCATCTAAATTTAAAAGACTTAAATCTTGGGATTCTTTCTTAATCACTAAACCTTTTGCTAGGTGTGCTTTTGTATGGGGAAATTCAATAACTATACCTAAAAATTGTAGTGAAAATGAAATTGAGGCATTTAAAAATAAGTTAGAGAGTGAAATAAATATTTGTGTGGATCAGGCAAAAAAAGAAATAAATGCATAAAATATATAAATTTATATCTTATTGTTTAATTCCGTTTATTTATCTAAATACATTCATAAGATTAATTAAAAAAAAAGAAGATAGTAATAGATACAAAGAAAGATTTGGATTTACAAATTTAAAAAAAAATGTTGAAAAAGAGGTTGTTTGGATTCATGCCTCAAGCGTTGGTGAGTTTAAATCATGTGATTTATTAATAAATCATTTCTATAAGAAATATAATTTATTAATTACAACAACAACTAAAACAGCTTCAGATTTTGCCATAAAAAATTATGGAGAAAAGATTATTCATCAATATGCTCCTTATGATGTTATGCCATGGATTGATAAATTTTTAGAAGTTTGGAAACCAAAGTTAGTAATTTGGATTGAATCAGATATTTGGCCTAACACAATAGTTAGATTGCGTGAAAAGAAAATTTCTGCAATTTTCTTAAATGCTAGAATATCCCCTCAATCTTTTGAAAGGTGGAAAAAATTTTCTTCTTATTATAAATTTATAACTAAGAGTTTTTTTACAATCTATGCACAAAGCAAAAATGATTTGGAGAGAATAGCAAAACTTACAGATGTAAATGTAAATTATTTAGGTAATTTAAAACTAACTAAAAGAAATACCTCAGTATCCAAATATAAAATTTCAGAAAAAACAAATATTATGATTGCAAGCACTCACCAAAATGAGGAAAATTTAATAATTCCGTACATGCAAAATATAAGCGAAAAATTTCCATTTATTAATTTTATAATAGCACCCCGACATCCAAATAGATCAAAAACAATTTATAATTTACTAAAGAATAAAAAATTAGATGTTGAATATCATAGTCAATTAATAAATCATAATTGTAGATACTTGATAATTGATAGTTTTGGAAAAATGGAAGAATTTTTCAATAAAAGTGATATAGTTTTTT
This sequence comes from uncultured Alphaproteobacteria bacterium, assembly GCA_902567135.1. Taxonomy (GTDB): domain Bacteria; phylum Pseudomonadota; class Alphaproteobacteria; order HIMB59; genus CACPNW01. The sequence goes on along the minus strand of CACFLO010000002.1, from coordinate 23,665 downwards.
TAGGGGGATCTCTTATAAAAAAAGGTGGTCATAATCCAATCGAAGCTGCTTTAGCAAATTGCGCAATTATTTCTGGTCCCTATGTGTTTAATTGGCAGAATTTATATGAAGAAATGATGGATCAAAATTCTTGTTTAATGATTAATGAAGCAAAAGAATTGGAAATAAAAATAATTAATCTAATTAAAAATAAGAACCTTCTAGAAAAATACAAAAAAAATGCCCTTACTTTTTCAAATACTGTTTTCTTTAAAGAAGACAAATTGATAAAATTATTAAATTATAAACTGAGGTATAATGCTTAAAGCACCAAAATTCTGGTATTATAAAACAGATAGTTTTTTATCAAATGCATTATATCCACTTTCTTTAATTTTCCGACTTGGCACAAAAATACGAAACCTCATAAGTAAAGAAAGGGAAGCTAAATTACCTATAATTTGTGTTGGCAATATTGTTATTGGTGGAGCGGGGAAAACTCCAGTTGCTTTAAAAATTGGAAGTATGCTTAAAAAAGCTGGGTATAATCCGCATTTTGTATCAAAAGGTTACGGTGGATTAGAAAAAAATAACACATTAGTAAATGATTGGCACTCTCCAAAGAGTGTTGGGGATGAGCCTTTATTATTATCTGAAATAGCACCAACATGGATTGGTTTAGATAGAAATAAATCATTTGAATTAGCTAGAGAACAAGGTGCTAATTGTATTGTTATGGACGATGGTTTTCAAAACCCAACTCTTCAAAAAGATTTTTCAATTGTAGTTGTTAATGGAGAACAAGGGTTTGGAAACAAAAGAGTTATACCCTCAGGTCCATTAAGAGAGAGTATTAGTAGAGGTTTATCAAGAACAAACTTAGTTATAACTATAGGAGACATTTCAGAATCTCTTAAAAACAAAATTCCTAAAAATATCCCAATGATTGGTGCAAGCTTTAAAATAAAGGAAGATGATTTAATGTTAAAAGGTCAAAAAGTTACTGCTTTTGCAGGAATTGCCTATCCAGAAAAATTTTTTAATTCCTTAAAATTAGTAAAAGCAAATATTGTTGACCAGATAAGTTATTCCGACCATCATATCTACAGTGAAAATGATCTGCTTAATTTAGCAGAAATAGCAAATAAAAATAAATCAATACTTATTACAACAAAAAAAGATATAGTTAGAATTCCTAAAACCTTTAGAGCTCTTGTAAAAACAATAGACGGTTTCATTCAATTTGATGATGAGAAACTTTTGTTAGAAATATTAACTAATTTAATTGAAAATAAAATTAATAATTAATGCGATTTTTAGTGTTCATTAGATATTTTATTGAGTTTTTTCTTTATAAAATTGTTTTCGTTATTTTAAACCTCTTCTCTAGAAAATTTTCTAAAAACATTTTTAGTTATTCATTTATGCTTTTAGGCAGACTATCAAAATATAATAAAATAGCTAAAGATAATTGTAAAATTGTTTTTAGTGACTTTAGTGATAAAGAAATAACGCAAATTATTAATAATAGTTGGAAAAACTTAGGTAAAAACCTGTATGAGTTAAATAATTTAAAAAAACTTATAGATGATAAGAATGCAATCAAAATATTAGGTTTAGAAAAACTAAAAAAAATTAAAAAAGAAAACTCACCAGTAATTTTTTTTAGTATTCATTCCGGTAACTGGGAAATTTGTGTTCCAATATTAGATAAAAGTGGTTTCAATATTGGAGCCATATATAGGCACATAAATAATGTTTTTTTTGATAGATATATTTTTAAAAAAAGAACAGATTCTCTTAAAACAAAAAATAGTTTTTATACGCCAAAAGGAAAATTAAGTGCTAAAGAAATACTTGAAGGAGTTATTAATAATAAAAATATATTTTTACTTGTAGATCAAAAAGATTCAGCAGGTACTCTGATAAATTTTTTTGGAAGAAAAGTTAAAACTCAAACAGGTTTTTTAAAAATAGCAAGAAAATATAATTTAAAAATTATTCCTATGAGAAATATACGACTTCCGGATAATACATTACAGATAACATTTGAAGAACCTCTTGGTCATAGCAATGACAACATAAGTGATGATAAAAAAATGTTAGAAATTAATGCTATTGTAGAAAGATGGATTAGAGAGAGTCCAGAAAATTGGTTTTGGCAACACAAAAGATTTAATTAATTTTTTTTACTGTAATTTTTATTGTTTTATCAATTAATCTTGCATTAAGAATGTCATTTTCTCTAATTAACTTTGAGTCGTTTATATTTTTTTTTCCTTTTGATATAATAGAATAACCTTTTTTTAAGTTTGAATTAATAGAATTAGTTTCGATCAACTTAAGATAAGATATATATTTTTCCTTATTATTCTTTAATTCTCTTTTTATCGAGGAGTGAAACTTATATGAGAGATTTTTAAGATTGGATTTGTTAAACTTAATTATGTTACTAGAAATTTTGAGATTATTAGACAGAGCATAAAAATCCTTAGATGTTATTGCGATATTATTTTTTATTATTCTACTTAAGCCAGTATTAATAAAACTTAAGCGATCTTTAAATGACTCAATTATTTGCTCTGGAGTTTTAATATAAGAAGATAATTTATATATATTAGTTGAATTTTGTTTTAAAAGATTTTCAATACCATAATTTAATCTCTGTTTTAAAACTTTAATATTATTAATAAGTTCAGATCTAACAGGAACAACTAATTCAGCAGCAGCTGTTGGTGTTGAAGCTCTTAAATCAGATACAAAATCTATAATGGTTGTGTCTGTTTCATGACCAATTGCAGAAATAATTGGAATATGTGATTTGCTAACTACTTCTGCAAGCTTTTCATCATTAAAAGCCATTAGATCTTCCGTACTGCCACCTCCTCTTGCTATAATAATTACATCTGGTTTATTTTCTTTGACTTTATTAAAGCCATTAATTGCATCAATGATATTTTTTGCCGCTTCTGTGCCCTGTACAGCAACTGGCCATAAATCAATAGGGGTTTTAAAACGATCTGAAATTCTATTTATAATGTCATGAATTACAGAACCATTTGGAGAGGTTATCACACCAATTCTTGATGGAAGATATGGAATTTGCTTTTTATTTTCATCATCAAAATATCCCTTTTCGCTAAGTCTTTTTTTTCTTTCTTCAATTATTTTTAATAAAGCACCTTCTCCTGCGATTTCAATTTTATCAACATCAATTTGATAAGTAGTTTTAAATTTTGACCAAGTTGTAATTCTCCCAGTTAAAGTGACTTCCATTCCCATCTCAGGTTCAAATGTAAGTGATCTTTTTTTTTGTTCCCAAACAACAGCACTTAAAATAGATGTATCATCTTTAAGTGTTATATAAAGTTGACCTTTAGTAGCAACACGTATTTCTGATATTTCACCTTTAATACGAACATAATTAAAGTGATCTTCAATTAAATCTTTTAGTTCTCTATTAAATTGAGTAACTCCATATTCTGGAATATTTAATTTAAGACTCATTTTCTCAATTTAATAAAAAATTTTTCTAGCAAACTCTTGCAATCTTTCTCCATTATACCTCCATAAATTTCAGTTTTAAAAGTATGTTTTTTTTTCAACGAAATTTTATATTTTTCTATAGCTCCATTTTTTTCATCATAAGCTCCAAAATATAATTTATCAATATGTACTTCGCTTATCGCTGAAGCACACATAAGGCATGGCTCTAATGTTACAAACATTGCTGTATTATTTAAATACTTACGGGATAGTTTTTTACATGAATTTATTATCAAATCTATTTCACAATGATAAATAGCATTTTGTTCTTTATTTACTCTATTATAACTTTTTGCAATAACCTCGTTTGTATTAATATCAACTAATACCCCTCCTACTGGCACTTCTTGATTATCAAAAGCATTCTTAGCTTGATTAATTGCTTCTTTCATAAAATAATCAATGTTCATATAGTAAAAATTTAAATAAAATTATATTATCATCATATGAAAAATCCAATTATAGGAATTACATTTGATTTCGAAAATAGCGGTGGATACTCAAAGTTTCCTTGGTATGCAATAAGAGAAAATTATCTGACTTGTTTATATAAATTTGGCGCAATACCTTTTCCAATATTGCACGAAAATTCTCTAAATAATACCTTACTGAAAGTATTAGATGGTTTGGTTATTACAGGAGGTAATTTTGATATTAATCCAAAACTCTATTCAGAGAATAATGGGGGCTCAAGAAATATTAAAGATAAAAGAACTAACTTTGAAATAGGTATTTTTCAAAAATTTCTTAGAACTGCAAAACCAATTTTAGGTATTTGTGGTGGAGAGCAATTAATGAATGTTGCTAGTGGTGGAAGTTTAATTCAAGATATTAATCAATCTGTACAAAATAAAATTTACCATGAACAACAAAATCCAAGGAACGAAGTCAGTCATGAAATCAAAATTAAAAGACATTCCAAACTTTTTAATATTGTTAAAAGTGAAAAAATAAAAGTTAACAGTGCTCATCATCAGTCAGTAAATAGTCTTGGACAAGATTTTGTATCCTCAGCTTTAGCGCCAGATGGAATAATTGAAGCTATAGAACATGTTAAGCATCCATGGTGCCTTGGACTCCAATGGCATCCTGAATTTCTGATTACAAAAGCTGATATTGCAATCATTAAGGATTTTATTTTTCATGCAAAATAAAATGAGAATAGCAAAATTTATTGCTAATGCTGGTTATTGTTCACGAAGGGAAGCCGAAAAATTAATTGAAAAAAGAATAGTTAGAATAAATAATAATTTATGTTTACACCCAAGCGATACTGTAAGTGAAAATGATAAAATCACCATTGGAAAACAAATTATAAAATTAAGTCAAACTATCAAGTTATGGAAATTATATAAACCTATAAAATATATCTGTTCAAACAAAGATGAACAGAATAGAAAAAAAATATTTGATTTAATACCAAGTGATTTTCCAAGAACAATTAGTATTGGGCGATTAGATTTTATGAGTGAAGGACTCATTTTATTGACAAATAATGGAGACTATTCACGCAAATTAGAACTTCCAGACAAAGGGTATGAAAGAATATATAGAGTATGTATTAGAGGTAAAATTGAAAAAAAATATTTAGAAATAATTAACAAAGGAATTGAAATAAATAAAATTATTTACAAAAAAATTAAAATCAAAATAGATAAATCTGACAAAAATTTTACTTGGTTAATTGTAAAATTAAAAGAAGGAAAAAACAGAGAAATAAGAAATATTTGTAAATATTTTTCATGGCAAATTGTAAAATTAATAAGAATTCAATATGGACCTTATAAATTAGGAGATTTAAAAGTAGGTGAAATTAAAGAAATTAAATTAATAAAACATGCCTAGTATTATTGGAGGAAAATACAAACGGACTAAAATAGAAGTTCCTATTAAATTAGTTAGGCCTACATCTGCATTAAAAAGAGAAGCTATTTTTTCAATATTAGAAAGCTATGCCTTGCAAAATTCAATAGACATTTATGAAAATAAATCAATTATTGACGTTTATGCAGGCTCTGGATTGATTGGCTTAGAGGCTATTTCAAGAGGAATGAAAAAATCTTATTTCATTGAGAATAATGAAAGTGTTTTTAATATCCTAAAAAATAACTGTAATAAAATTTGTAAAACTGACGAATATGAAATTATTTTTGAAAGAGCAATAAATGGAATAAATAGAGTATTTGAAATTAAACCATCTTTAATTTTCATAGACCCGCCCTATAGTAAAGAAAATATACACTTAATTTTATTAACAATTCTTAAAAATAATATTAAATTTAGAGATACGATAATTATAATAGAAACTGAACGTAAAGAGCAAATTGTAATTCCTGAAAGTTTGATTGTTTTTAAAGAAAAAATATATGGAAAAACTAAATTATTATTTTTAAATTAACTTAAATATTTTTTTGTTAATTTTTTACCCTGCTCTACTGCAGGTTGATCAAAAGGATCAACATCAAAATAAATACATGCAGCAATTGTTTCAATCATACTATTTGCCATTAGTATGCCAATTGATTCTTCATCTATTATGTCAATTAATATTTCACGAAATTTATAATTATTTAACCTAAAAGTATCAATTGTTGCATCTTGTTCAGCATGCATCAAATCTCCCATTTTTTTATCAACCAAATAATCTACTGACTCAGCTTTCATAATTTGTGAATTTATATTTAGGCCTTTGTTTTTATAATTGCTTTTTATAAAAGTAAAAAACTTATCTTTAGGTCCATCCAAATAAAGTTGAAGCTGACTATGTTGATCAGTAGTACCGGTAGCATGTAATGCAGTAACTCCTCTATTTTTTTTCCCTATACTTTCAGCCCATAATTGAAGATACCATTTACCAAAATAATTTAATCCATCTGAATAAGTCATTAAAACATTTGATGAAAAATTATTAGACTTGGAGAATTTAAAAATTTGAGCAAACTTAAATAAATCAATAAAATCATTTTGATTTAAAACACTAATTACTCCTTGATGAATTTTTTTAACATCTAATCCTGCTAATATTGCAGGAACCATACCTACATTTGAAAAAACAGAGTACCGACCTCCAATATTATTTTTATGCTCCTGAAGAAGGCAATTATTTTTCTTAGCAATATTAAAAAGTGGAGAGTCTTTAGATTCAGTTATACATATAGTGTTTTTATAAAAAATATTTAAAATATTTTTTTCATTTGCAATATTTATTAAACAGCCAAGTTGAGAAAGTGTTTCAGGCGTAGTGCCTGACTTTGAAATAACAATAAATCCAGTAGTTTCTATATCTAATGCAAGAACCTGATTCTGAAAAAACAAAGGGTCAATATTATCAAAAAATAAAATATTTTCTGACTGTTTTGTAGATGTATTGATAAGAGCTCTAGCTCCAAGATTTGAGCCTCCTGTTCCAAAAACTACAAATTTTTTTTTATTTTTTATAAATTCTTTAGTCTGGGCTATTGTAGAGTTCAATAAATCTTTATCTTTGACAATATTAAGTGCAGGTAGGTTATTACAAATACTTTTGATCTGAACATTAATATCTTCAATATCCTTAGAAAGTTGTAAATCATTATCAAAATTTATATTCGTGAAATTAACTTTCATTTTTTTAAAAAAAGAAAAATCTTTTTTTCTTTTTGTTTGTTTTTTTTACTTTTATTTTAGGAGCTTCTTCATTTGATTCAGTGTCATTGTTCAAAAGTTTTTTTCTTATTCTTTCTGATTCACTGATAGAATCTAGGATTTCCATTTCATCATCCCATGATTTAGATATAGAGCTCTTTTCAGATGCAAATTGCTCATCAATTTCATTCCTAATACTATCATCAGTTTCATCAGCGTTACTTTTACTTAAAATATTTTCCATTGTTGATAATTCTGAATTATCATTATTGGTTTCACCCTCTAATCCAAAAAGTATCTCTTTAGCTAAATCACTTTCAGCTTTATCAAGATTTTTTTCTTCCAGTTGATCTGGTGGTAAAAGATTAAAATCTGGAGGAATTACAAGTGGAGGATTTTCAATGACAGTAAATTCATCAATATTTTTTCTGTTAACACCTGCACTTTCTCTTACTTTTGAGCATGAAACAACTAATACAGAAGATAATAAAAGTAGAATTAAAATTTTTTTCATTTTTTACTAAGATTAGTTTTCTTTAACATGTTTAATATTAACATTATTATACCAACAGAGATATAAATATCAGCAAAATTAAAAGCAGGCCAATAATATTGGTTAATATGAAAGTATATAAAATCTATTACATAACCATTTACAAATCTATCAATAATATTTCCAATGGCTCCACAAATTATAATAAACAAACCCCAATATTCAAGATAATCTTTAGCATTTAATAAAAGATAAATAATAAAAAATACCACTAATAAAGCTATTATAATTAAATATACAGCAGGTATTGTGTTCGAAAATAAACCAAATGAAATTCCAAAATTATGAATGTGCGTAATATCAAAGAAAGGTGTTATTTGTATAAATTTATATAAATCAATATAATTAAATACCAAATATTTTGAAAAAAGATCTAGAGATACTAAAATTAAAAAAATTACGATTTTTTGCAAATTTTTAAGCTTATGAAATTGCATTTTCGCAACGTTCACATATTTCTTCACGGATTAATTTCTTTTTATATTTCCAACATCTTTGACATTTTTGTCCATTAGTTTTAGAAACAAGAATTTTTACATTTGAAACTTCTTCTAATGAAAAGCCTTGAATCTCATCATTAATTTCATGTAATGCAAATGAAGAAGTTATACTTATCTCATCTAAATGGTAATTTTTTATTTTGTTCATGATTGAACTTTCAACATAGATATCAAGATGTGCCTCTAAGCTAGAACCAATAATTTTTTCAGTTCTCTTTTTTTCTAAAGCTCCAGTTATTACTTTTCTTACTTGCTTTAATATTATCCAATTTTCGTTGATATTTGAATTTTTATAATCTGACGGGGTATGTAAAAAATCCTCTAAGTGAATACTGTTTAGATTTCCTCTAGCTTTCCAGGCTTCTTCTGTTGTAAAAGATAAAGATGGGGCTAACCATCTAACTAAATAGTTAAAAATTATATCTAAAAGAGTTCTAGAAGATCTTCGAATTTTTGATTTTTTGCCATCACAATATATGGCATCTTTTCTAATATCAAAATAGAACGATGAAAGATCATTTGAACAAAAATTTAGTAAAGTAGTAAACATAAGATGAAAGTTAAATTTTTTTACACAATCAGAAATAATTTGGTCTATTTCCCATAATCTGTGCAAAATATATTTTTCTAAATCGGGAAATTCACTTTCATTTATTTTTTCATCATCATTAAAGCCATCTAAGTTACCTATCAAATATCTAAATGTATTTCTAATTCTTCTATAGGAGTCAGTTTGAGATTGTAAGATAGCATTATCTAATTTTAAATCATCATAATAATCTGATGCAACTACCCACAATCTTAAGATATCGACACCATATTTTTTTAAAATATCGTCAGGAGAAATAACATTACCAAGAGATTTTGACATTTTTCTTCCTTTGCCATCAACAACAAAACCGTGAGTTAATACACTTTCATATGGAGCTCTACCTCTTGTTCCTGATGATTCTAATAATGAAGAGTGAAACCATCCACGATGTTGATCACTTCCCTCTAAATACATTGATGCAGGCCATTTTAAGTCATCTCTTTTTTCTAAACAAAATGCATGTGTTGATCCACTATCAAACCAAACTTCAACTACATCTTTAATTTGTTCATAATCATCTATTGAATATTTATCTCCAAGAAATCTTTGAGGATCTTCAGTAAACCATGTGTCACTTCCCTCTTTTTCATAAATATCTGCAATTCTATCAATAATGCTTTTATCCCTTAATGGCTGTCCAGTTTCTTTACTAACAAATAATGGTAAAGGAACGCCCCAAACCCTTTGTCTAGAAATACACCAATCGGGTCTTGTTTCTATCATTGATCGAAGACGTTTTTGCCCTTGTGCTGGATAGAAAATAGTTTCATCAATTGATTTGAGGGCTATTTCTCTTAATTTATTTTTTTCCATTGAAATAAACCACTGGGGTGTATTCCTGTAGATTAATGGAGCTTTTGATCTCCAAGAGTGAGGATAACTATGACGGAGAGTTCCCTTAAATAATAATTTTGAAAGCTCGTCTAATTTATCTGCAATTTTTATATCAACTTTGTAAATATGCTCACCCTCAAATCCTTTTGCATGTTTATTATATTTACCATCATCCTGCACAGTTTGAACAATATCAACGCCATTTTTGATTCCTAAATTATAATCATCATCTCCATGACCAGGGGCAATGTGCACTATTCCAGTTCCTTGTTCTAAATTTACAAAATCTCCATGAAATGTCCTTACTACAAAATCATAACCAATACTTTTAAAAGGATGCTCACATTGACATTTAGATAAATGTTTACCTTCAAATTCTTTAATTTCTTTATAACTTTCTATTCCTATTTCATCACATACTTGTTTGACTAATTCTTTAGCAAAAATCAGTTTGTCTCCAATCTTGGCTAAACTCTCATTAGTTATTTTCTCAACCTCAATTAGAGAATATTTTAAATCTTCACCAAATGCTAATGCTCTATTCCCAGGTATAGTCCAAGGTGTTGTTGTCCATATAACTATATTGGCACCCTCAAGATCTTTATATGAAGCACTATTAATTAAAAATTTAACATATATTGTGTTTGAAGTATGATCTTCATATTCAACTTCTGCATCAGCTAATGCAGTTTTTTCGACAACAGACCAAAGAACTGGCTTCGCACCTTTGTATAAACTGTCATCAATTAAAAATTTTCCAAGTTCGCGAACAATTTGAGCTTCTGCTTGATTAGACATAGTGAGATAAGGATTTGCCCAATCTCCCTCAACTCCTAATCTTCTAAATTCTTTCTTTTGAATATCAATCCATTTTTCTGCGAACTCTCTACACTCTTGTCTAAATTGCACAACAGGAACATCATCTTTATTTTTGCCTTTTTTTCTATAACTCTCCTCAATTTTCCATTCAATTGGCAGACCATGACAATCCCATCCTGGCACATAAATAGAATCCTTACCTGCCATTTGTTGTGTTCTTACAATGACATCTTTTAGAATTTTATTTAATGCTGTTCCCATATGTATATGTCCATTTGCATATGGAGGTCCATCATGAAGAACAAATTTTTCTCTACCTTTTGATTTTTCTCTCAATTTATAAAATATTTTTTCTTTATCCCACTCATCTAAAATTTTTGGTTCTTTAGTTGGTAAGTTTGCTCTCATTTCAAAAGTAGATTTTGGGAGAAAAATAGTATCTTTATATTCCATTAAATTTTATGATATTTTTTAGCTTTTTTAACGTCTTTTTGAATTTGATTTGTTAGTATTTTAAAATCCTTATATTTTTTTTCAGGTCTAATAAATGTTAGAAATTCAACAGTCAATTGCTTACCGTAAATATTACTATTAAATTCAAATAAATGAGTTTCTAGAAGTAAATTTAATCCTTTTACTGTTGGTCTTTCTCCAAAATTAGCAATTCCCTTATAAGTTTTACCTTCAAGTATAACATTTACACAATAGACACCTTTTTTTGGTAAAATATGATTTCCTGGTTTAATATTTGCAGTAGGAAAATTGATAAGTCTAGCTTTTTGATCACCTTTAATAATTTTGCCTTGCATGAACCAATGACGCCCAAGAGCTTCAAAAACTTTTTCAAATGAACCATCATTAATATCTTTTCTAATTATTGATGAAGAAAATTTTAGATTATTTTTTTTATTTTTAACATGATCAATTATATGTAACTTATAATGATATTTATTAGATAATTTTTTTAATAATGTGGTATCCCCTTTTCTATCTTTACCAAATCTAAAATCTCTTCCTACTATTATTTTTTTAATATTTAATTGTTTAACTAAAATTTTTTCAATAAAATTTATTGCATCTAAATTTGATAAAGTTTTATTAAATTTATATTCAATGTAATTATCTAAACCTAAAGAATTGAGAAAATATTTTTTGTAATCATTTGTGATTATATTAAAATTATTATCAGTGCTTTTAAAATAAATTTTTGGATGTGGAACAAATGTCATTATTGCTGAATTAAGATTATTTGATCGTGAATTATTTATTATTTTTTTTATTAAATGTTGATGGCCTAGATGAATGCCATCAAAATTTCCAATGCAAAGACAAAGGTTTCGAATTTTAAAATCTTTTTTTGTATTTAATTTATGTAATTTCACTTTAATTTATAAGTATATAAATATACCTATAAACTAGATTTAAAAAATGAACTACAGGTACTTATTTAAAATATTTTCTAAATACTCTTGATTCCCTGACCTTGGTTTAGGTTCAATATTTTCATCAAGGACTTTTTGATGAATTGATTCAAGTGTTGTTCCCTTGTTATAGATATAATTACCTAAATCCTTTTGCCAATCCTCATATCTTTTTGTTACATAATCAGAAAGTTTTTTATCATTTATCATTTTTTCAACGGCTAGAAGTGTTTTAGCACATATATCCATTCCTCCAATATGAGCATAAAATAAATCTTCAGGATCTATTGATTGTCTCCGAATTTTTGCATCAAAATTCAGGCCACCTTTACCAATGCCTCCATTTGAAAAAATATGATAAAAAGGAAGAATTAATTCTAAAACACTATTAGGAAATTGATCAGTGTCCCAACCTAACAGAGTGTCACCCCTATTAATATCTAAACTTCCTAAAGCATTATTTGCAATAGCATATACTATTTCATGCTCAAAACTATGCCCAGATAATGTCGCATGATTTGCTTCAATATTTAATTTTATTTCATTCTCTAAACCAGCTTTTCTTAAAAAAGCTAAACATGATGCTGAGTCAAAATCATATTGATGCTTTGTTGGTTCATGTGGTTTAGGTTCAAGCAAGATTTGACCATCAAAACCAATCTTGTATTTATAATCAACTACAAGCTCAAGAAATCTTTTAAGATTATCAATTTCCAATCCCATGTTGGTATTAAGAATAGTTTCATATCCTTCTCTGCCACCCCAAAGAACATAGTTGCTTCCACCTAATCTTTTTGTTGCGTCCATACAATCTTTAACTTGAGCTGCTTTATAAGCAAAAACTTCTGGATCAGGATTTGTGGAGGCGCCACTCATATATCTTTTGTGAGAAAATGCATTTGCAGTTCCCCATAAAAGTTTAACTTTAGAAGTTTCCATTTTTGATTGAATTAAATCAATTATATAAAGAAAATTTTTTTGGGTTTCTTTATAGTTAGATCCCTCAGGAGAAATATCTCTATCGTGAAAACAAAAAAAAGAAGTTTTTATTTTATTAAAAAAATCAAAAGCTTCATCGAGTTTCATCTCAGCCATTTTAAGAGGATCTCCACTAGACATCCAAGGTCTTTCAAATGTTGCCCCTCCAAACGGATCTAATCCAGGCCAAGTAAATGTGTGCCAATAACAAGTAGCAAAACGAAGATTTTCTTTCATCGTTTTCCCTAAAACTTCTCTATTTTCATCATAATATTTGAAGCTTAGAGGATTATCACTATCTGGGCCCTCATAAATTATCTCATTAATATTTTTAAAATAGTCACTCATTTATTCCTCCCATTCTATTCCTGTAAACATTCTTTAAGCATACTATATTATAAAATTTATGATAGAATTAGGTTTAAAAAATTTAGTATAAATAATTAAAATTAGAGGTAGGAATGAAATATTTGCACACGATGGTAAGAATTAAAGATATTGAAGAGTCTATTGATTTTTATTGCAACAAATTAGGTCTTAAAGAAATAAGACGGCGTGAAAGTGAAAAAGGACGGTTTACTCTTATTTTTCTTGGAGCTAAAAATAGTGATGAAAATACTGGCTTGCTTGAATTAACATATAATTGGGATTCTGAAGAATATACTGGTGGAAGAAATTTTGGTCACTTAGCTTATAGTGTGAAAAATATTTATGAAACATGTGATAGCTTAATTAAAAGTGGTGTTGTTATCAATAGACCTCCTCGAGATGGGCGTATGGCTTTTATAAAATCTCCAGATAATATTTCTATTGAAATACTTCAAGAAGGTGAAGCTCTTCCTATAAAAGAACCATGGGCTTCAATGGAAAACAATGGTTCTTGGTAAAAATTGCTATGAGTAAAAGAAAAAAATTAACAGTTTATGATTATTTAAAGTCTAAAGGTAAAAGACAGTTGAGCAATTTATTTGTTCACACTATAGAAGAAGCTGCTGCTGCTGAAGAGGCTGGAATAGATTATATTGTTGCAGCACATGATTTGCCACAATTTGGAATCAATGCCTCATTAAATGATGTAAAAAAAATAAGAGAAGTTGCTCCAAATTGTTTTATGCAATCTGCTGGGCCAATACCACCAGCTTCAGAATATGAAGCCATCAAATTCGCACATGATTATTTATCCTTTGGGGTAGATTGTATCTATGTTGGTAATCACAGTTTAAAATGGATTAGAGCTATGCGTGATGAAAATATTCCTACAATTGGTCATGTTGGCTTAATTCCTGGTAAGGCAACCTGGATTGGTGGGTTAAGAGCAATTGGCAAAACAGCGGATGAGGCCATAGGTGTTTTAAAACATACATTAGATCTTCAAGAAGCAGGTGTAATTGGTGTTGAGCTTGAAGTTGTACCTCCCAAAGTTGCAAAAGTAATAACAGATAAAGTTGAAATAGTAACAATGTCAATGGGAAGTGGTTCTGACTGCGATGCACAATTTTTATTTTCAAATGATGTGTTAGGTTGGAATGAGGGGCACATACCAAGACATGCAAGAGTATATAGAAACTTTAAAAAAGAATATGCCAGACTACAAGAAGAGAGAATATTAGCATTTAAAGAATTTCATGAAGATACAATAAATAAAAAGTTTAATGATCCTAAAATAAACGTACAAATCAAGGATGATGAATTTGATAAATTTTTAGAATTAGCTGAAAAAATCTAATTAGGTACGCTCAACTCAATTTTATAATTTGGATTTCTAGCTTGTTTAAAAATTGCTGGAATAATTTCTTTATAAGCTCCCCAAAGACCATTTTTTGCAGGAGGCATCTGATCTTTAATTAAATTATGAAGTTTTGGCAAATTATACGATGGTACTGTAGGAAACATATGATGCTCAATGTGATATTCCATATGCCAATATAAAAAACTGAAAACAGGATTTAGATATACAGTACGTGTGCTATAACGATGATCTTTTATATTTTCTTGCAAGCCCGTATGCTGTGTTAATCCAAAAGAAGCAACAAGAGTTTTCCCATAAAACCCAGGAAGAACTAAGTACAAAATAGGTAGCCAAGTCTGATAAAATATAGATATTAAAATTACAACTAACCAAATACCAACATGTATTCTTGCTGAATTTCTGCATTTTGATCGTTCTTTCTCAGGAATACATTGCTCCATCACAGGTGTAGTAATTCCAATAGCATGTTTTATAGTTTCAAATTGCAGTGTTTTATGGAATGTTAACATTGGAGCAAAGGGAATAAAATATGAAAAAAATAAAAATAAATCAGTTGGTTTTCTTATTGCAATTTCAAAATCATGAGGATCATCATATGCTGTAAATCCATGATGTTTAAAATGAGACCATCTCCATCTTACTGGTTCAAAATTATCCATATAACTGGAAATTTGATAAAAAAAATTGTTCCAGAATTTTGATTTAAAAGCAGTTTTATGACCGGTTTCATGCCAAATAGAATCACTGCAAGCATATATGTTTCCATAAATTATAAAGAATAGAAGACTCCACCATGTTCCCCAAGTAGCATAAGCAAGATATCCAAAAAGAATTAGAGCACTAAAATATATAGATACGTGCTTAAAACCTGCCCAATCAGATTTTTCACACAATTTTCTGAATTCTTCTTTATCAACTTCTGGACGATACCATTTATCTAAGTCAACTTTCATAATTTTATAATTATCATGAAAGTATAATTTAGAAAATAAAAATAAGAATGAATTAAAAATTATAATGCTATTTTAATAAAAGTTTTATTTCATCTTCTGAAAATGGCTCAGGCTGATAACATGTCGATCTTAATTGTACTTCATTTTTTGTTTCAGAAGCAATAATTATTGACTCGATTATATCTAAAACGTGTAAGGCTATTTCACCATTGCATCGATGTTTACGATTATTTTCAATTGAGTAAATCATCTCTGATAATCCCGCACCTCGATAATTTGATTGTTTTGGTGCCTCATTACTACGGCCACTATGATTAATAATATTAGTTTTACCTAAATATTTATTTTCAACTGAATACTCTTTCCATTCAGAGCCTAGCTTATGTGATAACAACACTGGGCCTCCGAACATATTTGGATCAGGAACTATTAAAGATCCCTTGGATCCATACAATTCCATGTGATTTCTTCCATGATTTTGAACATCAAAAGAAATAAACCCTTGGATTATTGATTTATTGGCAAACTCAACATCAAACATTACAGAAGTTGAAATTTCTACATTAAAAAATTTACCTTTTTTAGGACCAGCTAAATATTCTCGTTTATCTAAAAATTTTTTTCCTCTTGCGCGTACATTTATTGCAGGACCAAGTAGATTAACTAATGTTGTAAAAAAATAAGGACCCATATCAATTACTGGCCCACCTCCTTGTTGAAACCATGATTCTGGATTTGGATGAAATTCTTGAACGCCTGGAAATCCAAATATGAAATTACCAGTTAATATTTGACCTATCTCGCCCTCATCAATTAATTGTCTTGCGGTTTGACCACCTCCACCCAGAAAAGTATCAGGAGCGTTTCCAACATATAAATTATTTTTTTTGGCAATTTCAAGTAAATGATTTGCATCATCATATTTCATTGACATTGGTTTTTCACTGTAAACATGTTTTCCAGCTTCTAAAGCCAGTTTTGAGACTTCATAGTGTGCTTGAGGAATAGTTAAATTAAGAATAATATCAATATTAGAATCATTAAGAAGTTCATCAACACTCAATGATTTTATAGTGTATTGATCAGCACATTTTTTAGCTGCTTCTGGGTATTTGTCAGCACATGCAATAAACTTAATATTATTAAAATACTCTTGGGAACGAAAATATGTCTCAGCAATATTACCACAACCAATCAGTCCTATATTTTTCATATGTATTCTTTTAAATTATTAATTTAATATCTCTATTATTAATTTAAAATTTTTTATTCCATTACAGCGCCGCCACTTATATTAATTGTTTCACCAGTAGTCTCACTAAATTGATTTGAACATACTGCAACAATAGCTTTGGCTATATTATCCGGCATTTGATATCTACCTAGAGGTATTCTATCTAACCAATCTTTTTCAACATCATATTTAGATTTATCCCATCCATGCTTTATACGCCAATTAATTTCATTATTAATCATATCAGTCCCAATCGTCCCTGGACTAATTGCATTTACTCTAACATCTGGAGCTAATTCTAAGGCTAATGCTCTAGTAAACCCTATTACACCCATTTTTGAAGCATTATAATGTGCAGTAAATTTTTGAGCTCTCCTTGCTGCTTGAGAAGAGATGTTTAAAATGGATGATCCTTTTTTAAATAAAGGGATTGCATGCTTTGTCATCAAAAACATACCTTTCAAATTTACATTCATAACTAAATCCCATTCTTTAACAGATAAGTCTTTACATAAATTTAAGGTTGCGACACCAGCATTATTAATAAGATGATGTATATTTAATTTTTTATTAGCAATTTTTGAATAAAAATTTTTCACCTCTTTTTCTGAAGTTATATCTAAAATAAAAACTTTAAGATTAGGATGTTTTAATTCTTTTTTAATTTTTTTAATTTTTTCTTTATCTTTATCTACCAAATAAACGTTTGCTGAATAATTTAAAAATAATTCACAAGTAGCAGAACCTATACCTCCTGCTCCCCCGGTAACAACAATATTATTATTTTTAAAAATATTTTTTTTAAACACTCTGTTATTTATTTTTGCCCTGATAGCCAATACCAATATTATTAGTCTTCTTACTTACATCCATTATTTTTGGATACTCATAATTTAAGCCTAAAAGCTGTCTAACTTTATTATTAGAGTTTTTTTTAAATTCTTCATTTAAATAGGAAATTAAATCTTCCACTGGTTTTATATACTTAGGTAAAAACTCAATTAGCAATGCAGCTCTTTGATGATCAGATTTATTTGGCGATGCTCCATGCCAACAATTTCCATTAAAAAATACTAAATCTCCAGGTTTGGCAACCATTTGTTGTTTATTAGTAAAATCATCATTTTGATTTGGATACTTTAATTTTTTTTGTGATCCTGGAATATATGCTGTAGCTCCAGACTCAGCAGAACAAATATCAAGAGGGATTGTTGCTTGACAATTTTGAGCAAAAGAGCTGTTTAATCCCATAGGAAAAGTTTCACTTTTATAATAATCCCAATACGGATAGTCTATATGTAATTCTTGTCCAGGTGAACCTGGTAATAATCTGCTAGCACAATAAGAGCCACAGATAAATTCTGATCCTAAAAGTTTAGACATTAACTTAAAAATAATATCATTTGTAATTAACTTACTAAAAACCTCTCCCTTACCAAATAAATTCCACACACGTTGCTGCAATTGAATCTTTCCAGCAGCTTCAGCTTCTGCATTAAAGTGAGATTCTTTTTGCTCTTGAGTATCAGCAAAATGATTAACTATTTCTCTAGCAGATTTTATATCATCTAAATTATAAACATTTTCAAAAACAGTTACTCCAGATTCCTGCATGAGCTCATTCAATACATCCTTAGTATTAAAATTATCTTTTGAAAATTTTTTCATAACTAAATTTTAAATTAAAAAAAATTATAATTCTAGTTCTTTTGCAAGATCACCGATTTCTGCGCCTCCTGCCATTAATCTTTTGACATCATCACCGCCAAGTTCTGACGATAATCCTGAGCCTATTACTTCTCCTAAACTAAGAAACGTATAACGATCAGCAATTAGACGAGCATGTATCTCATTGTGAGTGATTAGTATAATCGCAATATTTCCAAGACGTTGAACTTTTTTTATAGTTTTTAAAACTTCCATTTGTTGTTTTTGACCAAGAGCTGAAGTTGGCTCATCTAAGATAAGTATCTTTGCTCCAAAATAAATAGCTCTTGCGATAGCTAATGTTTGTCTTTGGCCACCTGACATTGTGCCTACAGGTTGATTTAGATCAGAAATATTTATTCCAATTTTTGACATTTCTTGCTTTGTTATTTTATCCATCTCATCCATTTGCATTAAACCAAATGGACCAGGTCCTTTTTTTATTTCACGTCCAAGAAAAAAATTTCTAGTGACTGACGTTAGAGCATTTAATGCAAGGTCTTGATAGACTGTCCCTATACCAGCATCTGAGGCCTGTCTAGGCGATGTAAACTTAACAACTTCTCCATCAACTTTTATCTCACCTTTAGTTGCAGGGTGAACACCTGATAATACTTTAATAAGTGTAGATTTACCTGCACCATTATCGCCCAAGAGTGCATGAACTTCGCCTGGATAAACATCTAAGGATACGCCGTTTAAAGCTGTAAATGAGCCAAATTTTTTAACTAAATCTGTAATTTCAATTAAAGGTTTTCTGTCCATTAGATGCTTCCTATTATTCTTTTTCTTATATTTTCATTTGTAAGTGCAGCAGCAACAAGAACTGCACCAAGAAATACTCTGTAAAATGATCCATCAATTCCTGGAATATAAAAAAATGCTTCTTTTGCTATGCCAAAAATAATAGTACCTAAAATAATTCCAAGTATTGTACCAAAACCACCTGTAAGAACAACTCCACCTATAACAGCAGCCGCAATTGCTTCTAATTCTTTTAAGTTTCCTTTTGCTGTATCCGCTGTATTGACTTCAAATACTTGGCATGCTGCAAACATAGTTGCACAAAATGCAGTAAACATAAATAAAGATATTTTAACTTTATTTGTTGGTACACCATTAGCTTGAGCCGCTCCAAGATTACCGCCTGTAGAATATATCCAGTTACCAGCTTGGGTTCTACTTAAGACAAAGTAACAAACAAGAGCTAGAAGTAGCCATATCATTAGGCATGAATACATCCCTTTAGCAAAAATATTGCCATAATTATTTACATTCCAGTCTGCAGTAAAATACAACCAATCAAAAACAGGTTCCATAATATCACCACCAAAAAAGTTAGCTACTGGTCTAGCTGTAAAAATTGTGTCTATATATGCTTTTGCAACATCAATATCTGTAACTGCTTTAGCAACTACAGCAGGCACTTCTACTCCAGCTTCTATTTTTTTTGTTAAAATTTCTACCATTGAATCATTGCCTGATTTTTTTGCACCAGCTAATGATTTTTCAAGTGTTTCAATCATTTTTTTTGAAGCTAAGATAGTTTTACTTTCTGCAACTTTTTCATTAACGTAAGTTAATTGTTCAGTTAATTTAGCAACAGTATTTGCTGGAACATTACTAAGGATTTCTAGGAGTTGATCGTTTGGTAATAATTTTGCAGCATCTCTTTCCATTTCACCATAGCCTGGAACATTTATTATATTTTTAATATCTGGTAATTCAGTAACTGTTGTAGATCCTGCAGTTTGATCAGGTGCGCGGTTAAACGCTCTGTATGATACTTCGGTAACACCTCTTAAAAAGAATAATCCTCCAAGTGTAACAATAAATGATGCAATGCCACTTTTAACAATTAACCACCCCTGAAACCACCCAAAGGATAATGTAAAACATAATGTTATTAATAGTGCAGTTAATGGCGAGACATCGGTAATTTCAAAAAGCTTTAAACCTTCAAAATGAAAACCTCCATCGAAAGATATATATGGGATGACAACAGCAAAGCCCCATTTAAGTATCATTGCCATACAGCCGCCTGCAAAACCTATCATTGAACCAACTGATAAATCAAATTCTCCAGCTATAATGAGCATGCCTGCGCCAAGTGCTACAATTCCTAGTTGAGCAATAACTCTGAAATTATTTCGTATTCCTAAAGCATTAAAACCTTCACCAGAAAATGGATTTAAAGAAAATTCTCCTTCAGGGATAGAAAAATATCCCAGCATACAAAAAAGTAAAATCATAACTCCCAAAGGTCCAATTTCTGGACGTGAAGTAATTGCAGAATACCATTTTTTTTGAGCCTGTCGATCTGACTCTTGGCGTGGTTGCTGTGCTGTAGAAGTATTCATTATGTATAATTAAAAAAAGGGCCGATAAAATCGACCCTTAGACTAATAAACTATCTATCAATTCCTGCAAGAGCAGCAACTGAAGCAGCGTTAGACTTATCAACGAAGCCAGGTCCTGATGGGATGTTAGCTCCTGGAAGAAGTCCAGCACTGTTATTATACAGGTGTAATACGATAATTGGCATATAACCCTGTAATCTTTGTTGTTGATCAATAGTGAAAGATACTCTTCCAGCTGCGATTAAGTCCATAACTGCAGGGCTTAAATCGAAACAAGCATGATGTACTGTCATACCAAGATCAGCAACAGCTTTATCAACAGCTTCACATACATGTGGTCCTACTGAAAGGATAGCGTCAACATCACTGTTTGCTTGTAAAGCAGCAGTAGCACGAGTTTGAATAGTTGCAGGATCTGAAGTAGTATCAGTAAATTCCATAGGAACTGCTTCACCATAACCTTCACATCTGTCAACTAGAGCAGTATTGTATGCTTCTTGAATCATACAAAGTGCTTTAGTTGCACCTTCAGATTTTGCTCTTTCACCAGCTTTTTGTCCAGCAAGATATTCTGGCTGACCAACGTGCATAAGTGCACCTAGAGCAGCAGAATTTTCTAAACCAGAGTTCATAGTAATTACTGGAACACCAGCAGCAACAGCAGCTTTGATAGCAGGGCCTAATGCATCTGGATCTGGTAGAGAAATTACCATTCCGTCAGGCTGAGTAGCTGCAGCAGCTTGAATTGAGCTTGCCATATCAGCCATATCAGCAGATGGATTGTAAATATATTCAAAGTCCGCACCAATTGCACGAGCTGCATCTTCACCACCTTTTTGAACAACTGGCCAAAAAGGATCTTTTCCTTCACCGTGAGTTACCATTACATATCTCTCAGCGAATGCAGAACTAGTAATAAAAACTAGTGCCGCTATTGAAATTAGAATTTTTTTCATAATTTCCTCCATTGTTATTTATTAATAATTAACAAATTACTAATATTCGTGAGTAATTATTAATCAAGAGCAAATGTTAATAAGTTGTGAATTGATATTTACTTACTTTTAAACACCTTTTCTTTGTTTATTTTTGCCTTCTAAATGCTCTTTAAGTGCTTCTTTATTATTTTCTGACGTTGCATTCAATAAAGTTGGGCTTTCCCAAAAAGCTGTTCCATCTAACCACTCATATCCATGAGTTTCCATAACAATTACATAAGTCTTATCAGATGCTTTAGCTCTTTTAAAAGCAGCTTCTAGCTCTGAGGTAGATTTGACAGTCTCCCCATTTGCACCCATGCTTTTTGCATGCGCTTCAAAATTTACAAACTGCATATTTGTTGCTCTTGCTGCTCGTAAATTACAAATATATTCTTTACCACCTTTAGCAAGTTGGAGTCTATTTATAACCATGTGTCCACCATTGTCACAAACAACAATGATAAGTTTTTGATCATATAAAACTGAGCTATAAATATCACTATTATGGAGAAGATAAGAGCCATCACCAACAAAAACAACAACATCTTGTTCAGGTTTTGCCATTTTTATTCCTAAAGCACCTGAGATTTCGTAACCCATACAACTAAAACCCCATTCAGTTTCAAAAGTATTAAGCTGTTTTGGTTTCCATATTTGTACAACCTCTCCTACTAACCCTCCTGCTGCTGTAACTACTATATCAGAAGGATCGGCATTCCTATAGACAGCACCTACAGCATGGGCATATGAAGGTATTTCTTGATTTGTTGGACCACTTTGCTTTTGAACATAAGAGTCCCAAGTTGTTCTCTCTTCAACAGCTCTTTGATACCATGCATTTGGTGCTTTCCAATCACCTAGCTCTGCAGATAATTGATTTAACCCTACTTTAGCATCGCTAACAACTGGAGTGGCTCTATGTTTTGTTGTATCAAAACGTGAAGTATTGATTGACACTAAATTGAAATCTGGATTTTGAAAATTCGTCCATGAGCCTGTAGTAAAATCAGCTAGCTTTGTTCCTACTGCAAGAGCTAAATCAGTATCTTTTGATAAACTATTAGAGGATCCTTCACCTAAACAACCAATAGCACTGATATAATAAGGGTCATCTTGCTTCATACACCCTATACCCATTACAGTTGCTGTGACTGGTATATTATGTTTTTTTGCAAATGCTGATACCTCAGTTTCTGCTTCTGAATATAAAACACCTCCACCAGAAATGATAATAGGTTGTTTAGAATTTTTTATTTTTTCTGCAGCAGTTTTTATTTGTTTTGGGTCTGGGTGAATTCTTCTTATTTCGTGGATTTTTTCTTCAAAAAAAATTTCTGGATAATCATAAGTCTCGCCTTGTACATCCTGTGATATTGAAATGGTGGCAGGTCCACAATCAGCTGGATCTAACATAGTCTGAATTGCTTGCGGCAAAGAGGATAAAATTTGTTCAGGTCTTGTAATTCTATCAAAATATTTTGATACTGATTTAAAAGAATCATTCTGAGTTTCTGTTGGTGAATTAAAATTTTCTACTTGTTGAAGTACTGGATCAGGAAAACGACTGGAAAATGTATCACCTGGGATTAAAAGTAAAGGGAGCCTATTACTTAATGCAACAGCTGCTGCAGTTACCATATTTGTTGATCCAGGGCCAACTGAAGAGGTTGCAATAAAAATTTGTTTACGTCTCATTGCTCTTGCATATCCAATTCCAGTTAAGGCCATGTTTTGTTCATGATGACCACGATAGCCAGGAAGATCTGACTGAAACTCTTCCATAGCCTGTCCAATACAAGCAACATTTCCATGCCCATAAATTCCAAATGCACCAG
>CACFLO010000001.1 GCA_902567135.1 uncultured Alphaproteobacteria bacterium | reverse complement strand
TTAAGTGAGGTCCACCAAGTTCTATCCTTAAATAATTTACGTGATAAAGTTATTTTAAGAACGGACGGTGGTCTTAAAACAGGAAGGGATATTGTTATTGCAGCGATGCTTGGAGCCGAAGAGTACGGCATTGGAACAGCTAGCTTAGTGGCAATGGGATGTATTATGGTGAGACAATGTCATTCCAATACCTGTCCTGTAGGTGTTTGTTCGCAAGATGAAAAACTAAGAGAGAAATTTACTGGCACTCCTGAGAAAGTTATTAATCTTTTTACTTACATTGCAGAAGAAGTTCGTGAAATATTATCAGAACTTGGTTTTAAAACACTTGATGAAATTATTGGACGTGCTGATTTATTATATCAAGTAAGTAGAGGAAGTTCTGACTTAGATGATTTAGATTTAAATCCAATCATACAAACAATTGACTCTTCAACTGGTGATTACAAAGATAAGAAAGACAATATTACAAAAGTAGCCGATAGTTTAGATATAAAGATCATTGCAGACCTTGAAAATTTCTTTACTTCTCATCAAAAAACGCAGTTAAGTTATAATATTAAAAATACTGATAGAGCTCTAGGCACAAGACTTGCATCAGAGATTACAACTAAAATTGGGATGAATGTTTTAGAAGATGATCAGATCATAATTAATTTAAATGGTTCAGCAGGCCAATCTTTTGGTGCATTTAGTGTTAAAGGAACTACACTAAAAATATCAGGTGATGCCAACGATTATGTTGCAAAGGGTTTATCTGGTGGTAAATTAGTTATTACACCTCCTGAAATATCATCTCTTCAAACAAACAAAAATGTAATCATTGGTAATACTTGTCTCTATGGAGCAACTAAAGGAACATTATACGCTGCAGGTATGGCAGGAGATAGATTTGCGGTAAGAAATTCTGGAGCCAACGCTGTCATTGAAGGTTGTGGGGATAATGGTTGTGAGTATATGACAGGTGGAAGTGTTGCTATCTTAGGAGAAGTTGGAAATAACTTTGGTGCAGGGATGACAGGTGGAATGGCTTTTGTGTATGATAAAGAAGGAACACTACCTCTTCGCATTAATTTGGATGATGTTTTTTATCAACAACAAATGACACCATATTGGGAAGGCGTTCTCCATGATAAAATTCAACATTACGTTACCGAAACAAACTCACAACACGCAAAAGAAATTTTAGATAATTGGGATCGTAATAAGTATTTATTCTGGCAAATTATTCCAAAAGAAATGGTAAATAAATTTGAAGAACCTGTATTGGTTGAGACTACGAAAACAGCCTAATTTAATTTATATACTTCTAATATAGTCAATCGACTGTGTAATCATTTTTAAATCCGTTTCACTTGATAGTCGGTGATCACTTTCTTTAAGGTAAATAATATTCACATTTTTTCCTGTAATTTTTTTTAGTATTTTTTTAGGCACATCTTCTTTAACAACGTTATCTTTTAAACCATGGATAAGAATCATTGGTTTTGTAAATCTAAATGGTTTCATAAGAACTCTATTTTTTTCTGCTTCAATAAAAAATTTTTTAGTTAAACAATAACTAAAACCATATGATGTATATTTGGTAATACCTTTTATCGTAATTTCTTTTTTATTTTTTTTATTTAAAGCGTTGTATAAATCTTTTCCAAAATCTGGAGCAGCCGCTAAACCAATCATACCTCTTATTCTTTGTGGTCTTGCTTTTGCTGCTAACATCATCAACCATCCACCCATACTGCTTCCGATTAAAATTTGAGGACCTCTAGCAACATGATCAATAATATCTAGTAGGTCTTTTCTCCAATCAGAAATGGTAAATTCTTCAAATTTTCCCTCAGATTTACCATGTCCTCTACAATCAAAACGTATAAAATTTAGTTTATTTTTCCTAGCATATCTCTCTACTGTGAGCGCCTTAGCACCATTCATATCGGAATTTAAGCCATGAATGAAAATGATTCCTAGCCCTCTTCCTTTTAACGATTTATAGGCAATTTTATGGTTTTGTTTGTTCTTATAAAAAGACATATTATAGAATACAAATATTAACTCAAAATGTCATCCTTTAATCTTGTTCAAATTGTTCCTTCTTTAGACTCTGGTGGGGTAGAGAGGGGCACCATTGATGTGGCTAATTTTTTAGCTGAAAAAAAAATAGAGAACTTTATTATTACTTCAGGTGGTCAAATGATCAAGGAGCTAGATGAAAGCTTTACCCATGTTCATTTATTACCTGTATCTAGCAAAAATATTTTTTCTTATCCTTTAATAGCCAGAAAAATTAATCAATTTATTCAATCCAATAATATTAATTTAGTTCATGTACGTTCCAGAGGTCCTGCCTGGATAATTAATTTAATGTCTAAAAATAATATTAAAACAATTTCTACATTTCATAATGTGTATGGTGGGAACTCGTATTTAAAAAAAATGTATAATAAAGGTTTATCCAAAATGGACCATCTTGTTGCAATCTCTGAATATGTTAAAGAAACAATTGTAAAAAAATACAATCTTACAGCAAATAATATCTCAGTTATTAATAGGGGAATTGATACTAAATATTTCAATCAACCTTTTGATTCTACACGAAGAGATCAAGTTGTAAGCACATACCAGATTGATACTGCCAAAAAAATTATTTTATTTCCAGCAAGAATGACAAGTTGGAAAGGACAATTAGAATTTATTGATGTTTTAAAAAAAATGGATACACAGAATATATTAGTGTTATTTGCTGGTGATACAAAAAACTCAAGTTATACAAATTTGGTTAAAGATAAGATTTATCAAAATAATCTTACAAGTATCTGTAAGATTTTAGGAAGTGTAAACCAGAATGAAATTCGAAGCTTATATCAGATAGCTGATCTATCAGTCTCATTTCCTTTGAGAGCTGAGGGATTTGGGAGAACAATAAGTGAGTCACTATATTCTAACACACCTGTTCTAGCTTTTGATTATGGCGGGGTTAAAAACCAGTTGGAAAACTTAAGTGATTTATTCAAAGTAAAACCGCATGATTACCAAGCTTTGCAATCAAAATTAGAGACAATATTAAGTTTAACTGAAAATCTTAAAAAAGAAGTTTTACAAGAAGCGAAATCGATAATTGATAAAAATTTTTCAAAAACAAATATGCTTAATAAGTATTTGAAATTATATGAGTCTGTCTAATCCTAAAAAAATATTAATCATTAAACACGGTTCTCTCGGAGATATTGTTTTTGCATTAGAGCCAATTTTAGCAATTCAAAATAAATTTGATAATTCAGTTATTGATCTTGTAACGGAAGAAAAGTTTATTTCATTATTTAAAAAAATAAAAATTTTTGATAAATTTATCATTGATAATAGAATAGGATTTTTTTCTACGCTCTCAATTATTACTAAAATTATTGCTGGTAAATATGATTTAATTATTGATCTACAAAATTCGAAGAGAACAAATTTCTATCATTTTTTTATTAAAATTTTTTCAAGATCTCACATTAATGGGTCAAGAAGTTTTGTACATGATCGTTATGTTATACCTCCACAGGGAACAGAAAGCCCAATGCAAGGCTTGTTTAATCAACTAAAACTTTTAGATATTGATAAGATTGATCCTAATTTTAGTTGGTTAGTATCTGATAAAGAAGATCAAAGTTTTGCTAATAAAGAAGTTGTCTTGGTAATTCCTGGTGTATCAAAATCTGGTAAATCAAAACAATGGTCACCCACTAAATATAAACAACTATGTTCCTTCTTAGAGTCAAAAGGATATTATATTTGTCTAGTTGGCACAAAGCATGACATAGAGGCTTGCCAACCAATTCTTGAACACTGTAAAAACATTATTAATTTAATTGATAAGTCACCACCTGAGATTATTTATAGGGCCGCATCCAAAAGTAAGTTAGTAATTTCAAATGATACAGGACCAGGTCACATTGCGTCACTTAGTAATGTTAATACATTATGGCTTGCTTTAGATAATAGTATCACAAAATCAAACTTAAGTTTTAGAAAAAACAGTAAACTACTTCTTAAAAAGAAAATGGAAGATTTGAGCGTAGATGAAGTTCAGGATTATATTTCAAAAAATAAATTATTAGATAAAGTTCAGTAGTTTTTGATTTAATCCCTTATCATTGGTTTCTAAAGCTAAATATTCTTTATTCCACGGGGCATATTCATTCTTAATATTTTTAGGAGAATTATCGGAATCATATATCACAGCAAGTTTACACTTAGTTAAGGATGCAATATGCGTGCATCCACTTTCTGGAGTAATTACATAATCTGACTGATTTATTACGCTTGTCCAGTTTTCAAAATCAAAATTATTACATATTATAATATTTTCATTATTTTTAAGAAGGTCTTTTGGATTATTAAAAACAGGAAAAATATCAAAAATTTTGCTAAATTTATTTTTTGTCGTTTCATCACTGGTTAAATAAATTGATATATTTCTTTCTTCTAATAATTTTAGTAGATCTATAAAAACATCTTCTGAATAGTAGTTGTTAATCCATTTTGACGACAGATGAATAACGCATACAGGTTTTTTTTTGTTTAATTTAAGTACATTTGAAAATATAAATTCTGTTTTAATATTTTCACCTATTTCAAGACCACTTTTTGATATAACATCAATCATCATTTTGGTTTGGTGTAAATTATTATTTGTATTTAATGATTTAAATCTATCCACAACTAAGGATAGTGAATAAAATAATTTACTAAAAATTATCTGTCCTAATTTACTAAATACACTTGATTTGTATCGGGATTGAAGAATTAATGAAGATTTGAACTTACTTCTTGAAAAAAATCCTAAACGTAAGCCAAACCAGCCGGGTGAAAAAGCAAAATAATAATCATATTTTTCAGCATTAATAGAATTTATTAAATTATTAAAACTTGATAATGAGGTTGATTTTTCATACGTTTTATCAATCAAACTAAATTGTTTACATATATTTATATTTTTTTTTGATGCAACTACGTGAATTATAGCTTGTGGATTTTTTTGTTTTATACCTTGGATGACAGGTAGAGTTAAGATCATATCTCCCATGCGATCACTGCGCTCAATACAAATTTTCATTTAATTATTTAATTAACCTTTTTCTAAAAACAGACCTTGAATTTAATTTCAATTTCATTATATCTCTAAAAAATATGAAAAAAATATTCAATTCCTAATATGCTATTTATCAATAGCTTAATCCACTTAAAATAACAGTTTTGGCAGTAAATTTCAGAGCAAAGAAGAATACTGGTCCTAGGACTAATGAGCAGATTACTGCGAGTGAGGTGCGTGTCATTTCAAGTACTGGCAAGCAATTAGGCATTATCAGCATTAGAGAAGCTCTCAATCATGCAGAAGATGAAGGGTTTGACTTAGTTGAAGTTTCACCTGCAGCCAATCCTCCAGTATGTAAAATTATCGATTATGGTAAATTAAAATATAGAGAGCAAAAAAGTAAAAAAGAGGCAAAAAAGAAACAAAAAACCATAGAAGTAAAAGAAATCAAAATGCGCCCAGGTATAGACACGCATGATTACAATGTAAAAGTTAAGGCTCTTTCCAAGTTCATCAGTGGAGGAAATAAAGTAAAAGTTTCAATGCGATTTAGAGGTAGAGAAATGGAGCATCAAAATTTAGGATTTGACCTGCTAAAAAAGTTAACTGAGGAAGTTATTGAATATGCAAAGGTTGAGGTTCCGCCAAAATCTGAGGGCAAGCAGATTATGATGATTTTAGTTCCCCAGGTTGCCAAATAAATACTTACTGATTGATTCTTAAATAAATATCACTATAAGACCACCTACACTAGCTATGGCCTGCGGGGCAGCCTAGCGGTAAATTTAACAAGGAGTTTAGAATGCCCAAGCTTAAAACGAAAAGTAGTTTAAAAAAACGTTTCTCTAGAACTGGAACTGGAAAGATTAAGTTCAAGCCGGCTGGAAAAAGACACGGCATGAGCAAAAGATCAAATAAATTCATTCGCAGCACAAAACGATCAGCGATTATGTCACCAGGTGATGCAGCGCTTGTCGATCATATGCTGCCATACAATAAATAGGAGTTTAAAATGGCAAGAGTTTCAAGAGGCGTTACAGCAAGAGCAAGACATAAAAAAGTATTAAAAAGAGCTAAAGGTTATTACGGTAGAAGAAAAAATGTATTCAGAGTAGCTGTTCAGGCAGTTGAGCGTGGAATGCAATATGCATATCGTGATCGCAGAAAAAGGAAAAGTGATTTTAGAGGTCTGTGGATACAGAGAATTAATGCAGGTGTAAGATTGCACGGTATGACCTATTCTCAGTTTATATCTGGACTTAAAAAATCATCAGTAGAAATAGATAGAAAAATTCTAGCAGAATTGGCAGTTAATCAACCAGACGCCTTTAAGGCTTTGGTGGAAAAAGCCCAATCAGCTAACTAGTATTTAATTTTTAATAATTTATACTATCGATATGTCTTTATCAGTTGATTCTGTAGATATTAAAAAGAAGATTGAAGATTGTAAAACTCTACAAGAAGTAGAAGTTATACGATTAAAGTATCTTGGTAAAAAAGGATTAATACCATCGGAAATGAAGCTTCTAAGTAAGCTGTCAATCGACCAAAAAAAAATCAAAGGTCAGGAATTAAATAAATTGAAAACGCTTATTGAAGATGCAGTTAATGATCATAAAATTTTAATTGAAAATAAGAAGTTAGAAGAAAAACTAAAAAATGAGAGTGTCGATGTTACTTTGCCTCATAATGAAGAAGTAACAGGAAAAATTCATCCTATTTCACAAACAATTTTTAGTATTATAGAAATTTTTGGCAATTTAAATTACTCAGTTGAGGCTGGACCAGATATTGAAAGTGATTTTAATAATTTTTCTGCATTAAATATACCACCTCATCATCCTGCTCGTGAGATGCAAGATACTTTTTATGTAAATAATCCTAAAGGCGAAGACAATGTGTTAAGAACACATACAAGCCCTGTTCAAGTTAGGACAATGCTGAAATCAAAACCTCCAATAAAAATTATTGTACCAGGAAGAACCTACCGAAGTGATTCCGATTCCACCCACACACCTATGTTTCATCAAGTGGAAGGTTTATTGGTGAATAAAGATGCCACAATGGCAGATCTAAAATCAACACTTATTTTATTTTTAAAAGAATTTTTTGAAATTGATAACTTAAAATATAGATTTAGACCAAGCTATTTTCCTTTCACAGAACCAAGTGCCGAAATGGACGTTGCTTATACAAAAAAAAATAACGTTCTAAAAATTGGTGAAGGAGATGATTGGTTAGAAATTTTAGGTTGTGGAATGGTTAATCCAAAAGTTTTAGAAAACTGCAATATAGACTCCTCAGTCTATCAAGGCTTTGCTTTTGGAATGGGTATAGAGCGTCTCTCAATGTTAAAATATGGAATAACAGATATGCGTGGTCTGTTTGACTTAAATATTAACTGGTTAGATCATTATGGTTTTTCTCCACTTGATTTAAAAACAAGATCGGAAGTTTAAGCTGTTATGAAATTTACACTTAGTTGGTTAAAAGATCATTTAGATACAAATAAAGATCTCGAGACAATTGTTGATACACTAACGAACATTGGACTTGAAATTGAGAGGGTTGAAGACAAATCAAAAGACTTTAATGATTTTACTGTTGCTGAAGTTTTAAAAGCTGAAAAACATCCTGATGCAGATAGACTTAAAGTTTGTACCGTAAAATCAATAGATGGGACATTTCAAGTAGTGTGTGGGGCACCTAATGCACGAGAAGGAATGAAGGGTATATTTGCCCCCGAGAATAGTTTTATTCCTGGCACAGGAGTGAAGTTAAAAAAATCTAAAATTAGAGGAGTAGAATCATGTGGCATGCTTGTGTCAGAAAGAGAAATGGGAATATCTGATGAGCATGACGGTATAATTGAAGTTGACTCAAAGCATTCATTGGGAGAAAAATTTATAGAAGTATTTAATCTGGATGATCCTGTTATTGAAATAAACATTACTCCGAATAGAGGAGATTGTCTTTCTATTAGAGGTGTTGCAAGAGATTTAGTAGCAGCAGGATTAGGAAAATTAAAAGAAAATACATTAATTAAAAGTATTGAAGGTACATTTGATAGTCCTGTTAAATGGGAAAAAGATTTCAATGGAGATATGGAATATATTTGTCCAGGTGTAGCAGGAAGATATTTTAAAAATGTTACGAATAAAGAAAGCCCAGCTTGGTTACAGCAACGATTAAAGGCTATTGGCCTAAGACCAATTTCAGCCCTTGTTGATATCACTAACTACATCACTTACGATTTAGGAAGACCTTTACATGTATATGATGCTGATAAGATTAATGGTAATTTAAAAATGCGTTACGCAAAAGAAAATGAAGATTGTCTTACTCTTGATGAAGAAAAACGAGAGTGCACAAAAGATATGATCGTCATCTCTGATGATAATCAACTTCATGGTATTGGTGGAGTAATGGGAGGTTTGGATAGTGGTTGTAGCCTTGATACTAAAAATGTTTTTCTTGAAGTTGCATTATTTGATCCAATTTCTGTAACAAAAACAGGAAGGCATCTTAAACTACAAAGTGATGCAAGATATAGGTTTGAGAGAGGTATAGACCCTACTTCAATAGAGTGGGGAGTGCAAGCAGCAACAAAAATGATATTAGATTTATGTGGTGGTGAGGCTAGTAAACCAGTTCAAACTCCAATTTTAAAAAATAAACAAAATATTTTAGATTTTAATACAGATAAAATAAAATCATTAGGTGGAGTTGATGTTCCAAAAGATAAGCAGAAATCTATTTTAGAATCCCTTGGTTTTGGTGTTTCAACAAAAGGTAATGTTTTTAATATTACTGCACCAAGTTTTAGACCTGATATAGAGGGTGAGGCCGATATTGTTGAAGAAATTTTAAGAATATATGGCTTCGAGCAAATTCCTCTTACTAATGTAAGTGATCATAATAATAAGAAAAATGTTTTAAGTGCTGAGCTTAAGTCTTTTTATAAAATAAAAAGAGCAATTGCAAATACAGGTTATATTGAGGCTGTAACTTGGTCATTCATGGATGAAAAAATAGCAAAAATACTATCTGCAAATGTAATTATGATAAAAAATCCCATTAGTGCTGATCTTGATGTAATGCGCCCATCTAATATTCCTAATTTATTAAGTGCAGTCAATCTTAATAAATCAAAGATGATTACTAGTGGTAAAATATTTGAAGTAGGACCTATATTTGATGAAACTTTAGAAGATAAGCAAGTTAATGTTGCTACGGGAATTGGGTATGGAAATGTTTCTGGCAATAATTGGAACTCACCAAAGAAAGACTTTGATGTATTTGCAATTAAGTCGGATTTGATGGCAATTCTAAAATCTTTAAATGCTCCAATAGATAATCTTAATTATGAAGCGATTAATAATAAAGTTTTTCACCCTGGTAAGTCTTCATCTTTACGAATAGGAAAAAATATTG
Source organism: uncultured Alphaproteobacteria bacterium (assembly GCA_902567135.1). Classification (GTDB taxonomy): domain Bacteria; phylum Pseudomonadota; class Alphaproteobacteria; order HIMB59; genus CACPNW01. The sequence continues at coordinate 157,776 of CACFLO010000001.1, read as the reverse complement.
TTGCTAATTTTGGAGAAATTAATCCAATTTTATTAAAATCGCTTAATATATCAAATACAGTTGTAGCATTCGAAATATTTACAGAAACATTAGCTCAATTTCAAAATAAAAAAACATCCACTATATCTGCCTTTGATAACAATCCATTTCAAATGGTAGATCGAGATTTTGCTTTTTTACTTCCAAAATCAATTAAAGCAAATGATATAGTAAATAAGATTAAAAAAATTGATAAAAAAATTATCAACAAAGTTTCCATTTTTGATGTTTATGAGGGTGAAAAGATTGATAATGACTCAAAAAGTATTGCAATTAGAGTCCAACTACAGCCTTTAGAAAAAACATTTAGTGATGAAGAGATAGAAAGTTTTTCTAATCAAATTATAGATTTAGTTATCACTAGTTTTAGAGCAACTCTTAGAAAGTAATGAGAGATCTATCAAGTATAAGAAATTTTTCTATAGTAGCGCATATTGATCATGGCAAATCAACTTTAGCAGACAGACTTATTCAGTTTTGTGGAGGTTTATCTGATAGAGAAATGAAAGAACAAGTTCTTGATTCTATGGAGTTAGAGCGAGAGCGCGGGATAACAATTAAAGCACAAACTGTTCGTTTAAATTATACCTCAAAAGATGGAAAAAAATATATTTTAAATCTTATGGACACCCCAGGTCATGTTGATTTTGCTTATGAAGTATCAAGATCTTTAGCTGCTTGTGAGAGTTCTCTTTTAATAGTTGATTCAACACAAGGTGTTGAGGCACAAACACTTGCTAATGCTTATCAAGCAATCAATAATGATCACGAAATTTTACCAGTATTAAATAAAGCTGACTTACCTTCTTCAGAGCCTGAAAAAATTAAAGAACAAATAGAAGATGTTCTAGGAATTGATACTTCTGATGCATCATTAGTTTCAGCTAAAACAGGTCAGGGAGTAGAACAGTTATTAGAAAAAATTATCACTAATCTTCCTGCCCCAAAAGGAACTTCAGATGAGCCACTTAAGTGCATGCTTGTTGATAGTTGGTATGACAGTTATCTTGGAGTAATTGTTTTAGTTAGAGTAATTCATGGACAATTAAAAAAGAATCAAAAAATTAGATTTATGGCAGCAGGAGCTTCACACACAATTGATAGGGTTGGTATTTTTTCACCAAAACCAACAGAAGTAGATACTTTAGGTCCAGGAGAAATAGGTTTTATTAATTCAGGAATTAAAAGTGTATCAGATTGTAAAGTTGGTGACACTATCACAGAAGAAAAAAACCCTACCAAAGAACCTCTACCTGGATTTAAACCATCTCAACCTGTTGTTTTTTGTGGAATGTTTCCAGTAGACTCCGATGAATATGAGCATTTGCGTGATAGTATGGTTAAACTTGCTTTAAATGACTCAAGTTTTTCTTATGAACCAGAAGTAAGTCCTGCTCTTGGTTATGGATTTAGATGCGGATTCTTAGGCTTGCTTCATCTTGAAATCATAAGAGACAGATTTAATTTAGAATTTAATCTTGAACTTGTTACAACAGCTCCGTCAGTTGTTTATAAAATAAATATGAATGATGGATCAGTTGTTAATTTACATAACCCAACAGATATGCCTGACCAAGTAAAAATTAATAATATTGAGGAGCCATGGATAAAAGCTACTATAATTGTTCCTGATGAATATTTAGGAACAGTTTTAGAGTTATGTACTTCTAAAAGAGGGATTCAAATAAACCTTAACTATGCTGGTACAAGAGCAATGGTTGAGTACAAATTACCTCTAAATGAAGTAGTATTTGATTTTTATGATCGTTTAAAATCAATTACTAAGGGATACGCAAGTTTTGATTATGAATTAATTGGTTATGAGGTGAATGACTTAGTTAAAGTTAGCATAATGATTAACGGTGATCCTGTAGACGCTTTATCATTAATTGTTCATAAAGATAGATCTCAACAAAGAGGAAGGGCTTTATGTGAGCGTCTTAAAGATCTTATACCTAGACAACAATTTAAGGTTGCAATTCAAGCAGCTATTGGTGGAAAAATTATAGCAAGAGAAACAGTTGCTTCATTCAGAAAAGATGTAACACAAAAACTATATGGAGGTGATGTTACTCGAAAAAATAAACTTCTTGATAAGCAAAAAAAGGGTAAAAAACGAATGAGACAATTTGGAAAAGTTGATATTCCTCAAAATGCTTTTTTAAATGCGTTGAAGATGAATGAAAATTAATTTTTTTTAGGAGAGATGTGAGAGTGGTTTAATCAGCACGCTTGGAAAGCGTGTGTAGTAGCAATACTACCGAGGGTTCGAATCCCTCTCTCTCCGCCATTAATTAAGAATTTTTATTGAAAAATATTAAACAAAAATAGTTTTCGGCACACAAACGGCACACTTAACTAACTATTTTACCTCAACTTTATTTTTGGTTAATGTTAAAATAATCTTGATGAAAAAATTTTTAGTAATTTTGGTTGTGAGTTTATTGTTTATTAGTAATTCCTACGCAACTCATTTTCTAACAAAAAAAGCTCGAGCGGTATGTACAGTAAATCAGGATATAGATCTTATTATGAACTGGAAACATGATGATGGATCTTGGGAAGTAGAAGAATTTAGCCTAAAAAAAGGAGATTACTTGAAGATGCATTTTCACAAAAATAATAGTGATAAATGGTATGTTGGTTCCGATGGTGAAATATTTCCTTTAAAAAATACTGATTGGGATAGAGTTGAAGTTAGTAAAAAATATGAAGGAACTAAAATAAAAGATATTATTGGGTCTTGCAAAAAAATAAAGTATATAAAATATAAATCACATACTGCAAATTCATTTAACGAAATTTTTAATAAAAAATATAGTTCTAAGTCAGTTAAACTTAGTGGAGAATTATATTTACCAGACAAAAAAGGTAAATTTCCTGTTTTATATGTTCAGCATGGCACTGCACACCCAAATAGGCATACTTATTTTTTTCAAAAACTAATAGTTGAAATGCATAAAAAAAATATTGGTGTATTTATTGGTGACAGTTATACAAATAGAGGCATTAAACAAAAAGACGGTTGGAAATTAGGTCTTGCAACAAGAGTTCTTGATGGTCTTAACGTTTTAAATACTTTATCAAAACATAAAAATATAGACGAAAATAAAATTGGAATTACAGGTTACTCTTATGGGGGTATGGTAGCATTTTATACAGCCTATCCAAAATTATTAGATTTAGTTTCTAATGGAAAACAATTTGCAGCTTATATGCCAGTATATCCAGGATGTGATCTTGTTTTTAAAGACATGAAATTAGTTAATAAACCTATGTTGATGTTACATGCTGAATTCGATGATTATGCCCCGATTGTTGATTGTATTAATTATGTTAAAAAACTTAAAGAAAATAAAAATCCTGTAGAATTAAAAATATATAAAGGAGCTTATCATGGATTTGTTAGTGTTAGAGAAAAAGAGAAAGAATTTCTTCCAGATATTGGAAATTTTATAAATTGTGAACCTGGTTATATTACTGATGAAGGTTATTGGTTTTATAATAATAAAGAATGGCAAAATATGACAGAACTTGAGGCTGTAAATTTAATTTGGGAACAATGCGGTCAACTTGGCGTAACAATAGGAGGAACTTTTGAACAACAGCAACAAGCCATATTGGACACTGTAAATTTTTTTAATAAATATTTGAAATAATTTCGACTCATATACTGCACACTTGCGCACTCGTTATTTAAATTTTAAGGTTTAATTTTCCCTCAAAACCGTACACTTTGTTTTTAATTAGCACGCTTGGAAAGCGTGTATAGTGGCAATACTACCGAGGGTTCGAATCCCTCCCTCTCCGCCAAAAAAAAGTTATATTTCTCTAACGTTAATCTTTTAAAAATTAGGTTTGGTCACACATAGTTCACACTTTGAGTTACCTTTTTTTTCTATTGTGATAAATTAAATTATTAATGAATTTTTCAATTCCAAAACTAATGAATGCTGTTGTATTAACTGGTCATGGTGGAATGGAGAAACTGGAATATAGATCTGATGTTGAAGTTCCTACTCCAAAAGATGATGAAGTGCTTATTAATGTAAAAGCTGCAGGCATTAATAATACCGATATAAATACAAGAATTGGTTGGTATTCAAAATCTTCAGCTGAGAATAGCAATGATGGTAGTTGGTCAGGAAATCCAATAAACTTTCCTATTATACAAGGAGCAGATATTTGTGGAATTATTGTAGGGGCAGGAAAATCAGTAGATAAAAAAAGAATTGGAGAGCGTGTTATTGTAAGAACAATGCAAGAAGTTCCTTTTAATCATGATAGCTATTCATCTTGGACAGTAGGATCTGAGTGTAATGGAGGATTTGCACAATACACTTCAATTCGTTCTTCTGAAGCTTTCAGTATAATTTCAAATTGGTCAGATGTTGAGCTTGGATCTATTCCTTGTGCTTATTCTACTGCTGAAGGTTTATTATATCGTTCAAAACTAAAAGATGAAATTGTTTTTATTACAGGAGGTTCCGGAGGAGTTGGGTCAGCTGCTATTCAACTAGCAAAATTACGAGGATCAAAAGTAATTGCTCAGTGCTCAGAAAATAAACACAAAGATGTTTTAAGAGTAGGTGCTGATAAAGTAATTGATCGCAATTCTAATATAATTCAAGAGTTGGGAAAAAATTCAGTCGATGTTGTGATTGATTTAGTAGCAGGTGATCAATGGGGACAGCTTCTAGAAATTTTAAAACCAGAAGGACGTTACTCAACTGCGGGCGCTATAGGAGGGCCATTAGTAGAATTAGATGTACGAACTTTATATTTAAAGGATTTAACTTTTTATGGATGCACAAAACAACCTAAAGAAGTATTTTCAAATTTAATTAGTTATATTGAGCAAAATAAAATTTCTCCCTTGGTTGCAAATACTTACCCTTTAAAAGATATTAAAGTAGCACAAGATGATTTTTTAACTAAAAAATATACAGGTAAACTTGTGCTTATTCCTCCAAATGTAATTCAATAATTATTTGGACACATATTGGTCACACTTACAAAACCGATAATTAAAAATTAATCTGAAATTATCCTTTAATTACTTAATTCTTTTCTAATCGTAACGCTTGGAAAGCGTGTGTAGTAGCAATACTGCCGAGGGTTCGAATCCCTCTCTCAGACATTAATTAAGTTTATAAACAAATGATAAATTCACAATTGAGTAAATCAGAATATATCTGTAGCAACTATTTTTTAATTGAGTATGAAACAAATTTTTTATTGTAAGAATTATTTTTATATATTCTTTGAATAAAATAGCTTGTATCTAATAACCCTTTTTTAACAAGTTTTTCTAAAAATAAATAAATTTTTTGCTCAGGAAAATGTTTTTTTTGGAAATTATTATGCATCACAACATCATCTACTATAATACATCCTCCTTTTTTACATAAATTATAAGACTGAAATAAATCAATTGTAACTTGTGGATTATTATGATCTCCATCTACAAAAATTAAATCAAAATAATTTTCTTTGAACTTTGAATGAAGATAAAAACTATCAATTTCAGAATAAAATATATTATTTTTATTTAAATTATTTTTTTTTTCTATTTGATTTTTTTTTATTTTTTCTTTGTCTTTCTTTAAAATACTTAAATTTTTAGGTTGCAGATTTTGATTAAAACCGTCTGTATTTGGTAAATCAATCGTGTAGACTTCTGAATTAGGAAAAACGGAGGCTATAAAATTGGTCATACTCCCCCTTAAAGTTCCTATTTCAAGAATTTTTAACTTATTAGCATTTGATATTGAAGCAACAATATGAAAATGCCACTCTAACAATGGTTCTGAGTAATTTAATCCATGTTTATTAAATACTGATTTTATTTTAGGAATATCAAATCCTATTTTTTTACATAATTTTTCATTATAAGCTATATCTTTAGAAGTATCATAAAAATATCTTTTAAAATATATAGGATTTTTTATGTATAAATATGTATTTTGAAGTAAACTATAAATATTATTGCCAAACAATTTCTTAATTATTTTTTTCATTATTAAAATATTATTATCACAATTCTATTAAACTTTAATACTTACTTAATTACTATTAACGAGAATTTAATTATAGTAAATCCGTTAGATAATAAAGGAGAGATGTGAGAGCAGTTTAATCAGCACGTTTAAAAAGCGTTTGAAGTAGCAATTTTGCAGAGGGTTCGAATCACCCTCTCTCCGCCATAAATTAAACAACTGAGCTAATTAAATTCTTAGTATAATTATCTTTTGGGCTATTAAATACAACCTCTGCGTTGTTATATTCAATTAATTTTCCTTTTTTTAGAACTAATATTTTATCTGATACAGATCTTATAACATTCATATCATGACTTATAAAAATATAGCTAAGAGAATATTTTTCTTGAAGGTTTTGAAGTAAATCTAATATTTGATTTTGTATTGTGATATCTAACGCAGAGGTAGGTTCATCTAAAATAAGTATTTTGGGTTTTAATATTAATGCTCTTGCAATAGCAATTCTTTGTCTTTGACCGCCTGAGAATTCATGAGGGTATTTATTATGATCTCGCTCATAATCCATTCCTGTTTCTTTTAAAATATCTTTTAATATTCGTTTTTTTTCTTCAAGAGAATATTCCGGAAAATGAACATCTATACCCTCATTTAATATTTCCTGAACATTCATTCTAGGACTTAATGATGAGAAAGGATCTTGAAAAACAATTTGAATATTTTTTCTTATATTCTTAAGTTTATTTTTTTTTAATAAATTTAAATTTAATTCATCAAATTCTATTGTTCCAGATGATGATATTAATTTTAAAATAGCTAAAACAAGTGAAGTTTTTCCTGACCCAGATTCTCCCACAATACCTAGAGTTTCTTTTTTCTTTAAGGAAAAATTAATTGCATCAATAGCCTTAACATAATCAACCGTTTTTTTAAAAATACCTTTTTTAATAGGATACCATACCTTTAGATCTGTAATTTTAAGAATTTCTATTTCTTCATTTTCTTGAATTTTTCTGATTTTATTCTGAAACCCAACTAACTGCTTTGTATATGGATTTTTTGGGTTATTAAAAATTTTAAGTTTTTCTCCATGTTCAATAATTTCTCCTTCTTTCATGACATAAATATAATCTGCAATTTTATTAACTACTCCAAGGTCATGACTAATAAATAAAATTGACATTTTTCTTTGTTTTTGAATTTTATTTAAAAGTGATAAAATTTGTTGTTGTACAGTAACATCTAATGCAGTTGTGGGTTCATCAGCGATTAATAAATCTGGATTGTTAGCTATGCTCATTGCAATCATTACTCTCTGGCGTTGTCCACCTGAAAGTTCATAAGAATAAATATTTGGTCTATTCATTAAATTCTCTAAATTTACTTCTTTGAGTAAGTTTAAAACTAAAGCATTGAGTTCTCTCAAATGTTTCTTATTATGAGTTGTAATCATCTCTTTAATTTGTTTATCAATTGTATGCAAAGGGTTGAGACTAGACATAGGTTCTTGAAAAATTGTAGAAATTTTATTTCCTCTAATTTGTTCAATTTCATTTAATGGAAGTTGAAGTAAGTCTTTTTCTTTAAATATTATACTACCGCTATTTATATTGGCATTTCCAGGTAATAATTTTAAAATACTTAGAGCCGATAATGTTTTTCCTGAACCAGACTCCCCAACAATAGCAACAGTTTTACCTTTTGGTATGTCTATATTTACTTTGTTAACAACATTTTGATTTTGTTTAAAACTAATCGTCAAATTTTTAATTGAAATAAGACTCATGTTAATTGAATGTCTTTCTTGGATCTAAAGCATCCCTTACTGCTTCACCAATAAAAACTAACAGACCAAGCATTAATCCTAATGTAAAAAAACTTGTTAGGCCGAGCCATGGTGCTTGTAAATTATTACGTCCTTGATTAACCATTTCACCCAATGAAGCAGAACCAGGAGGTAAACCAAATCCTAGAAAGTCTAAACCAGACAATGCTGTTACAGACGCACTTAAACTAAAAGGAAGAAAAGTTATAGTAGCCACAGTTGCATTTGGAATCATGTGCCTAAATATTATTTTTGATGTGCTCACCCCAAGAGCTTTCGCAGCTCTAATATAATCAAAATTTCGGGCTCTCAAAAATTCTGCTCTAACAACCCCTACATAGCCCATCCAACTAAAAAGGAGCAAAATAATTAGTAGCCACCAAAAATTTGGCTGTATGACGCTAGCAAGAATTATCAAGATATATAATGTTGGTATTGCTGACCAAATCTCCATAAATCTTTGAAAAAAAAGATCAGTTTTTCCTCCAAAATAACCTTGAATTGCACCTGCAGAAACACCAATAATCATAGAAAAAAAAGTTAGTGTGAACCCAAATAAAATTGATATTCTAAATCCATATATTAATCTTGATAAAACATCCCTTGCTTGATCATCTGTACCAAGCCAATTTTTTCTGGTTGGAGGAGAGGGAGCAGGACTATCAATATCTCGAATAATTGTATTATATTTATAAGGAATTATAGGCATGATCATCCAGCCAGAAGAATTTATTAAATTTTTTACAAATGGATCTCTATAATCAGCTTCAGTCTCAAAATCTCCTCCAAATGTAGTCTCTGAGTAGGACTGTAAAATCGGAAAGTAAAATTCGTTTTCATATTTTATGAGCAATGGTTTCTCATTTGCAATGAAATCTGCAAAAAGTGAAATCATAAATAAAATAAAAAAAATCCAGAAAGAATACAGACCTCTTTTGTTTTTAACAAAATTGTTTAAACGTCTTTTATTAAGTGGAGAGAGGTTTTTCATTCTCGAGACTCAAAATCAATTCTAGGGTCAATTAAGGAATACATAAAATCACCTATAATTCCCATAATGAGACCAAGTAATGAAAAAAAATATAATGTAGCAAATATTACAGGATAATCTCTTGTAAGAGCCGCTTCATAACCTAGCAAACCCAAACCATCTAGAGAAAATATTACTTCAATAAATAAAGAGCTTGAAAATAATATTCCAATAAATGCTGAAGGGAAGCCAGCAATTACTATTAGCATCGCATTTCTAAAAACATGCCCATAAAGTACTTTTCTCTCCGACAATCCTTTAGCTCTTGCTGTCATTACATATTGTTGATTAATTTGATCTATAAAAGAATTTTTAGTCAAGAAAGTTAATCCAGCAAAACCACTAACAATCATTGCAATTAGAGGGAGGGTTAAATGCCAAAAATAGTCTTTAATTTGTGACAGAATACTTAATTCCTCAAAATTTTCTGATACTAAACCCCTTAAGGGAAAAATATCATAAAAGCGACCACCGGCAAAAAAAACAATTAGAATAACTGCAAATAAGAAATTTGGAATAGCATATCCAATTGTAACAATACTGCTTGAAATTATATCAAATCTTGAACCATCATTTATAGCTTTTCTTATTCCAAGAGGAATGGAGATTAAATATACGAGTAAAGTTGTCCATAGACCAAGAGATATTGATACTGGCATTTTATCCAAAACTAATGAAGTAACTTTTTGATCACGAAAAAAACTTTCACCAAAATCAAACAATACATAACTTTTTAACATTTTAATGAAACGTTCATGAGCAGGCTTGTCCATTCCATACATTATCTCAATTTCTTTAATAATGTCTGGGTCAAGTCCTTGAGCACCTCTGTAATTAGAATCACCATCTTCAAAACTAGATGCATCAAAACTTGAGTCTAACTCTCCTTCACCAGCTCCAGAAAAACGAGCAGTAGACTCAACAGCCGTTCCTGTCATTTGTGCGATCATTTGTTCCACTGGTCCGCCAGGCACAATTTGAATAACGGCAAAATTAATTAACATTATTCCAAAAAGTGTTGGGAATATAAGCAGAATTCGTCTTATTAAATAAGAGCCCATTATTATGATTTTATATTATTTATGTTCTGTTTTTAACTTATTAGTTTGCTGATCTTTGAGAATTAATAAAATCAAATTTGCTTTGATTAATCCACCAAGTATCAAATCCAAGAGAATATTTGGGCTTTTTGTTGGGTTGATTAAACATATCCCAATATAAGACTCTATACGCCGAAATATGCCATTGAGGGATTACATAATAGTTCCATAGCAATACTCTATCTAGAGCCTTGGTAATGGTTATTAAATCCTCCCTGTCTTTAGCATTAATAAGTTTTTCTATAAGGATATCGATAACATCATTTTTAATTCCAATAACATTACGTGAACCATTTGTATCTGCAGCATCAGATCCCCAAAAATTTCTTTGCTCATTCCCAGGAGATAAACTTTGAGAAAAGGTGAATACGATCATATCAAAATCAAAGCTTTCAATTCTTTTTTGATATTGCGAACTATCAATTGTTCTTAATGATGCTTTAATCCCTAGTTTTTCTAAGTTATCAATAAATGGCAATACGATTCTTTCAAAAGCAGGAGAAACTAATAAAATTTCAAATTCAAATGGCTCACCCTTTGAATTTACTAGCTTACCATTTTGTAAAATCCATCCAGCATCTTTAATTAGTTTTGTAGCCTCTTGTAATTGATTTCTTATAAACCCTGAACCGTCGGTTTTAGGGTTATTATATTGTGCATTAAAAACTTCATTTGGTAACACATCAATATATGGGTTAAGATAAGCAAGTTCTTCTTTTGATGGTAATCCATTTGATGCTAGTTCTGAGTTTTCAAAAAAACTATCAGTCCTTTTATAGGCGCTATAAAATAAATTCTTATTAGTCCACTCAAAATCAAAAGCATAAGATAAAGCCTTTCTAATTCTTTTATCTTTAAAAATTTCTTTACGTGTATTGAATGCAAAAGCTTGCATTCCTTGAGGATTCTCATGAGATATTAATTCTTTTTTAATTAAACCTTGCTCTACTGCACTTATATCATATCCAGTTGCCCATTCTTTAGAAGTATTTTCTGAAAAGAAATCTATCTCACCTGATTTAAAGGCCTCTCTTTCTACACCTCTATCTTTATAATAATCGAACCTTATAATTCCAATATTATCCTTACCTACTTTAATTGGAACAATGTTATTTTTAAAAGCCCAATAATCTATATTAAGCTCATAGGTTATTGATCTACCTGCATCAAAAGATTTTATTTTATAAGGACCGCTTCCAATTGGAATATCAAGAGTTGTCTCTTCAAAATTTTTATCTTCCCAATAATGTTGAGGAAGGACTGGAAGTTGACCAACAATTAGAGGCAATTCTTTATTTGTGTTTGTAGAAAATGTAAATTTAACTTTGTTTTCAGATATTTTAATAACTTCACTTACATCCCCATAGTAATATTTATAAAATGGATGTCCTTTTTCCATTAAGGTATTAAATGTCCATACAACATCATCACTAGATATTTTTTTTCCGTCGTGCCACACTGCCTCATCTCTTAATGTAAATGCTACCCAAGAGCGATCCTCAGGCCATTCTATTTGCTTTGCTAAAAGTCCGTATTCAGTGAATGCCTCATCGCTAGAGCTAACAGTTAAGCTTTCGTATAATAGGCCAATACCAGCAGCTGAATTACCTTTTAAAGTGAAAGGATTAAATGTATCGTAGTTTCCAATTGAGCTTCTGACAATATTACCGCCTTTGACTACAGAGTTGCTTACATATTCTACACTTAAAAAATCTTTATTATATTTTGGTTCTCCGTGCATAGCGATTGCATGGGAAATATTGGTATTTGCCAAAATATTAAATGAGAAAACCAAAATAAATATTGTTATGCACGTAATTACAGTTTTCATAATGTTAATATAATTACTTTATTTAAAAATTAAATTATTTTTTTTTGTTTATTAGAGAAATTATCTCAGCGTGAAGTTCTTCGTTTGCTGAAGCTATAACACTTCCTTGAGAATCTGTGGTTATTTCATTTCCAAATTTATCTGTAATCTTGCCTCCAGATCCCTCTATTACATTAACTAAAGCCATATAGTCATGAACTTTTAAAGTGTCTTCAATAACAATATCAATTAATCCTGAAGCCACCATACCATACATATAGCAATCACCTCCATAACGATAATATCTTACTTTTTTTGTAATTTGATCTATAGCATTTCTTAGATGTGGCTCATCAAAATATAATCCTGAAGTAAAAAGATAAGCATCTTCAATTTTTGTTACATCAGATGTTTTTGCAGGTTGTTGATTAATAGTTGAATGCTGATTTTTTGCCCCAACCCATCTTTCATCATGAGCAGGACAATTAATGATACCAATAATCGGTTTTTTATTCTGTGTTAAAGATATTAAATTTCCAAAATCTTTGTGTCCCGCAATGTAACTTCTAGTTCCATCAATAGGATCTATAACCCAAATAAATTCTGCATCCGGATTAATGTTATCAAACTCTTCTCCTAAAATTCCATGATCTGGATATTCTTTTTCTATCAATGATCTTATTTTTAATTCAGTATTTTTATCAGCAATAGTGACTGGGCTTTCATCACTTTTGTTATTAATATTTAGAGAAGTTCTAAAATACTCCATTGATGTAATGCCTGCGACATCAGCAAGTTTGTTAGCAAAGTTTATATATTCCTGATAGGAATTATTCATTATTCAATTTAAGGAAGAGGGGCTGGGTTCTCAGACTGCTCTCTTAAAAATAATACTAAGTTAGCTCTATCTTGAACTTTTTTTAAACCAGAAAAGTTCATCTTAGTCCCTTTTATATATTCTTTTGGTTTATACAAAAATAGAGCTAATTCTTCATAACCCCATTGACCACCAAATTCAGCTAATTCTTTTGAATAGGCAAAGCCTTCAACGTTAGCTTTAGGACTATTAATTAGATTCCATAAATTCGGACCAACTTTATTTACGCCTTCCTTATTGTATGTATGACATGAACTGCATTTTTTAAAAATTTTTTGCCCTTTATCTACAGAGGCACTTGCCAATAATAATGAGATAGTCTCTGTAACTTCTTCTTTGGAATCTGATCCAGACACATCGTTAACAGATTCTGGAACTTCAATTTTATAAGCTGTTTGCTGTATTTCAGTATTATCACCATCAACGATAAAATCACCTATATGGCCTATAATTAATACTACAATAAGAGCCAATATGATGGAAGCCAAAATTTTGTTAACTTCAAGTCCAGACATGTGTAAAACATCTATATAGATTTTTTTTAAAATGAATAGAAATGAAAACGTTCAATAAAAAATTAAATATGGCTTAATTGTTGCATAATTTATGAAAACAGCAATTATTATACCAGCTAGAATGGCCTCTCAACGCTTCCCTAATAAACCCATGGCAAAAATTAATGGAATTCCAATGATAGAGAGAGTTTGGAAACAAGGAATCAACTCAAATATAGGAGACGTTTACGTTGCTTGCAGTGAGGATGAAGTATTTAATTTAATTACTGCAAAAGGAGGCAAGGCAATAATGACTGATCCTAATTTACCTTCAGGAACTGACAGAGTATTTGCTGCATTCAATTTACTAGATAATAAAGATGAATATGAAAGTATTATTAATCTTCAAGGTGATATGCCTCTTATCGATTCTATTAATATTCAAAGTGTAAACATACCTTTAGAAAATGGATATGATATTGGCACAATAGCAACTGATATATCAAGTGAAGAAGAAAAAAATGAAAATATTACAAAAGTTGCTATAGATTGGAAAGAAGTAGATGTTGTTGGTAATAGTTTAGATTTTTACAAATTTTCAACAAAACAATCATCAAATATTTATCAACACGTTGGAATTTATAGTTTCAAACCAATTGCTTTAAGAAAATTTGTTTCCTTGCCTGCTTCTAAAAATGAAATAGATAGAAAATTGGAGCAATTAAGAGCAATTGATGCAGGTATTAAAATTGGAATAACTTATGTAGAAAATGTTCCAATTAGTGTAGACACGTTGGAAGATTTAATTTTAATAGAAAATATTTTAAATAATAGAGATGACAACAAATAGTTTTGCTTTCCAGGGAGTTAATGGTGCCTATAGTGAGCAAGCTGGTAAAAATGTTTTTCCAAATGCAAGTAGTGTACCGTGTGCAACTTTTGAAGAAATGTTTGCTTGTGTCAGGGATGGTCAAGCTGACATTGCATTAGTTCCAATTGAAAATTCTCAAGCTGGAAGAGTTGCTGATACTCAAAGATTGATACCAGATTCTGATTTAAATATTATTGGAGAATATTTTTTAGAAGTAAGGCATAATTTATTAGCAATACCTGGATCTAAAATAAATGATGTAAAAAGAATACATAGTCATGAACAAGGTATAGCACAGTGTAGAAACAAAATAATTAAACTCAATAAGGAAATGGTTATAGCAGCTGACACAGCAGGTTCAGCAAAAAAGATATCAGAACTGAATAAAAAAGAAGATGCTGCTATAGCATCAACTCTTGCTGCAGAAATATATAATTTAGAGATTCTTGAAGAAAATTTTCAAGATGCTCAATATAATGTTACCAGGTTTTTAATTATGTCAAAACATAAGAGTAGCATAGAATCTAGTGAGAGTGATCTTTTAACAACTCTTGTATTTGTAGTTAGAAGTATTCCTGCATCTTTATATAAATGTCTAGGAGGTTTTGCCAGTAATGGAATAAATATAACAAAATTGGAAAGCTATATTCATCCGCAAGGTTTTGATGTCGCACAATTCTATATTGATTTTGAAGGACATCCAGATGATAAATCGGTAAAATTGGCATTTGAGGAAATGAAATTTTTTTGTAAAGAAATTAAAGTCCTAGGTGTTTATAAAAAGTCTGAATTTAGAAAAAAATAAACATAAAAGATAAATCACAAGTTATTTTTTCATTCTTTAATGATATAGTAGATATGGAAGGTTTGAGGGCGAGTATCTTGTTAATTCAGTCAGGTCTGAAAAGAAGCAGCTGTACCAAGTCTATTCGGGTCTTATAACCTTCCTTTAAATTATGACAGAAAATATTAAATATAAAGTACTTGCCAGAAAATATAGGCCACAAACCTTCGCTGATTTAATTGGACAAGAGACTTTGGTTCAAATTTTAACTAATGCAATAATTACTAATAGAATTGCAAATGCATATCTTTTAACTGGCGTTCGTGGAGTTGGAAAAACAACAACGGCAAGACTAATTGCAATGAGTTTAAACTGTGAAAATAGGAAGGAAGGCAGTTGTGAGCCATGTGGAAATTGTGATTCATGTAAATCTATAAGATCTGATCATAATTTAGATGTTATTGAAATGGATGCAGCTAGTAAAACTGGGGTTGATGACGTTCGAGAAATTATTGATAATGTAAAATACAAACCTGTAAATAGTTTATTTAAAATCTTTATTATTGATGAAGTGCATATGCTTTCTAAAAGTGCATTTAATGCTTTATTAAAAACATTAGAAGAGCCTCCTGAGCATGTAAAGTTTATTTTTGCTACGACTGAGGTTAAAAAAATTCCAGTAACAATTTTATCTAGATGCCAACGCTTTGATCTCAAAAGAGTTGAATCAGAAAACTTAGCTGAACATTTAAAAAAAATTTCAAGCCTTGAAAAAGTTAAGATTGATGATGATGCTATTGCATTATTAGTAAGAGCGGGTGATGGATCAGTTAGAGACTCCATAAGCTTACTTGATCAAGCAATTATTAACGACGATATAACAGTTACAGCTGACACAGTAACAAGTATGCTGGGACTAGCTGATAGAGGTAAGATTTATGATCTTGTTGAAAATATTACTAAAGGCAATACTTCTGATTCATTGATTATTTATAGAGATTTATATAATTCGGGTGCTGATATTTTGATGATTTTTGAAGAATTATTAAATGCTATTCACTCTATAACACAAATTAAAATTTCTCCTGATTTAATAAATAACATTGCTGTACCTGAAATTGAAAGAGTTAGAGGAATGAATTTTGCCAGTCAATTATCAATGAACTCTCTTGGTGTTATGTGGCAAGTTCTTTTCAAAGGTTTCCAAGAATTACAAAATGGATATCATCTTTTTCAGCTTGGAGAAATGGTAAT
Organism: uncultured Alphaproteobacteria bacterium; assembly: GCA_902567135.1. GTDB lineage: Bacteria > Pseudomonadota > Alphaproteobacteria > HIMB59 > CACPNW01. Next base: position 141,693 of record CACFLO010000001.1, on the reverse strand, counting down.
AATAAGATTAATATATATAAATAACAAACCAAACTCTGAAGAGTATACTAAAGAAATACCACCTAAACATGAAATTAATAATCAGTCAGACTCTAAACATCAGGAAATAAAAAAAAAAATTGATTTAAATCATAATCATAAACCAGACGCCCCCTCTAAATTAAATGAAACAACTGAATCCACTGTAATTAAAATTTCTAATTTTAGACAATTTGTTGATTTTTTTTATAGCAAAAAGGAGGCTTTAATTCATACTCAACTATATAATTCAGTTAAATTAATTTCATTTAAAGAAGGTGAGATTGTTCTAAATAATTCATTAATTAGAGACCAACATTTTAACCGTAATGTAGCTAAACTTATTTCTAAATGGACAGGTAGAATATGGCAAATTCATTCTTCGGATAGTAATATTGGAAGTTCATTAAGTGAAGAAGATGCTGTTAATCAACAAAATGAAATAAAAACTATGAAAAACCACCCAAAGGTAAAAACAATACTAGAAGCTTTTCCAGGTTTGAGTATTCATTCTATTACTGATATTACAGACACTGTTGATGAAACTATTGATGAATTTAATTTAGAAAATAAAAAGGAGGTATGATGGTTAATATAGGTAATATGATGAAACAAGCACAGCAACTCCAACAAAAAATGGCAGATGCACAAGAAAAATTAAATTCTATTGAAGTTGAAGGTGAATCTGGAGGTGGGGTAGTAAAAGTTACTGCTACTGCTAAAGGAGAAATCAAAAGAATTAACCTTGATCAAAGTTTATTAAAACCTGAGGATAAAGAAATTACTGAAGATTTAATAGTTGCTGCTATTAATGATGCTAAACAGAAAGGTGAAGTAGCAGCACAAGAAGAAATGAAAGCTGTTACTGGAGGATTACCTTTGCCACCTGGTATGAAGTTGCCTTTTTAAATAATGGATGGATCTGCAATAGAAAAATTAATAACTGAAATTTCTAAACTCCCTGGTTTAGGGAGACGTTCAGCGCAAAGGATAGCTCTTTATTTATTAAAAAATAAAGATCGATCACTCCTACCATTGATTCAAACATTAGAATCTTCCCATAAACTCATTATCGAATGTTCTGCATGTGGAAATGTAGACATGTCGAATCCTTGTAATATTTGTTCAGGCTCAAATAGGGATAAGAAATCAATTTGCATCATAGAAGATGTTTCAGATTTATGGACATTCGAGAGAACAGGTTTTTATAGAGGATTATACCATGTCTTAGGAGGCTCTTTATCGGCAATTAATGGTATTGGGACAGAAGAACTAACAATTAAGAAGCTAATAAAAAGAATTGAAGAAAATGAAATTACTGAAGTGATATTGGCATTAAGCACTACTATGGAAGGTCAAACTACAACACATGTAATCGCTGATAAATTAGAAACATTCAAAAATTTAACAGTTACAAGGTTAGCACAAGGAATACCTATAGGAGGGGAGGTGCACTATTTAGACGAAAATACTCTGAATACTGCATTTCAATCCCGAAAAAAAATCATCTAGTAAGAAAAGATGGAAATACTATTAGTTCCTAACGAGTTGTTACGTCAAAAAGCAAACAGGCTTATTAATATTACAAGTGAAGATATTAAAATTGCTAATCAAATGATGGATACTATGATTAAAGCACCAGGAGTTGGATTAGCAGCAAATCAGGTTGGGATATTAAAACAAATTATTACAATTAATTTTGAAGACAAGGAAAATGATAAAAGAGCTAATTACATATTATTTAACCCTTCAATAATAGAATATTCTGAAGAAAAAGTTATTATGGAAGAGGGATGTTTATCTCTTCCTGAGCAATATGCGGACATTGAAAGGCCAAAAAAAATTTTTTTAGAGTATATTGATGAAAATGAAAAAAATATAAAAAAAGAAATAGATGGTTATGAGGCGAGAATATTGCAGCACGAAATAGATCATTTATCTGGAATATTATTTGTAGATTATTTATCTTCTTTAAAAAGAAACATTATAATAAAAAAAGTGAAAAAATTGAAAAATTCATGATTGATAAAAAAATAATTTTTATGGGTACGCCAGATATAGCAGCTCAACATTTAAGTATTTTGATTGAAAATAAACTAAATTTAATTGGGGTGTTTACACAGCCTCCAAGAAAAAAAAACAGAGGTATGCTTGTTGAAGAAAGTGCAGTACATCAAATTGCAAAAAAAAATAATATAGAGATTTATTATCCTTCTACTATCGATGACCAAGTTATTGAACAGACAAAAAGCTTAAAGCCTGATTTAATTATTGTTGTTGCCTATGGTATAATTTTACCTACATCATTTATAAATATTCCCAAATATGGATGCATTAATATTCATGTCTCTTTATTGCCGAGATGGAGAGGGGCAACTCCCATAGAACATGCATTATTGGAAGGTGATAATAAAACTGGAATTAGTATAATTAATATTACCTCAAAACTTGATGCAGGAGATATTCTTATGCAAGAGAGTTTTTTAATTGATCAGAATATGTACAGCGATGATTTAGCTTTAAACCTTACAAATCTTGGGAAAAAAGCAATGATAAAAACTCTACCACTCATATTTGAAAATAATATTATTGGGAAAAAACAAGATGAAAATAAAGTTACTTTTGCGAATAAATTTTTAAGTAAAGATAGAAAAATTAATTTTCATAATTCTACTGAAGATGTTTATAACCACATACGTGCACATGGACCAAAACCAGGATCATGGTTTACATATAAAGGAGAGAGAATAAAAATAATTAAAGCAAAAAAAACTAAAGAGTCTGGCCAAAGTTCAACAATTTTAAATAAAGATTTTATTATAGGTTGTAAGGATGGAGGTATTATTCCACTACTTATACAACGAGAAGGAAAAAAAACAGTTAACCTAGATGATTTTTTGCGAGGGTTTACTTTCTCCATTCAAGATAAACTGAATGTATAATTATAAAATTATTGTTGAATATGATGGTACGAATTTTGTTGGTTGGCAGCAGCAAGAAAATGGTAAATCAATACAAGCTGTTCTACAAGATGCATTATTTAAACTTTCAGGAGAAAAAGTAACAATCTTTGGAGCTGGAAGAACAGACGCAGGTGTGCATGCTTACGGTCAAGTAGCCTCTTTTACAATTAATAAAAAAATTGAAACAGATGTAATTAGAGATGGATTAAACCAGCATTTAAGGCCTCACCCAATTTCAGTTCAAAAGGCAGAATTAGTTGATAGTAAATTTCACGCAAGATTTTCTGCAATAAAAAGATGGTACGAATACAAAATAATTAATAGAAGACCACCCCTAACGATTGACACAAATAGAGCATGGTGTGTCTATAAAAAAATAAATGTTGAAAAAATAAAGACTGAGTCATCCTCTTTTTTAGGAAGACATGATTTAAATGCATTTCGTTCTGCTCATTGTCAATCGAAGAACAGTATAAAAACGATTGAGGATATTCATATTAAACATGAAGGTGAGAAAATTATTTTTAATGTTTGTGCAAAATCTTTTTTACATTCTCAAGTCAGAATAATGGTAGGTACATTGGTAGATATTGCTAAAGGCAATATTGATAAAACAATTATAGATATTATTAATTCAAAGAATAGAGAAATTGCAGGTCAAACAGCACCAGCTCATGGTTTGTATTTAAAAAAAATTGATTATTAATTCTTATATTATAATTTTTAATTATTACGAGACTCTAAAAGTTTTTTCTTAATTAATGATAATCCACTATCTTGCTTTGATTTATAAGATTCGTTAAATGCTTCTAACTGCCATCCATCAAGACGACTCCTTAGTTCTTCAATATTACTTAACTTCCACTCGTTAGTTGTATTTTCGTCTTTCCAGGTTTTTTTTTCATCATTAGATCTACCACAGCCATAACAAAAACCACTTATAGGATCTGTTTTGCACACACTAATACAAGGAGATGTCACATTTTCTTTACTCATATCCATTTAGATATATTTTTTTCCTATCAATTCAAATAAAATAAAAAATTAATGTCAGATTTTAGTTATTTAAATATCCAAAAAGCTTATGAAATTATAAAGCATGCCGTTGATAAAACCCCATTAATTACAAATGATTACATAAACCATTTTTTAGATGCAAAAGTTTATTTTAAATTAGAAAATTTACAAAAAACTGGATCATTTAAGCTTCGTGGGGCTACGAATAAAATTAGTCAATTATCTAAGGAACATAAATCAAGAGGCCTTGTTGCTTATTCTTCAGGAAATCATGCACAAGCAGTGGCCTATGCTTCTTTGCAAGAAAATATTAGTGCAAAAATTATTATGCCAAATAATGCTCCAAAAATTAAAATTGAGAATACTAAAAAATATAAAGCAGAAGTTATTCTATATGATCCTCAAAAAGAAATACGAGAGGAAATTGGCAAAGAGATTGAAAAGAAAGAACATAGGATGCTTATAAAACCTTATGATGATTATGATATTATAGCTGGACAAGGAACTGCAGGATATGAAATTTCTCAAGATTTAGCAAATTTATCTATTACTCCTGATATTTATTTGTGTTGTTGTGGAGGAGGTGGTCTAATAGCAGGAACCTCAACTTATTTAAAATATAAATACCCTAACATTAAATCTTTTGCAGTTGAGCCTTATGGCTTTGAGGATACAAAAATTTCTCTTATCAATAAAAAAATAATTTCAAATAAACCAGGTTTTAGCTCTATCTGCGATGCGATTATTACACCTCAACCAGGTCAGTTAACTTTTCCAATAAATATCAAAACCTTATCAGGGGGAATTGTTGTAAAAGATGATGAAGTAAAAAATTCTATTAAAATTTTAGCAGAACATTTGAAAATTATTGTTGAACCTGGAGGGGCAGTAGCCGCAACTGCTGCATTAACAAAAAAAATAAACTTAAAAAATAAAACTGTAGTCGTTATGATTTCTGGTGGAAATATTGATTTAGATAGATTTAGTGGTTTATGAAAAATTTTAAAATTTCTAAAATTCAACAAAAATTAAAAGATAAAAATATAGACTCATTAATTATAAACCGAACCGATGAGTTTTTAAATGAATATATCTCACAAGACGCAGAGAGATTATTTTGGGCTACCGATTTCTCAGGATCTGCAGGGAGAGCTATAATTAGTCAAAATAACGCAAATCTATTTGTTGATGGCAGGTATACTTTTCAAGCAAAAGAACAAATAGATTGTGGTGCTATCTCTTTATTGCATTTGAATAATTTTTCTAAAGAATTAAATAAACATTTTGATAAAAATAAATGTCTTGCATTAGATCCTAGGCTTCACTCAATTAAAGAGGTTAATCAAATAATTGAATTAGCTAATAAAAATGAAACAAAGATACATTTTACTACCCCTAATTTAATAGATGAACTTTGGACAGATAAGCCTGAACGTAAATATACTGCTATTTTTGATCATCCAATAAATTATGCTGGAATTGAAACATCAAATAAAGTTGATGAATTTATCCAAGAATTAAAAAATAATCATTTAAATAGTTATTTTCTATCAAGCCTTGACTCTATTGCTTGGTTATTGAATTTAAGAGGAGATGATATTTTGCATACCCCTCTAGCATTTGCTTATTTGTTTATTTCTGTTGAATATAAGCCTGTTTTATACGTATGTATTGAGAAATTAAATAAGGATTTAAAAACTAGGCTTAATGAGTTTTTAACTTTAGAACCAATTGAAAAGATAGACAATATTTTCAATAACCTAAGAAAAAATTTAAAAATTGGTTTTGATTATAAAAATACATCTTATTTTTTTTATAAATTAGCGCTAGAAAATAATCACACACCTGCAAATTTACAAAACCCATGCTTAATTCCTAAAGCAATAAAAAATGAAATTGAGCTTGAAGGTTCTAGGAAAGCTCATATTAGGGATGGAGTAAGTATTACAAAATTTTTGTGTTGGTTAAAAAATCATCAAAGTGTTGAAACAGAGAATGAGATTTCTGTTGCTAAAAAATTATTATCTTTTAGAAAGTCAAATTATTTGTTCCATTCAATTTCTTTTGAATCAATATCAGCTATTGGCAAAAATGCTGCCCTACCTCATTATCGTGCTGATAAAAATAATCCTGTTGCATTAAAAAATAATTGTATTTATTTATCTGATTCAGGTGGACAATATTACGATGGAACGACAGATATAACCCGGACTATAATTTTGGGAAAACCAAATCTAGAGCAAATAGACAGATTTACCCGAGTTTTAAAAGGACATATTAATCTCTCAACCCATATATTTGCAAAGGGCACAAAAGGTACTGATATTGATTATTTGGCAAGAAGAAGTTTACAGGAAATCGATTGTGATTATGATCATGGTACAGGTCATGGAATTGGAAGCTTTCTCAGTGTTCATGAGGCACCTCAACGCATTTCTAAAAAGACCATGTTTGAAAGTGTTGAATTATTGCCAGGAATGATTTTGTCTAATGAACCCGGGTATTACAAAGAAGGCGAATATGGAATTCGTATTGAAAATATTGTTGTTGTACAAGATGATAAAGAAAACAAACTTAAATTTGAAAATATTTCTTGGGCACCAATTGATAGAGATCTAATTAACCCTAATATGTTGAATGATAATGAATTAGAATGGATTAATGAATATCATCAAAAAGTTTATGAAAAACTTTCTAATTTTCTTACCCTAGATGAGAAGCGTTGGTTACAAGAAGTAACTATGCCTCTCAAGCTCTAGTAAGAATTATACATAAAACTGATTATATTTACCTTTTTTATCAAGCTCAAGAATTCTTTGTTCTAAATCATATGTATTAGAGGACTCAGATAGATATTTTTCAATCTTTTCTCGATCATTATCAAAAGTAAATGATTTAAAAAAATTATTAAGCAGCTTTTTTATCATTGCTTTTTTCCTTTTTGTATAAATGTTCAGTTAACGCTGATCTCCAATCTTTACCGTATTCATTTCTAAAATACCTGACTACATGTGGATCAATGTTATCAAAACCATAATCATTAACAGTTTTGTAGGTAGTGCCTATAAAATTAAGTATATTTTTAATCATTTATTATCCTTTCGTTGTTTATATAAGAGTTATGAATATGCATATCAAGCAAGTTATATACATATTTTGTATGCAATTAATGCATATTTAAATTCATTAAATTTTTATTATTTTATAAGAAGCTCTAATTTTTATTAAAAAACGATTTTATGTTAAAATTAATCATACACTTAACGTTTAATTCAAGATAGTTAGTTATAAAGATGATTATTATTTTAACCCAATGTTTTCCTCCCAGAGTAGGAGGTATAGAAAACCTTTTAGAAAATCTATCATTTCAATTAAGTAAGACACATGAAGTTGTTGTATTAGCTGATCAACATAACAAATCTAAAGATTCTTTATATGATGTTAGTCATAAAAAAAATTTTCAAATTAAAAGAATTGATGGTTTAAAATTTTTCCGTAAGAGAAAAAAATTATCTGAATTAAAAAAATATTTAGATACAAAAAAAGTGTCCTGCATAATTGGTGATAGTTGGAAAAGTTTTGAGTTAAGCATAGATATTATAAGAGACTTATCTATAACATCTATTTGCCTTGTACATGGAAATGAAATTATAACTAAAAATTCACGTCATAAGAAGAGAGTAACTTCTACGCTAAGCAAAATTTCTCATATCGTGTGTAACTCCAACTACACGAAAGATTTAGTTAAAAAAATAGGTATTATAAATCAATCAATTGTATGTATATATCCTGGAGCTCAAAATAACATTAATTTACCAGAAAAAATTATTCCAAAGTTAATTGGTAATCCCATATTAGTTACTTTAGCAAGATTGGAAAAAAGAAAAGGACACTCATATGTTTTATCTGCAATAGCAAAATTAAAAAATGAATATCCAAATATTCTTTATGTGATTGCAGGAGCAGGGGAGGAGTTGATAAGTTTGCAGGAAAAAGTTAGAAAATTTGATATTGAAAAAAATGTACTTTTTGTTGGCAATATTAATAATAATGAAAAAAATTATTTATTTAAAAAAACCAACCTAATGTTAATGCCCACAACTGATGAGTCAGGACAAAGATCTATAGAGGGTTTTGGTATAGCGTATCTTGAGGCTGCCTTTTATGGCATTCCATCTTTGGCATCAAATATTGGAGGAACTCCAGAGGCTGTTCTTCATGAAAAAACAGGATTAATTATTAAAAACATAAATGATTTATATTCTGCCTTACACAATATACTTTCTGATAATAAAAAATTAGAAAAACTTGGACAAAATGCAAAGATTAGAGCAGAAAAGTATTTTTTATGGAGCAATGTAGTCAAAAAATACCTTCATATCATTGATAATATTGATAAAAAAAATTAATGAATATTTTATATCATTGTACTTTTTCAAATCAGGATGATTTTTTAAAACTTTTAAAAAAAAAATTTAAATCTCATAAAATTTTAACACTAGATGATAATATTCAATTTGAGAAAATTGAAGTAGCTTTAGTATGGAATTTACCAGATAAAATTTTAAAAAAATTAACAAATTTAAAGATTATTTTTTCATTAGGAGCGGGGGTAGACCATATATTAAATTTATCTAATTATAAAAAAACACCAATAATTCGAATACAAGATCAAAATATGCGGGCACGAATGCTAAATCATGTGCTTTCTCAAATTTTAAACTATCAATTAAAGCTCAATGATTACAGTAAGGCACAGGCCAAAAAAATTTGGTTAGATGAAAGATATACACCTCTAAACAAAGAATTAACAATCGGTTTATTGGGTCTTGGTTACATAGGTAGTTTTGTAGCTAATAAATTAAAAGTATTAGGTTATAATGTAATTGGTTATAAAAATTCTGTTAATAAGAGCAAATTATCAATTCCAGTTTATTCAAAAAATTCAATTAAATCTTTTTTAAAATTATCAGATATCGTAGTTTCTATTCTTCCTGCAACTAAAAAAACAAAAGATTTAATTAATAAATCTTTTTTAAAAAATATGAAAAAAAATTGTTTACTAATTAATATTGGCAGAGGATCCGCTTTAAGTGAGTTAGATTTATTAGAACATATCAAAAAAAATCCTAACTTTTTTGCATCTCTAGATGTTTTTAAAATAGAACCTTTGCCAAAAACACATAAATTTTGGAAAAATCAAAATATTATAATGACACCTCATGTTGCGGCTATCACTGATGTCGACTCTTCAATAAATTATATCTTTACTAAATTTGAGCAATTTAGAAAAAAAGGAAAAATAAAAAGCGATGTTATTGTTAAGAATGGTTATTAGCTTTTTGAAAAATAATTTTCTAAAATTATGTAATAAATTTTAGTCAATTCATTAAGATCATCTAAAAAAACAAATTCATCAACTTGATGCAATGTTTGATTTCTAATACCTAGCTCAATTACTTCACAATAATTTTTAATAAATCGTGCATCAGATGTCCCCCCATCTGTTGCAAGTTCCGGTTCTTCATTTCTTCCAGTAGCTTGAGAAATAGATTTAGCAACAATTTTACTTAAATTCCCTGGTTTATTTAAAAAAGAACGAGCGCTAATTTCATGTTTTACCTTGCAAGTTACATTTTCCATATTTTTAAAGATTGATTCTATTTTTTCATTTAACCACTGAATTAAAGATTCTGGTGTATGGAGATCATTAAAACGAATATTTATTGTAGCAAATGCATATTCAGGAATCACATTATGCGCAGGATTACCAACATCAAAAGTAGGAATTTGCACAGCTGTTGGTAAAAAAAATTCATTTCCTTCATCCAGAGGTTTTTCTAATATTTTTGAGATAAGTTTTGTTAAACAGTGAACTGGGTTCTGAGCTCTATGACCATTAGCTGTATGTCCTTGGACACCTTTAACTGTTAAAAAGAAATTAACAGATCCTCGTCTTCCGATTTTAACTTTATCTCCAATTTTTGCATTAGATGTGGGTTCACCAACCAAACAATGATCTATTTTTATATTTTGCTTTTTTATCCACTCCATGATTTGAGGTGTTCCATTAATTGCCTCACCCTCTTCATCACCCGTTATTATAAATGAAATTTTGCCACCAAAATTTTCACCATTTTTTTTCAAGAACTGTTCTGTAGCAGATATAAAACAGGCAATGTTGCTCTTCATATCTTCAGTCCCTCTTCCATATAATTTATCATCCTCAATGATTGCTGAAAAAGGAGGATGTTTCCACGAACTTTCATTTCCTGGAGGTACAACATCAGTGTGACCGGCAAATGCTAGATGTGGTCCATCTGAGCCAATAGTTGCAAATAAATTTTTAACTTCATATGATCCATTGCCCGAAAATAATAATGGTGAGCAATCGAACCCCATAGAACTAAGATGATCTTGTACAACAAGTAAAGCACCATCATCTTTTGGGGTGATACTCTGACATTTAACTAGTGCTTGAGTAAGTTTAATAGGATTTAAATTAAATTCAGTCATTAATCACGTAGCAGATCATTAATTGATGTTTTAGATCTAGTTCTTTGATCAACTCTTTTAACTATTACTGCACAATATAATCCTGGACCTTCACTCCCATCGGATAGTTTTTTTCCTGGATTTGAGCCTGGGACTATAACGGAGTATGGAGGCACTTTTCCCATATGAACTTCTCCACTCGCTCTATCAATAATTTTTGTTGATGCACCAATAAATACACCCATTGATAATACAGAACCTTCTCCAACAATAACTCCTTCAGCTACTTCACTTCTTGCCCCTATAAAACAATTGTCTTCAATAATAACCGGATTAGCTTGAAGAGGCTCTAAAACTCCTCCAATACCTGCACCACCAGATATATGACAATTTTTCCCAATTTGTGCACAAGAACCTACAGTTGCCCAAGTATCAATCATCGTTCCTTCATCAACATAAGCTCCTAAATTTACAAAAGATGGCATTAAGATTACACCTTTGGCAATAAATGCAGATTTTCTTACCACAGCATCTGGCACGTATCTAAAACCAGCTTTATCATGATCATCTTTCGTCCAATTTGCAGTTTTGCTTGGCACTTTATCATACCAGGTTGCGTGAGGAGCTTTTACTATCTGATTATCATTTAATCGAAAGCTTAAAAGTATAGCTTTTTTTATCCATTGATTAACTACCCAATCATTATTAATTTTTTCACAAACACGTATATTACCTAAATCAAGTTGATTTAAAGTTTCTTCAACGCTCTCTCTAATTTTACCTTTAGTATTAAAATTTATTTCATCCTTGTTTTCAAAAGCTTCCTCTATAATTTGCTTCAATTGACTCATATTTTTCCTTTGTTAACGTCTTCTAAAAATTCGGTTATATTTGTTGTTTCATGATCAAGGTATTTTTTTGATGCTTGAATATCATCACTAAAATTTTCATAACCTGCATCAATCCAAACAGAAGTAAAACCAACATTTTTTGCAGGAACTAGATTTTTAGCAATATCATCAAACATAGCTGCACTTTTTACATTTATATCAAATTGATTTATCATCTGTTCATAAGGTGCTATTTCTGGTTTTGGTATATAATTTGCCATCTTAATATCATAAATTTCATCAAAAAAATTTGATAATTCTATTTTTTCTAAAACGTTAATAGCATGTTGCATATTTGCGTTAGTATATATAATTTTTCGCCCATTAAGTTTTTTTAATTCTTCATTGAGCTTTAAGTTCGGACCAACAATAGAGTAGTCTAATTTGTGTACTTCAGCGAGAAAATGATCAGGATCAACCCCGTGATTATCCATCATTCCCCTCAAGGTTGTTCCATGTTGTTTATAATATTTTTTTTGTATTATTTTAGCATCTTCAATATCTATATTTAGATGCCTTGATACAAACTTTCCCATTAGCTCATGTACTTGTTGAAATATTCCACTATCAGCCGAATAAAGTGTGTTATCTAGATCAAATATCCAAGTATTTATTTGTTTTACTAAATTACTCATGTTTTAAGAATAAATCTGGGTTCCAATACCATGTTCAGTGAATAATTCTAATACTAATGAGTGAGGAATTCTCCCATCTAAGATGGTTGATTTAGTCACCCCACTTTTCATAGCTTCTATACATGTTGTAATTTTTGGCTTCATACCTCCCACTACAAAATCTTCATTAACAATTTTAATTGCATCTTCAAGTTTTAGGGAAGGAATTAATTTCTTATCTTTATCTAATACACCAGCAACATCTGTCAAAAGTAATAATTTATTTGCTTTTAACTTACCTGCGATAAAACCTGCGGCAGTGTCAGCATTAATATTGTATGAATTACCCTCATTATCTATCCCTAATGGAGCAATAACAGGTATGTCACCCTCTTGAATATGTTGTTTAATTAAGTCTGTGTTAGCATTTGTTGGCTGTCCTACAAATCCTATATCAATAATTTTTTCAATATTTGAATCTGAATCTTTGAATTCTACTTTTAATTTTGTTGCACTTAAAAGATTATTTTTATTTCCACTTAATCCAATTGCCTTTCCACCAGAGTCACTTATTGCTCTAACTATTTCAGTATTTATCTCATTGGCTAAAACATCTTCAACAACTTTTACTGTTTCAGAATCAGTAACTCTTAAGCCATCAACAAACTTAGAAGTTATATTTTTAGTTTTTAATTTCTCTGCAATTTGAGGTCCTCCTCCATGAATAACCACTGGAAATATTCCAACTTCTTTCATTAAGCCAATATCTCTTGCAAAACTTTTAGCAAGTTTAGGATCTCCCATTGCATGACCTCCATATTTAATAACAATAGTATCTCCACTATGCTCTCTAATAAATGGCAATGCTTCAACTAATGTGGAGGCTTTATGAATAAAATAGGCCTGATCGCTTTCTGATAAAAAATCAAATTTCATTTTTGCTTTGATAAAGTATAAATATCCTTTTGGATATCCATTATTCCTTCAAATTTTTTTGCACTAGTAAAAAAAAACTTATTAAAATTTTTACTGTAAGATTTCATTAAACTTTGCATAGATTTTTCTAAATCTGATAAATATGATTTAGAGCACTTATCAATTTTTGTAAAAATTATTGAAAAATATCTATCTGATTCATTAAGTAGGTCAAACATATCAATGTCACTATTTTTTACACCTACTTTAGCATCTATTAATACATATGCTTGAATTAAGTTTAATTGATTAATAATATATTCTTCAATTAGGATTCCAAGATTATCTCTTATTACTTTAGATACTTTAGCATAACCATAGCCAGGTAAATCAACGAGATTAATATTTTGATTAATCAAAAAGATATTTATGGACTGTGTTCTTCCAGGCGTTTTACTTGTTTTTGCTAAATTTTTTGTTTTAGTAACTGCATTAATCATACTTGATTTTCCCACATTAGATCTTCCCACAAAACAACAATCATTAACAGAATTAATTTTTTTAATATCTTTATAAGATTGAAAGGATCCAATAAATTTATTTGAATTAAAAAAAATTTTTAAAGATTTATTTCCATTACTCATTTTTAGCGAGTATTTTTCTTTGTATAAACCACTGTTGGGCTATTGATAGAATATTGTTTACTGACCAATACAATACTAATCCAGCTGCGAAACCTGCTAATACAAAAGTAAAAACAAAAGGAAGTAGCGCAAATATTTTAGCTTGCGTTGGATCTGCTGGTGCAGGATTTAATTTTTGTTGTAACCACATTGTTAAACCCATAATAATTGGAAGAATACCAATATTTATAATTGATAAAAATCCAGGAACGTCCCAAGGAAACAAACCAAAAAGAATTAAAATACCAAGAGGATCTGGTGCTGATAAATCATGGATCCAACCATAGAATGGCGCATGATACATTTCGATAGTAACAAAAAGCACTTTATATAATGAGAAAAAAATAGGTATCTGAACTAAGATAGGAAGACAACCCGCAACCGGGTTAGCTCCTTCTCTTTTGTATAAAGCCATAAGCTCTTGTTGCATTTTTTGACGATCATTCGGATAAGTTTCCTTTAATCGCTGCATTTCTGGTTGTAGTTTTTTCATTTTGGCCATCGATTTAAATGAAGCATGAGCCAGTGGGAAAAGAATTAATCGCATTAAAATGGTAAAAGCAATAATTGCTAAACCAAAATTACCTACATAACCATAAAACCAATTGATGGCATATGAAACTGGTTTAGTTAAAAAAGCAAACCAACCCCAATCAATCGCATCTGTAAAACGTGGAATTGATAAAGTATCAACATAGTTACTTAGAATATTAAGTTTTTTTGCACCAGCAAAAACTTTACCATTATATGAAATAGATTGTCCTGGAGCAATATCAAATATTTGTCCAACATATCCAGTTCTGTAGCTATCTCTACCATTGTTTCCATGACGATAATTAATATTAATTGGTTCATTTGGATCTGGGATTAAAACTGACATCCAATATTTATCTGTAAAGCCTAACCAGCCACCCTGAGCTTTTTCATCACAATATTCATCTTTGATAGTTATGCTTGAAGAACAATCATCTAATAAATCATCATAATTTTTTTCAAGCAGTTCATCATTTACAAGACTTATTAAACCTTCATGTAAAATAAAAAAATTAATTGTCTTGGGAGTGTTTATTCTTTTAATTAATCTATAAGGATATATTTCTAAATTTGAGGAACTGTTATTAATTACTTCCTGTTTCACTGAAAACATATAATTTTCATCAACAGAAAAAAGTTTAAGGAAAGTAATATTCTCATCATTTGTCCAACTTAAACGAACTGAATTATCTTGAGAAAGAATGGAAGAGTCTGTTTTCCAAATTGTTTCTAAATTTGGAAGCTGGGCATTTTGATCGCCTAATACTTTCCAACCAAACTCTATATAGTAAGGATTTGAAGTTCCATCTGGAGATAGTAAATCAATATTTTTTGAATTATCATCTAGGCTAACTTTATAATTAGCAAGAGTTAAGTCATCCAATATAGCCCCTTGTAAATTAATTGAACCTGTAAAAGATGGCGTCTCTATGCTAACTCTTTTATTAGCAGTTAGCACATCTTCTTTTGGTTTTATTATTTCTAATACATTTGTTTTTGGCTCATCTATAGATGTAGCTGGTGCGAGAATTTCATTTTCTTTATTTTGAATTGGTTCAGTAACTGGACCTGGAAGAAAAAATTGAAATACAACAATTATTGCAATTGAAATTGCAATTGCTAAAAATAAGTTTTTTTGTTCATTCATATTTATTTTTTTCCATCTTTGTTGGTATAGGGTCATATCCATGGCTGCCCCAAGGGTGACACTTTCCAATTCTTTTAATTGTTAAAAAAGTTCCTTTTATTAACCCATATTCTTTGAGGGATTCCAATGCATACTCTGAGCAAGTAGGCATAAAGCGACAATTTGAACCCAGTATAGGAGATACTATAAGTTGATATCCACGTATTAATAAAACTAAAGGGAAAGTTACAATTTTATTTAACATTAATAATCTTCTCCAACTCTTCTAATAAATCCTTAAATTTTATTTCCAAAATTGATGTTTTGGCTATTAGCACATAATAAGTATTTGTTTTACCTTTAATCAATATTTTTTTTGCTAATTCTCTCATTATTCTTTTTGCTTTATTTCTTTTAACCGCATTACCTATTTTTTTTGATGCGGTATAACCAACACCTATTTTATTATCTAGATCTTGATTAATTAATTTTTGAACATTGATATTATTACTACGAATAAACACACCATTATCACGGATATGAACAAAGGCTGTTCTGTTTTTTATTGTAAATAATTGATGGGCCATAAGGCCTTTTTAAGCGCTAAGTTGAGCTCTTCCTTTTGCACGGCGACGGTTTATAATTTGCCTTCCGGCTTTAGTTGCCATTCTAGCACGAAAACCATGTCTACGTTTTCTAATAAGTTTACTTGGTTGATATGTTCTTTTCATTATTTATCTATTTTTTGAGACCTATTACGAATTGATCGTATATAAGTCAAATAGATACTCAAAAAAATATGAAAATAATCAAAAAAATATCAGAAATTAAAGAAATAGTATCTAATTTAAAGAAAAACAAAAAAGAAATTAATCTTATTCCAACTATGGGTAGTATACATGCTGGCCATTTATCATTGCTATCTGAGGCTAATAAATATGATGGAGTAAATATTGTTACTATTTTTGTCAATCCTGCACAATTTAATGATCTAAATGATTTTAACAATTATCCCAATACATTAGAAGCAGATATTAAAATATTATCAAAAACAAACTGCAAAATCATTTTTGCCCCTAGTAAAAAAGAAATATATCCTTTAGGTATCATAACGGAAAAAGTAGTATTCAAATATAGAGATATTTTATGTGATCTTTATAGGCTAGGACATTTTGACGGAGTCACAACAATTGTTAAAATTTTTTTAGATTTAATAGAACCCTCAAAAATCTTTTTTGGTGAGAAAGATTTTCAGCAATTAAAGATTATTGAGCAACTGATTTTGCAAAATAATTTAAAAATAAATTTAATTAGATGTCCATCAATACGAGACTCTTATGGCATGAGTTTGTCATCCCGCTATTCAACATTCAGTAAAGATGAAAGATCAAAATTTAAAAGATGTGCACAAATAATTGATGCAAATTTATTAAAATTAAAAAAAGATTTTAATCATAAAATTTTAGATAACATTAAAAAAGAATTAAGAGGTTATGGAATTTCAAAAATTGATTATTTTGAAGTAAGGAATGAAGAAGATTTAAGCCTTAGTATAAAAAATGAAAGAACAAGATTGTTTATTGCATTCTACTTAAATAAAGTAAGAGTAATTGATAACTTTCTTTTATACTAAGGTATTATCCAATTAAAAGATGGTATATTATCTTTAAGAATGATTTTTAATCTTCTATGCCCACTTGCAGCTAAATGCAGCCAATCAATTTGACGAATTTTATTTTGAACAACTGTAAAATTTTTATAACCTTTTTCGCTTTCTTCTAAAGTAGGTTCTTTTCCTTTAAGGTTGTCATTTATTCCATCTTCTGGCAAGCTCGTAATAGAGCTTGGGGGCTTTTGAGTTAAATAACATTTTCTACTAACTAATTTTGTTTTCTCCCACATTTTTTTAGTAATTATATTCTGATTGTTTATAGAGGAGATTGTTTTAATACGTAATTGTACTTTCAGTTTTTGATCATAGAAAACAAATAAGGAATTATTGTTTTTCACAAGACTAGCAATTTTTGGAGATCTAAAATCTGTGTGAAAATTTAGGACCATATTTGGAGAGTCAAATTCTCTTAAAACCACAACCCTCGACTCAATAGCCTTTTGATCATCTATATTACAAAAAACAGGGGTATGAAAAGTATGTTTTCTATCTTTTACACCTCTTATTAAATTTTTTTTAATATCCTCAAATATTTCATTCGTATTTTCTTTTGAAAGCATCGACATCATTCATGTAATATAAATTGTTTTAGAAAAATAGCTAGATATGAGCAATAATAAAATAAATGCCTTATTGGATGGAGAACATATTAAAATTTTATTTTCTATTTTTAAAAGTAAAAATATAGAACTTCGTTTGGTAGGAGGGAGTATAAGAGATTTTCTCATTAATAGAGAAATTAAAGATATAGATTCTGCAACTGTACTTGAGCCTAATGATGTACTTGAATTACTAATTGAAAATAATATTGAATATGATGATTTTGCGATAAGATATGGGTCCATTATTGCGTATCCAAATAATAAAAAAATTCAAATCACTTCTTTAAGAGAAGATATTAATCAAATTGGACGACATACTTCAGTATTGTATACAACAGACTGGAAAAAGGATGCAGCAAGAAGGGATTTTACATTTAACGCATTATATCTTGATGAAGATGCTAAGCTTTATGACTATTATAATGGTCAAAAAGATCTAAAGTCAAAAACAATAAAATTCATCGGAGAGATTGAAGATAGAATTAAAGAAGATTATTTAAGAATATATAGATACTTTCGTTTTTTCGGTTTGTTTGATTTGCCCTTAATAAATATAAAAACACAACAAATTGTTGAAAAATATATTCATGAATCTTTAGCTGTTTTAACAAATGATGTCATACGTCAAGAAGTATTAAAAATGTTTAATATGCCATATCCTTTGAATTGTTTTTATCAATCACAAGTCAAATTCAAATGGGTAGAAATTCTTAAAGAGCATTTTATAAAAACTAACTACGATTTAGGATTAAAAAAATGCCTTAATAAAATTGATAATATTATAAATTAGTTGTTTTATTACTTAATCTTTTTTTCTATATATTTCATATTTGATTTGTTTGTCGAAGACTTTCACCTAACACTAAGGCAACTGAACTGCTTAGATTGATTGATCTAATCCCTTCTTTCATAGGAATTGTTAAGCGATGATCAGCTATCTTATGAATATTTTCAGGCACTCCCGCACTTTCTCTTCCAAATAATAAAATATCAGAAGTATGAAATTTAAAGTTATACAGACTTGTTTCACTTTTGGTAGTCATTAAAATTAATCTGAAATTGTTTTTTTTTGTCCAATCATAAAAATGTTGCCAATCAATATGTCTTTTGTAGTCAATGTGATCAATATAATCCATTGCACTTCTTTTGAATCTTTTATCATCAAAAATAAAGCCTGTTGGCTCAATAATATCAACTGAAACTCCTAAGCAAGCACCTAGTCTGAATATATTTCCTGTGTTTTGAGGAATATCTGGCTGATAAAGAGCTATTCTCATAATTCTTGTCTACAGTATTTATATGATTGCGTCACGCTGGCACATATAATTTGGTATTTTTTTTCAAATTTACGCTATAAGAGAAAATCAATTTATGGCTGAAAATCCCAATAATAAAAGAAGAGATTTTTTACAACTTAGTACGATATCTATTGGAGCTTTAGGAACGGCAGCGTTTATTTGGCCTTTTCTTTCAAGCATGAATCCAGCTGAAGACACCCTTGCACTTGGCACTACAGAAGTAGATATAAGTTCTATCGAAGAAGGTCAAAGTATAACAGTAAAATGGAGAGGTAAGCCAGTATTTATTCGTAAAAGAACCAAAGAAGAGATTGAAGAAGCTAAAGAAGTTAACTTTACAGATTTGATAGATCCAGAACAAGATATTGACAGGGTAAAAAAAGAAGAATGGTTAGTTCTAATTGGTGTTTGCACGCATCTGGGCTGTGTACCTCTTGGTCAAAAGTTAACTGACAATAAGGGAGAGTATAATGGCTGGTATTGCCCTTGTCATGGATCTCACTATGACACATCAGGTAGAATACGTAAAGGACCTGCTCCAAACAATCTTCCTGTTCCTCCATATTCGTTTTTAAATGATACAACTATTAAAATTGGTTAATTATGAGTGGAAATTCAGAACATAGAAAATATAAGAATTCTTTTTTAAATTGGATAGAATTTAGACTTCCAATAATTTCGTATTTTGAAAAAGAATATGGTGATTATCCAATGCCTAAAAATTGTAATTATTTTTGGAGCTTTGGTGCATTAGCAACAATTACACTTGTTGTTATGATTGTAAGTGGAATTTTTCTTGCTATGAATTATACACCCCATACTGATATGGCATTTGATAGCGTAGAAAGAATTATGCGTGATGTTAATTACGGTTGGCTCCTTCGTTACATTCATTCTAATGGTGCAGCTTTCTTTTTTATTGTTGTATATATTCATATACTTCGTGGTATGTATTATGGTTCATATAAATATCCAAGGGAGCTTAACTGGATACTTGGAGTTTTTATTTATCTTCTAATGATGGCATCAGCATTTATGGGATATGTGCTGCCATGGGGTCAAATGTCTTATTGGGGAGCAACCGTTATTACAAATTTATTTAGTGCTATTCCTTTTATTGGTGAAGGATTAAAAATTTGGCTTTTGGGAGACTACACAGTTGGTAATGCTACTCTAAATAGGTTTTTTGCTTTACATTATGTTTTGCCTTTTGTTATTTTAGGAGTTGTTGGACTTCATGTTGCTGCAGTTCATGTTCATGGCTCAAACAATCCTGCAGGAATCGATATTAAATCTAAAAATGATACGGTAAGATTTTTTCCATATATGGTTATGAAGGATGCTTTAGCTGTTTGTGTTTTTGGAGTAATAATTTCTGCAGTAATTTTTTTCGGTCCAAACTTAATGGCTGAAGTCGACAATTATATACCTGCTGATCCGCTTGTAACACCTGCTCATATAGTTCCTAATTGGTATTTAGCTCCTTTTTACGCCATATTGAGAGCAATTCCAGATAAGCTAGGCGGTGTCCTATTAATGTTTGGATCTATTGCAATATTGTTTGTACTTCCTTGGTTAGATAGATCAAAGGTGAGAAGTTGTAACTTTAGACCGATATATAAATGGTTTGTAATGTTATTTTTTGTTAATTTTTTTATTCTTGGATATGTAGGAATGTTGCCAGCTGAAGGGTTATACCTCTTAATAGCAAGAATAGGTCTTGTTTATTATTTTGGTTTTTTCTTAATAATAACACCATTTATACATAGGATTGAAACACCAAAAAGCCTTCCTTTAGGTATTAGTGATGTTTATTTAGGAGGTGGTAAAGAAGCCCTTAACCCGAATGCACAAAAAGAGATTATTTAATCGATGAGATTTATTATTATAATTTTACTTTTTTTATTATCTACAAGTATCTTTGCTGCTGAATCAAATTCAGGGCCAATGCCTAAGCATAAATGGTCTTTTAATGGAATTACAGGTACTTTTGATAGAGCAGCGCTGCAAAGAGGTTTTAAGGTTTATCAAGAAGTCTGCTCAGGCTGCCATTCAATGAAATTATTGTATTATAGAGATCTCAGAGATATTGGATTTTCTGAAGCAGAAGTGAAAGTAATTGCTGCTGAATACACAGTTGTAGATGGACCGAATGATGAAGGTGAAATGTATGATCGAGATGCAAGACCGGCAGATAGATTTGTCTCTCCTTACGCCAATGACAATGAAGCTAGGCTAAGTAATAATGGTGCTTATCCTCCCGATTTAAGTGTAATAACAAAAGCTAGAAAATATGGTGAAGATTATATTTATAATTTTATTCTAGGCTATGAAGAACCACCTGAAGGAATGGAAATAGGCGATGGAATGTATTATAATAAATGGGTAGGGGGTAACCAAATATCTATGCCACAACCTATATATGATGGAAGTGTTGATTATGATGATGGCACAGATAATAACGCTTTACAACTTACAGAGGATGTAGTTACTTTTTTAAAATGGGCAGCTGAACCTGAACTAGAAGTAAGAAAAAATCTTGGAATTAAAGTTATATTGTTTTTTTTAGTTTTAGGTACATTTATTTATTTTGTTAAAAATAAACTCTGGAGAGAAGTTGATTAAACATTAAAGAGAAAATGCATTACATCTCCATCTTGAACAATATAATCTTTTCCTTCCTGCCTTAACTTTCCAGCATCTCTGCTACCAGCCTCTCCATTATATTTTATAAAATCTTCATAAGATATAGTTTCGGCTCTAATAAAACCTTTTTCAAAATCAGTATGTATTTTACCAGCAGCTTGCGGCGCTAAGGTATTTTTATTTATTGTCCAAGAACGTGTTTCTTTGGGCCCACAAGTGAAGTAGTTAATTAGATCTAGAAGATTATAACCACTTTTGATTACCTTAGTAAGTGTTGTATCATTTAATGCCATCTCCTTAATCATTTCAAGTTTTTCTTCTTTATTTTCTAATTCCGCAATTTGAGATTCAATTGATGCAGAAATAATAATTGAATTATGATTACATTTAACTGCATATGCATCAACTTTTTTAGAAAGCTCATTCCCATTTTGAACAGATTTTTCATCAACATTACAAATATATAGCATTGGTTTAATTGTAATTAGATTTAGCGAATTAATAAATTGATTATCATCTTCGGAGTATTCATTGTTTTGTAAAACATTTAAATTACTTAAATTTGTTAAAAGTTTTTCAATTATACTTATTTGATTTTTAATAACTTTATCTCCTTGTTTTGATTTTTTTTCTAAAGCATTTTTCTTAATTTCTAATGTTTCCATATCTGATAATTGAAGCTCAGTATTGATTGTCTCGATATCATTCAAAGGATTAATATTATTAGATACATGTGTAACATTATCATCTTTAAAACATCTTACTACATGAGCAATAGCATCCACTTCACGTATATGACCTAAAAACTTATTACCTAGACCTTCTCCTTTAGATGCGCCCTTTACTAGTCCAGCGATATCAACAAAATCCATATAAGAAGGAATTATTTTTTCACTTTTACCCACCTTACCCAATATTTCTAATCTTTGATCTGGAACAGCAACCCTTCCCACATTTGGTTCAATAGTAGCAAAAGGATAATTTGCTGCCTCTGCTTTATTTGATTCAGTTAAGGCATTAAATAATGTTGACTTACCAACATTGGGCAATCCAATAATACCACATTTAAAGCCCATTATTTTCTATCAGCTAATTTTGTTAAAAAAAGGCTCGTATCATTTAATAGTGTCCCAAAGTTTTTTGTTATTTTATCAAGTTGAGCATCAATCTTTTCTATTTCATCTGAATTAAATTTATTTAAAACATAGTTTGAAACTAAATCTTTCATTCCTGGATGATCAATACCTACACGGATCCTGTAATAATCATTGCCAATCATTTCATCAATACTAGAAAGACCATTATGACCACCATTACCTCCACCAAATTTTATTTTAACCTTACCTAATTCTAAGTCTAAATCATCGTGAATTATAAATATTTTATTTTTTTCTATTTTATAAAAACTAATTACATCCCTGATTGGTTGTCCTGATAAATTCATAAAATTTAGAGGTTTCATTAATAAACATGAATTATTAGCAATAATACCTTTGAAAATTTCTTTTTTAGTGTCTTTTTTAAATGTTTCAAAATTATAAAAGCTTTCAAGTTTATCGACTAGATTAAATCCAATATTGTGTCTTGTATTAATGTATTGTTTACCTGGATTTCCCAGACCACATATTAAAAACATAATTATTTATAAAGTATTTTATTTAGATTCTTCTTTAGAGTCTTCTTTTTTAGAGTCTTCTTTATTTTCTTCTTTTTTATCTTCAGGTTTTTCTTCTTTAGAATCATCAGTAGTTTCTTCTGCTTCTTCTTCAGCTGGTTTCGTTTCAACTTCTACTGTAGGTGGCACTAAAGTAGCAACAACAAAGTCTCTGTCTGTAATCGTCGGTATTACTCCATCAGGCAGTTCTATATTACTTATTTTAATTGAATCTCCAATTTCACTGTCAATAAGATCAAATTGTAGTTTATTAGGTATATTATTAGCATTACAGCTCAGCTCCACTTCACGTCTAACTAAATTAAGAACCCCTCCTTTTTTAAGTCCAGGACAAGTTTCTTGGTTTAAAAATTCAACAGGAACCTCAACGGTAACTTTTGTGTCTTCTTGAACGCGCAAAAAATCAAAGTGAATTAATTTATCAGTTACTGGATGGTATTGTAATTGTTTAGGAAGTACCTTTTCAGATTTTCCATCAATATCAATATCAAGAATTGTAGAATAAAAAGAACCAGTATGCATTAATTTTAAAAGAATTTTATTTTCAAATGCAATCTTGATAGGTTCTGTACCCTTGCCATATACTATTCCTGGTATCATTCCCTTGTTAATTAAAGAGTGTGTAGAACCAGTTTCTTTAGATCTTTCAATTACCTTATATTTTTCCATACCTAAGTTTTTTAGTTTTTAGTTAAAAAGGGCTGAAACAGATGAATCACTGTTGATCCTTTTTATGGCCTCTCCCATTAAAGGAGCAATACTGATATGTCTAATATTTTTTGTATTTTTAACCTCATTTGATGCTTCAATACTATCTGTGAGGACTAGCTCTTTGATAGCTGAATTTTCAATTCTATTTAAAGCCTCACCTGACAAGACTCCATGTGCTATATATGAATATATTTCCATAGCACCACTATCTTTAAGAGCTTTTGCTGCATTACATAAAGTGCCAGCAGAGTCAGCAATATCATCTAATAAAATACATGTCTTTCCTTTTACATCACCGATAATATTCATCACTTCAGACTCTCCAGCTTTTTCTCTTCTTTTATCAGCAATTGCTAAACCAGCATTTAACCTTTTAGCAAAAGCTCTAGCTCTCACAACACCACCAACATCTGGAGATGTAATGACTAAATTAGAATTCTTTGAGAATTTTTCTTTCATATCTTTTATGATTGGTGGAGCTGAAAAAATATTATCTAGAGGAATATCAAAAAAACCTTGTATTTGCCCTGCATGTAAATCCATTGTTAAAACTCTATGAGCTCCAGCTGAAGTTATCAAATTTGCCACAAGTTTTGCAGTAATGGGTGTGCGAGGTCCCGTTTTCCTATCTTGACGAGCATATCCATAATAAGGAATAACGGCAGTGATTCTTTTTGCCGAACCCCTTTTAGCTGCATCGATTGTAATCAATAATTCCATAAGATGATCATTCGCTGGATGCGATGTTGATTGAATTATAAAAACATCTTCTCCTCTAATATTTTCATTAATTTCAACGAATATTTCTCTATCTGCGAATCTTCTAAGTGAGGCATTTGCCAAATCAACCCCAATATAAGAGCAAATTGCTTCAGCTAAAATTTTATTACTATTGCAGGCAATAATCTTCATTTAATATTTTTTATCAATATATAAGTATATAAATAGATCAACCATTAAGTAATAGAGATCAAATTAATTAACCTTCCAGTAGTCTTTTTATCATTGTGAAAAGATCTTCGATGACTAAAAAATAGACTTTTGTTTGAATAAGTATCCAAATTAACATTATGTATTTTTTTTAAACCCAATTCTTTTAATTGATACTTTATTAATCCCCTAAGATTGAATAAATATTTAATATTATTTTTTTTTCTAAAAAATCTTGAATAACTAGAATTTTTTTTACAGAATCTTTTTTCAAAACTTCTATCCACTTCATAATTTTTTGCCCCTAAACAAGGTCCTATTATAGCAGTTAGATTTCCTCTATTAATATTGTGATTATCAAATAGTTTTATTGCATTTTTAGAAATATTTTTTAATGCTCCTTTCCAACCTGAATGTAAACAGCATACGAATTTAGTTTTATTATCATAGATAAAAATGGGAGCACAATCAGCAGTCAATACTCCTAAGACCACATTACTTAAGGAAGTAATCATTCCATCAGCTTCTATTTTTTTATTAAGATTAGATTTTGTTATTTTAATTACTTTAGAAGAATGGATTTGATTAATCAATATTAATTTTTTTTTGTGTAATTTTAATTGTCTTAAGGCTTTTAATCTATTTTTATAAACTAGTTTTTTATTGTCTCCATTAGATAAACTGCAATTTAAAGATTTAAAGTCTTTTTTAGAGAAACCATTTAACCTGTTAAAAAATCCATGATTTATTTTAGTATTTTTAATACTATAATAATTTTTATTTAAAGACATGAAATTACTAAAACTTTGAAAATTTCTCCCATTTGAGATTTATTTGTAAGACGCTCATAATCTAATTCTATTTTTTTAATAGTTTTTTCATTTTTATTTTTTTGTAATTCCTCTTTTCTTTCTTTTAAGCCACAACCATTTAAAAAATCCTTTTGATTACAGAATAAGTCTATTTTTAATTCGTATTTATAAGCAATACTCATTAATTCATCAAAATTTACATGAGCTGTAATATCTTGATTCCCTAAATTTTCGAATAAATGGGTTTTTTTATGATTATAAATTGTTTGTAAAGAGAAATTTTTAGGTGGATCTTTATAACCATAATCAATAGTTATGCAAACTCCGCTATTTTTTTTTATATGTTTACAAACTAATTCAAAATATTTTTTTCTAGCATCTGAAATTTCTGCAACAGCTACATCATTAAATTTTTCTAGTTTATTTAACACCTTTATATTATCAACCTCTTCTGATATGAAATTAAATATTTTTTGTGTTTCATTATATTTTATATATTTTTCATACCATTTATTTTTTTTATAAAATTGTCTAATTGGAAAGCAGTCAAAGAATTCGTTAGAATATATAATCGAAGGTCTATTATTTTTTTTTATATCAATCTCTTTAGCCCAGTTAACTGAATAAAAATTTAAATTACGTAAATTATTTTTTTGTTTAATCATTAAATTTTTATTTTTTTCTATAAGCGTAAGATTAATTTCATTAACAAACTTTTTATTTTCAGTTGCAGTTCGTAAAATATCAACAATTAAAGTTCCTGTCCCTGGTCCTAATTCAATTAAATTAAATTCTGTCTTAATATTTTTATTCCAGTAATTTATTAAAAAAGCAGCAAGCATTTCTCCAAACATTTGAGATATTTCAGGAGAAGTTATAAAATCATTTTTTTTTCCTATTGGATCATTTTTAATATAATACCCATCATCTCCATACAGACAAAATTCTATAAACTGACTAACATTAATTTTCTTATTTCTTTTAATTTCTGAAATAATTATCTCTTTAATTTTCATCTACGAAATAAAATTATCAAACCAGCAAAAAATAGGGGAATACATAAAAGTTGTCCCATAGTGAAGTAATTAAAAAATAAACCCAAGTGTAAATCAGGCTCTCTTAAATACTCAATTAAAAATCTAAAAATTGAATATATAATTAAAAATAATGCACTTATGTTTCCTATCAAATATTTTTTTGGATTACTATTGAAGTAAACAAATAAAATACAAAATAAAACTATTCCTTCAAAAAATGATTCGTATAATTGTGAAGGATGTCTTGGATTAGTATCAATTTCAGGATAAATAATCGCAAAAGGAAAATCTGTAACTCTGCCATATAATTCTGTGTTGATAAAATTAGACATTCTACCTAAGAACAAACCAATAGGCGCAACTATTGAAACTAAATCTGACAAATAAAAAAATTTAACACTATTTTTTATTGAAAAAAGATAGATTGAAACGATTATGCCAATTAATCCACCGTGAAATGACATACCTCCTTTCCATATTTCAAATATGTATAAAGGTTTTAAAAATAATAAATTTGTTTGATAAAAAAGCACATAACCTATTCTACCTCCAATTATTACCCCTATAACTGCCCAAATAAAAAATCTATCAATTTGAACATTTGAAAGTAAATTATATGACTTTCTATTAAATTGCTTAATTAATATTGATCCAAAAACAAAAGCTAAGATATATGCAATGCTATACCAACGAATATCTATAAACCCTAAAGAAATAATTATGGGATCTATTGAAGGTTGAATTAAAATCATTATATTTTAAATAGGTTACTATATTATGGTTAATAAAAGCAGAATTTTATCAGATTTATCAAAATTTGCCGTTGATGCAATGAGTACCTTATCAAGCTTAAGAAAAGAAATTGAAACAATGGTTTCTTTAAGGGTTGATAAAGTTATTAATAAAATGAATCTTGTTAAAAGAGATGAATTTGATTCTCTTAAAAGAATCGTGCAAAAATCAATAATTGATAATGAAAAATTAAAAAATACTAGGAAAACAAGTACTAAAAAAAAGAAAAAAACTACGCCAAGAAAAAAAAAGACTAAAAAACCTTAATTATTCACATTTTTTACCTTAATTTATTTATTTAACTTGCGAAACATCATACTAATTTAGTAAGACTACATCTAGTAGATAATAAAAATGCAATACTAGATAAAGTATGGATATTGAAAATATACCTTTAAATCCAATAGATATAGTTGAGGAAGTTATTCATGAGAAGAATTGGAGTTTTAGCAGAGCAGATGATTATGAATTAGTTGCTGATATTGACTCAAAATGTTGTCAATATAGACTTTATTTCACATGGGCTGAAAATATAAGAGCTATAAGTTTCACTATAACTTTTGACTTAAAATACCCTCAATCCAAACTTATTAAAGCTTATGAATTAATTGGTTTAATAAATGAAAAACTATGGCTAGGTCATTTTGATATTACAAGTAAAAATGGAATTCCTGCATTTCGTCATACTATTTTGGCCAATTCAGATATTGATTTTTTACATAAAAAATTAGAAAATTTAGTTGATATATCAATATATGAATGTGAAAAATATTACCCATCATTCCAGCAGACGTTATTTCATGATATTGAACCTTTAGAGTCCCTAGAATTTACTAACTTTGAAGTTATTGGTTCAGCCTAAAAAACTATATATTTTTTTTAAAAAGTATAATTAATAATAAATTATGAATAAAGTTTTATTAGTAGGATGTGGCAACATGGGCACTGCTTTAGTTAAGTCTTGGTTAAATTTAAATTCATATTCTTTTACAGTCGTAGATCCATTCAATTTTAAAAAATTAAAAAATAAATTTAATAATAAGAAAATTGAGATTCTAAATAAAGCACCAATACAAAAAGAAATAAATAAATTTGATATAATTATTTTTGCAGTGAAACCACAAATTGCTGATAGAGTTTTATCTGAATATAAAGATTTTGAATTTAAAAAAAACTCAATAATAGGTAGTATTATTGCGGGAAAAAAAATAATTTTTTTTCAAAAACGCCTTAAAAATGCGAATCAATTTGTCAGAATAATGCCAAATATGCCAGCTCTAATTAGAAATGGAATATCGTGCTTTGTTTCAACTAATAATTTAAGTAATAAAAATAAAAAAACTATTAATCAACTTTTTTTGAAAGTTGGAAAAACATTATGGCTTAGTAATGAAAGTCAAATTGATAAAGCTACAGCAGTTTCTGGAAGTGGACCTGGTTATGTCTATGCATTAATTAATTCTTTTGAAAAGGGTGCGCAGAAATTAGGATTTTCTAAAAAACAATCTAGAGAATTAGTTTTAACAACTATCTTAGGATCTATTTATTTAATGCAAGAGACAAAAAAAGAACCATATGATTTAGAAAAATCAATTGCAGTTAAAGGAGGAACAACAGAGGCTGGTCTAAAAAATTTAAAAAATAATAATATAGATAAAATTATTTATAAAACTTATATGTCTGCTTATAAAAAAGCAAAAATATTAGGTAAAAAAAATTAATGATAGATGTAGAAAGAAAAATTGCTGAAATTACTCTAAAAAAATTAACTAATAAATCCTGGAGTAA
This sequence comes from uncultured Alphaproteobacteria bacterium, assembly GCA_902567135.1. Classification (GTDB taxonomy): domain Bacteria; phylum Pseudomonadota; class Alphaproteobacteria; order HIMB59; genus CACPNW01. Next base: position 112,475 of record CACFLO010000001.1, on the reverse strand, counting down.
ATTATCTTTAGATGATGTGCTTGTAAAAAATATTAAAAAAAAAAAATATATAAATACAAAAAATGATTTACTAAAAAACTTAAATCGATACGTAGACAGTATTTTAGTAGAACAAACAAAAAATTTAGAAAACTCTACTACTAAAGATATGTTATTTGAGGTTTTAATGATGAGATTTGATATTCTTCAACAAAACAGAATTTCTTTTATAAAAATTTATGAAGTCTTAAAAAAATCTCCTAATAAATTTTTAAGCCTATTCCCATCCTTTCTTGAAAGTATGATAGTTACAGCAGAATTGGCAAACTTCAATGTTAATGGCTTAAAAGGATCGTTAAGATTAAAGGGACTATTTATAATATATTTGTTGACATTTTATGTATGGGTTGGAGATAATACTTTATCTTTAGAAAAAACAATGAATGCTCTTGATAAAAATTTAGATCAAGCTGAGAAATTTGGTAAGTATTTAAATTGACTAATATTATTTCATATAAAGCATTTGAAGTAGTAGATATTAGGGTTGGAACTATTATTTCAGCTGAAGAAAATTTAAAACTTAATAATCCTTCAATTATATTAAAGATTGATTTTGGCGAAGAAATTGGAATTAAAAAAAGCTCTGCTCAGCTAATCAAAAATTATAAACCAGAAGATTTAATAAATAAGCAAATCGCAGCTGTTGTTAATTTTGAATCAAAACAAATTGGAAATTTAACTTCTGAAGTCTTGGTTCTTGGATTTCCCGATCAATCTAATGAACCTATACTTATTGAGCCAAATAAAATTATACCTAACGGAGGTAAACTCTTTTAAATTGGAAGTTGAATAAGAGATTTTAAACCACCATAACTAGATTTTGATAATTTTATTTCACCTCCATGCGCCCTTATAATATCTCTTGTAATAGATAAGCCTAATCCACTTTCTCCCTTTAGTTTATTCCGAGATGGATCTAATGAAAAAAAAGGCTTAAATACATCTTCATAATTCTTAATAGGTATTCCTGGACCATTATCCTCTATTACAATTACACAACCATTATCATTTAAAAATATTTCAATATTTAATTTATTTGAATATCTTATAGAATTATCAATTATATTTTGTATAGCGCGCTTTAATTGTAAAGGTCTGCCAGAAGTTTTGATTATATTTTTTTCTATGAAACTAATGTTATGTTTCTCAAAATCTATATTTTTTATTATATCTTTAAGTAATTTATTTAAATTAATATTCTCAATCGGTTCAGGGGTTTCTGATCTAACAAAACTTACATAACTATCAAGCATGGCAGTCATTTCATTTATGTCTAACTCCAATTCTTTTTTAGCTTTTTGATCTTTTAAAAGTGATAATTGCAGCTTCATTCTTGTTAGAGGTGTTCGAAGATCATGACTAACACCAGCAAGCATTTCTGTTCGTTGTTTTAAGAATCTTTTAATTCTAGTTCTCATTTGATTAAATGCATTAGTTGTTTGTTTAATCTCTAACGCTCCTGAAGATTTTAGCTCAGGCGCATCTAATCCTCTACCAAATGTTTCTGCAATTATTGCCAATCTTTTTAAAGGTCTTATTTGTTTATTCATAAAAAAGTAAGAAAAAAACAAAAGAAGGACTGAGGCAAATATCATCCATAATAAAAAAACGAAAGCAGTTTCACTATAAAGTCTATCTTTATCTACATTAATTAATAAATATTTATTTTTTTTTAATTGCAAAATTATTTTTACACCATCATCAATATTACTTAAATCATATGCAAAAGGAATATCTAAATTTACAAGTGATTGTTTTAATCTATTTGACAAAATACCCCGTTGCTTTTTATAAGAAGATTTATTTATATTTGCACTTTCTACTATTTTAATTGTCATTTTAAAATCCTCTTTAGCAATTTGTTTTGTTTCAAACTCTAGATTTTTATCAATTAGTTTTACAAGTACATTTATGTCTGCAACAACTGATTGCGTTAGTCTTTTTGAAATAATATTCCAAGAAGTTTGGTAAAAAATTATAGAAGTAATTATTACTAATACTATTATAGGAACAAATATAATTATTATTGATCTTCCTAATAGGGATAGTGGAATAATTTTTTTAAAAATCATATTTCTCTGCAAACTAACATATAGCCTTTACCTCTTATAGTTTTAATAAATTGAGGTTTTTTTGCAATTTTCTCTATTTTTTGACGCAATCTAGTTATTCCAACATCAACTTTTCTGAGTTCACTTTCATCAAATTCTTCATCAGCTAATTCCTCTCTTGAAACAAGATTATTTCTTTTATTTATCAATTTTAGAAGAAGGTTATGCTCTCCTTCAGTTAAATAAATTTCATTATTATTTATTTTAAGATCTTGAGTCTTCGTATTAAAAATATAATCTCCAAATTCAATGCGCAATTCAGATTGATTAATATTTTCATACAATTTTAATAACTTTTTAATACGAAGATATAGCTCTTCAGGTTCAAAAGGTTTTGTAACATAATCATCAGATCCTGTTTTTAATCCATGAATTTTATTAACATCTTCTCCCATAGCTGTTAAAATTATAACAGGTATATTTGATTTATTTTTTATCAATGAAATCAAATCCACTCCATCACCACTTGGCATCATTCTATCTAAAATTACCAGATCAAAAATAAAAAATTTTAATACCTCTTTAGCTTCTATGAAATCCTCACAAGTAAATACTTGTAGGTTTTTTTCATTTAAATAATCTTTTAATAAATCTCTTAATCTAAGATCATCATCAACTAAAAGAATAGTTCTGCTCATCTCTAATCATTTATTTGTTGAAATGTTTTTTTATTGTCTGTTTCTATCATGTCATATAATATTTCTTTAAATCCATTTATATTTTCTTCACTATATTTATTTATAACTCTTTTAATTTTATTTATTTGAATTGTTGATAATTGATTTTCAAGCTTTTCTCCCTTTTCAGTAAGAGATAATTTTTTTGTTCTTTTGTCTATGCCAGTTGAAACTATAATAAATTTTTCATTTACCAATTGATTAAGAACCCTTGAAAGACTCTGTTTAGTTATTTGTAATACCAATAATAACTCTTTAATTGTTATATTATTTTTTTTCCCAACGAAGTATATTATTCTATGATGAGCTCTCCCAAAGTTTAATTTTTCTAAAATTTTATCAGGACCAGATGTAAAATCTCTATATGAAAAAAAAAGAAGTTCGATAACTTTTCGAATCTCTTTATCATTCAAAAAAAATGGCGATAGCAAACTATTTAGGTCAGTCATATTGACTTAATTATGCATCACTGATAGTCAATTGTCATTAAAAAAATTATAGAAGAAATTTATGAGTAAATCTTTTGAAAAAAGAGAGGGTTGGATTTGGATGAATGGTCAATTCATTCCATGGGCTAATGCTACATCTCATATAATTTCTCAAGGATTACATTATGCTAGTGCGGTTTTTGAAGGAGAAAGAGCATATAACGGAAAAATTTTTAAATCAGAAGAACACACAAACAGATTTTTTAACTCAGCAAAAATAATTGGGATTAATATTCCATTTACTAAAGATGAAATTAATGAGGCAAAAAAACAACTAATTGATAAAATGCACTACAAAGATTGTTATGTAAGACCATTAGCTTGGAGAGGAGGAGATCAAATGGGCATATCAACAACACAATCAAATATAAATGTAGCAATTGCAGTTTGGGATGACTGGGCTTCATATTTTAAAATTGAAGATAGAAAAGCTGGATTAAGATTAATAACTTCACCATGGAAAAGACCAGCGCCAGATACTGCTCCTTATGAAGCCAAAGCTTCGGGCCCGTATATAATATGCACAATGTCCAAAGAATTTGCAGAAAAGAATGGTTATCATGATGCTTTGATGTTAGATTATAGGGGTTATGTAGCCGAAGGAACTGGTGCTAATATTTTCTTCATTAAAAATAAAGATATTCATACACCAATACCAGATTGTTTTTTAAATGGTATTACACGTCAAGCAGTTATAAAGATGACTACTGAACAGGGTTTCAAAATAACTGAAAAACACATACTCCCAGAAGAGATTAGTAATTATGATGAAGCTTTTTTAACTGGAACAGCCGCAGAAATTACACCAATTAGATCAATAGATGAAGTTAATTTTACTACAGGTGATAATTCAACTACTTTTAAATTTATGGGTGATTTTAGTGAAATGGTTAAAAATTCTAGCTATAATTAACCAACCATTCATTTTTTTTATCATAAAATTCGTTCTTCCAAAAAGGCGCATCTCTTTTAAGATAATCCATTATAAAGTTGCATGATTCAAAACTATCTTTTCTATGCTCAGAAAAGGAACTAACAAGAACAATCTTACTATTAACATATAACTCACCATATCGATGAATAATCAAACAATCAGTTAACTGCCACTTTAACTTAGCTTCACTAATAATTTTTTTAAATTGGTTATATGCCATTTCTTCATATACTTCTAAATTTATTGATTTAACTTTTTTATTATTATTATTATTTCTCACATATCCTGTAAATGAAGATACGGCTCCTACATTTTCATGTAAATCTTTAATTTTATTTATTTCTTCTTCAGAATTGAAATCTTCTTTTTGAATTTTAATCATTAACCACCACTTACAGGTGGAAAAATAGCAATCTCATCATTAACATTTAAGTCTATGTTTTTAACAATATACTCTTGATTGACTGCAAATCTCAATATTTCTTTATCTAAATGTTTTTTTAAGTCAGGATATTTCTTTATTATAAACGTTTTTAAGTCATCTAAATTTTTTATTTTTTCTGAATTTATCTCTTCATTTTCATGTTCAGTTATATCTTTAATCCATGCAAAATATTTTATGTTCATTCAGAAATGCCTAAGTCCAGATTTAAGATAATCATAACCAGTATATAAAGTTAATAAACCCGCAGTCCATAGTGCTATTTTACCAATATAAATTATTGGAACTATTGTAATTCCGCTCTCACTTAATATTAGAAAAGCCAAAGCAATTAACTGAATAGATGTTTTGACTTTTGCTATTCTTGAAACTGGCACACTAACTTTTATTTTTGCAAGATATTCTCTCAAGCCAGATACAGCTATTTCTCTTAGTAATATTATTAAAGCTGGTATAGTCTCCCAATCAGCAATAATTTCTTTTGATGTTAAAATTAATATTACTGCCGCTACCAACAACTTGTCTGCGATTGGATCAAGAAAAGTTCCAAAGTTTGTTATTTCATTCCTTATACGTGCAATATATCCATCAAAATAATCTGTGATACTTGCTAAACAGAAAAGTATAAAAGCTACCCATCCATAAAAAGGACCTTTAAGATATATACATATAACTATTATAGGTATTACTATTATCCTAGCTAATGTCAGTATATTTGAAATATTTAATTTCATAAATATTTTTTTAGATTAAGTTTAACCTATAAGCCATTAAAAAATTTATATATTTCCTCCAGTTTTTTCAAAGGAATTGTTTTAATTTTTTTTAGTTCATCCATAGAAGCTGATTTGATCTTTTGCACTGTACCAAAATGGATCATTAAATCTTTCTTTCTTTTTGGGCCAATTCCTTTAATTTCATCAAATACTGATTTTATTGAAGCCTTTGTCCTTCTAGATCTATGAGCTGTAATTGCAAATCTATGAGCCTCATCTCTTAATCTTTGAATGAAACTGAACAGATTATCATTAGGTTTTAAATTTAAATTTTTCTTTTCAAGATGGATAATTTCTCTTCCTACATTTCTCTCAGGCCCCTTAGAAATACTTAATAAATCTATTTTTTCTAATTTAAATTTTTTTAAAATTTTTGATACACTGTTGAATTGACCTCTTCCTCCATCAATAATTATTACATCAGGTACTTGAAATTTATCATTTGGATTAATTTTACTTAATCTTCTAGTTAGTACTTCTTCCATCATATAATAATCATCAATTTTGGATATATTGTTGTCTTTCAAATCATATCGAATATTAAATTTTCTATAATGTTTTGGGCTTAACCCTTCTTTGTCAGCAACAACCATTACACCAACAGAATTTTTGCCAAAAGTATGACTGTTATCATATGATTCTACTCTAGTTATTTCATTTTTTCTTTTTAATAGACGAGCTAATGAGTGGAGAGCTAAATGATGATTTTCTAAACTTGTTTTTTTAAGCTTAATACTCTCAAGAGCATTTTTTTCAGCAAGCAAAATATGTTGAAGTTTTTCTCCAGACTTAGGTTTGAGTATTTTAGTTTTTAATTTATTTTTTTTATTTAGTGTTCTCTCAACATCTCTAAAAAAATCTTCATTAATATTTACCAATATTTTTGGTGGAATATCTTTATCAGCATAAAATTGATATAAAAAAGACTCAAGTATTTCACTATCCTCGCTTGTATCTTCATGTGAAGGGAAAAATGATTTATTTCCATAATTACTTCCGTTTCTATAAAATTTTCCGTGTATACAACTTTTATTATTAATAAGTTTAATTGCAAAAATATCAATGTTGCGCATGTCTTTAATATATACAGACTGATACTTTTGAATCTGACTTACTGATTTAATTCTATCTCTTAATCTTGCCGCCTCTTCAAACATTTGATTTTTGCTTGCAATTTTCATTTTTTTATTAAGTTTTTTTTCTATTGTTTTTGTATTACCTTTTAAAAATTTTTTTGCATCATCGATACTCTCCTTATATTTAGCTTCATTTATATAATTTACACAAGGTCCACTGCATCGCTTGATATCATATAATAAGCAAGGTCTTGATCTGTTTTTAAATGTTCCCTCAGAGCAACTTCTTAATAAAAATGCTTTTTGAAGAGCAATTAATGTATAATCTGCGACAGAGGGAGAAACAAAAGGACCATAGTAATCTCCTTTTATATTTTTTCTACCTCGGTATTTTTGTAGTCTGGGGAATTGGTGTTCTTTATTTATAAGAATATAAGGGAACGACTTATCATCTCTTAAAATAATATTAAACTGTGGTTTATGTCTTTTGATTAAATTGCACTCAAGGAGTAATGCTTCAATCTCAGTATTAGTAACAACAAAATTTATTTGTTTTGTAAGACTGACCATTCTCTGTAGTCGACGTGTCAGGTTATTTAGACTTGTGTAATTTATAACTCTTTTTGCAAGGTTCTTTGCTTTTCCAATATATAATATTTTTCCATCTTCATCCTCCATTTGGTAAACCCCTGGTTGATTAGGAAGAGTTTTAGCTATAAACTTTATTATCTCTTGTCCTTTCAGATTTGGCTGAATATTTTCAAGTTTATAATTAGTTTTTTGCTCTTTTTTTTTCATTATGTTATTAATTTTCTAGATTATGAACTTAAATTATTATACTCAAAAAATAGAATATTAGTAAATAAGTCTAAATAAAAAAGATAATACACTAATTGGAGATGTGAAGATGGCTAAAATGACTACTGAGGAAGCTTTTGTAAAAGTTTTACAAATGCATGGAATACAACATTCTTTTGGAATAATAGGATCAGCTTTTATGCCAATTTCAGATCTTTTTCCAAAAGCTGGTATTACTTTTTGGGATGTAGCACATGAGTCAAATGGTGGTTTAATCGCAGATGGCTATACAAGATCAACTGGTAAAATTGCTATGTGTATTGCACAAAATGGACCAGGTATAACTGGATTAGTAACACCAATAAAAACAGCTTATTGGAATCACACACCGATGCTTTTAGTTACTCCTCAAGCAGCAAATAAAACAATGGGTCAAGGTGGTTTTCAAGAAGTAGAGCAAATGAATTTATTTAAAGATATGGTGTGTTATCAAGAAGAAGTTCGTGATGCGTCTAGAATGGCAGAAGTGTTAAATAGAGTAATATTAAAAGCTAAAAGAGGATCAGCCCCAGCGCAAATAAATGTTCCACGAGATTTCTGGACCCAGGTTGTTGATATTGAATTACCCTCTATTATTGAATTTGAAAGACCATCTGGAGGAGCTGCAGCAATTACTGAGGCTGCAAAACTTTTATCAAATGCAAAATTTCCAGTAATATTATCTGGAGCAGGTGTAGTTCTTGCTGATGCTATTGGAGATTGTAAAAAAATTGCTGAAAAATTAGATGCTCCTGTAGCTTGTGGATATCAACACAACGATAGTTTTCCAGGAAAACATCCACTTGCGATTGGCCCACTTGGATACAACGGATCTAAAGCAGCAATGGAAATTATTTCCAAGGCCGATGTAGTACTAGCACTTGGAACAAGATTAAATCCTTTTTCAACACTACCTGGTTATGGAATTGATTACTGGCCAAAAGAGGCAAAAATAATTCAAGTTGATTTTAACTCTGATAGAATTGGTTTAGCAAAAAAAATATCAGTAGGAATTTGTGGTGATGCTAAGCTTGTTGCTCAACAAATTCTAAGTCAATTATCTTCAACTGCAGGAGATAGTGGAAGAGAAGATAGAAAAGCATTAATACATCAGACTAAATCAGCATGGCTTCAAACACTAACAAGTTTAGATCATGAAGAAGATGATGAAGGCACAACATGGAATAAAGATTCAAGGGAGAGAGATCCTGATAGAATGTCACCACGTATGGCTTGGAGAGCTATTCAAGCAGGCTTACCCGATGATGCTATAATTTCAAGTGATATTGGTAATAACTGTGCAATTGGTAATGCTTATCCTACTTTTGAAAAAGGAAGAAAATACTTAGCTCCAGGTTTATTTGGACCATGCGGTTATGGTTTTCCATCTGTTTTAGGTGCAAAAATTGGTTGTCCTAATACACCAGTTGTAGGTTTTTCTGGCGATGGTGCTTTTGGAATTAGTATGAGTGAGATGACTTCATGTAGTCGAGAAGAGTGGCCAAATATTACAATGGTTATATTTCGAAATTATCAATGGGGAGCAGAGAAAAGAAATACCACCCTTTGGTACGATAACAACTTTATTGGAACAGAACTTGATCCAAAATTAAGTTATGCAAAAATTGCAGAAGCATGCGGCTTTAAAGGTGTTAAAGTTACAACTCAATCAGAGTTAACAGAAGCTCTTAAAGCATCATGTGTTGATCAAATGAATGGTATTACAACTTTTATCGAAGTCATTCTAAATCAAGAACTTGGTGAGCCATTTAGGAGAGATGCAATGAAAGCACCAGTTGAAGTAGCGGGCATTAATAGTCAGGATACTGTCGTTCAATAAACTTATTGATTTGCAATAATCATTGATTAGTCTTTGCTTATATCTTTTTTTATAAAATAAATTAATAAGAACATGTGAATTTAATATTTTTGTTTATAGGTTTAGGCCTGCTTGTTTTAGGTGCTGAGTTAATTATTAGAGGTTCGATAAGTTTTGGCAAAAAATTAAAAGTTTCACTATTTGCTATAGGCGTAGTTATTATTGCTGGAGGAACATCTTTACCAGAATTAGCAAGTAGTATTAATGCTGTAGTTAAAAATCATGCTGATTTAGCTGTTGGCGCTGTTATTGGAAGCAATATTGCTAATTTAATACTTGTTATGGCCGCAACATCTTTTTTAATTCCTATTAGTAATATTAACCAAAATCAAATTAACCAAGCTTGGATAAACATTTTCTTAGCTTTAGTTTTAATAACTATGAGTTTTTTTATTTTACCTTTTAATTTTCTTTTTGGCATTTTATCTGTTTGTCTATTATTTTTTATAATGTACATGCAAGTGAAACAGGGCTCACTTGATGTTTCTGATGTTAACGAAAAAGGAGATTATTCTCTTATCATATCAATAATATTTATTTTAGTTGGAATATTATTGCTTATTTACGGATCAGATCTTTTTGTTAAATCGGCAATTAATATTGCAAATGAATTAAATATTCCAGAAGCTGTAATAGGTGTATCATTAGTTGCATTTGGTACTTCACTTCCTGAGCTTGTAGTTGGAATTTTATCAGCAATTAGACGTAAAGTTGATTTTGCTCTTGGTAATGTTTTGGGATCAAATATATATAATATCTTGGGTGTATTAGGTATTTCTTCTTTTTTTGGCAACTTTAGCATACCAGCAGTAATAGGTTCTGAGGATTTACTATTTATGTTATTTGTAACTTTGATGATCTTAGGATTTATGTTTTTTTTAAAAAGAATTGGAAGAACCTATGGATCTATAAGTTTACTATTATACATTAGTTATATTTTTTATATTTATAGTTAAAAATCAATTTAAAGATTTTTTTCTCCAAACACTTTTTTTGCCACTTTAAAACACTCTAACGCCTGAGGTACACCACAATAAATTCCTATAACATGAATAATAGCCCTTATTTCTTCTTTAGATACTCCATTCGTTATTGCTCCTCTGCAATGAATTTCCCATTCTTGCATTTTACCTAAAGCCCCAATCATTGATAGGTTCATCATTGATCGAGTTTTCATATCAATTACTTCATCTCCCCAACCAAAACCCCAACACCATTCAGTCATAGCCTTTTGAAAAGGCAGGGTAAAATCATCAGCTTGTTCTAAATTTTTTTCAACATATTCTTTACCTAAGGTAGCTTTTCTTTTTTCTAAACCTTTTTTAAATAATTCTTCATCCATATCTTCCCCTGTTTTTATTTATAAGTATGTTGTATATTATTATAAAATGAATTTTAATACAAAAAATATCAATAGAAAAATTGGTCCGAAGTTTGGGGAAAAAGATTCTGTTGTAAACAACAGTTTCAAACCAAAACTTTATGAAGATAAAATTAATTTTGATCGTATGCGAATGTATCGATTAAATAGAGTAAGAGATCAATTACAACAAAATGAAATAGGTGCATGTATCTTATTTGATCCGATAAATATTCGTTATGCTACGGATACAAGAAATATGTCAGTATTTTCTTTTCATCTGATGACGCGATACGTTTTTATTCCTGCCAATGGACCAGTAATATTATTTGAATACCCAAATTGTGAACATATTTACGAGAATAATTGTACCATCGATGAAGTAAGAGAAGTGATCAGTTGGGATCATTTTACTTGGGGAAATAATGTTTATGATAAAGCTCTTGAATGGTCAAAGGTAATAGATGACCTAATGAAGCAATATAGTTCTGAAAATAAAAAACTTATTATCGATGTTTGTGATCCAGCCGGTATCAATGCTTTAAATAATAATTATGAATACGACATAATTAACGCTCAAAAATTTATGGAAATTGCAAGATCCATAAAGTCCCAAGATGAAATTATATGTATGAAAGCTTCAATTAAAACAGCTGAGAAAGGTATTTTACTTATGCATGAAAATTTAAAAGCTGGCATGACAGAAGAAGAATTGTGGTCAATTTTACATAAAACAAACATTGAAAATGGAGGTGAGTGGTTTGAAACAAGATTATTAAATTCAGGTCCAAAAACCAATCCCTGGTTTCAAGAGTGCAGTAATAGAATTATCGAAGAAGGTGAACTCGTTGCTTTTGATACAGATATGGTTGGGCCTTATGGATATTGTGCTGATATTTCAAGAACATTTGTAGAAGGAAAAAAATTAAGCAATTATCAAAATAAAATTCATAGCTTGGCTTATGAAAATGTAAAATACAATGAGCAATTAATTAAGCCTGGATTATCTTTCAGAGAATTTGCAGAAAAAGCTTGGCAACTTCCAGACAATTGTTTTGATAATCATTATCCATGTCAAATACATGGTGTTGGAATGAGTGATGAATGGCCGTATATTGGCTATCCGAATGCAGATTATAGTAATGGGGATTATAGTGGAATTTTTCAAGAAAATATGGTGGTGTGTGTTGAAAGCTATATTGGGGAGGTCGGAGCAAATGAAGGGGCAAAATTAGAAGATCAATATTTAGTTACTGAAAAGGGGCTGGAATTGTTATCTTCAATACCTCTTGATTTGGTTTAATTGTATTTATAAATTTATTACTAATCTTAAAGCATCATAAATAGCTGCATGGATATTTCTAGAAGAAACAGCATCTCCTATTCTATATAGATTAAATTTGTTATTTTTATTTTTAATAATATTTTGTATCTCACCTTTTATAAATTTAGTGTAGTTCACTTCACCTTCATTTTTGGAAAAAGATACAAGATTAAAATATAATTCGTCTAAAGGTTTTACTCCGTAGTTTAAAAAAATTTGATCGTAAATAGAGTTGTTTTTAAAATTTTCATCATAATCAGAACCAATTGTAGCATTTAATTTGTTTCCTTTTATTGATACATCTATCAATCTTTTAGCAATGGAATATGTTATTTTTTTATTTTGAAGATTTTTTAAATAAGGAGTTAAATTCATCCCCATTATTTCAGAAGAAATTAACCTATCTGGTGTCATAAATTCAACAGTTGACCCTTTCTCTATAGCTATTTCTGCTGATTGCATAGCTGTATGATCACCTGCCTCATCATAGATTAATATATTTTCAGCTAACTTGACGTCCCCTGAAATTATATCCCAGCTTGTAAAAACATTTTCTAAATCTTTTTTTGTTTCAAAAAGTTCGAGGTTTGGCATACCTCCTGTCGCAATGATTATAGTGTCAGGGTTTTCATTAATCAAATCTTGAGCTTCAGCAATAATATTAAAATTGAATTTAACATTTTTCTTTATGCATTGCTGCATTCTCCAATCAATAATACCCATCATATCTTTTCTTCTTGTAGATTTTGCGCATAATCTAACTTGTCCTCCAGGATCAGGTGCTGCTTCAAAAACTATAACCTCATGACCTCTTTCTGCTGCTATTCTTGCCGCTTCAAGTCCTCCAGGCCCAGCACCAACTACAACAATTTTCTTTTTTATTTTTGATTTACTAATAATATTTGGAAATTTTAATTCTCTTCCTGTTGCCGCATTATGAATACAAAGAGCCTCCTCACCTTGATAAATTCTGTCCAAACAATAAGTAGCCCCAACACAAGGTCTAATATCATCTTCTCTTTTTTCTTTTATTTTTTTTACAATATGCGGGTCTGCTAAATGACCTCTTGTCATACCTATCATATCAACCAATCCATTTGAAATTGCATACCTAGCAGTTGCTACATCAGAAATTTTAGATGCATGAAAAATTGGTAAATTTACTTCTTTTTTTATTTCTCCTGCAAATTCGAGATGCGGAGCACTTTTCATTCCTTGAATGGGAATATGTTTAGTTAGTATTGGATCAGTATGTATTCTGCCTCTATTGATGTTTAAATAATCTATTAAACCTGAACCAGATAAGATTTTTGCAATTTTTAATCCATCTGATTTAGTTATTCCTCCTTTTTCCACTTCATCAAAGACACAACGGATTCCTACAATAAATTTTTGACCGACTTTGCTTCTAATGTCTGAAAGAACATCAAGTGTAAAACGTAATCTATTTTCTAAACTACCACCATATTCTGTTTCTAATTCATTCGTTAAAGGGGAGAGAAATTGACCAATTAAATGACCTTGACCTTCAAGTTCAACACCGTCCATACCACCTTGTTTCATTCTCTCAGCAGCATCACCATATTCTTTAATGATTCTTTCAATGTCCCAGCTCTCAGCAACTTTTGGAAATGCTTTATGCGCAGGTTCCCGGTGTTTTCCTGATGAAATAGATGGAAGCCAATCACCTTTATTCCAAGAAGTTCTTCTTCCAAGATGTGTTAACTGAATCATAATTTTACAATCCTGATCATGAATAGCTTCAGTAAGTTTTTTAATCCAAGGAACAACTTCATCTTTGTAGGCATGAATATTGTCAAATGAAGGAGGGCTATCTTTTGAAACTACAGTTGATCCTGCAGTCATAGTCATAGCTATGCCTCCTTTTGCTCTCTCTAAATGATAGGCTACATATCTATCTTTTGGAAATCCATCCTCATTATAGGCTGGTTCATGACTTGTAGTAATAATTCGATTTTTTAGATTCAAATGTTTCAATTTAAATGATTGAAGTAATGAGTCTGTCATATAATTATTATTTAATTTTTTGAAAAATCATTATCGGTCAATGAAGTGGCTACCCACTTATTAAAATGGTGAGTAGGATTATCAAGAACTGGAGAAAAATTACCACCATTGTAAACAGGTGAATTTCTTCCTTCCTGCATACCTTCAATAATATTTAAATCTTCAGTTTGAATGCTATGCCATTGTTCATAATTTTGTTTTCTTAATGATTTATATGAATCATCAAGAGCAGCATCTTCACCGACATAATAGATTTCCATATGTTCTTTAGTAAAATTATGTTCAACAGGCTCTAACCAATAAGCATAATAATGGTCTTTGTGAATACCAAGCATTACGTTTGGAAATAGAGCGACGTATTCAGCATGTTCTTCTTTCTCCTTTCTCCATCCAGGGAATCTTGGGAATTTTTCATTATTTTCAAATCTAGGATTATACACAAGTGTGCCTTGTCCAGCAAAACGATTAGGTAATCCTTGTATATGATAATGATCATCAATTTTTGAATAGGCATTTAGACCAGGATGTACGAAAGGTAAGTGATAACTTTCACAATAGTTTTCTATTGCAAATTTCCAATTACATTTTGCTTCTAATTTGAAATATCCATAATCTTGAGCATGACAGATCATTTCTTGATCTTGTTTTGTCCAAAAGTCAGACCATCTATTTTCAAGCGGTTCTATATATTTTTCAAAAGGTAATTCATTGCCTGAAATATTTACCATGATTAAGTCGAGCCAAACAGATGATCGCACTTCTTTTAATCCACTTTTGGATTTATCAAAATCCTGATGCTCATGTTTATTTATTCCACCTAAATGAGGGGTGGCAATCAAATTTCCTTCCAAGTCATATGACCATGAGTGATAAGGACATCTTAATATATTTTTTATAGCACAAGTTTTATTAACTAACTTATATCCTCGGTGACTACAAACATTATGAAAAACTCTAATTTTTTTTTGTTTATCCCTAACTATGATTAGTGGAATACCAAGTAGATCAAAAGGTTTAACATCTCCTGGATTAGGGACTGAACTTGCAACGCCTATTGTAACCCACTTTTCTTCAAAGATTTTTTTACGTTCAATTTTACTATAAGGTCCATTTAAATAACATTCATTGGGAAGACCGTGCGCTTTATCTATATTTTCACTAACAACACGTAGCTTTTCCTTATCTATGAGTTTATAAATTTCTTTTTCCATAAAAACCTATCAAAACACTAATTTAGGTTCTATAAAAGTCAAATTAAAATGATCGATAATAAAAAATTGATATTGGACATTTGCAATATTTCTATAAGGGCAGGGAATAAAATTCTTGAATATTATAAAGATGATATTGAGGTTACTCATAAAAATGATTCTTCGCCTTTAACTAAAGCTGATTTAGCTTCAAATAAAATAATTAAAACCGCACTTCATAATCTGGATACAACTATTCCAATATTAAGTGAAGAATCACTTGTAAAATGGGGCACAAGAAAGAGTTGGAATAAATACTGGTTAGTAGATCCTTTAGATGGCACTAAGGAGTTTATTAAACATAATGGAGAATTTACTGTTAATATTGCTTTGGTTGAAAAAAATAATCCAATTTTAGGAGTTATATTTGCACCTGCAAAATCAGCAATTTATTTTGCTCAAAAAGGATATGGAACATTTACAATAGATACTAGTGTCGAACTAAATAGTCTTGATAAAGCAACACAAATATCTGTTTTAAAGCAATCTGATCCAGTGCGTATTATAGGAAGTCGTTCTCACTCTAATAACTCTTTTACAACTTGGGTTAATGAAAAATTTCCTAACGCTCAAATTATTCAAGCAGGTAGTTCATTAAAATTTTGCTTAATTGCCAATGGAAACGCTGATATCTATCCTCGTTTTGGACCCACTTCTGAATGGGATATAGCTGCTGGTCATATTATTTTAAATGAAGCTGGTGGAAAGATATTAACTTTGAGTAATAAAGAAATCAAATATAATCAAAAGGAGAGTCTATTAAATCCAGAATTTATTGCCTCTAACAATACTATTTAAAAAATAGTTGCACCAAATATTTTAATTTGTTCATCTTCAATGCCAAGCACTAGTCTGCCTAAAAAATCTCCAGAAACCTGATTACTTTTTTGTTTAAATAAAACAGTAACAAATTCATCCCTGCGTAAACATCCTAAAAAAATTTTATTTTCATCCAAGCTAGTAAGCAATTTATTACTTGCCCACTGCTTCCCAATTTCTACTTCATTAGCACCAAATAGCATTTTGGCAGAAAAATCTTTTATAAATTCAAAATAGTCTTTTTTATTTGAGCTATTTACAAGATTATCCCAAAGAGGATTTGCTATATCTAAAATTTCTTGATCGGATTTTTCAAGCAGATTCATTTTCTTCTTTTTCATCAACGATATGATAAAGAGGGGCTTTCTCCATTGTAAATTTACCTGTTTTAGGATCTCTTCTAGATACTGTTAAGCAATGCCAGTTTTCATCATCCAATTTCATATGATCACCTCGATAATAATATCCAGGCCATCTTGTTTCTTCACGGAAAAGAGTATGTTCAGCAACACATTGAGAAGTTAGGGCACGATGCTTTAATTCCCAAGCACGCATAAGTTGATGATAGTCTTCAGCTCCTACATTCTCAAGATCTTCTTGTAGAATGCCTAAGAGTTCAATTCCTCTTTTAAGCAAATTATCATTCGTCATATAATTAACACCAACACCGCCTACATATTCATCCATTATTTTTTGAAGACGCTGAAGTCCTTGTATTGGTAAAATATAACTTGGAGATACTGTACCTCCAGTTATTTCATTTCTTCCTACTTGATAATTTTCTAGAGGTTTATAAATAATTTCTTTAAAATTATTACACTGTTCGTCATTAACTTCAATTTCTTCATCACCTAGATCTTCTATATATTTAACTGCTGCTTTGGCTGCTAAGCGACCCTCGGTAAAAGATCCCGAAGAAAATTTATGTGCACTTCCACCAACAGTATCACCTGCACCAAAAAGTCCGTCGACAGTAAGCATTCTGTTATATCCCCAAAAATATTCTGGAGGAGATAAATCTTCAGGTCCACTTACCCATGCTCCTGAGCATGTTGCATGTGATCCCATAACATAAGGTTCAGAGGTAGTTAATTCAGGATTAGTATATTTTGGATCAATATCTTGAGATGCCCAAACCACTGCTTGACCAACAGTCATGCCTAGGAAATTTTCCCAACCAACAGTTTCTAAGTGCGGATCTTGAAAGGCTTCTGTAGTAACCATATGTATTGGTCCACCTCCAGCTTTAACCTCTTCAATAAAAGCATGATTGCGTAAACATGTCGGTACTGGTACGTGATCGATGTATTCACCAACCAATTCCTTAGTTTTATCATACCATTTTTTCTCATAATTTTCCCCATTGGCATTTTGAGTATACGTTTTCAGATGAAGGAAATAAGCACCAACTGGACCATATCCATCTTTAAATCTTGTTAAAACAATTCTATTTTCCATTTGAGTCATTTTGGCTCCAACAGCAATAGGTAAAGCATAAGCTGATCCATTACTCCATGGTGCATACCATGTTCTCCCCATACCTTCACCGACTGCACGTGGTTTAAAAATATGTGATGCACCACCAGCAGCAACTATTACCGCTTTAGCTCTAAAGACATGGAAGTTTCCAGTACGCATATTAAAACCAACAGCACCGCCAACCCTGTTTTCTTTACTTTCATCCATTAGAAGGTGTGTAATCATTATTCTGTTGTAAATTTTGTCAGCTGATTTTTTTGCTGCTTCTGCTACGATAGGTTTATAACTTTCTCCATGGATCATAATTTGCCACTTACCTTCTCTTAAATAGCGTCCTGTTTTTTCATTACGCATCATTGGTAAGCCCCATTCATCAAACATATGAACAGTGGAGTCGACGTGACGTGCCATATCGTAACCAAGATCTTCGCGAACTATTCCCATTAAATCATTTCTAGCATAACGAACATGATCTTCTGGTTGATTTTCATCCCACTGCATGCCCATATAACAATTGATCGCATACAAACCTTGCGCTACTGCACCACTTCTATCTATGTTAGCTTTTTCTACACAAATTATTTTTAAATCTCTACCCCAGTGTCTTGCTTCAAATGCAGCTCCAGTTCCTGCCATTCCTCCACCTACTACGAGGACATCACATTTTTCATAAACTGTTTTTATTTTAGCCATTAATAATAAACACCCTGTTTGAATTTACTTTTATTCATTTTTGGAAGACCTGTATCAATATTAAGGCCATTTGGTTCTGAATATAGAAGTTGAGAATTTTTTTCTTCATTCGTTGGCAATTCTTTTTCTGCTAGTTTTGGAATATATTCACCCCAAGGTTTAGTAGTGATTGGAGATTCAAAGTTTTTTTCTGTTCCGTTTCTAAATTTTATTCTCCATGAAATTGTTCCTTTTTCTTCTTCACGCAAAACTCTAACACTATGACCCATTGGAGCAAAGTCCGCATAACCTCTTGCATCAATTGCTTCATTAGGACATGCTTTTACACATGAATAACATTCCCAACACATATTGGGTTCAATGTTAACAGCTCTACGAGTCGTTTTATCGATGTGCATTATATCAGATGGACAAATATCAACGCAGTGTCCACATCCATCACATTTAGTCATATATACAAAAGTTGACATTTTATTTTTTCCTTTTTTTATTAATTTTTTTCATAATTTTTAATAATGTTTTGGTGCTTCTCTTTTAATTCCTAAACCAAATTGTTTTGGTTTATCTGCTGGAAGCGGAAGGTTATCTCTTGAACCATCAGCTTCAGCTAAATTCTTTTGTATTGCAGCACCTGGCTTATAAAACATATGAGCAAATTTAGACCAATACACACCCCCAAATAACACTAAGTTAGAAAGCCCAAATAAAGCTAAAAATAAACTATCCCAAATTTTAATGTTTGCGAATTGTAAAAAGGACCAAATCAAAGCTAAGGTTGATGTAATAATAAGTGCCAAAACAAATAGATCTGCTTGTATAATGCGGTACCAAGGATATGCTTCTGCTGCAACATCGACTCTTAGAAAAAACCAAAACCAGTATCCACCAAGACAAGTCATTAAAGCCCCTATGTGCCATAAGATTGGCCAGTAAGTAGGGGTAACTATATTTGTTGACGAATAACAAAAGATCATAATAACGGAAGAAATCCAGAAAATAATAGTTCCGTACATACCTAATAGATGAGCCACTCTTCTTTTTCCTGCACCTAATTCAGAAGTTGTTAATATTTCATGAGCTACTGTTTTTAGAACTATGGATGTTTTTTCGCCCGTACTAACTTCTGTTTTAGCTTGAAGTTTTGCTTTTTTAGCATTTTGAAAAAAATATTTTACATTTTTTTTATGGATTATATCCATAACAGTGCCAATGATAACTAAAACTATCATCAAGATAACAAATAACTGCATTAAAAAGGAAGGGAAGGTTAGTGACAATTCTGCAAAGGGATTAGTTGAAATCATTCCGTATATTTCCTCAAAATTTAATCATTATTTATGATAGTTTTCGTATGTTTCCATAGGTTCTTAAAGAATTTTTACCAAAATGAAACATTTATTGCGTTAAATAAATAAATATTTAATAACATTATAATTATGAAAATATTGGTTTGTGGCTTACCTGGGTCTGGCAAAACATGGTTATCTGAAAGACTAGTAAAGCATTTGGATAACTGTGCTTGGTACAATGCTGATTTTGTTCGTAAATATGCCAATGATTGGGATTTTGAAATCGAAGGTAGAATGAGACAAGCTAATAGAATGAAGACATTTGCAGATTTTGAAAAAAATAATGGCAGATGGGTTGTGTGTGACTTTGTAGCACCTACAGAGAAAGCAAGAAAAGCATTTGATGCTGATTATGTTATTTGGATGGATACTATTAAGGCAGGACGAGTTGTAACTGAAAAATTAAATCAACTTAATGAAATTAACAATCTTCCATTTGATGCACAATCTCTTTCGACTAGTAAGAAATTTGATGATACAACGAAAATGTTTGAAGAGCCAAGCAATATTAACCAGCACATAACGAGTTTTTTAACTGATGATGAAATAAAATTGTTAGCTAAGAAAATTAAAAATGTTTGATTGGAAAAAACCTACTGTAGAGATGCTTGGACGTTGGCAGCCTTGGCATGATGGTCATACAGAATTATTTAAAAGAGCATTGCAAAAAACTGGACAGGTTTGCATTATGTACCGTGATGTAGGTGGAGTAGATGCTGGTGTAGATGGCCAATCAGATAATCCATTCCAATTTGAAGAAGTAAAAAAAAATATAATGGAAGGCCTGAAAACTCATGGATATAAAGAAGGTCAAGAGTATGTAGTGATTAAGGTGCCTAACATTACTGATATATCCTATGGTAGGGGCGTAGGGTACACATTTACTGAACATGACTTAGGAACAGAAATACATAAAATTTCTGCAACGAATATTAGAAAAGAAATGCGCAAGAAAGGTGAGCTAGAAGATAAATAATTTAGTTTTGAAATCCGTATTTTCGTAAACGAGCATCTCCTGTTCTAGCGTGTGCTTCCATTCCTTCTAACCGAGAAATTCTAGCAGCTGCTGCACCAACTTCTTTATTTGATTCTTTTGACATACGCTGGAAAGTAACTGTTTTAATAAACTTACCAACAAATAAACCGCCCGTATATTTTGCTGCCCCTTTTGTTGGAAGAATATGATTAGTACCTGAGCATTTATCTCCGTAAGCAACAGTTGTCTCTTCACCTAAAAATAAAGATCCATAGTTTTTTAATTTTTCAAGCCACCAATTCAAATTTTCTGCTTGTACTTCTAAATGTTCAGGTGCATATTGATCACTAATCTCACATAACTCTTCATTCGTATCACATAGAATAACTTCTCCGTAATCTCGCCATGCTGCTCCAGCATTATTTCTTGACGTTTCAGGAAGTGCAGCAATTAATTCAGGTACTCTTTGAATAACATAGTCACATAATTTTTGATCAGTGGAATATAGCCAAGCAGGGGAGTTCGGTCCATGCTCTGCTTGTCCTACTAAATCAACAGCAATCATTTCTTTATCTGCTGTGCGATCAGCTATAATTCCTATCTCAGTTGGTCCTGCAAATAAATCAATTCCTACTTTCCCGTATAAAATTCTTTTTGCTTCAGCAACATACTGATTGCCTGGGCCAACAATCATATCAACTTCAGGATTACCAAAACAGCCATAAGCAAAAGCACCTATTGCTCCAATACCGCCAATATTCATAATAACATCAGCACCACATAAATTTGCCGTGTAAATAATTATTGGGTTAGCCCCATTTTCATCTTTCGGAGGACTTGCCGCAATAACATTTTTTACACCAGCAACTTTTGCTGTTGTAATACTCATTACTGCTGATGCAATATTATTATAACGACCACCAGGAACATAACAACCAACACTATTAACAGGAATCAGTTTTTGGCCTGCAAACAATCCTGGTGATAATTCGACTTCAAAATCATTATTCAGGTGTTTTAATTGATGCTCAGCAAAACTTCTTACTCTGTCATAAGAAAATTGAACATCATCTTTTACCTTTTGATCGAGAGACTTAATAACTTCTTCAATTTTTTCTTCAGAAACAATTACATCACCTTCATAATTATCAAATTTACGAGATATATCTTTTATACCCTCATCTCTTCTTGATTCAATTTCATTTAATACATCTTGAACTCTTTTACGAGTTTCTGCTTCATCTGAAGAGGCTGTTTTATCTGCTTTTTTGATATATGAAATAGTCATTTTTTTCTCTTAATTAATTTACTTTGTATATATAATTAACTGATAGTATCTATTAAATCTGTTATTTTTTTACTAGATTGAAAGCATCAATTCCAATTTGATGCAAAATGTGTGCTATATCTATTGGAACCCAGTTTTCTCTTATCAAACCCTCATGATGCAAATAAAAATCCATTACTCTCATTGTTAATGACTTATTTGTTGCTTCGTACCCTAGCCATTCACTTGAACCATGAATACATTCGATACTATGCCAGCCTGATGTCATCGAATAATTACCATCTGCTATCTCTATATAATGACCAATTTTCCAGTAATCCCTCTCTTTGAATGTAAGTCTAAAAGGTAATTGATGATGATCCACAAATCCTTTTAAACCTCTCGCTGTACCAATGCCGCATGGTCCGTACCACATCATTTTAGGATGCCAAAAATCTTTTTGAGGATGATTTAGTAATTTATCTCTGACATATTCAGGTGTTGATCCGGGATCCGTTTCTGGTTTTATATTTAAACTTCTCTGCATTGTTAAAGCTTGATTCATCGAATTGATTGATAATTCATTATCCATATTTTCAAATGTTGTACCATCACCTGTTATTGGCCCAGGCCACATACCTTCTGTGCCCAAGGATTTGTTAAATGGCCATAAACCGGCTTGACGAATAAAATCTAATGTATCAATTAGAATATGTGATTGAATGATTTTATTATCTTTAATTTGATGTGCTTCACATATTCTTAAATGTATTGTTTTGCCATGAGCAGGAACATTAAGCCATGGATTTACAAAAGTCCCAGTTAAATGAGCTATTGTTGAAACAAAAATTTTATCCTGAAAAGCGCCACCAAGAATTAGGTTATCTCTTCTTTCAAGATCGGGAAATGCATTTATAAGTGGTTTCCATAATATTTCTGATATTTCAGAAACTCCTTTTAAGTCATTAAGTGGATGAAAAGCCCTTATTTCTGCATCATCATGATAGGCATCATTAATATTTTTATTAATATTTTCTAAATTAGATTCTGCTATATTTTTTAAAAGAATTCTTATTTCTTTTTTATTTGCTATATTAATCTTTGGGTCTAAATTAATTACTTCAGTACTTCCTTCTTTTTTGATTCCAGTTTTAAAATTTTCAATGGTTGTCATAATTCTTTATATTTCAGTTACTCACAATTTAGACAAAATATTAAATTGATTTATTCAATATTTTGAATATTATTCATTAAAAATGAATAAAATATAATTTTTCTTAAAATGTCAATAAATATAGATACACGTTTAGCAAGATTTAATGATCTTATTCCCAGTAAGATTCCTTTTGTAGAAGGTAAGTTAAAGGGTCATCAGGATAGATTAAATTATTCTATAGTTGGACCTGGTGTTAGTGAAGATACAAAACAAAATGTCAAAATAGCAGAAGCACACGGTTTTAATATAGGGGCTGTAAGTGCAGCCCCAATGAACGGTTCAGGATTACATAGTCATACAACTGCTGAAGTTTTTTTAATTTTTTCTGGATCATGGCGTTTCTACTGGGGTACCGATGGCAAAGAAGGGGAAATAGTATTGCATAGAGGTGATGTTGCTTCTTTTCCGACTAACATGTTTAGAGGTTTTCAAAATGTTAGTGATCAACAAGCTTTAATGTTTGTTGTACTTGGTGAAAATGACCCTGGTGTGATTACTTGGACCCCATCTTTATTAAAAAAAGCAAAAGAAACTGGTATGGTTTTACTAGATGATAACTCTTTAATTGATTTAGATAAAAATGAAATACCAAATGGAAAAAAATTAATTGAACCCTTGCAAGAAAATGAATTAAATCAATTTGATCACTACACATCACAAGAGATTGAAAAATTTGTTATTCGTTCTGTAGATCAAAACAAATATTTTCTAGATGATGAACATTATAATTCAAATTCGATTTTAAATTACTTAGATAGCTTCAATATTCACAATAAAGATTTTAATCCTAACATAGATCATAAAACTGGTTTTGGGCTTACCCTATTGCATGGAGAAAATGCACATATACATACTTATACTTTGCCTGAGTCTGAAGTTTATTTATGCCTAGAGGGTGAGTGGGAAATTACATGTAATGAATCAAAGGTTAAAATAGGCCCTAAAGATGCCTTTTCTCCCCCAAAAAACTCTTCAAGGAGTCTCAAAAATATAAGTGGAGATAAGGGTAGTATTTTTATAATTCGTCAAAAAAAATAATTTAATGCAGGGATTTGATAAAAAATTTAAAGATCTGCCTGATTATATTCTTAAGATTACCCATCAGATTTGGGAGGATAAAGATGTTGAGTCAATTAGAGAGTATTATGCAAAGGGAATTCCGGTAAGATCTCCTGATGGAGTTATCTACGGACCTGATACAGTAGTAAAAGCAACTTATGCTACGCTTGACGAATTTCCAGATCGGCAACTTCTTGGAGAGGATGTTATTTGGATAGGTAATGAAAATGATGGTTATTTATCTTCGCATCGTATTTTAACAAAAGCAACTCATCTAAATGATGGAATTTACGGAAAAGCCACAGGAATTAAACTATCTTACAGAGTTATAGCAGATTGTGCTTGTAAAAATAATCAAGTTTATGATGAATGGTTGGTTAGAGATCAGGGAGCAATAGTCAGACAGTTAAATTTAGATCCAAAAACCTATGCTAAAACATTAATTGATAAGCAAGGTGGTGTAACAAAATGCTCTATACCTTTTAATCAAAATACACCTCTAGATTTAAAATATACCCAGTTAAGTTTGCCTAAAAATAACACTGGTTATGAATATGCTGAAATATTAAAAACTATATTTCAAAAGGATTTGGATAGTATTGAAAAATTTTATGACAGATCTATTAATCAAGAACAACCTAGTGGTCTTAAAGCGTATGGAGTAGACGAGGTTAAATCTTTTTGGTCATCAATTTTTTCTTCCTTTCCTGAAGTGACATTTAAAATTGAACATGTCAGTTATCTGGATGAGCCTGCAGCATATAGAAAAGCAGCGATAAGATGGTCTTTAAATGGTATTCACTCTGGTCCTGGGTATTTTGGCAATTCTAGTCAAGCAGAAGTTTATGTAATGGGAATTTCTCATGCAGAATTTGGTCCCAGAGGTATAAAAAATGAGTGGGTTTTATTTGATGAAACTGCAATATGGAAACAAATTTTAATGAAAACTGGTTAAGGATAGATAAACATTGAATACGAAAATTTTAACAACACATGTTGGAAGTTTACCACGTTCAAAAATATTATCTGAATTTCTTTTTACTAAAGATAAGGGAGAAAGTTTTAATTTAAATGAGTTTGATGAAGTAGTATCTCAAAATGTGCATGAAATTGTAAAAAAACAATTAGATATTGGTATTGATTTTATCAGTGATGGGGAAATGAGTAAAATCAGTTATGCTACCTATGTCAAAGAGAGAATAAATGGCTTTTCTGGAGAAAGTGAAAGAAGAACCCCTGCTGATTTGGATGCATTTCCCGAATATAAAGAAAAAATTGCCAAAAGTGGTGGAACGCCTACTTACACCCGTCCCTGTTGTACTGGAGAGCTGTCACTTAAAAAAAATAGTGATCTTTTAAAAGATATAAATAATTTTACATCTGCTCTTAAATCAAACAACCATAAAAACGGCTTTATGAATTCTGCTTCCCCAGGAGTTATAAATGTTTTTTTACCAAACAAATATTATAAAAATGATGATGAATATCTTGAAAAGCTCTCTTCAATAATGTCTGATGAATATGAAAAAATTACATCAAAAAATTTATATTTACAAATTGATTGTCCTGATTTGGCTTTAGCTAGACATATGAATTTCAAAGATATGGATGAAAAAAGTTTTTTACATCGCGCTGAAAAACAAATTGAAGCTCTCAATGCTTCTCTCGCAGCAGTTCCACAGGATCAAATTAGAATTCATATTTGCTGGGGTAATTATGAAGGGCCTCATACTTTTGATGTTGGTTTGGAGAAAATTTTACCAATTGTTCTAAAAGCTAAAACTAAATACTTGTTAATTGAGTCTTCAAATCCAAGACATGCACATGAATGGAAGGTGTTTGAGAATATTAAATTACCAAAAGATAAAGTTATTGTTCCAGGGGTTATTGATTCCACATCGAATTTTGTTGAACACCCTGAAGTTGTTTCAGATCGACTTAGACAATTTGCAAGTGTTGTTCCAAAAGATCAGATTATGGCAGGTACAGATTGTGGTTTTAGTACATTTGCTGGATTTGGAAAAGTTGACGAGAAAATTTGTTATGAAAAATTAGACTCCCTAGTTAAAGGTGCTAAAATAGCCTCAAATATAATTTGAATTGTTAATTTTTTATCTAGTTGTATTTCGATAAATAAATTTGCCTTGTATTACATGATTAATAGGCTCAAATTCTGGATCCTTTATATTATCATCTATAATTTGGGTAACAAGCTTTGACATTTGTCTAATAGGTTGTCTAATTGTTGTTAAATTATATGAATGCCAATTTGCTGTTGATATGTCATCATATCCAATTATCTCTATTTCTTTTGGGATATTTAATTTTGTATTTTCTTTAATATAATCAAGGCAACCAAAAGCCATAGTATCGTCAGCACAAAACAATGCTGTAATATTTTTTTTTAAAAGTTTTTTTGCTGACTCGAAACCTCCTTCATATGTAAAATTTCCTCTTTCATGAAAAAGTTTAATTTTGTTTAAATTTTTAAAATGGTTTTTAAAACCTTTACATCTTTCATTACTTACAAAGGATCCAGTTGGTCCTTCAACTATTCCTATATTAATATGTCCATTGGTAATGAAATGTTCTGCCGCTGCTTCTCCACCATATCTGTGATCACAAGCTACAGAACTCAATGTGGGTATTTTCCAATTTCTATTAAAAGCGATAAGTTGAATTTGTTTGGATAAACAATTTTCTACAAATGTATCCGTAGGCTTTGTAGCCGAAACAATCGCAACCAATCTCTCTTTTAGGTAAGGTTGAATTAAGTTGTTATCAAGTTCTTCACCATCATCGGTTGTAATCAAAAGTATCCTGTACCCACTCATTCGAAGAGCCTCATGTAATTCAGTTAGGACTTCAGGATAATATCTATTGGTGATATAGGGTAATATTACGCCCACTAGCCCACCATCCACTGATGAAGAAAAAGAATGCTGAATAGTTTGATGTTTATAGCCCAATTTTTTAGCAGCTTCGATGACGCGTAATTTTGTGCGACTTGAGATACTGGCTCCTTTGGTGAAGCACCGAGAGACTGCTGACTGGGATACACCAGCTAATGTGGCCACATTCTGGGATGTTGGATTCTTTAATTTAGTTTTCATTTATGCCTTTATCCACCGAAATATTATTCATTACATTGCATATTTATTCAAAACAATGCAATATATTAATTATAAATATTTATAATATTAATTCTCTTAACATAACAATTTATTTTAAGGGTAATTAATAGGGAGGAAAAATGATATTTAAAAAATTAATATTAGTTGGATTTATTTCCCTATTTTTCAGCTCATCATTGTATGCAGCTGATTGTGGACCTAATGGGCAATCAATCCGAATTCTAGCAAGTGATTTTCCAGCAATTCACGCAATAGCAAATTCTGCTGAAAGTAATTGTGCAGGATCTGCTTCTGAATTCAATCGAAATCATACTACCGAAGCACGTCAAATAATGAATGCTGCTCAAACACCAAATCCAGCAGAGTATACTTCAGTTATTGTAGCTAACTCTACTCTAGTTCAATTAATGAACGATGGGCTTGTTAGACCATTAGATGATTTAGTTGAAAAATATGGTGGGCACTTAAAATCTAACCAACTGATAACTATTGATGGAAAAATAATGGCAATAGCTTTTATGGCAAATTCTCAGCACATGTATTATAGAACAGATATTTTAGAAAAATCTGGAGTTGATGGAATACCAGCAACTTATGATGAAGTAATTTCTGCTGCTGAAAAAATACGTGCAGCTGGTATCATGGAGCATCCACTTGTAATGAATCTCAAAGTCGGATGGAATGTTGGTGAAGTATTTAACACTATATACCTAGCACATGGTGGAGAATTCTTTAAGCCTGGTAGTGCTGAAGCATCTATTAATAATGCCAAAGGTGTTGCTGCTCTAGAAACAATGAAAGCTCTTGTAGAGTATGCTCACGAAGATCATTTAACGCAGGCATCTGATGATACGCAAGGATTATGGGAAGCTGGTCAAGCGGCAATTGGCTTTATGTGGGGTTCTCGCGGAGGAGTTATACTAGATAATGAAGGTTCTTCAGCTGAAGTGACTTCAAATACTGTTCTATCTGCAGCTCCAACTGTTACTGGTGGTTCAATACCAGGAGCAACTTTATGGTGGGATGGAATAACTATAGCTACTAACGTGTCTGACAGTGAAGCAGAAGCAACTTTTGCAGCACTTGTAAGTGGTATGACTTCAGAAATGGTTGCTGCTAATAATGATGATGCAATTTGGTTAATTGATGGTTTTAAACCTGGTCCAGCTGCAGCAGGAGTTTCTGCAACTGCTCAAGGCGGTGCTAAATCTTACCCAATGTTTGCTCAAATGGGCTTGCTGCACAATGCATTAGGTGCAGAGCTAGTTGATTTTTTAAAGGGATCAGAGAGCGCTGAACAAGCACTTAGTGATGTAGAGGCTGTTTACGAAACAGCTGCTAAAGACGCAGGTTATCTGTAGTCAATATAAATAAATCAGTAAAAAGGGGTTTTCAAATTTGAAAACCCCTTGTATCTTTCTATGTAATTTAAAATCGCATAATGAAGCACAGCACATTCTTATTATTTTCTCTTCCTTCATTAAGCGTAATGTTTTTATTTATTGCAATACCTATAGTTTCTGTTTTTATTCAATCTCTACATATTGAACATAAACAAGTAATAATTGTTACAGAAAATTGTGATCCTTTTGGTTGTGAGACAACAACATCTGTGGATACTGAAGCTTCCGCAAAGTTAAAAGAAAAAGCACCTCTTGGTAAATTTAATGGATTTAAAACGTATTCAAACAGAATGCATTTTGCATTTGATGAATTAGGAGAGGCTTGGAAGAGCTCGGATAGTTTTACAGTTTTTGTTAAAAAATTATATAATTACCCCTTATATAGAGCGCTCAGTTTCACTCTTACTTATACCTTTATAGTTACTCCCTTTGTCTTATTTCTTGGTTTTTTAGTTGCCGTTGGAGTTAACAATCTTCCAAAGATGTTTAAAGGTCCAACAATTTTTGCATCTCTTCTTCCAATGATAGTTACACCTCTTGTTGGCTCATTGATACTTTTCTGGATGGTTGACGGTGATGGTGTGATTGGAGCTACACTCCAAAAAATATTTAATGATAATTCTCTTAGCTTGAAAGCATCACCTGTGCTTACCTGGATTATGTTAATGGTATACGGTATTTGGCATTTGATGCCTTTTAGTTTTATTGTTTTTTATGCAGGTCTTCAAACGGTTCCTCAAGAAACAATAGAGGCGGCAACAATAGATGGAGCATCAAAATTTCAAAGAATACGCCACGTTGTTATTCCTCATTTAATGCCACTTGCTATTTTCATAACTTTAATACTTTTGATGGATAATTTTAGAGTTTTTGAACCAATCATAGGTTTTAGAGCTGAAGCGCACGCCACCTCAATATCGTGGTTAATATGGAATCATTTGCGAGAAAGTGCTTACCCTCTCTATAACGCCGCAGGTGCTACATCTATGATTACTATTTTTGGTGTAGCAATTTTACTTTTGCCCGTACTAATTCGAACATGGCGAGATTTTAAAGAAAAAAATAAAGGTTAGGAATTTGTGAATACAAAAATTGAAAATAAATTAACCCCAGTTCGTATTATTGCTTTTATATTTGTAGCTCTTTGGTTGATTGTTGCTATGTTTCCTTTTATTTGGACATTGTGGGGATCCTTCAAAGTACAAGCTGATTTTTTTTCAAAAGCTGATTGGTCAAATGCAATATTTGGCTTTCATACTGAAAAACAAACAGGCAGTTTTTTTACTATGGGTGGATATTATGGCTCTTGGATTGAAGAAGAATTTTGGCGCGCCGTTATTAATACAAGCATAGTAGTATTTTTTACAGTTTTAATTTCTCTTACTTTTGGGACTTTAGGTGGTTATGCTCTTGCAAGGTCTACTTATCGCTACGCCTTCTGGATTTTAATGGCAGGTCTTATCTTTCGTGCGATGCCTCATATGACTTTGATTTCAGGATATCTTCAACCTTTTTTTGCATGGAATGTTTGGGGAATTCTGCCCACAACAATAATTGTGCTTGTTGCAATTAACCAACCTTTTACTTTGTGGATGCTACATTCATTTTTTTTAAACATACCAAAAGATTTAGATGAAAGCGCTATGTGCGATGGTTGTAATAGATTTCAAGCATTTAGATATGTGATCATTCCTATAATGTGGCCAGGTGTAATCACTACTGGATTATTTAGTTTCCTTCTTGCTTACAATGATTTTACAGTTACATCCATGTTGCTTTCAGATGAAAATGAAACAATGATTCCAGCAATTGCAAGTTTTCTAGGTACTGTCCAAGAAGAAGGTAAAGTAATGTATGCTGTAGCAGCCGTTGTTTCAGCAACTGCTCCATTATTCTTTTTTGTACTGTTTTTTCAAAGACAGATTGTTAGTGGATTAACAGCTGGAGCAGTAAAAGGTTAGAAGGAATTTAATATTAATGTTATATTTTACACAATGTATTTACAGCAAACACAAGTAAAAAATAAAACAGCTTTAGTTACAGGAGCTGGCAAGGGTATTGGTAAAGCTTGTGCTGTAGCTTTGGCAGAGGCGGGTGCTAATCTTATTATTCTTAGTAGGACTAAAAGCGATTTAGATAAAGTTGAAAAACAAATCACTAAACTTAAGAGAAAATGTAAATCGTATATATGTGGTGTTTCAAACTATGAAGATGTAAAAAACGTATTTAATAAAGTTTCTTCTTTAGATATATTAGTAAACAATGCAGGTGCTAATCGACCAGATCATTTTACTAAAATTAAAAAAGAAGACATGGATTATGTAGTTGATTTAAATATGAAAGCTGCTTTTCATGTAGCACAGATGGCTGCAAAAGTTATGCTAGAGTCAAAAAATAGAAAATCAAAAGGTGGTTCTATTATCAATATGTCTTCTCAATTAGGGAAAGTTGGAGCACCAAATAGAAGTATTTATAATATGACAAAATTTGGTCTTGAAGGTTTAACAAGAGGGATGGCGTTAGATTTGGCAAAAAAAAATATACGAGTAAATACAGTCTGCCCTACTTTTGTTGAAACACCAATGGTAAAAAAATTTTTTGAAAATAAAAAATTTAAGAAAACAATGATGAATAATATTCCTTTGGGACGTTTTGGTACTGAAAGTGATATTGCAACGGCCGTAGTATATTTAGCATCGAATGCCTCCTCTATGATTACTGGCTCATCCTTAGTGATAGATGGTGGCTGGACCGCAAAATAATTATAATATTCTTTAGGGTATTTATTTAAAAATTCTCCAAACCATTGGTTTAAGTAGATTTAATGGTATGGTATTATCATTTAAATTTTTGTATAATAATAAGGATATTGAAAATATTAAGAAAGGCTACAACTTATGAAATATATACCTTTAGGAATAATCATTGTGCTTTTAACTTCTGTATATTTCTCAGTTAAAATTTCTGATAAATTTGCAGTTATTGCAAATAAAATTTCCCAAGAAGAAGTGACGGAAATTAGAGACTATGTATTTTCTGGAAGAAAACACTCAACAACAGCACATACAGCACATTAAGATTAATTTAATAATTAAAAAAGTTTTTAAAGTAATTTTTAAATATCCATTAATTTATGATAGCTCTATCAACTTGAATAGGTTTTTTTGTTCCTTTCTTTTTAAATGCTTCACGGTAAGTAATATAGAGAACAGAGATAAATATAACTATACCTCCAATCCAAGTCCAAATGTCTGGTTGTTCAGCAAATATAAATAATCCGATTAAAGAAGCCCATATTAATTTAGTAAATTGAAGTGGCATCACAAAAGTAGTATCAGAAAGTTTGAAAGCTTGCGCTAAACACCAATGTGATAACAATCCTGCCGCACCCATAAATGCAAAAATTATTAATTGATTAAAGTTAACGCTTTCCCAAAAAAATAGGGAAATAATAAAAAAAACAGGAGTCATGTATAGCAAATGATAAAAAATAATTGTTAAACTAGAATCGGTATCAGACAATTTTTTAACTAAGATTAAAACAAAAGAAAAACTAAAAGAGGCAGCAAGCATCAATAGTGTGCCAAATTCAAAAGGCATGTAGCCAGGACGAATAATAATAATAATTCCAACAAAACCTAAGATTAGAGCTGCTGTTCTATGAAAGCGAATTACCTCACCTAGAATAATAACAGCTAAAACAGTTGTAAATAAAGGTGTTGTAAATCCAAGAGCTGTAGCTTTTTCAAAATGCATCATTCCAATTGCAGAAAACCAACAAATCATTGAAATGATATTTATTGAAGCTCTAATTAATTGAAGTTTGGTATTACTTGATTTAAGTGCTTTAAAATTATTTCTTGCTACAAAAGGAGTAATAATTATCAATCCCATTAAGCATCGATAAAAACAAATAATGATTGGATGAAGATCAGTAGAGAGTAATTTTACTCCAGCCCCCATAAATGAACCAAAGAAAGTTGCTCCAATTGCCAATAAAGCAACATTTATTAATCTATTTTTTTTCACTATTGCGCAGCTATAACGGAAGCTGCGATAGATGCTATTCGTGATGCAGAACTATCTGCTCTACTTGTTACAACAACAGGAACTTTACCGCCAACAATAAAACCAGCAGCGCAAGCTCCCATAAAGTAAACCATGATTTTTGATAAAGCGTTACCCGTTTCTAAATTCGGAACCAAAAGAATATCAGCTTTTCCAGCGACTTCATTAGAAATATTTTTAATTGCAGCAGCTTCTGGAGAAATAGCATTATCAAAAGCTAAAGGTCCATGAACATAAGCATTAATATTTTCATTTTTTGCACGTTCCATTAACTCTTTTGCCTCTACAGAACTTGGCATACTTTCAATTGGATCTTCTGTGCCTGATAAGATAGCTACTCTTGGTTTTGCAATATCGATTTGGTTTGCAAATTCAATAACATTTTTAAGTATATGCATTTTGACATCAATACGAGGCGCAACATTTAAAGCTCCATCAGTTATAAAAAGTGGTTTATCATCTTTTAAAATTGTCATATGCCAAATATGGCTTAATCTTTTTCCTTCAATAAGACCAAATTCTTTTTTTAAGTAGGCTCTCATTAAAACATCTGTATGAAGATTGCCTTTAATCATTACTTTTATTTTATTATCTCTTCCAAGTTCTGCCCCAATAATTGCAGCCTCTACATCATTAGAAGAATTAATTATTTCATAAGCATTTATATCCCATTCAATTTTTTCAGCCTTTTCATTGATCTCTTGTTTGTTGCCAATAAAAATTGGGTTTATAAGATTTAACTCAACTGATTTTTTAGCTGATTCCATTGAGGAGTCATGATTAGCACAAATGATTCCTGCTGAAAGATTAGGCGTTTTTTTAGCCAATGATATTAAATTATTAGGAATTTGAGATTCTTTTGATTGTAGCATAAATGAATTTTTTTCTTCTATACTAGGGTGTTAAATTTTCCTATGAAATTAAGAAAAACAGCAAGAATTCTTCTTGGATTAGCTATTTCTATGATGTAAGGCTTAATAAAATTTGCTTATTTAGGGATAATTATGGATTTAGAAAATAGAAACGAATTACCAAATTCACTTGAAGAACATTGGATGCCATTTACATCGAATGATGATTTTAAAAATAATCCAAGGCTAATGGTCAAAGCCGAAGGAATGTACTACACTGACCATCATGGCAATCAATTAATAGATGCAAGTTCGGGATTGTTTTGTAGTCCAGCAGGTCATGGACGTCAGGAAATCAGAGAAGCGGTATATAAACAACTTGAACAACTTGATTATGTTCAACCCTTTCAACAAGGATTTAACGGTTCATTTGAATTGGCAAGAAGAATTTCTAAACATACACCTGAAGATTTAAATAGAATTTTTTTTACTATGTGTGGTTCATCTGCAGTTGATACGGCAATTAAAACTGCAATAGCCTACTTCAAAGCAAAAGGTGAAGGACACAGACATCATATTGTTGGTCGCGAGAGAGGTTATCACGGAATGAACATTGGAGGAATTTCTGTTGGAGGAATGGTTGCCAATAGAAAAACTTTTTCAAGTATCTTGATGCCAAACGTACATCATTTACGCCATACACATCTTCCAGATAATAAATTTGTAAGAGGCGAACCTGCAACAGGTGATTATTTGGCAGAAGATTTAGAACGCATAGCAGGTCATATAGGTGGAGAAAATATTGCAGCATGTATTGTAGAGCCTGTAGCTGGTTCCACAGGAACTTTAGTACCACCAAAAGGATATTTAAAAAAATTAAGAGAGATTTGTGATAAGCATGGCATTCTTCTTGTCTTTGATGAAGTTATAACTGGCTGGGGTAGAATGGGTGAACCATTTGGAGCCCAAGCATTTGATGTTACTCCTGATATTATGACAATGGCAAAAGCTATTACTAATGGTGTGGTTCCACTTGGAGCAGTAGCATCAAGAGAGCACATTTATGACTCTATGGTAGATGCCGCACCTAAAGGCGCTATTGAATTTTTTCATGGTTATACATATTCAGCAATACCATGTTCAGTTGCAGCTGGTTTAGCGATGCAAGATATTTTTAAAAAAGAAGATTTATTTAATCGTGCTAAAGAAATGTCCCCATACTTTTTAGATGGTTTGTTCAGTCTAAAAGATATTGAAGGTATTGCAGATATTAGAGGCTATGGGATGATGGGCGGTATTGATTTACGAATGGATGAGCGTCTTGGTAAAGCTGGTTATGCATGTTTTAAATCTTTGTTTGCCTCAGGTCTCAGCCTAAAAGCAACGGGTGATTGTTTAATAGTAGCGCCACCTTTTATTTCAGAAAAAAAACATATTGATGAAATTATTGAGAAACTTAGAACAGGTATTACTAATTATTTTAAGGAACAATAGTGAAAGTTGGTCTTCCATCTGAAATTAAAGCACAAGAATCTAGGGTCGGCCTTACTCCTTTAAGCGTTCAAGAATTAACTAATCATGGACACGATGTTTTAGTTCAGAAAGACGCTGGTTTTGGTGCAGGTTTTGAAAATGCTGATTATGAAAAAGCTGGAGCTAAAATAGCTTCAACTGCTGCTGATGTTTTTAATGACTCTGATATGATTGTAAAAGTTAAAGAACCTCAATCTGAAGAGGTTAATATGTTACGAGAAAATCAAATCTTATTCACTTACTTACATTTATCTGCAGCTCCAGAATTAACAAAAGGTTTAATTAACTCAAAATCCATTTGTATTGCCTATGAAACTGTCACTGATGAAAATAATAGATTACCTTTATTGGCCCCAATGAGTGCTGTTGCAGGAAGAATGTCTGTTCAAGCTGGAGCACATTGCTTGGAGAAACCTCAAGGTGGCAGAGGATTATTAATTGGTGGGGCTCCAGGAGTTAATCCTGGAAATGTGCTAATTTTAGGTGGTGGCGTTGTAGGTGAAAATGCTGCAGCGATTGCATCAGGCATGGAAGCAAAAGTTCATATTGTCGATAAATCGGAATCTCGTCTTGAAGAACTTCAAATGAAGTTTGGTGATAGAATTATTCCTTTAGTCTCTGATCATATAAATTTAAAAGATTATGTTGTTGAAACAGATATATTAATTGGAGGTGTCTTAATTCCTGGTGCTAATGCTCCAAAATTAATATCAAGGGAAATGATTACAGATATGAAAAGAGGATCAGTAATCGTCGATGTTGCTATAGATCAAGGTGGGTGTGTAGAAACAAGTAAACCAACGACTCATGCAAATCCAACATATGTAATTGATGATGTTGTTCATTACTGTGTTGCCAATATGCCAGGCGGCGTTCCTATGACGTCTACTATCGCTTTGAATAGTGCAACTTTACCATTTGTTTTGAAACTGGCACAAAGTGGTTATAGAGATGCTTTGAGTAGTGATGCAAATTTCCTTGCTGGCCTAAATATTTGCCAAGGCAATGTAACTTATAAGGCAGTTGCAGAAGATTTAGGTTATAATTTTGTTGATCCAAGCAAAGCAATAAATTAATCTATTTAAAATGAGTAACTCCAATGATGAGTTGATGATGGAAACAATGTATTGGTGGGGAATACCAACATTATTTCGGTGTGAAAATAGAAAAGACATATCAAATTGTGATATAGCATTAGTTGGTGTTCCTCATAGTACTGGTAATGGCACTACAGAGAGAGATCAGCATTTAGGACCAAGAGCTGTAAGGAATGTATCTGCTGGACTAAGAAGAGTTCATTTAGATTTTAATATTAATCCTTGGAAAGAAAAAAAAATATTTGATTTAGGTGATGTTGCTCTTCCACATGCAAATAATAATGAGCGATGTATTGAGGATATTACAAATTTTTATACAAACATAGCTAAAGAAAAAAAACCAGTTGTATCTATTGGTGGTGATCATTCAATTACAGGGGGTATTTTACAAGGATTGGGATCTAATAATTTAGAAATGACAAAAGGAACAAAAATATCCTTTCTTCATATTGATGCTCATACTGATACTTTTAGTCAACTAGATCACTTTATGGGTGCAAAAAAGAGTGCTGCACATTGGGGTGCTTATCTTGTTGATCAAGGTATTATTAATCCAAAAAATAGTATGCAAATTGGAATGAGAGGTAATCCACGTACATTGGACTGGCTACAACCAAGTTATGATCTTGGTTACAATGTCGTTACTATGCAAGAGTTTCACAAGAGAGGTATTAAAGATGTCATAGATGAAACTCTTGATAAAATAGGCGATAATCCAGTTTACATTACTTTTGATTTAGATTCTTTAGATTCTTCAGTAGCTCCTGCAGTTTCAAATATTGAGCCAAGTTTTACTGGTTTTACAATTGATGAAGCAAAAGCATTAATTCAATCAGTAAAAAATAAAAATGTTATAGGTGGAGATGTTGTATGTTTAATGCCTACTAAAGATCAAAAAAATAATATAACGTCAATGGTTGCTGCCTCTATTATGTTTGAAATCATTAGTGTAATTGCCTATGAGTAATTCTAAACATAAACTCTATTGACTCTCTTAGAAATCGAAGTTAGAATTTCATGAGAAATTGTATTACATTGTTTTGCTATTTTATCTATTCCGTGGGCATGATTAATTAATTCCATGTAATCTCCAACTTTTAGCAAATTACTTTTTTGCGAAATATCAATGGTGATAGTGTCCATGGATATACGGCCTAAAATCTTAAAACTCTGATTATTTAAATACACTTTTCCCTTATTACTTAATATTCTTGAAATTCCATCAGCATACCCAATACCTATAATTGCTACTGTAATTTTTTTTTTGGTTTTAAAAGTGTTATTGTAGCCAATAAATTCATTTTTATTAATTTCTTTAATTTGTAAAATTTTACTCTTTAAGGTGACAACAGGCTTGATGATTTTTTTCATCTTTGTATTTAAATGTCCACCATATAAAGCAATACCCGACCTAACTAGATCATGATGGAAATTTTTTCCTAAATTTAATGCCATAGAATTTGATAAACTTTTGTATTCAGTATTAATATTCAGGTTAAATATTTTTTTAAATTTATTATTTTGTAAATTATTATAACTACTTTTATCTTCATCTGAACTTGATAAATGACTAATTAAAATACTAAATTTTTTATTAGTAAAATTTAATTTGAAGAATTCATGATAATTTATTCCTAGCCTGTTGATGCCTGTATCAACATGTATTCCATATTTAAATTTTTTAAATTTATTTAAATTTTTTGATATAACATTAAATTCATTTTTATCATTTATTATAGGAATGATATTGTGATTATAAAATATTTGTAATTTAGTATTTTCCAATCCATTTAAAACATACACACTACCTTTTGATTTTTTTTTTCTAATTTCCAAAGCTTCTTCGGTAGTTGCAACAAAAAAATGTCTGCAATTGTTTTTATATAAAGTTTCAAATATTTTTAAAACACCAGTACCATATGCATCTGCTTTAATTACTGCTGCACAAGCAGAATTATTGGCTATTTTGGAAAGTTTTTTATAATTGTATACAAGATTTTTTAAATTTACTTCTAGAATTGCATTTGGCTTGATCATGTAATAACTTTGTCCTTTTCTTGATGAATCAATCATTGTTATTAATAAAACTTTTTAACAGCTTGAGACATTATTTTTAGTTTTTTTATTGCTAAATCTCTACTTAAATGTCCAAGACCACAATCAGGGGCAGCAATTAATCGATCTTTAGAAATATTTTTAAGCGCCTCAACTATTCTTGCTTCAATTTCCTCAACAGTTTCAATTGTAGAACTAGCTATCTTGATAAGTCCAAAAATTACTTTTGTCTGTTTATAATCTTTAAGTAATGTTAAATCATTATAGCGGTGAGCATCTTCAATAGATACACTATCAATTATTGAATTATCAAGCTGCATAGCGATTTTTTTATATGAATCTAAAGGTGCTTTAGGATAATCAACTGCATCAATTTTATCTGGGTATCCGCAGCAGATATGTGTTATTTTTTCAACATCATTTTGATTTATTCCCTCGAAACATTTTTCTAAATTCTGTATTCCAAAAGCTAAAGCATTTGCAGGTTTTCTTGCAAATAAGGGTTCATCAACTTGAATATATTTACAGCCCGCACCTACTAATCTTTTTATCTCTGTATTAATAGCTATTGCTAAATCATTTCCGAGTTCCTCATCTGATTTGTAATATGTATTAGCAATAGTATCCGTAATAGTCATAGGTCCAGGAATTGTAATTTTTAATGGTTTATTTGTTAGAGTTTGATTACTTTTCCATTCTTCTACTAAGAAAGGATCTGCTGCTGATACTTTGTTCGTTATTGTTGGCAGCCAACATTTATAATTCCCTGTTCTTGCAACTTTTTCAGTAAGATTATTAAAATCTATACCTTTTAAATGCCTACAGTGATAGTGAATATAATTTTCTCTACGAACTTCACCATCTGTAATTATATCAATGCCACACTCTTCTTGATCATGAATAATTTCTTTAGTAGCACGAATAAATAAATCTTCAGCTTCATTACCCATTTGTTTAATCTCATTATTATAAAACTTTGTAGGAAATTGAGTGTCTGTTCCCCCTGATGCATTAAACCAATCAGTAATTTTTAAATAATTTGGTTTAGGGTAAGCTCCAATAACTGTTGTTAACATGCATGAAATTATATAGATTTTATTTTGATTAAAAATAAATAAATTTAGTCTAATAATTTTTATGCATTTATTACCTTCAAAAAATAAACATAAGTACTTTAAAGGTAATTTGCATGGACATTCAAATCATTCAGATGGAGCTTTAAATCCACAAGAAGTTGTTAATAAGTATAAGGAAATAGGTTATGATTTTACATGCCTTTCAGATCATTTGTGGAAAGATACTAACTTTGCAGCTGAAACAGTATTAGAAACAAAACATCTTAATCAAAAAGACTTTATAACCATTCCATCAGCAGAACTTCATTGCCTAGGTAAAAAATATGTTAAAGATGGACTTTGGCATATTGTTGCAAATGGTTTACCGTTAGATTTTAAATGTGCTGATGAAAAAGAAACAGCAACTCATTTAGTTCAAAGAGCAATTGAAGCAGGTGCGTTTGTTACAATAGCTCATCCAGAATGGTATTCTCTAACATTTGATGAATGTCTTTCTTTAAGTCATGCACATGGTATTGAAATTTATAATCATTCATGCCATATAGAAGCTCAACGTGGTTTTGGTACTGCAGCAGCAGACTATTTATTACAAGAAAATAATAGAATATTTTTAACTGCTACTGATGACTCTCATTTTAAAATGCAAGATTGTGGAGGTGGATGGGTGATGGTTGCTGCAGATAAATTATCAGAAAGCTCAATTTTAAATGCATTAAAAAATGGACAATATTATTCTTCTACAGGAGTTGAAATTTTCGAGTTTGAAATTAATAGCTATCAAGTAAATATCCAGTGCTCCCCTTCAAATCAAGTGTGTGTTGTTGGTCAAGGAGCTAAATCCATGAGTCAGAATGGGAAAAATATTACAAAGGCTGAATTTGACCTAAAAAAGTATCCATCAGAGTGGTTTAGGGTCAGTATTGCTAATGATTCTGGCGATTTTGCTTGGACAAACCCAGTTTGGCTTTAATTGCCAATTCAAATTTTTACAAAATAAATGTAATAAACCTGTCAAATTTTTTTTGTATTTTAAGCTTATATATGTAATGACTTCATCATTACTTTAAATTTAAAGAGGAGAAATAATATGTTTAAAAAATTAATTTTAGCTGTTGTATTTTCTTTAGCTTCAATATCATGGAGTAGTTATTCTTTTGCTGGTGCTTGCGCAGGTAATGGTTCAACTCAAAGTAATCCAAATGGTGTTGATGCTGGACAGTATACTCAACAGTACGAATTAGATGAGTTTGAACAATTAGCAGGTTGCGAAATGCAATTTAAGGAAAACCCAAATATTGCAAGTATTAATGCAAGTATTCAGGGTAATAAAGCTTTACCTCCAGTTGGAGATAGACTTCCTGAAGAGCCGCTAGTTGTTAGACCTTATGATTCAATCGGTAAGTACGGTGGTACAATTAATTTCTTATCAAATGCAACTGAAGCTGGTACTTCAGATATGTTATCAACTCGTCACGTAAACTTATTAAGATTTGCTGATGACTTAACAACTATTGTACCAAATGTTGCGAAAAGTTTTGAGTGGAATGATGATTTCACAACTTTAACTTTTACACTGAGAAAAGGACATAAGTGGTCTAACGGAGAACCATTTACTGCTAGAGATATAGAATTTTGGTATGAAGATCTAATGATGAATACTAACATTAGAGAAAAACCATACCCTTATCTTCTTGTTGGTGGTGAACCAATGACTGTTGATGTTATTGATGATGTAACAGCTAGATTTAACTTACCATCACCTTTCCCTGGTTTAACAGCAACTATTGCATGGTCATACAATCAATTTTTTATGCCTGCACATTTCTTAGAACAATTTCATCCTGAAATAGACTCTAATGCTGATGCAAATGCACAAGCTTTAGGTTTTGCAGATGGTTGGGATGCTCTTGCTGCTTATTATGGTAACTCAGGTTGGACTGATACTCCAACTCCTATGTTGAGAAACCCTGATCTAGTTAGTGGCTTAGTGTACGCAGCTTATCCTTCATTAGAAGCTTATATGACTATTGAAGATACTACTGAGGGAAGAGTGTACGCAGCTAATCCATATTTCCATCAAGTTGATACTGCTGGAAATCAATTACCATACATTGATTATCAAAATGAAAGATACATCAATGAAAATGAGATTAGATTGTTAAAACTAGTTAATGGTGAAGTTGATTATAAATCTCAATCTGTTCAACTGGAATCTGCGCCTCAATTATTAGATGGTGCTGACTCAGGTGAGTATAATCTTCAAATTAACCCAGGTTGTGGTGCTGCACTATTTAGCTTTAACGTAACTCATCCAGATATGGAAAAACGTAAAGTCTATGGTGATATTCGTTTCCGTCAAGCAATGTCAATTGCACTTGATAGAAATGAAATCAACGATGTTGCTTACTATGGAATGGGTGTTGTAGAGCAGTTTGTAGGTATTTCACCTGCACCTGATTTTGTTTCTGATGAAATCAAAATGCATATGACTCAATATGATCCAGATGGAGCTAACGCTTTACTTGATGAAGTTGGATTAAAAGATGTTGATGGTGATGGCTTTAGAGAGCTTCCTAATGGATCTCCTTTTGCAATGAACATTGACTATGCAACTCAAGGTATTGGTGGTGTTGAAGTTGAACTAGTTGCACGTATGTGGAATGATGTTGGTGTTAAAACAAACTTTAAAGAAGTTACACCAGATGAATATCGTGGTTCACAATCTTCAAATGCTCTAGATGTTCACGCTTGGGATAAAGGCCAACCTTTGGCTATTATCGCAGGTAATCCTGAAACATTTAAAGCACCATTTGGTAACTACTTCAATCATACTCAAGGTATGTTATGGGCTGCTTACATTGATAGTAATGGCTCAGACGGTGTAGAACCTCCACAATGGGTTTACGACTTAAGCGATGGGATTGATAAATTCCAATCATACGCTTTAGGTACAGCTGAATCTAATGAGTGGGGTGAAAAAATCACTACTATGTTAACAGAACAAACTTTGTTAATTGGTACTGTAAAAGCACCATTCCCAACATATCATAGAAATGCTTTGAAAAACTTTACGCAATTCAAAACAACTTCTTATGAGTATTACAGAACTTATCCATATCTAGCTACACAGTGGTGGTTAGACGAATAAGGTAAAGTAATAAATTCTTTAAAAAGCGGCAATTTTTTATTGCCGCTTTTATTTTTTCTAATTAGTCTTGGATATCAATTAATAAAAATTAAATAATGATTAATTTTATACAGTTTACAATTACTAGAGCATTTTTATCGATAGTAACATTACTCATAGTTTGTTTTATTGTTTTCTCTTTGATGGAGTTAGTCCCAGGAACTTGTGCGGAACGATATCTTGCTTTTAAAAACACTCAAGGTTCGCAAATTACCTTTGAGGATATTGAGGCAGAAAAAGTGCGACTTGGTTTAGATAAGCCTTTTTTATATCGGTTTGGAAAATGGGTATCTGATATTGCAGTTAAACAAGATTTCGGAGATAGTTGTATTCTTCGTATGAATATTAATGATCTTCTTAGTGGGAGGTTTGTGCTTTCACTTACTATATGTTTAGTAGCTTTAATTTTTTCGTATTTAATAGCAATACCAGTTGGTATTATTTCCGCCACGACAAAATATGTCTCTTTAGATCAGTCTCTGAAATTTATTAGCTATCTTGGAATAGCTTTACCAAATTTTTTAGTAGCACTTTGTATTATGCTTTTTATGACAGTGTATTATGGAGATACGATGACAGGTTTATTTTCTCAAGAATATGAAAATGCCCCTTGGTCCGCTGATAAATTAAAAGATTTTCTTGCTAGAGCTTGGTTACCAATCTTTGTTCTTGGATGGAATGCTACTGCTTTTGCACTTCAAACCGTTAGAGCATTAATGTTAGATGAAAATGATAAACTTTATGTTATGGCTGCAAGAGCTAGAGGGATATCAGGTATGAGTCTATTATGGCGTTATCCAGCAAAGCACTCACTTGGACCAGTTATTAATTCGATCGGTTTTGATTTAAATAGAATTTTTAGTGCACTACCAGTGGTTGCATTGATTTTAATCTTAACTGAAGCTGGTGCATTATTGATTGAGGCTCTAGCTAGATCTAATGATCAACAATTAGCAGGTGCAATTATATTTTTATTAACTGCAACAATCGTTTTTGTAAATTTTGTCACCGATATATTATTAGCAATAATGGATCCAAGAATTAGAAAAGGAGTCATGGGTGGAAGTTAGTATAAAAAAGAAAGAAGCGTACTATACTGCTACTCAAATGCAATTAGTAAGAACGCGTTTCTTTGGAAACCGTTCAGCGATGATAGCAGGATCTATCTTGTTATTTATGATAGTTTGCAGTCTTTTTTCTGGGTTTTTATCTCCATATGATCCTACAATTGCAGGTCGTGATAAAAATTATGAAAACGGTGCTCCACAAATTCCAATGTTTTGGGATGAAAACGGTTTTTCTCCTAGACCTTTTTTACATACTCTAACAAAGTATAGAGGAGCTGATACAAATTTCAGATGGGTTTATAAAACAGATACTGAAAAAAGACGCTATGTTTATTTTTTTGTTAAAGGTTGGGAATATAAATATTTTAATTATAGTATTAATCTTCCAGGTAAGGCATTAGATTTTACAATTCCAGGACTAACATTTGATACGCATTTATTTGGTGTGGAGGAAGGTGGAATTCATCTATTTGGAACTGATAAAGCAGGAAAAGATTTATTTAGTAGAACCTTAAGTGCAATATATATTTCATTAGCTGTTGGAACACTGGGAGTGTTTATCTCTTTCGTTTTGTCATTAATTATTGGAGGTATCTCTGGATATTATGGCGGCTGGATTGATAGTTTATTGCAAATGTTTACAGATGCTATTCGAACAGTTCCACCCATACCTTTATTTATGTGTCTTGCCGCTTTTGCACCCCTTGAATGGAGTTCAGAACTCAGGTTTTTCTTTATATCCTGTTTATTAGGTTTGATATCTTGGCCAACTTTGGCAAGACGTGTTCGAACTCATTTATTAAGTGAAAGAAGTCAAGAATATATTCTTGCAGCTAAAATGTGTGGAGCTTCATCAACCCATATAATTATCAGACATCTTTTACCAAGTTTTACAAGCTACATAATTGTTGATCTGGTTATCAGCTTTCCTTACATGTTGTTATCTGAAACTGCTCTAAGTTTTATAGGCTTAGGTTTAAGAGAACCTGTAAATTCATTGGGTGTACTTTTACAAAATGCAACAAAGGCAGATGTTTTACTAAACTATCAATGGTATTTTATACCTGTCTTTTTCTTAGTTGTTTTAATTTTAACATTTGTGTATGTCGGAGATGGTCTTCGAGACGCTGCAGATCCACACAAAACAAAAAATTAATATTCTATGACTCATCTTTTAGAAATAAATAATCTTGATGTAAAGTTTGATACTGATGAAGGTCGAATAACAGCAATTGA
This sequence comes from uncultured Alphaproteobacteria bacterium, assembly GCA_902567135.1. Lineage (GTDB taxonomy): Bacteria > Pseudomonadota > Alphaproteobacteria > HIMB59 > CACPNW01. The sequence goes on along the minus strand of CACFLO010000001.1, from coordinate 67,689 downwards.
TAATGTTTCTTTAACATTGGATCAAGGAAAGGTTTTAGGTATTGTTGGTGAGTCAGGATCTGGTAAATCCGTTACAGCAAAATCTATCATGCAACTCAATCCAGGAAATACAATATATAATGATAATGCAGAAATAATAATTGATGACGAAAATGTTTTAAAATTTACATCAAAAAATGATTTAAAAAAAATTAGAGGTGGAAAAGTTTCAATGATTTTTCAAGAACCAATGGCTAGTTTTGCCCCAGCAATTAAAATTGGTTACCAAATGGTTGAGCAACTTATGATTCATAAACCAATGGATAAAAAGGAAGCAAAAAATATATCAATAGATATGTTAAATAGGGTAGGGATAGCAGATGCTGAAAAGCGATTTAATCAATATGCTTTTGAGCTCTCTGGAGGAATGAGGCAACGCGCAATGATTGCTATGGCTTTATCAACAATGCCTAAACTATTGTTAGCTGATGAGCCTACAACAGCGTTAGATGTAACTATTCAAGCACAGGTAATAAATTTAATGAAAGATATTATTAAAGAATACAATATGGGTGTAATATTTATCACTCATGATCTTGGTGTTATTGCTCAAGTAGCAGATGATGTTGCAGTTATGTATCTTGGCAGTGTTGTAGAGCAAGGACCGGTAAATGAAATTTTAAAAAATCCAATGCATCCCTATACAAAAGGGTTAATAAATGCTCTTCCTGATATAAATAATTTAGATGCAGCACTTACCCCAATTCCAGGCAATATTCCAAGTCCTTTAGATAGACCTAGTGGATGTGTTTTTAGAACAAGATGTCCCCATGCATCAAAGGAAGGTAAGGAAGAAAATATTGAGATGGGTTTAGTAGAGATTAAACCAGGTCACTGGTTAGATAAATGTGGTGTTGATTGTGGAAAAACATGAGTGAAAATATTGTATCAGTAAACAATCTTTCGGTATCTTTTGATTACCAAGAGAATTTTCTTTCAAAGAAGCAAAAAATAAAAGCTGTTAATAATATTAACATTAAGATTAAAAAAGGATCTTTCTTTGGTCTTGTTGGAGAATCTGGATCTGGAAAAACTACACTTGGAAGAGCAATATTAGGTGCAAATAAAATAAGTACTGGAAATGTAATTTTTCATGATGATGACAGAGATTTTGATTTAACAACCATTAATTCAAAGGAAATGAAAGAATATAGAAAAAAAGCACAACTTATCTTTCAAGACCCATACGCTGCACTTAGTCCTCGAATGACTGTTAGAGATATAATTGCAGAACCTTTAGAAGTTATGAAGATAACAAATTCTAGAGAAGAAACTGATGAGAGAGTTCGAGATATTGCAGCCAAATGTAGATTAAATCTTGAACACTTAAGAAGATTTCCACATGCTTTTTCTGGGGGTCAGCGTCAACGTATTTCAATTGCAAGAGCACTAGTTAGTAATCCAAAATTTATTGTAGCGGATGAAAGTGTTGCTGCATTAGATGTCTCAATTCAAGCTGATATATTAAATCTTTTAAAGCAACTTCAAAATGAGTTAAATTTAACATATTTATTTATAAGCCATGATTTAAGTGTTGTAGCTCACGTTTGTGATATTGTTGCTGTAATGTATCTTGGTCACATTGTTGAGATGGCTCCTTCAAGAGAGTTGTTTAGAAATCCAAGACATCCTTATACAAAAGCATTACTATCTTCTATTCCGTCTATTGATCCTGAAAATAAATCAAAAGCTATTGAGCTTGAAGGAGAGATACCTAGTGCAATGAACCCACCTTCCGGATGTGTTTTTAGAACAAGATGCCCTCACGCTTCACCAGATGGCAAGGAAGGAAATATTGAGATGGGATTAGAAGAAGTTGAGCCAGATCATTGGGTAGATCGATGTGGCGTTAGTTGTGGGTGAAAAGTAATTTATTTATAGCAGTTGCGCTTTCCTTATCTGGATTATTTTTATTAGACTGTATGGGTATTGCAATAAAATACCTCAGAGACGATTATCCAGCTGCTCAATTATCAGTATTTAGAAATCTGTTTGGAATGATACCTTGTTTTATTGCATTGTATTTTTCACAAGACTGGCATGCTAGTGGAAAAAAATTAGTGATAAAAAGATGGCGTTTTGGTTTAGCAAGGGGCCTAATTATGTCTTTTGCTCAACTATGTTTATATACCTCGTATCTTTATTTACCTTATGCTTTAGTTGCAACAATGGAGTACACAGGACCAATGATGGTTACATTATTAGCAATACCACTACTTGGTGAAAAATTTGGATGGTATAAAACATTAGCCGTATTAACAGGTTTTGTGGGTATAATATTCATTATGCGACCTTGGTCTGAAAGCTTTAATTTTTATATGTTACTTCCTGTAATGGCTGCTTTTGGTTATTCTCTTGCAAGAATAACAGCCTTAAATTTTTCAAATGATACCCCCGTGCCATTAATAAATCTTTACGCCAATATTGGCACTTTAATCTGTGCAATCCTTTTGGTTATTACATTTAATATGTGGGAAAATTTCAAAAGTTTATATGATTTGTTTATATTGTTTTTAATGGGTTTTACAGGTGGAACAGGTGTTTTATTATTAATTTATGGTTCTAGAAAAGCAGAACTTAGTAAAATTATGCCCTTTGATTATATTGAAATATTTTTTGCTTTAATTTTGGGTTGGATTTTCTTTAAAGAGTGGCCAGTAGATCAATTATTTCCAGGTGCTTTATTTATAGTTGCTGGAGGTATAATTATATATTTACGTCAAAATAATTTATCAAAAACAAGAGATAGAAAAGTGTAATGAAAGTTAAAGTAGAAAAAATAGATAACCCATCTCAATTAAATATAGAGTCAGTTGAAGTGCATAACGATAATAATTTTAGCTTTAAATTTTATACCTATGGTGGATACATTCATGAGGTTAATATACCTATGATGAATCAAGAAGATAAAACTGAGGATGTTCTTTTAGGCTATGGTAATATCGAAGGCGTTTTGGAGTCAAACGGTTATTTTAATTCTATTATTGGAAGAGTAGCAAATAGAATAGGATCTGCAAAGTTCTCTTTAGATAAAAATTATTATCAATTATATCCGAACACTCCACCAAATCATCTCCATGGAGGTAAAGTTGGTTTTAATAAAAAAATATGGAAAATAGATAATATTGAGGAAAAATCAAATTCTATCAAATGTGTGATGAGTTATCTTTCACCCGATATGGAAGAAAACTATCCAGGCAATCTAGATTGTAAAGTTATTTATGAATTAAATAATAACAACGAAATTTTGATAAATTTTCAAGCCATTTCAGATCAAGATACTTTAGTTAATCTTACAAACCATAATTATTGGAATTTTCATGGTCACGGAGATCATTATCAAAACAATGAAGATCATGTTGTACATATTAATTCTAATTCGATATGTGAGACTGATGAACAATCTATCCCTACTGGTAAAATTATAAATATTGAAGATACAAAATTTAATTTAAAGAATAAATTTTTAATAAGTAAAGAATTTCTTAATTCTGGAGGAATTGATCATAACTATGTTTTAAAAGATCAGTCCATGAGAGAGTCAGCCGCTAAGATTTATAGTAAAAAAACTGGAATGGGAGTTGAATATTTTACTAATCAACATGGTATTCAGTTTTATACAGGCAATATGATGTTGGATAAATATATTGGCAAGTATAATAAGTCATACGGCCCTCAATATGGCATGTGTTTAGAGCCTCAACATTATCCTGATGCGGTTAATCATCCTAATTTTCCTTCTCCAATATTGAGAAAAAATAACAATTATATATCTAAAATAAAGATTAAATTACGTAACAATTTTTAATAAAACAAAATCTTGTTTTATAATTTTATTTTAGTATTAAATTAAAACGATGAAAATTAGCCAAAAGATTATAACAAATTTAAAATCAGGCGGCGCTGATTTTTTTCTTAGTGTTCCATGTAAACTATTAGCTAATATGATCACTATATTAGAGAATGATAAAGAAATTTATTATTCAGCTATTCCTAGAGAAGAAGAGGGAATGGGAATTTGCGCTGGAGCTTATCTTGGCAATAAACTTCCTTGTATTATGATGCAGAATACTGGTATTGGCAATTCAGTAAACTCTATAGTTTCTCTTCTTCAATTATATCAAATACCTGTAGTTTTCTTAATAAGCTACCGAGGAACTCCTGGGGAACCTGTGGGAGCTCAGGGCGGCATGGGAAGTGTCACAGAAGATATTCTTAACACACTTCGAATACCAATGCTTCATTGTAATATTGAAGAAGATTTAGATAAAATTTCAACTTTTACTAATCATGCCAAAGTAATTGAAAGTCCTGTAGCTGTGCTTTTTAATTTTAATTTAATGGAGGATGATTAAATGAATAGATTTGAATTATTAAATCTTTTGCAACAAACAATTGAAAATGAACTTGTGATCTGCAACATTGGTTTGCCTTCACAAGAATTATATAAAATTAATGACCGTCCAAATTACTTTTATATGTTGGGTAGTATGGGGTTAGCATCATCAATTGGTTTAGGCTTATCATTATCCATTGATAAAAATGTTATAAGTATTGATGGTGATGGATCAGTTTTAATGAATATGAACACCCTTGCAACAATTGGTAATAGAGCTCCATCTAATTATACACTTCTTATTGTTGATAATGGCTCATACGGATCAACAGGTGATCAAAAAACTTTTACCAATGAAAGTACATCTTTAAAGAATGTTGCTATTGGATCTGGTTGCAAAAATGTAATTGAATGCTCAGGTGAAGAAACAAATGAAAATTTACAAAAAGCTCTGGCTGATAAAAATAATTCTTATGTTATTATATCAAAAATTAAGTCAGGAAATGTGCCAATAAAACCAATACCTCTTAATGCTGTTACAATAAGAGATCGATTTAGAAAAGAAATAGGTTTAGTTTCGTACCTCTAATTTTTGCTGTATAAAATATTATTCAATTATGCAAAAAAGAAAATTGGGTAATACTGATATATATTTATCATCAATGGGCTTTGGTGGCGCACCTATTGGAAATTTGTTTGAAAAGTTAGATGATGCAACTTGTTATAAAACTCTAGCGCGTTGCAATGACTCTAATATAAATCTGTATGATACTTCCCCTTATTATGGAAATGGACTAAGTGAACATCGATTAGGGAGTTTTCTAAAAACATTAAATTTAGATAGTTATTATTTATCTACAAAAGTTGGAAGATACTTAACACCACAAAAAGAAGAAAAAATAAATAGAGGAAAATGGGCAGGTGGATTAAACTTCATTCCAAATGTAGACTATTCATATGATGGTGTAATGAAATCTTTTGAGCAATCTTTACATAGATTGAATACATCAAAAATTGATATCTGTTTAATTCATGACGTTGATACTTATACGTATGGAGAGCAAGTAGATCATTATTTTAAAATTGCAATGAAAGGAGCTTACAAGGCAATATCTAAATTAAAAGAAGAAAAAGTTATTAAGGCAATTGGTGTAGGTGTAAATAATTCCGATATATGCAGAAGATTTGCAGAAGAAGGTGATTTCGACTGCATATTGTTAGCAGGTAGATATACGTTATTAGATCAAAGCGCGCTTGATGACTGCCTACCCATTGCTGAAGAAAAAAATATTGGTATAATTCTTGGAGGGGTTTTTAATTCTGGCATTCTTGCAAAGGGTATTGGAGATAATATAACTTATTTTTATGATAAAATTCCAGAGAATATAAAGATAAAATATAATGAAATATTAAGCATTTGTAATAGGTATAATGTTTCAGTACCAGCTGCAGCATTGCAGTTTTGTTATGCTAATAAACAGGTCGCTTCTCTTGTAATAGGTATGGATAGAGAAGATCAAATTAATAATAATATATCTAATTTGAATATAAAAATTCCAAATGACCTATGGAAAGAATTAAAAAATGCAAAAATTATTGATGAAAGATGTGCCTTACCCAAGAGCTAGTTTGAATAATACTAATTTGTTTTTGTCATAGTGCACAGTATTTCAAAAGCTATTGTTGCACCAACTAATGAAGTCATATTGTTAAGATCAAATGGAGGAGATACTTCAACAACATCTGCTCCAATAAAATGCAAATCCCTTAATTCTCTTATAATTAATTGAGATTCTCTAACATTAATCCCTCCAACTTCAGGAGTTCCTGTTCCAGGAGCAAATGTTGGATCAATTCCATCAATATCAAAGGTGAAGTAAGTTGGAGTATCTGCTAATATATCTTTTATTATTTTAATTGTTTCTTTAAAACCGATTTCATAAAATTTATCAGTTGATATTATTGTGACTCCTTGATCTATTGCCCAAGTTAAGTCATCAGGGTCATAAAGACCACCTCGCAAACCGAGAATGACATATTTTTTAGGATCAATAAGATTTTCTTCAATAGCTCTTCTAAATGGAGTTCCGTGAGTATATTTAAATCCGCCAAAGTATGTATCCCATGTATCTGAATGAGAATCGAATTGAAACATTCCCACAGGTTTATTTTTTGCTAATGCTCTTAATATTGGAAGAGAAATAAGATGATCACCTCCTATAGAAAGTGGTATTGTTTTTGTTTCAGCAATTTTGTTATAAAAACTAGTTATTTTATTAAGTGAGTCTTGTAGATCTGCAGGATTCACTGGGCAATCACCGATGTCTGCAATTTGATAATTATCGTATGGGCTTTTTAATGATGATGGGTGATATGTTCTGATAAGTGAAGAAGCATTTCTAATTTCTCTTGGCCCATGTCTTGCGCCAGGCCTATTAGTTGTTCCTCCATCCCATGGTATTCCACAAATACAATAGTCTAATTTATTTAAGTCCTTAACTATAGGTAAACGGAAAAAAGTTGCGATATCTGCAAAGCGAGGGGTTGTTTGACCCGCTGTTGGTTTTATTTGAGTCATAATAAGTTGTTATGATATAAAGAGGCTATTATTACAATACAATAATGAGTGTAAGTCAAAAATTTCCTATACCAGTAGATGATGATGCAGCAAATCATCTAAAAAATTTAAATATCCCTAGCATTTCATTGCCAAATCAAGAAGGAAATTATTTGCGACTTGATCGCTCAGATACTTTTAGAATGATACTCTACTTTTTTCCTATGACCGGAAGACCAGACATGCCACTTCCTGAAAATTGGAATAAAATTCCTGGAGCAAATGGCTGCACATTACAAACATGTAAATTTAGAGATAATTATGATGATCTTATTGGTTTAAATGCAGTCCCTATTGGAATTTCAACTCAAAGCGTTAATTACAATAAAGAAATGACTAATCGTCTTAGTGTGCCATTTGACGTATTAAGTGATGAAAAATTAGAACTCAAGAACGCTTTGAACCTCCCAACATTTTTAGTTGAGGATAAAATCTACTTAAAACGCTTAACTTTAATTGTTGAAAAAAAAATTGTTAAAAAAGTTTTTTATCCTATATATCCAATAGATAAACATATAGATGGTGTTTTAAAATGGTTAAAAGAAAATTAAAATTGTTTTTTACTTGTATCGTATTTTTATTTTTTACGTCTATATCGTACGCCAATCCTAATATAGATCAATGGCAAGAGTCTGAAAAAACTTATAAAGATCTAATTAATGAAGGTTTTGAAGTAAAAAGTTATGCTATAAACAATATTGAGACAGTCAATGGTTTATATATACTTCTATTTGTTACTGTTTTGCAAAAAGATGATGAAATTTATGAATGTCAAGAATACCAAACAATTGATAAAAAAATCGAGACTCTTGATATGATGCTAATTTGTAAAGAATTAGTTCAACCCTATGAAAGAGGTTTAGGCACTTAGTTTTTATAATACTCTAAAAAGAACCATTGAAGTGCTATAAGCGTTAAACCATTTTTAATTTCTTTATTCTTCAACATATTTTTTACTTGTTCAACTTTATAAGATTTAACTAATATATTTTCATTTTCACTTTTAAGCCCCATTATTCTTTCACCTTCAAATGAATTTACTTCACCTAAAAACAAATGATAATAGGATTCTGATGCCCCAGGAGATGGAAAATAGCCCTGAATAGGTGTAATCTTATTTACTTTACAACCAGTTTCCTCATCACATTCTCTTATAGCAGTTTCTTCAGGCGACTCATTTTTATCTATAATACCTGCTACAATTTCGTAAAGATAGTCATCATCATATCTTGATATCACTCCTGCTCTGAATTGTTGAATTAACACAATTTCTTTTCTTACAGGATCATATGGTATTAAAGTAGATACATGAGCCCCACTAAAAATTTCTCGATCTACTTTATCAGTCCAGCTTCCATCGTGTTTTTGATGAATAAATTCTAATTTTTTCAATTTAAAGAAACCTGAGTAAAGATCTTTTTTATTAATTATTTGATATTTTAATGTCATAAATTTGAATTAATAAATTTAGTGTATATATTTAATATATGATTCAAAAAGCATTATTTGGAGCAGGTTGTTTTTGGGGTGTAGAAGAACATTTTAGAGAAATGTCTGGTATTATTAAAACTGAAGTAGGGTATTCAGGAGGTAATACAAAAAACCCAACTTATGAGAGTGTATGTTATCAAAATACAGATCATGCTGAGGTTTTGCAACTTGATTTTGATGATGCAATTATTTCATACTCAACATTAGTAGATGAATTTTGGAAGTGTCATGATCCAACTACTATTGATAGGCAGGGTCCAGATATTGGACGTCAATACCGTTCAGTCATTTATTATTTCGATGAATTTCAAAAAAAAGTTGCAGAAACATCTAAATCAAAGCATCAAACTTCCTTCAACAATATGATAGTAACTGCAATTACTAAAGCTGATACTTTTTATAAAGCTGAAGAGTATCACCAAAAATATATTCAAAAAAGAGCGCTATCTGAATAAAAAAATTTCAAATGTATAATGATTTTTATATTGCTTTAATTTTTGGCTGGTTAATTTTATTTTTTTTTTGGTCTATAATAATTTTATTTATTTATTTTAGGAAACCTCAGAATTCTAGGCTATCCAGAAAAATTGTAATTTGCTCATATTCAGCTTTTTTCTTGATTATTCTATTAATTTTAATTTTATAAATTCCGATTCGTTTTTGTAGATAAAAAAAACAGTTTTATTATCTACATATAGTAGTTGTATTTAATTCTTATACTAACATATTGGGATATATAGTTTTTTTATAATTGTTCTTGAATACTGGATTTTTCGATCTTATAAACTACTTCGATAATTACAGATTTCAATATTTACAGGTTAAAAAGGAACTAAATAATGTCTATTATTAAAAACTATTTTAAACAAAATAGAGTGACACACACTTTCTCTAGTTGTCAGTGGCCAATTGGAGATCCTCAAGAAAAAGATTTTCATTTTTGTGAGGCTAAAACGTTGACTGGAAAACCATACTGTAAACAGCATTGTGAAGTTGCTTATATTGACGAAAGAGAGCTTAAAAAAGAAAAAGAAGCTCAAAAAAATCGTCGCATAGCCGCATAAATTTTTTCTTCTTTAATGGCTGTGTTTTTACGCAGCCATTTTCATTTTGTTGACATTAGTAGTCATTTTCTTAAAATAGATTCCTAAAAAAATTATGCTTTATTCTGTTTTAAAAAAAGTAAATTTTAAAGAAAAAATTTCAATTATTGATAGTAGTGATAAAATTCATGAGTTTGGAAGTGGCTCAAATAATCTAAAAATTAAACTTACTAATAAATCAATAGAAAAAAAATTATTTAGAAATCCTGGTCTTTACTTTGGAGAAGGCTATATGAATCAAGAAATATTAATATTAGATGGCACAATAGAACAATTAATAGACTTGATAACTTCATGTTACGATGATTTTATTCAAAATAATTTTATATATAGAATATATGAGAATTTCTCTGGATATTTTAAAATTTTCCAGCAGCTCAATGAAGCTGTTAAATCAAAACAAAATGTTGCACATCATTATGATTTAAAAGAAGATTTGTATAAACTTTTTTTAGATCAAGATATGCAATACTCCTGTGCATATTTTCATAACGAAAATATTAGTTTAGAGCAGGCGCAAATTGATAAAAAAAAACATATAATTAACAAGCTTCAAATTACGGAGAATATGAATGTATTAGATATTGGATGTGGATGGGGAGGTATGGCTATAGAAATCGCTAAGCAAACTGGGGCTAATGTTAAAGGAATTACGCTTTCAGAAAACCAATTTGCCACTGCTTCCAAAAGAGCTCAGGAAGAGGGTTTGTCTGATAAAATTTCATTTAAAATACAAGACTATAGAAATGAGACTCATAAATATGATCGAATTGTATCTGTGGGAATGTTTGAGCATGTTGGTATCAAATACTTTAAAACTTATTTAAAAAAAACATACGATTTATTAAAAGAAAATGGAGTATTTCTTCTTCACACAATTGGTCAAAGAGGTATTCCAACTGCAACAAGCCCGTGGATAAGAAAATATATTTTTCCTGGAGGATATATACCTTCTCTATCTGATATTATTAATGAAACTCAAAAACTCAATATAAATATAACTGATATTGAGATACTTCGGTTACATTACGCTCATACGTTAACTCATTGGTATAGAAATGTTCAAAAAAACAAGGATAAAATTGTTAAAATGTTTGATGAGCGCTTTTATCGTATGTGGGAATTTTATTTACTTGCTAGTAAATATTCTTTTATCAATATGGGAAATGTTGTTTTCCAAATCCAAATTGCTAAGAATATTAATAATTTACCCTTAACAAGAAACTATATGTATAATTGACATAATTTAGATGTATAAAATACTTATTATAAACATATATTAACTAGATACTATTTTATGCAAAAAAGCTTGAATCAATATTTATTAAGAGTAGGATTTTTCTTAGCAATAGTATTTATCATTGTTGTCCTTATTTATCCAGTTCTTCAAAATGCTTTTTTATCAAATATATTTATAAATTTAATAATTTTAGCAGCTTTGGCTGTTGGTATTATTTTTAATTTACTAAAGCTTGCTGGTCTAAATACGGATTATATAGCATTGGCAAATTTTGAAATAAATAAATCTCCAAAATCTTTTCTTAATAATAATGGTAATTTAAAAAATATTGCTGGTGATCTTAAGCAGGTAGAAGGCAGATTTGTTTTTAAAAGTTCTGTAATTAATAGGTTAATCGAAAATTCTGATATGTCATTATCAGGCGTTAGAGAAACTTCAAGGTACTTAGTTGGTTTATTAGTTTTTTTAGGATTACTTGGAACTTTCTGGGGATTACTGAAGACCATAGGTTCGGTTGGCGATGTAATTAATGGTCTTGGTATTGATGATACAAATGTTGCTGGTTTTTTTAATTCTTTAAAAGACGGTTTAAATGCACCTCTACAAGGAATGAGCATTGCTTTTAGCAGTTCATTACTTGGATTGGCTGGTTCATTAATTCTTGGTTTTATGGATATAAATCTTGGGCAAGCACAAAATAAGTTTAGTTTATTTTTCGAAAAAATATTGGAGAACAATTCCTTTCCAGATTTACTTAATTCATCACCTTCTGATAATATTGGTCAACAAGCACTTCAAAAAATTTATGATAATTTAGATAGTATTGTGTATTCATTAAAAAAAACTTCTGAAAATCAAAATGAGATTAATAATAATTTAGCTAACTTAAATGAGCAAATTAAAAATGTTAATACGCATTCAGCAGAAATGGATGAAAAACTATCCAATTTTTTATCAACTCAATTAAATACTCAATCAAGCATACTACAATTGATAAATAAAATTAATGATCAAGGCTTTTTAGATAGCTCAACAAAAAAAATATTTGAAGATTTGAATCAGAGTATTAAAAAATTAAATACAAAAAATAAAAAATAATAATGGTATCTAGGTCTTTAAGAAATAGACTTGGTGATTCAAATAATATTTGGCCTGGATTTGTAGATGTTTTGGCTACACTGTTAATAGTTATTATCTTTGTACTAATGGTATTTACAGTATCTCAAATTTATTTGAGTGATGCTATTTCAGGAAGAGATAAGGCTTTGCAAGAACTGAGAATCCAAATTAGTGAATTATCAAAAATTCTTCAATCAGAAGTTACTGAAAAAAAAGAAGCTCTTCAAACTTTATCAGACACAGAGTCGCAATTAAGTAATGTTCAAAAAGATTTGAAAACGCAAGAATTAATTGCAGAAGGTTTACAAACAGATCTTGCTAAAAAAAGCACAGAAATATTTGTTCAAGAACAAAATATACTTGCTCTGTCTAGTCAAATAACAGAACTTTTAAGTGAATTGCGAATTGTTGCTAAAGCTCTTGAAGTTTATGATGGTTTAGATAGTGCTATATTAGATACAGAAGGATTGGGTGAAAAAATTAATAAAGCTTTAGCTGCTCGTATAGATCAATTAAAGACACTTAATGCAAAGCTAGATGAAACAAATAATAAACTTACAATTAGCCAAACAAATTTAAATGAAAAAGTTGATGAATTAAACATATCAAATGAAAATCTTAAAATACTTAATAACCAGCTTGATGTAACAAATAAAAAACTAGAAATTAGTGAAAATGATCTTACTGAGAAAATAAATGAATTAAATATAAAGAATGAAAATCTAGTTGCTATAAATGAAAGTTTAGGTTTAGAAGATGGCGGTATTACTGAGCAGCTAGAAGCAATTAAAAATAAAAATCAAGATCTTATAAATTTAAATAAAGATTTACTAAACTCTCAAAAAGAGACTCAGGAAACCTTAAGTATGTTAGAGCGAACGAATTTAGAATTATCGCTTCGAGATGAAGAATTGCAAAATCAAATAAATCAATATCAAAATCTCATGAATGATTTATTGGAAATAAATGATAGTTTGGGATTAAAAGATGCTACACTGCAGGAACAATTAGAAGCAATAAGATTTAAGAATCAAGAATTAGCAACACTAAATCAAAATTTAATCAATAAAGATAATACAATTTTTGATTTAAGAGGTAAGATAATTGAATTAAATAATGTCCTTTCAATTTCTGATGAAAAAAGAATGGAACAGGAATTAGAAATAGCAATATTAAAAAGAGATATTGAGAATGTTGAAAATGCTAGAGCTATGGAGAATGAGGTTTCTAGTAATCAAATTGAGGAGATGCAAATTGAAGCATCACAAACATTTGAGCAAATCTCTATTTTATCAAATGAAATTGACAATTTAAAAATTGAAATACTGACTTTAAATAGAGCTCTTGAGTCAAGTGAGATAGAAACTGCATCTAAGAATTTAGAAATTGAAATTCTTGGTGAAAGGTTAAATAAAGCATTAACATCAAAAATATTTGAGTTGCAAAAATACCGTTCAGAATTTTTTGGAAAACTCCAATCTTTATTAGGTGACAGAGATGATATTAAAGTTGTTGGTGATAGATTTATTTTTGAATCAGAGCTATTATTTGACTCAGCTTCTGCAAATTTACAAGAAAATGGTAAAGCAAAGCTAAAACAAATTGCTATGACATTGATGGAGACCACAAATGAAATCCCAACAGATATTGATTGGATAATTCAGGTAGAGGGACATACTGATAAAATACCAATTAATACAATACAATTTCCCTCTAACTGGGAACTATCAAGTGCTCGGGCTAATTCAGTTTTGAAATTATTACTTGAGATTGGCTTTCCTCCAAGAAGACTTGCCGCTGCTGGATATGGAGAATTTTATCCTATTAGTGATGGGGAAACTATAGAAGATTATCAGCAAAATAGAAGAATTGAACTAAAACTTACCTCAAGATAGTTGCCTTAAATTAAACATAAAGTTTTCTTACTTAATTGTTTATGAGATGGATGATTTTACTATTAATTTTATTACTGCCAAGTTTTGCTCATGCTGGATGTGATGATCAGCCTTCTAATGAAGTTGATTGGACAAACTGTAATTTTGTTGAAAACCTTGATTTAATAGGTGTTGGAATGGCTAACGCAAAGATGTCAGGAGTTAATTTATCTCTAGCCAATTTAGAGAAATCGCAATTAAATAACTCTGATCTGTCTATTGGAAATTTTATTTTTGCAAATTTTAGTAATTCAAACTTATATTCATCTAATTTACAAGGTGCTAATTGCAATAATGCAAATTTTGAAAATGCAAATCTTGCCAAGGTTAATTTTGAAGGAGCTAATCTTTTTACCTCTTCCTTTAAAGGGGCTAATTTATATGAAGCTAACCTGCTAGGAGCTAATATTTCAGGAGCAATTTTTGATGAAGCTAATTTATCTAGCGCTATATGGGTTGATGGAAAAAAATGTGCACTTGGCTCTATAGGGGTCTGTAATTAGCACAAATTTTTTTCTTAAATTTCTTTTATAATTTACTTTTTCTTCAATTTGGTGCACAGGTCTATTAGTATGAATTCTAACAGTTATTTCAATGCATTTATATTAGTTTTTCTTGCTGGCTTAATTTGGAGTTTTGGAGCCGTAACTGTAAGATATATGGATGATGCACATACATATGTTTTTCATTATTTATTTTACAGAGGAATAGCAATTGCAATTATTTTATTAATTTATTTAATTTTAAAAGAAGGATCTAGTTTTTATAAAAATTTTCTTAAAATTGGAGTTTCATCAGTACTTGGAGGAATATTTTTAGCTACAGCATTTACTGGATTTATTTTTTCAATAACAATGACTGCTGCAGCAGTAACTTTGTTTATGTTAGCCGCTATGCCATTCATTGCAGCAATTGTGGGTTATTTGATTTTAGGTGAAATTCTTAGTAGGTCTACTTTAATTGCAATGATAATTGCATTTATTGGAGTTTGTGTAATGATTTATAATGATAGTATTTCAGGAAGTGCTCTTGGAGCTATAATAGGATTTATTTCAGCAACAGGTTTTGCGTTATATTCTGTAACAATAAGGTGGAAACCTGAGACACCAAAATTTACAACTGTTTTTTTAGCAGGTCTATTTTGTGCTATATTTTCTTATTGTGTTTTAGGGTTATCATTTAAACCGTTTACTGACATGCCAGCAATAAATAGTTACTTGAGTTTACTTCATGGTTTAATTGTTGCATCTGGTTTAATTTTATACACTTTGGGAGCAAAATATTTACCTTCAGCTGAGTTGACATTTTTATCTTTGATGGAATGTGTAGGTGGTGTCATATGGGTATCTATACCAATTTTTGGTATAAATGAAGTTCCAAGCTTTACTGTTATTCTTGGAGGGGGAATAATAGTCTTGGCAGTTATATATTATGGCTATGGAGCTAGAAAAAAAAGCGAACCAGTTTTACCCTAGTTGTTAATATGAATTTTTGTTGAATTTTTTCTTGGTAAACTTAACGCAGACCATACTTTATCAAGAGATTTAATCATTTTTTCTATGTGATCTTTTCTGTGCTTAGGAGTTACTGTAATTCTAAGTCTTTCAAGTCCTTTTGGAACTGTAGGATAAAAAATTGGTTGAGCATAAATACCGTGATCATCAATTAATTTTTCAGATACTTTTTTGCAAAGAAATGGATCATTAATCATGACGGATATTATGTGACTGTTAGTGTCGATATACGGTATAGCTATTGATTCAAGTAATTGCCTTATAGTGGATGCATTCTCATGAATTTTAATTCTTAATTGATCAGCTAATGATACAATATCTATAGCTTTACTTGCTCCCGCTGCAATTGATGGGCATATTGAAGTTGTAAAAATAAAACCTGGTGCAAAACTTCTGATATAATCAATTATTTCTTTATTTGCTGCAATATATCCACCCATTTGCCCATAAGCTTTTGCAAGAGTTCCATTTATAATATCAATTTTTTGATCAACTTTCATTTCTACAGCTATACCCTTACCTTTGTCTCCATACAAACCAACTGAATGAACTTCATCCAGATATGTCATTGCGTTATATTTTTTTGCGAGTTCAACAATTTTTAAAATAGGAGATCTTATCCCTTCCATTGAATATAAGCTCTCAAATACAATTAATTTAGGATGATTCTGATCAGTATTTCTTAGAAGTTGTTCAAGATGATCAACGTCATTATGTTGAAAAATATGACAATTTGCACTACTATTTTTTATACCTTGTATGAGAGATGCGTGATTAAGTTCATCAGAAAATATTTCTAAATTTTTAATTTTTTTACCTAAAGTCCATAAAGTAGATTGATTAGCTGTATAAGCTGATGCGAATATTAGCGCATTTTCCTTATTATGTACTGCTGCTAATTTTCTCTCAAGAGCAGTATGGTAAGAGCTTGTACCAGAGATGTTTCTGGTTCCACCAGAACCTGACCCAATTTCTAAAAGTGTTTTAACAGTTTCATTTACAACTTCTGGGTGTTGGCTCATATTTAAATAATCATTAGAACACCATACTTCAACGTCTCTTTCTTCTTCACCCTGAATTTCATCTGCCTTAGGGAATTTCTTTATAGGACGATCTATTTCTCTAAAATTACGATAAAGACCTTCTTTTTTAAATTTTTCCAACTCTGTATTAAAAAATTTTGAATAATCCATTTAAGATATAAGTATATGTTTATGTTTAAAAACCAAGTATCTTATTTGCATAATTGTCACACCTATTTTTATTTTAAGTTTCCTAAGTGATCAATTTATTTATTTATTATATAGTGTTATGTGAGAAATTGTAATCCATGAAAATAAGAGTATTATCTAGAAAAAGTGATTTAGCTATTATTCAAGCATATGAATTTGGTGAATACCTACAATCTAAATTTCCAGATACCGAGATTGAATATTTAACTAAAAGTACCTCTGGTGATAAAGATTTAGTAACTCCACTTTCAGAAATGTCTTCAGAGGGAGTTTTTACTAATGATCTAAGAGATCAATTAATAAATAATCAATGTGATTTAATAGTTCATTCTTGGAAAGATTTACCCATTGAAGTTGGAAAGCAAACAATAATTGCTTCAACATTAAAGAGATCAGATAAACGAGACATATTATTTATAAAGAAAAATAAAATTAATAAAGATGGCGTTATTAACGTTCTATGTTCATCGCCTAGAAGAAAATATAATTTAGAAAACTTCATTAAAAATTATCTTCCACAAAAATACAAAATTGTAAATTTTGAAAATATAAGAGGTAATATTCCAACCCGTTTTAAAAAATTTATTAATAGTTCAGAAAATAATAGTTTTATAGTAGCTAAAGCAGCAATTGATAGAATATTATTAAATCAAATTCCTCGATTCAAAGAATTAAAAAAAGAGCTTAAAAATTATATTAATCAATGTTTTTGGACAATTGTACCTCTCTCAATTAATCCTTGTTCCCCTGGTCAAGGAGCTTTAGCAATTGAATTAAGAATTGATGATAATAAACTTAATTCTTTATTAAAAAAAATAAATTTTAAAGCTGATTTTGAAAACGTTGAAAATGAAAGAAAAATTTTGAAAAATTATGGTGGAGGTTGTCATCAAAAAATAGGTGTATCTTATATACATCATCAACATGGAACAGTTGTCTCTAAAAGGGGTGAGGATGAAAAAGGTGCTCATTTCGAAGATTGGTATTTGGAAAAAAATAAAAAAAATAAAAGCTCCTGTAATAATATAAAACAAATATATCCTGAAAGTTTAGATAATTATAAAATTTTTGAGAGGAAGCAAATAAATGAAACTGCGGTCAGAATAAGTAGTTTAAAAAATAAGTGTGTATTTATATCTCGTATAAGCGCACTTCCAAATCAAGCAAAAATAAATTCAGATAATATCGTTTGGTCTAGTGGTTTAAAAACATGGAAAAAACTTGCATCAAAAGGTATTTGGGTAAATGGAAGTTCTGATGGTCTGGGTGAAGATTTTGATAATAATATTTCAGCTTTAACAAATTTTCCTTGGGTAAAACTGACTCACAAAGATGCTCCAATTTCAAATATTGCTGAAAGAATTGAAACGTATAAGCTTGAAAAACTTGATTTTCAGATTGATACAAAAGAAAAAAAATATTTTTATTGGATGAGTTCCACAGCTTTTAAATATACACTCAATAAATACCCAGAATTGTTAGAAAAATATCATTATTGTGGTCCAGGCAATACCTATAATGAAATCTATTCAATATTAGGTCATGATAAAAATCTTTTTGTTGAGCTATCTTATGATAGTTGGAAGAAAAAGTTATTAAATATATAAAATGGCAAATACTTTATTTCAGAATGCACTTATTAAGCAAAGACAGAATGTACCCCCAATCTGGTTTATGCGACAAGCAGGTCGATACCATTCTCATTATCAAAATTTAAAAGAGAAGTATACATTTGAGCAATTATGTAAATCGCCTGAACTTGCTGCAGAAGTTGCTTTTGGACCAATAAATGAATTTGATTTTGATGTGGCTATTTTATTTAGTGATATACTTTTTATTTTAGAGGCACTAGGACTTGAATTGAAATTCGATCCTGGACCAAAATTTACTTCATATATTAGCGCTGAAAATTTCAAAGATTATAATAATATCGAAAAAGCTATTGAGCATTTAAAATTTCAATCAGATGCTATTAAATTTACAAAAGAAAAGATACCAAATTCAAAAAGCTTAATTGGTTTTGTTGGTGGTCCATGGACTTTAATCAGATATGCATTTGGTAAAGATCAATTAATTCCTAAAAATAAAGAAGTGTATTTTGAATTTCTTATTACAACTCTTGTGCCTTTATTAAAGAAAAATATTAAACTACAATTAGATGCTGGAGCTGAAATTGTAATGATATTTGATAGTTGGTTGTATGATTTAGAAAGTAAAGATTTTAAAGCAATTTATACTACTTTACTTGAGGATATATCATCAACATTCCCAAATAAAGTTGGTTATTATTCTAAAGGAAAACAAGAATCTGACATTATACCATGTATGAAATACCCCTTTGCTGGATTTGGTTTTGATAAATCAATAAACCTTGCAGATATATTTCAAAATTCAAAACACGGCTTTGTTCAAGGCAACTTTGATGAAAATTTTATGCTTTTAGATTCCGATCAATTTCGTGAAAAACTTACAATTTATATAGATTATATGAAATCTATAGAAAATAAAGATGGCTGGGTTTGTGGTCTTGGACATGGAATTAATAAAGAAACACCAGAAAAAAATGTCCATTTATTTTTAGAAAATATTAGAAAAGAATTTAGCTAATAAGTATGGTCAAGTTTGTTGGTGAAAAAAATTACGAACATGGAAGTAAAGATAAGACAGGTGTCTTAATAACTAATCTTGGAACTCCTGACGCTCCTGATGCAAAATCACTTAGAAAATATTTAAATCAATTTCTTTCAGATCAAAGAGTAATAGAAATTCCTAAATTTTTATGGCAAATTATTCTTAAAGGCATAATATTGCAAGTTAGACCAAGAAAATCTGCTGCTAATTATAAAAAAATTTGGACAGATAACGGTTCTCCACTTTTAGATATTTCTAAAAAACAAATTCAAGGAGTTAAAAAAATAATTTCACTTAAGTATCCCAATATTGAGTTTGCTTTAGGAATGCGTTATGGCAACCCTTCTATAAAAAGTGCTCTAAAAGATTTACAAAATAGACAAGTAAGACGCTTATTGGTCCTTCCTTTATATCCTCAGTATTGTGCTGCTACGACAGGTAGTACTTTTGATGAAGTTACAAATACTTTACAAACATGGAGATGGATTCCTGAATTAAGATTCATCAATCAATACTTTGAAGAAGAGGAATATATTGATGCTTTAGCATCATCTATTAAAAATTTTTGGGAAAAAAATGAAAAACCACAAAAGATTGTTTTCAGTTATCATGGTATACCAAAGAAATATTTAACAAATGGTGATCCATACCACTGTTTTTGTTTAAAAACGACTAGGTTGGTTAAGGAAAAAATGAATCTTGCTGATGAAGAAATAATCACCACTTTTCAAAGTCGTTTTGGCAGAGCAGAATGGTTAAAACCATATACAGCTGAAACTCTTAAAGAATTACCAAGTAAAGGCGTTAAAGATATTCATATTATATCTCCTGGATTTAGTGCTGACTGTTTAGAAACTCTTGAAGAACTAGAAGAGGAAAACCGAGAATACTTTATTGAAGCAGGTGGTGAAAAATATAAATATATTCCTTGTCTAAATGATAATGAAAAACATTTAAAATTTATCTCTCATCTTATAATAAAACATACACAAGGTTGGAAAGTCTAATGTCAGATAAGCAATTTAATCTAGCAAAAGATTGGTTTGAAGATCTTCGAAATCAATTAATCAATTTAGTTTCTGAAATTGATGGTAAAGAATTTGTTCAAACAAATTGGAGTCATAGACATGAGGGTGGAGGAACCATGTCGAAAATAAAAGGACCAGTTATTGAAAAAGGTGGGGTTAATATTTCTAGTGTTTATGGTGAATTCAATAGTGAAATGCAAAATAAAATACCAGGAGCTAAAAAAGATCCTAAATATAAAGCTACAGGAATTAGTGTTGTTTTGCATCCTGTATCACCCAAAATACCATCTATGCATTTTAATACTCGTTTTTTAATAACTTCTGAAAAATGGTTTGGTGGAGGAATGGATATAACTCCTTGTTTAGATTTCAACAAAATAGATGATTATCATAATGGTTTAAAAAAATTGTGTAATGAATATTATCCAAATAAATATTCAGAATTTAAAAAATGGTGTGATGATTATTTTTATCTTCCTCATAGAGATGAGCCAAGAGGAGCAGGAGGTATTTTTTTTGATTATTTAAAAAATAATTGGGAAAATGATTTTGAATTTATAAAAAATGTAGGAAAGTACTTTAGAGATTTTGTTGAAAATACTTTAATTGAGTTGAAAAATGAAAAATGGAATGAAAGAGAAAAAAATATTCAACTTGTTAAACGAAGTCGCTATGCTGAGTTTAATTTATTGCATGATAGGGGTACAAAATTTGGATTAGAAACAGGAGGTAATATTGATGCAATTTTAATGTCTATGCCTCCAATAGCAAAATGGGATTAATATGATTTTTAATATATTAAAAACTGTCCATATCTTTAGTGTTATTGCGTGGATGGCTGGTCTTTTATATCTTCCAAGAATTTTTGTATATCATTCTGATAAAAATATTAAAAAAGAAACTTCAGAAACTTTTAAAGTAATGGAAAAAAAATTGTTTAATATTATCATGACGCCAGCATTGATTTTTACATGGCTTACTGGTTTTTCTATGGTTCATTATTTAGGCCTAGATAAATGGCTGTTGTTAAAAATTTTCTTTGTCATTTTGCTAACAGGATATCATTTTCTTTGCAGAAAATGGTTAAAAGATTTTGCGAGTGATAATAATAAAATAAAGTCAAAATTTTTTAGATTAACGAATGAAATTCCAGCAATTTTTCTACTCATTATCATTATTCTAGTAGTTTTTAAGCCCTTTTAAGTATAATCGAATTATTAATATTGAATTAAAATTTCTTAGTTGTATTGCTAGGATATTGAATTTCTTAGGAGGAAATAAAAATGAAAAAATTAATTAATATTATTTTTGTATTGGTTATGTCAGGTTTTGTTTCAACTTCGTATGCCGCTACAATAAAGTGGTCAATGCCAGGTGACTCATTAACTCTTGATCCACATGCACAAAATGAAGGACCAACTCATATGGTCTCTCGTCAAGTATACGAGGGTTTAGTAACCCCAGGTATAAACATGGAAATACTCCCTCAACTTGCAGAATCATGGGATGCAACTAGTGCTGACACATGGGTATTTAATATTCGTAAAGGTGTTAAATTTCATGACGGATCATCTCTAACAGCTAGTGATATTGCTTTTAGTATCAACAGAGCAAAAACTGCTCCTTCTGATATGGTAGATTTAATTAAAAGTATTAAATCTGCAACAGCAATTGATGATCACACTCTTGAAATAAAAACTGAAGGACCAAATCCAATTCTTTTAAACCAGTTAACTCAGATATTTGTAATGTCTGAATCATGGGCAAAAGCTAATGGTTGTGAGGTATCATATAATTGGGATGCTGGAGAGACTTCTTATTGTGCATCAAATGCAAATGGTACTGGACCTTTTAAAATTACTTTGAGAGAGCAAGATGTAAGAACACATTTTAAAAGAAATAAAAGTTGGTGGGGTGACCATAGTACGCATAACATCGAAAAAATCGAATTACTTCCAATTAAAAATGATGCAACAAGAGTTGCAGCGTTATTATCTGGCGAGATCGATTATACAAACGTTGTACCAGTTCAAGATATTGAAAGAATTAAATCTTCATCTGGACATATTGTAAAAATGACACCTCAAAATAGAACAATATTTTTTGGTATGGACCAAGGTTCAGCTGAGCTTAACTCATCTAACATAAAAGGAAAAAATCCTTTTGCAGATAAAAGGGTTCGTCTAGCAATGTATCATGCTTTAGATATGGACGCTATTAAGGATAAGGTTATGAGAGGACAAAGTGTTCCTGCAGGTATTATTACTGCACCTGGTGTTAATGGTCATACTGCAGAGCGTGATCAAAGATTACCTTATGATCCTGAACTTTCTAAAAAACTTTTAGCTGAAGCTGGTTATCCTGACGGATTTGAGCTAACACTAGATTGTCCAAATGATCGCTACATTAACGATGAAGCAATTTGTGTTGCGGCAATAAGTATGTTTGCTAAAATTGGTGTTAAGGTAAATCTTGATGCTAAAACTAAAAGTCAACACTTCTCTGAAGTTAAAGAAGGTGATGCAAATGGTATGACTAGTGATATGTATATGTTAGGTTGGGGTGTTCCAACTTTTGACAGTCATTATGTTTACTCGTATTTGTTTGACAGTGCTGGTAGCTGGAATAAAGTAAATTTCAGTAATGCTAGAGTTGATGAATTAGTTGCAGCAATGGGTGTAGAAACAGACTTGGATAAAAGAAATGCTATGATTGCAGAAGCTTGGGATATTACTCAAGATGATGTAACATACTTACCTTTACATCACCAAGTTGTTAACCAAGCATCTAAAAGTAGTGTTGATGTTCCAATTAGAATGAACAACGAACCATTATTTAGATTTGCAAACGTAAACTAATATTAAATTTTAATTTCTGGCCAGTTATATATCCTGGCCAGAAAATCATACAATGATCAGCTATTTTTTCAAAAGACTCCTACAATCTATTCTTGTAATGTTTGTTGTAGCTTTTGTTTCATTTTCATTATTTAATTTTGTTGGAGACCCAGTAAATAGTATGACTGGTGAAGATGCTTCAGATGAAAGAAGAGCTGAGGTAAGAGAAGTATTAGGCTTAAATGATCCAGTCTATGTTCAATTTTCAAGATTTATTGGCAATATAGTTCAGGGGAATTTTGGTATTTCTTATCAATTGAAAAGAGAAGTTTCAGATTTGATAGGAGAAAGGCTGCCAGCTACTCTTGAATTAGTTTTTGTTTCAGCAATGCTTGCTATTATTATAGGTACAATTTTAGGAGTATATACTGGAATTCATAGGGATAGTTTTCTCTCGAATGTCATCCTTGTTATCTCATTAGCGGGAGTATCACTGCCAACATTTATTATTGGAATATTACTAATATATTTATTTTCTGTAATTTTAGGTATTCTTCCATCTTTTGGAAGAGGAGAAGTGACCGACCTAGGTTTTTGGACTACTGGTTTTCTAACTACATCTGGATTAAAGGCTCTTATTCTGCCATCAATTACTTTAAGTTTATTCCAAATGACTTACGTAATTAGACTTGTAAGAGCTGAAATGATGGAAATATTACAAACCGATTATATTAAATTTGCAAGGGCAAGAGGAATTAAAAACAACACTATTAATTATAAACACGCTCTTAAAAATGGTTTAATTCCTGTGATAACAATTACTGGAATTAACATTGGAACTTTAATTGCTTTTTCCATAATAACAGAAACTGTTTTTCAATGGCCTGGTATGGGGTCTTTGTTTATTAACGCAGTATACTTTGTCGATATACCTATCATGTCAGCATATATGATTATGGTAGCTTTTATTTTTGTTATGATTAATTTTATAGTCGACATAACTTATTATTTTATTGATCCAAGAATTAGACTTAAGGAAGAGAGTAGTTAAGAATGATTAAAAAAACTTTTAATAGAATGTATGATACTGATATTGGGTATAGTTTTTTTAATTCAAAAATTGCTATTATTTCATCAACTGTTTTTTTTATAATTTTTTTATGTTCTTTTTTTGCTGGTTTAGTAGCACCTTATAATCCCTTTGATCCTGCAAGTGTTTCTTTAATGGATGCTTTTACGCCCCCAATTTGGTCTGATGGAGGGAGTTCAAGTTTTTTTCTTGGAACTGATCAGCAGGGTAGAGATATGTTTTCTACTATGATTTATGGCTCAAGAATTTCTCTTATAGTTGGTTTTGCATCCATAATTTTTGCCATGCTTTTAGGAGTTTTTTTGGGTGTAACAGCTGGTTACATAGGGGGAAGATATGAAATAATTGTGATGCGTATAACAGATGTGCAGTTAACTATTCCTACAATATTAATGGCATTATTAGTTGATGGGATAGCAAGAGCTGTTATCTCAAGATCAATGCATGATGAAATGGCAATTTATGTTTTAATTTTTGCAATTGGCATATCTGAGTGGCCACAGTTTGCTAGGGTGACAAGAGCTTCTACCCTTGTTGAAAAAAATAAAGAATATGTATCTGCATCAAGAATAATAGGATTATCAAACGTGCTCATTATGTTTAAACATATTTTACCAAATATTCTTAGACCAATTCTAGTTATCGCTACGATTGGTCTTGCTCTTGCTATTATTACAGAGTCAACACTTAGTTTTTTAGGTGTAGGCGTTCCACCCACAACACCATCACTTGGTACACTAATCAGATTTGGAAATAATTTTTTATTTTCTGGAGAGTGGTGGATCACTTTTTTCCCAGCAATTTTTCTTGTAATATTAGCACTATCAATCAATCTGTTAGGTGATTGGATGAGAGATGCCTTAAATCCAAAATTGAAAAAAAGATGAGTTTATTAGAAATTAAAGATTTAAATATTAGCTATCAGACAAGAAAAGAGACTATTGTCGCAAGTAGAGATGTTAATTTTGTTTTAGAAAGAGGCGAAATACTTGGTATTGTAGGGGAGTCAGGTTCAGGAAAATCTACAATTGCAAACGCTATAATTAATTTAATTGATCCTCCCGGTGAGATTACAAGTGGTTTGATAAAAATTGATGGAAATGAATTACAAAATAAAGAAGAGATTATCCAAAAGATTAGAGGTAAAAAAATTGGTTTTGTTTTTCAAGATCCACAAACATCATTAAATCCTCTTTTTAAAATTAAGGATCAACTCATT
The DNA here is from genome assembly GCA_902567135.1 of uncultured Alphaproteobacteria bacterium. GTDB lineage: Bacteria > Pseudomonadota > Alphaproteobacteria > HIMB59 > CACPNW01. The sequence continues at coordinate 42,259 of CACFLO010000001.1, read as the reverse complement.
GAGACAATTAAAACGCATTTAAATTTATCATATGAGGATGCTCTTAAAAAATCAATAAACTTACTAAAGGAAGTTGGAATTGATAATGCAGAAAAAAGAATTGAAGACTACCCTCATCAATTTAGTGGAGGAATGCGCCAACGTGTTGTAATTGCACTTGCAATTAGTTGTGAACCTGATCTTATTATAGCTGATGAGCCTACAACAGCTTTAGATGTCAGTATTCAATTTCAGATTTTAGAATTACTAAAAGAATTGACAAAAAAAAGAAATTTAGGAGTAATTATAATAACCCATGATATGGGTGTTATTGCAGAAACAACGAACAAAGTAATAGTAATGCGTCATGGCCTTATTGTTGAACAAGGAAATACTAAGGACTTACTAACTAACCCCAAATCAACTGAAGCTAGAAGTCTTGTTATTTCAGTGCCACCGACCAATAAAAAAATTGATAGGTTCAAATTAATTAGTCCTGAAGGGAAAGAAATTACTTCAAGTTCAGCAAACTTAACCAAAAATATAATTAAAACATGGGGGATTAGAGAAAATAGCAATCAAAAGCTATTAAAAGTATCTAAGATTACAAAAATTTTTGATGATAGTTCTTTATCTTCCTCTAAAAAAATAAATGATGAAATAGCAGTAAAAGCAGTTAATGACGTCTCGTTTGAATTATTTGAAGGTGAAACTCTAGGTTTAGTTGGGGAGTCAGGTTCTGGGAAATCGACAATAGCAAAGATTATAACTGGACTTGTTAGACCAACTGTTGGGGAAATAGAGTATAATAATCTCTCTCTCTACGACAAAAGAAAGAAATATCAAATCCATAAAAGTAGAGGGCAAATACAAATGATATTCCAGGATCCCTATTCATCATTAAACCCACGATTTAAAGTAAAAGATATTATTGCTGAACCTATAAAATTTTTTCAAAAAAATATTTCTAAACAAGATTTAAATCAAAATATTTTCGATTTAATTGATATAGTAGGTATGACAAGGCAGTCTCTGGATCGATATCCTCATGAATTCTCTGGTGGTCAACGACAAAGAATCTCTATTGCTAGAGCTTTAGCAACTAGACCACGACTATTAGTGTGCGATGAGCCAACCTCTGCTCTCGATGTAAGTATTCAGGCACAAATATTAAATTTATTAAAAGATATACAAGATGAACTACATCTTACAATGCTTTTTATTAGTCATGATCTTCCAGTTATCAGACAAATGTGTAATAGAATCGTTGTTCTTAAAAATGGTCTAGTTTGTGAAACAAATGATACTGAAAAATTATTCAATGAACCAACACACAGCTATACAAAGGAATTAATAAGATTAATGCCAAAAATAGAGTCATTAGTTTAAAAGATAATTTAAATTTAAATGATTTATATTTCATTATTTACTGTAGCTTTTATGGTTGCTACCATTGTACCTTTTGGCTCTGAAGCGTACTTTGTTACTTTATTATCAATGGATAAATATAATGATTTATTATTGATTATTGCAGCTTCTTTAGGAAATGTATTAGGTTCTGTTTTTAATTGGGTTTGTGGATATTACGTAAACTATTTTATAAAAAAACCCTGGTTTCCATTAAATAACAATATGATTGATAGAGGTGATAATATGTTTAAAAAGTATGGAAAATGGTCCCTCTTATTGTCGTGGGTTCCCTTTATTGGTGATCCAATTACTTTTGTTGCTGGTACATTACGCTATTCTTTATTACCTTTTATTATTTTGGTAAGTATTGGGAAAGTAGGTAGATATTTGTTATTATATATCTCGTTAAGTTGGGTAATTAATTTTTTTTAAATGAACACTACTTTATTATTATTATTTTTTCTTGTTGGTTTTTTTTGTGGTGTTGGTGTCTTAATTACTCTTTACTTTTTATTTTTCAAAAAAAATAAAAGAAATTTAAATGAAGAAAATGACATTGTTTCCTTAAAACAACATATGCAATCAATCCAACTATCTTTGCAGAATTTTAATTTAGCCCAAGACCGATTAGAAAATACTCTCGTCAGAGGTGGTTCACAGCAACAAGGCTCATGGGGTGAATTTGTATTGAAAAATATCTTGGATGGCGTTGGACTAAGAGAGGGATATGAGTATGAAACACAAAAAGCTTTTAGGGATGAAGAGGGTAATTTGCAAAAACCTGATGTCATTGTTCATATGCCAGGAAAAAGAGATATAGTTATCGACTCAAAAGTTTCTCTGAGTTCATGGCATGAATTTTCTAATTCAAACAATGAAAATGAAAAAAAAACTTACTTAAAAAAATTTATAGACTCAGTAAAAAATTTTGTAAGAGATTTAGGAAAAGATGATTATGCATCTCTTTATCAAATTAATTCCATTGATTCAGTGTTGATGTTTATTCCAATAGAGCCAGCATTACTCACTTTGTACAATGAAGCAGGAGATATTATTGAGAAGGCATGGCAAAAAAAAATTATAATTGTTGGTCCTTCTACTTTGCCATTCTTACTTAAAGCAGTCGAAAATATGTGGCGTATAGATAAGCAATCTAAAACTATTAAAGATATAGCTGCAACAGCAAGTGAAATATACGACAAGGCTGTAAATGTTTATGAGTCTTTTAGTACTGTGAAGCAGTCTTTAGATAAAGCAAGTTTAAAAATGGATGAAGCAAAATCTCGACTTCAAGATGGGCCAGGTAGTTTAACAAAAAAAATTGATAAAATGAAAAAACTTGGAAGATTAAATACAAAAAAACAGTTGCCAGAAGATTCTGAGAATGCAATAGACTAATAATATATGCCTAGTTTTGATGTTGTAAGTAGAGTTGATTTTCAAGAAATTGATAATGCCATTGCAAATGCTTTAAGGGAAATAACAAATAGGTATGATTTTAAAGGATCAAATACTTCAGTAGAGAGAAAAGAAAAGATTATCACTATAGTCACAGATGATGATTTAAAGCTGTCACAAGTTGACGATATTATGATCTCACATTTTGTTAGAAGAAAATTAGATCCTTTGGCTTTAGGAAAAAAAGATAAGGAAAAAGCTGGAGGTGATAGAATTAGACAGACAATATCATTAGTAGAGGGAATAGAGCAAGATATTGCAAAAAAAATAACATCAGAAATTAAAAATTCGAAAATGAAAATTCAAGCAAAAATTAACGGTAATGAGCTTCGCATTGATGGAAAAAAAAGAGATGATCTGCAGGCTGCAATGAAGTTAATTGAAGATTTGCAAACTGGAATTCCAATACAATTTATAAATTTTAGAGATTAATTAAGTGATATCATGGGAGTTAATTTTAGCTTTAGCGGTATATAATTTTATAATGTATGCTACTCCTGGCCCAAACAATAGTATTTTAACAGCATCAGGAATAAAATTTGGGTTCATTAGATCAATTCCAAATGTACTCGGTATTCCTACTGGTCACGGATTACAATTGGCACTAGTATGTCTTGGATTAGGTTCGTTATTTATTAAATATCCAATTCTTTTTGATGTGTTGAAATATGTTGGTTCTGCATACATTTTGTATCTTGCTTACAAAATGTTTGGCTCATTAAATATCTCGAAATCAGAGGATAGATCAAGACCCTTGAATTATTATGAAGCAATACTTTTTCAATTTGTAAACCCAAAAGCTTGGGTAATTTGTTCAACTGCTGTTACGTTGTATTACCCTAAAAATGAAAATATTTTAGTTGGGACTTTATTTATGGTAGTCATGTCGACCATAGTGAACATTCCTTCAATCAGTATTTGGGCTTATGGGGGGAGTATTATTCGTCAATATTTAGGTAATGAGAAGTTAAAAAAAACTATTGAACTTTTATTGGCGATAATGCTCATTGGTACAGCTGTTTCAGTTTTTTTTTACAATCCTTAGACAGTGGGTATTTCATAATAATCCCCAACAACATTGTAACCTTTAATTACGGCAGTTCTATTTGATATTTCTAAATACCATCGAAGAACATTCGTATATTCATTAAGATTTATTTGATGTCTCTCAAATCTAGCTATCCAAGGCCAAATAGAAATATCAGCAACAGAGTATTCATCAACGATATATTCTCTACTTGATAATCTTTCATCTAAGATTTGATATACATGTTTGGTGTAGCCCTTAGATTTTTCTTCCGCAAATTTACTTTTTCCAGGGTTATAAAAAAGGTATTGATGTGCTTGACCTAACATTGGTCCTACGTAAGACATTTGAAAAAATAACCACTGAACTATTTCCCAATAGTAATTTTTATTAAGAAATTTATCGTATTTTTCAGCAAGATAAAGAAGAATAGCACCAGATTCAAAGACAGTGTTTCCTTTATCATTATCCACAATAACGGGAATTTTATTACTTGGAGAAATTTTAGAAAAAAAATCAGAAAACTGCTCTTTTTTCTCTAAATCTATATGTATCGCATTATATTGGACTCCTAATTCTTCAAGCATAATGCTGATTTTTCGACCATTGGGAGTTGCTGAAGAATATAAATCAATCATTTTTAGAAATTAGTTAAATTCAAACTATATATAAAATATGCTTAGTTCAACAGACAATATAATCAAACTTGCTTGGAGTGATAAAGTTTCATTTGAAGAAATTAAAAGAATTCATGGTTTAAGCGAATCTGAAGTAATAAAAATTATGAGAAAAAATCTAAAGTCTAAATCATTCAAAATATGGAGAGAAAGAGTTACTGGAAGAACAAGAAAGCATGAAAAAAAAAGAAATTTCTCCTCGAGACCTTTTAAGTTGGATGATTATGTTTAGACAAATAATCTTATTTTTGTTTTTTATTTTTTTATCTTCTCAATCATTTGCAGATCAAAACGATAAAAGATTGAATCGTTTATTTGACAAACTGATTGTTACAGAGGATCAGTTGGAAATAGAAAAACTTACACAACAAATATGGAAAATTTGGCATGAAATAGATGATCCAAGAATGACAAGAGCTTTTGAGACTGGCGTTCAAATGATGAATCTAGGTTTTCATTCTAGGGCAATTGATTATTTTGATAAGGTAATAATTGAAATACCTAATTTTGCAGAAGCTTGGAATAAAAGAGCAACAGCTCATTTTATGATGGGAAATTTCGATCTTTCAATGAGAGATATTAGTAAAACATTAGAGCTTGAACCAAGGCATTTTGGAGCATTAGACGGAATGGGTTTAATATTTATACATCTTAATCAGCATGAAAAAGCTATTGATATTTACGATAAAATGTTGGAAATTTTTCCGAACAGTAATTCAACCAAAATGAAAAAAGATAGAATTTTGTCACTTACAACTCAATCTACTTAAAAATCAAATAGAATTATCAAAATTGATAAAGTAAAAAAACTTACAAAAGTGCTTAACACTATATTTGATGAAATAAGTTCTTTTTGAGAATTATATCTGAATGCAAAATAATAGGTTTGTGATCCACTTGGTAAAGCTGCCGCTAAAGTTACAGTCATCACTAATAATTCATCTAAATTCAAAAAAAATTTAGACATAGTGAATGCAATTAGTGGGTGGAGTATATTTTTCAAAAAAGTTAAGATTATTGATCTTTTAAATGAAAGAACTAAATTAAATGACGCTAGAGCAAATCCAAGAGATAAAAGTACACATGGCAAAGCAATTTCTGAAATTACATTAAGTATAAAAAATAAATTAGTTGGTTGAGGAATGTTAAAATAATTTAGTGAAATTCCAAGAAATATACCAACAAGAACTACATTTCTAAATAAACCAATAAATGTTCTTAAAATTTGCCTATGAATTTTCAAGGATCTATTTCTGTAACTCTCAATTATTAATGTCGTGTATGTAAAATGTATTAAGCCATGAAAAAGCACTAATATCATGTAAGGCATAACATTTAATTTGCCAAAAAGTGTATGCATCAAGGGAATCCCAAGCGCTACAGAATTTCCAAAACATGAAGCAAGTCCGATCAGCGCACTATCATCAACAGTAAATTTAAATTTATTATAAGCAATTTGATAACCAATAAAAAAAATAACAATTCCAGCTCCAAAAAAAACAAAAAGTAAATTTAATGTATTAAAACTATGAAAATTAATTTGCCAAAAATAAGTAATAAGAGCAATAGGAAGTAATATATTAAAACTTAAGTAATCAAACTTGCCAATAATTTTATAAGATACATTAAAATATTTTTTTATTGTAAATCCCAGTATAACATAGCTAAATACAGATAAGATTACATAAAATAAACTAATCATTACCCATTAAATTTTTCAAAATATTATCTACTTCACCTTCAAAAATTTTTTCAATATCATTGAAAAAGAAATTATAATTTATAGAATTATCATTTGATAAAATTTGAATATATGGATTTTTTACATTATCAGTAATTTTAAACTCCATAAAATTTTCTTTATTACTATCAAGCTTTACAATTATATCTACAATATTAGATTTTAAATTATATGTACCGTTTAATTTAAAATTTAATTCGTTTTTTGTTGAATCAAAATAATTAATTGTTAACAATTCTCTATCTAATGTAAACTTACTAACAAAAGACATATCTTCTTCAAGTATGCTTATAATGAAATTTGATAATTTTTTATAAGACTCTGGTAAATTTATTCTACTTAGAATTAATTTTACAAATTTAAGAGAATTCTTTTCATCAGTATTTAATTGATATTTAATGTAACCTTTTGGATATATTTCAAGATGTGAATTGAGACTATCATTAGAATATTTATATATATTGCCATCAGCTTCTAAATCGTGGATTATTAATTTTTCAATTCTTACACTTTCAGCATTTAAAAAGTATGCCGCGGGTTTGTGATTATAATTTTTATAAATCTCAAATTCTGCATTTTCTATAAATAGGTTTAAATTTTCTTTATCTAAGTCAAATTTTGTTAAGAGAGATAGTTTTGGAAAAATATTAAATGAATAATCTTCATGTAAATAAATATTTAAATTAAGTTTTTTCTCAATATTTGTAATAGTCTTTTTTATAAAAATTTTGTCGACAACAACATATATGGAAAAAAAAATAATGATAATTAGAAGAATGAATATACCTAAAATTTTTTTTACCATGTAAGTTTTTACAAAGATGTTATATATTGTTAATTTCTAATTTTAATTCGTTATCAATAGGCTTATCTAATAGATTTTTTACTTCATTATTATCTATTTCTTTTATTGATGTTGGACTCCATTTTGGATTATGATGTTTTTCAATTAATACAGCCTCAATTCCTTCACTAAAATCAATTCGGTTAGTCATTTTTTGACTTAATCTATATTCATTTTTTAAACACTCTTCTAATGTATTTGATTTTGAGTCATTAAGAAGTAGTGCTGTCACGGCTAGACTCATTGGGCATTTTTTTTCAATTTTATTTAGTAAATAGTCTGGGTTATTTAATATCTCTTTATTATTTAAGATATCAAATATGGATCCGGATAAATTTTTATTATAAAAATTAAGTCTATCTTGTGAAAAAGAAGAAATAGCAGTTGTTTCATAATTTTTAATTTCTCCATTAACAATATATTTGTTGATTAGCTCATTCAATTTTTCTTCGGGGCAATAATGTGTTGCCAATTCAAAGTTTAACAAATCTCTGTTGTTAATTATTTCTCCCGTTAGACCCAGATATTTTCCAATGTTATTTTTCAATTTTGAAAGAAAAAAACTACTACCAACGTCTGGAAAGAAGCCTATGGATGTTTCAGGCATTGCAAATTTGGTGCTGTCAGTTACAATTCTATAGTCTCCATAAATTGATAATCCAACACCCCCACCCATCACAACACCTTTCCATATTGATAAATAAGGTTTAGTGAAATTTTTAATTTGTAAATTTAGAGAATATTCTTTTGCAAAAAATTCACGTTTTAGTTGAGAAGATGGACCTGACAAATGAACACTTTTAACATCACCTCCTGCACAGAAATGCTTACCTTCACCCTGAAGCAATATTCTTTCTATGTTTTGGCTTTCTTGCCATTCTTGCAATTTATTAGCAAACTGTTCAGCCATAGATAGATTGAGAGCATTTAATGCGCTTGGTCTATTTAAGGTAATAATTCCTGTTGTTTTCTTAATTTCAAATAAAATTTCCATTATTTTTTTTTAAATTTTAAAATTTTATCTGATAAGCCAACTTCTTTCGCTTTAAGTCTATTAATTTCATCTCTTATTCTTGCCGCATCTTCAAATTCTAATTTTGATGCCAACATATTCATTTTTTCTTCCAAATGTTTAATATGTTTGTTTAAATCTTTGCCAACTAATTCTTTAGCATTTTCAATTTCTACAGTAACATGATCTTGTTCAGCAGTATTTTCTAAAATCTCTTCAATATTTTTCTTTATACTAATTGGAGTGATTTTATGCTCTTTATTGTATATCAATTGTTTTGCTCTTCTTCTTTCTGTTTCATTAATTGCTTCTTTCATACTTTTTGTAGTTGTATCTGCGTACATGATTACTTTACTATCTACATTTCTTGCAGCCCTTCCAATTGTTTGAATTAAACTTGTTTTAGATCGAAGATAGCCTTCTTTATCTGCATCTAATATTGCCATGAGAGCACATTCAGGAATATCTAAGCCTTCTCTTAAAAGATTAATACCAATTAAAATATCAAAAACTCCTAGTCTTAGATCTCTTATAATAGCTACACGTTCAAGCGTATCAATATCTGAGTGCAGATAACGTACTTTTAAACCTTCTTCATGCATGTATTCAGTTAAATCTTCTGACATTTTTTTTGTTAATGTGGTTATGATAACTCTATATCCTTTGGATATTGTCAATTTACATTCGTCAATTAAATTGTCTATTTGATGTTTTGTCGATCTTATTTCAATTGGAGGGTCAATCAAACCTGTGGGTCGAATTACTTGTTCAACAAAAACTCCACCAGTTTTTTCTAATTCATAATCACCAGGAGTTGCACTTACAAATATTGTTTGAGGTCTCATAGCATCCCATTCTTCTCTTTTTAATGGTCTATTATCAATACAACTTGGCAGTCTAAAACCATATTCAGATAAAGTGGATTTTCTTGAAAAGTCTCCTTTGTACATGCCTGATATTTGACTACAAGTAATGTGACTCTCATCAATAAATAAAAGAGAATCTTCAGGGATATATTCATATAGCGTTGGTGGTGGTTCCCCAGGTTGTCGACCTGAAAGATACCTTGAATAATTTTCAATACCGCTACAGCTACCAGTTGTCTCTATCATTTCTAAATCAAAAGTTGTTCGTTCATCTAATCGCTGTCGTTCCAGTAGTTTTTTTTCATTTTCAAATACAACAAGTTGTTTTTTTAGATCCTCTTTAATTTGAACTAATGCTTTTTTAATAGTAGGTTTTGGAGTAACATAGTGGGAATTAGCAAAAATACGTATTTGATCAAGATTGCCTAAATTTTCACCAGTAAGAGGATCGATCTCAGATATTTTTTCTATATCATCTCCAAAGAATGAGATTCTCCATGATCTGTCTTCATGGTGTGATGGAAAGATTTCTAAAATATCTCCTTTAGCACGAAAACTCCCTCGTCTAAAATCCATATCTCTACGTTTGTAAAGAAGCTCAACTAGTTTTCTAATAATAATATCTCTATTAAGAGATTGATTTTTTTCTAATGTAAACGACATAGAAGAATACGCTTCCACAGATCCAATTCCGTAAATACATGATACAGATGCTACAATAATTGTATCTCTTCTCTCAACGAGTGATCTTGTTGCTGAGTGACGAAGTCTATCTATCTGCTCATTAATGGATGACTCTTTTTCAATAAAGGTATCACTCTTTGGTACGTATGCTTCTGGGGTATAATAATCATAGTAACTTACAAAATATTCTACTGCATTATCTGGAAATAGGCTTTTCATTTCTCCGTAAAGTTGAGCCGCTAAAGTTTTATTTGGAGCCATAATAAGAGTGGGTCGTTGCATTTGCTCGATTACCTTTGCCATTGTAAATGTTTTGCCAGAACCAGTTACACCAAGCAGAACTTGCTCATTTTCATTTTCTTTTAGATTTTGAACTAATGTTTTGATTGCTGCTGGTTGATCTCCACTTGGTGAAAAATCACTTATTATCTTAAATTTTTCTTGAGATTGAATAAGAGGTAAATTAGTATTTGAAAGGTTCATTTAAGAGTTAATAAAATCTTCTAAATAGTTATATTTTTCTAAAAAACTACCTTTGTCAGTAATTGTTGAATTTAAAATTCTTCCATCATCTTTTCCTAAAATAAATGGTATCACCTCGTTTACTATTCCATTTCCAAATTCAGTACTAGAATCCTTTGGCAATTCAGAAGGAAGGTTATCAACTGCCATAATGGCAAGGTTATTTTTAGACTTATTTGTTTCTAAAAATGTTTCTGTATTTAAATAAAAATTCGGCTCTTCTATTGTTGTTGATTTAATTGTCGTAGGGATAGATCCATCAACGTCACATGTTACATCACCTATGATTTTAAGTTTTGAAAATTGTTTTATTTGTTCTTTTGTAAAAATTTTTGGTGAACTAGGATCCCAGTAATGAGCACTTATATAGAGGTCAGCCTCTTTTAGATATTCAAAAGTTGTAGCTTCATACTCTTTTGGAAATTCAATAAAATGTTTTAACTCAAATTGTTTTTTTGTTTTGTGAATTACATAATCTTTTGTATCTAAATTACAATAAACTGGATTTTGATAGTTATTTTCTACAAATTCTTTTGGAGATATTTTTTTTATATTAGTAAATTCTAATACTTCCTGCACACCTCTATTAACTCTTCCATCACCAGTAATTAAAAGTTTAAAATTTGGAAAACGTACTTCTGATAAATTTTTAATAATTCTTTCATAATCATTGATTTTATGAGCTCGCGCTAAAGGTTGAAAATCATTTTGTAGTAAGAATAAGTTCAAGGTGTTATAACATCCAACAATTCCTGCAAATCTTCCAAAACCAAGATATCTTGTGCCATTTGAAGCTCTAATATTTTCATAATCAATAAGTTTAATATTTTTAGATAAAATAGATCGTAAAAGTTCTTTTTTATCCATTCCTGGCGTGCCTTGAGCATTGGATAATGTTTCTTTATTTAATTTATATGTGTGAGAAAAAAAAACATAAGTCTTATTTGGAATAAGTAGGTTTACATCTACCTCCTTTACACCAAATAATAAGTCACAATTATTTAAATTATCTAAAATTTTTGCACCATATTTTTCATATTCCTCATTTTTAAAAGTTCGCTTATCGCATGGTTGAACAAAAATATTGATACCAGGATATTGTTCTATTATTTGTGATATTTGGCTTGGAGCAATAGGAGCGCGACTTTCATCTGGCCTACTTTCTTTGATTATGCCTATTGACTTTATTATACCTGTCATAAATTATTTTTTATAACTATTTTATAGTCTTCAAAAGTTTTAAAAAAATAATTTATTAAATTTTCATCATGAGGTGCTGCTTGAACACCATAAGGCATTTTGTTTTGTATAATTAGATCAATAGCACAAGACAGAGTAATAGAAACTAATTTACCCATAGCAGTATTTTCACCAGATCCTTTTTCATCTAAAAAATAAAAACCATTAAAAACTTCCTTATCATCTTTATTGGCTAATAATTTTACAAATAAGACTACACGGTCTTGTTCCTCTGCAAGATAAGGATGTTTTTTCCATAACTCTGAACCAAGATTATCTATTTCTTTGTCAAGTTCAGGTGATTTATTATCAAGCATTTTGAAAATTTCAGCCCATGCATTTTCCCAACCATTCAGTCTTAATGTACCTCTAACAAATTCCTGAGTTTTCCATTGTGGATCAAATTTATATTCAGTAATATATGGTGTTGAGTCTCTATTAGGATAAGCCTCATAAATTTCATTATTAACAGTATATTTCCCAACATTTTTATAAGGTGTCTTTGTTATAGTCTCAAAATTTTTTACAAATTTTGCATCATTATTTAGTGCTTTAATAACCCCAACTGGAGACCAGCTAAATTTATATTTAAAATCATTAGGTATTGCTGGAAAGCCACCACAATATGAATGGTATGTAACATCTAAATTACTTAGATTTTTATCTTTTAATTTTTTAACGAGTAGATGTGAAAAAAAATGATCTATTCCTGGATCTAGTCCAACTTCATTTACAAAAACTAAATCACTTTTTTTTACATCATTATCTAGAGTTTTCATATCAGGAGAAATATAACTGCTTGTAGCAAAATGGCATTTTTTTTCTAAACATAATCTTGCAATCGATAAATGATGATCTGCAGGTAATTGTGACACAACTATATCTCCAACTCCTAGTGAGTTACTTAGTACCTGCATGTCGAATTTTTTTGCTATAACTTTATCTTTGTTAACATGATTAATGCTTTGCTCTGCTTTTTCTAAAGTTCTGTTCCAAATGGTTAAATTATCATATTTTTTAGCTAATCTTCTAATCCCAGGAATTGATGATAAACCAGTACCTAACCAATGAATATGTTGCATAGAATTAATTTACTTTTATTTTAAAAGGATTACTACAATAAAAAATAAACAAAGGGTAAAAATTGATAAGTTTAATAATAATTTTTTTAATCACTGGAATTATATCTGGTTTTATGGCCGGCTTATTGGGAGTTGGTGGAGGTATTATAATTGTTCCAATAAGTTATTTCGTTCTTCTTTACTTGGACTACTCATCAGATTATGCAATGCATATTGCAATTGCTTCTTCATTAGGAGTGATATGCTTTACTTCCATTTCTTCAATACGGACTCATTTAAAACTTAAAAATGTAAATTTTATAATTCTTAGAACATGGGTTCCTGGTATAGTTTTAGGATCAATAATAGGTTCTTATAGTGCCAGCATTATTTCAGGGGAAGTTTTAGTAAATATTTTTATCTGTCTTGCTTTTTTAATTGCTTTAAATATGGCGTTTCAAAGAGATCCAATAATAATATCTACAGATATTCCAAAATCTAAATTTATTAATTTAATTATAAGTTCCTTGATAGGTTTTATGTCAGTATTAATTGGCATAGGAGGAGGGAGTTTTAGTGTACCAACTTTAACTATGTTTTCAAAAAAAATATATGAAGCTGTTGGAACATCAGCAACTTTAGGATTTTTTATTGCTTTTCCTGGAGCAATAATTTTGATTATTTCTGGCTCTAATATTGATGTTCTACCCCCTTTGTCTTTTGGTTATTTAAATATAGCTATTGTATTGTTGGTATCATCAACAAGTGTATTTACAGCAAATTTAGGAGCCAAAGTTTCTGTTAATATAAACAAAACCACTTTAAGGAGAATATTTTCAATTTTTCTATTGTTTACATGTATAAGTCTAATTATTGAGCATTATATAATTTGAATTTATGACTTTTATTGCTGATAGATTAAAGAGAATAAAACCTTCTATGACTGTAGGTATTAACGTTAAGGCTAATGCTTTAAGGGCAGAAGGTAAAGATGTTTTAGTATTAGCTGCTGGTGAGCCTGACTTTGATACACCTCATAATATAAGAAAAGCAGCTTCTGATGCAATGGATGCTGGGAAAACAAGATATGTGCCTGGCAAAGGAACTCCCGAACTGCAAAAAGCTATTCAATCTAAATTTTTAAAAGATAATAATCTGAATTATGATTTAGATGAAATAATTGTGGGAGTTGGAGGGAAACATATCATTTACAATGCTATGATGGCTACAATTAATCCAAATGATGAAGTAATTATTCCTGCACCTTTTTGGGTTAGCTATCCTGATATAGTTTTATTGGCAGAAGGAAAACCAGTTATCCTTCAATGTCCTGAAAATCAAAGTTTTAAGTTAACTGCAGATCAATTGGAAAAAAGTATTACTGATAAAACAAAATGGTTAATGCTAAATAGTCCAAGCAATCCAACAGGCAGTCTTTATTCTAAGCAAGAATTAAAAGAATTAGCAGAAGTTTTATTAAAGTATCCGCAAGTTTTAATTATGTCTGATGATATTTATGAAAAAGTTATTTATGACAATTTAGAGTTTACAACAATTGCTTCGGTTGAACCCAAATTAAAAAACAGATGCCTGACTTTAAATGGAGTGTCAAAAGCGTATTGTATGACTGGCTGGAGATTAGGTTATTGTGGAGCTCCAAAAGAAATTATTGCAGCTATGAATAAAATTCAATCCCAAAGCACTACTTCTACATCTTCAATTTCAATGGCTGCTGCTGTAGAAGCATTAAATGGGCCTCAAGAATTTATAAAAGATCATAATGAAGCATTTGTAAGGAGGAGAGATTTGGTAGTTAATTTATTAAATAACATAGATGGATTAAGATGTTTGACTCCTGAAGGAGCATTTTATGTATATCCTTCTTGCGAAGGTGTAATTGGCAAAGAAACTCCAGAAGGTAAGAAAATTTCCAATGATGAAGATTTTATGACTTATTTATTAGAAAGTGAAGGCATTGCGGGAGTGCATGGAGCAGCATTTGGTTTATCACCTTATTTTAGATTATCTTATGCAACTAGCGATGAAATATTAAAAGATGCCTGCAGAAGAATCAAAAGAGCTTGCGAAAAACTTAAGTAAGATCTTTATCATCTATTATTTTAGCTATTCTCAATAAATTTGTTGATCCTGCATTTCCAAATGGAACACCTGCAGTAATTATTACATTATCATCTGCCTTAACTAAGTTTTTATTTTTCACTATACTACATGCAATATTAACCATTTCAGTTGTATTCGGTGCATCTTTTGTGGAATAGCAAGAATTAACACCCCATATGATTTGCATTTTTCTTGCAGTTTTAATATTTGGAGAAAGTCCTATGATTTGAACAGGCGCTCTTTCTCTTGCCATTCTCATTGTAGTCTTTCCACTAACAGAAAAAGTTATTATTGCTTTTGCGCTTGCGTTATTAGCAATTGAATTAGCTGCATTAGTTATTGCATCAGTGTTATCAACTTTTCTATCTGAAACTACATTCTCAATCGTTAAATTAAAATTATTTTTATCTTTTTCTACATTCTCAATAATATTATTCATTGTGGATACTGATTCAATCGGATAATTTCCTACTGCTGATTCACCTGACAACATTACCGCATCAGTTCCATCATATATGGCATTGGCAACATCAGAAGCTTCAGCTCTTGTTGGAACTAAATTTGAGATCATACTCTCTAACATTTGTGTTGCAACTACTACTGGTTTTCCAAAATGACGACATCTTTTGATAATATTTTTTTGCACTATTGGTACTTTTTCGGTTGGCATCTCCACACCAAGATCACCTCTTGCAATCATAATTCCATCAGCTACTTTAATAATTTCATCAATATTTTTAACAGCAGATGGTTTTTCTATTTTGGCCATTATGAGAGCTTTTCCATCAATAATTTTTTTTAACTTAATAATATCATCAGCTTGTTGAACAAATGAGAGAGCAACCCAATCAACATTCATTTCAAGAGCTTTTTGTAAATCGGCTCTGTCTTTATTAGTAAGAGAGTCTATAGGAAGTATCACATCAGGAATATTGACACCTTTATTATTAGAAATAATTCCATCATTTAAAATTTCAGTAATTAATTGATCATTATGTTGTTCTAAAACTTGAAGTCTTATCCTTCCATCATTTATTAATAAAATACTATTAGGTGTTAAGTGTTCATAGATTTCTGAATGAGGAAAATTAACTCTTTTGTCATCCCCTAATGCTGCATTTGTATCTAAGATAAATTTTTGTCCTTTTTTAAGCTCTTCTTGTGTATTTTTAAAATCACCAACTCGCAGTTTAGGACCTTGTAAATCAGCTAAAACACATGTGGCATGATCATATTTTTCTTCTAAATTTCTTATACTTTTTATATTTTGACGATGAGTTTCAACACTGCCGTGAGAGAAATTAAGCCTAAATACATCACATCCTACTTTAAAAATGTTTTCAATTATATCACTAGAAGACGATGCAGGGCCCAAAGTTGCTAAAATTTTAGCTTTTCTATTACGTTTCATTTATTTTATATAAGTATATATATTTAATTTAAATGAATTTAAACTTAATTGAGTAATTATGAGTAAAAAATTTGATAGAGAATTATTAGCAGATGTTGCTGAAAGATTAATTAGTCATCTGCAGACTAGAACTGATGTACAAAACATAGATTTAATGAATTTATCTGGATTTTGTAGAAACTGTTTATCAAAATGGTACTTAGCTGCTGCTGAAAAAAAAAATATTAACTTAGATTATAATCAATCAAGAGAATTAATTTATGGTATGCCATATGATGAATGGAAAGCAAAGCATCAAAAAGAAGCTACTAAAGAACAGTTAGAAGATTTTAATAATAAATAGTATTAATAAAGTTGCTCTAATTGATCTCCGTATTTATCTTTTACTACAAATCGACGAACTTTCATAGAAGGTGTCATCATACTATTTTCAATTGTAAACTCATGATCAATTAATATAAATTTTCTTACTTGCTCTATTACTGATAAATTTTTATTTACTTTATTTACAACCTCTTTAATAACTTTATTGAAATCATCTTCTTTAACAATTGATTCCAAACTTTGATCTTTAGAATTATCCTTTGCCCAATTGAGTGCAAAATCTTTATCTGGGACTATTACTGCCACTAAATAATTTTTAAAATCTCCATAAAGCATTGATTGTGCTATTTCAGGCTCTATATCAAGTTTTGCCTCAACTCTTGATGGTGAAATATTATCCCCACCAGCATTTACTAGAATATCTTTTTTTCTATCAGTAATTTTTAGATAATCTTCTTCATCAAATTCACCAATATCCCCTGTATGGATCCAGCCATTGATTAGTGTCTTAGATGTTGCATCTGGATCATTCCAATAACCGTTCATTACATTTTCTCCACTAACTAAAATTTCTCCATCATCTGCAATTTTGACTTTAACTCCATGAAAAAGAGGTCCAACAGTATCTAGTTTTACTTTTTCTGGAGGGTTGGCAGAAACAACTGGGGCAGTCTCAGTTTGTCCATATCCTTGCAATAAAGGTAATCCTAAAGCAGTCAAATACAGACCGACCTCAAAGTTAAGAGCTGAACCTCCTGAAATGAGTGCTTTCAATGATCCGCCAAATCTTTTATTTACTTTCCTTCTAACTAATTTATCAAGAATATTGTTTGTCAAATTTTCAATAAAACTTAGTTTTTCTCCATTATATTTCTTCTTACCTAATCTTAAAGTAGCTGCAAAAAGACTTTGACTTAATTTACCTTGTTTTTTTAAACCTTGTGAAATTCTTGTATGTAGTGAGTCATAAAATCGGGGAACAGCAGTCATAAAATGAGGACTAACTTCACCCATATTAACAACTAATTTATCAATTCCTTCTGAGTAGTAGACTTGAGCGCCAATACCTAAAGTAAAAAACTGCAAAGTATGTTCATATGAGTGCGATAAAGGTAACCAAGAAAGAAATTTAATTTCATCCATACCCTCTAAAAGGTTTTTTAATAATATTTGTGCACCTGTGCAGTTTGATAGCATTGCTCCATGACTAAGCATCACACCTTTTGGGTTACCACCAGTTCCAGATGTGTAAATAATACATGCAGTATCAGTTCTTTTGATAGATTTAATTTCTTCATCAAAAACATAGTTATCGTTTTCTTGATTTTTAATAAGATCATTCCATTTTAATATGTTAACAGGATTACTATATGATTGACCATCCTCATTGATCTTAATAACATTTTTGCAATCAGCAGAACTCTCAACAGCAGGAAGAGCTTTAATACAAAGTTCGTGAGAAGATATAATCATACATCTTGCACCTGAATGATTGATAACATGACTATAATCTGCAGTTGTGCTTGTAGTATAAACTGGGACAGTTATTGCGCCAATGGACATTATTGCTAAATCTGCAATTTGCCATTCAGGCCTATTTTCCGATAATATCACTACTCTATCACCTTTTAATATACCTAAATCTATAAGTGATCTTGCGATAGACTTCACTGATAACTCAACATCTTCCCAAGAGAGAGATTCAAATATATTATTATTTTTTTTCCATAAATAAGGTTTGGTTTTCATCTCTTTTGATTTTTCAAAAAACATGGAGACAATATTCTGATAAATATCGAAATTGATAGACATTTGACTTTACCTCCCTACAAACAGTATAAATAATACCTATATTGATTTCATACTATGAATACAAAAAATAATCAAACTAATGCTCAAAATAACCCTGGAAAATTACCCATTTGGAACCTCAAAGATTTATATCTATCTCAAAAAGATAAGAACCTAATCAGAGATTTAAATAATATAAAAAATGATAGCCTTAAGTTTGAAAAAAAATATCAAAATAAAGTTCATTTATTAACTTCTAATAATTTGTACAAAGCAATTTATCAATTAGAGCAAATAGATGTGTTGATGGATAAAATATTATCCTATGCTCATTTATTAGTTGCAGAAGATGGAAATAATGAAAAAAATAAAATTTTTTATCAACAAATGCAAGAGACCATAACAAATTATGCTTCTTCAATAATTTTTTTTACTCTTGAATTAAATAAGATATCAGAAAAAAAAATTAATATACTAGTTAAAAACAAAAAACTTCAAATCTATAAAAACTGGATTATTAATAAAAGATCTTTTAAGCCTTATCAATTAGATTTAAAAATTGAAAAAATTCTTCAAGATAAAAGTATTACCTCTCACTCTGCATGGATAAGATTATTTGATGATTTGATAGCCTCTCTGAAATTTCCATTTAAAAAAGAAGAGCTTAGTAGTGCAAAAATATTTAATTTTTTATCTGATAAAAATGAGTCAAATCGAAAGTTAGCTGCTAAATCTGTTGGAAAAGTTTTAGGCAATAATATAAAAATATTTGCTACAATTACAAATACTTTAGCAAAAGATAAATCAATAAATGATAGCTGGAGAAAGCTTCCAACTCCAATTAGTGCAAGAAATTTATCAAATGTTGTTGAAGACTCTGTCGTAGATAGTCTGGTTAGTTCAGTAGTTGAATATTATCCAAAACTTTCTCATCGATATTATGCTTTAAAAGCTAAATGGTTTAAAAAAAAATATCTAATGTATTGGAATAGAAATGCTCCCTTACCTTTTCAAAATTCTAAAACTTTTTCTTGGAAAGAAGCACAACATACAGTTGTTGATGCATATTCAGAATTTAATTCCAATATAGGAAATATTGTTAAAAAATTTTTTGATGAAAAGTGGATTCATGCTCCTGTATTAGAAGGTAAATCACCAGGAGCTTTTGCAGCCTCAACTGTTGCTTCAGTTCACCCATTTATTCTTGTTAATTTTCAAGGAAAGACAAGAGATGTCTCAACTTTAGCTCATGAACTAGGACATGGTGTTCATCAATATCTAGCTGGTAAAAATCAAACACATTTTAATGCATCAACCCCTTTAACTCTAGCAGAGACTGCAAGTGTGTTTGGCGAAATGCTTACATTTAAATTAATACTTAATCAGACAACCTCTAAAAAAGAAAGAAAAGCTCTTTTAGCAAATAAAGTCGAAGATATGCTTAACACAGTTATTAGACAAATTGCCTTTTTCCAATTTGAAAAAGAGATCCACACATTGAGAAGAAACTCAGAATTAAGTATTGATAAAATTTGCTCTATCTGGATGGATGTTCAAAAAGCAAGTTTGGGACCATCAATAAAGTATGAAGAAGAATACAAGTACTACTGGAGTTATATACCTCATTTTATTCATTCTCCATTTTATGTTTATGCATATGCTTTTGGTGATTGTTTGGTTAATTCTTTATTTAACACCTATGAGCAAGGATTAATGAATTTTGATGATAAATATATTAATTTACTTAAAAGTGGAGGTTCTAAAAAATATGATGAATTATTTAGACCCTTTAATTTAAATTTATCAAAAAAATCTTTCTGGAAAAAAGGTTTGAATGTCATTGAAGGTTTTATCGATGAATTGGAGACTTTATAAATGGCTGATACTGAGTCACGATCAATTGCAAAGCAAATCAAAAGGTATGCTCAAGTTGGCGGTGTAGTTGGTAAGCTTGCAACAAAGTTAGCGAGTCAAAAATATTTAGGTGTTAAGCTTGATAAAGAAAAACATGCATTAGAAATTAGAGAAGCACTAGGTGGGATAAAAGGCCCTCTTATGAAGGTGGCTCAACTTTCTGCAACAATACCTGATCTACTGCCAGACGAATATACTAAAGAATTATTGCATTTACAATCTAACGCACCGCCTATGGGTTGGTTATTTGTTAAAAGAAGGATGGCAACAGAATTATCTCAAGATTGGCAAAAAAAATTTAAAGAATTTGATAAAGAAGCAACTAGGGCAGCTTCCCTAGGTCAGGTTCATAAAGCTTTTTTAAATAATGATGAATCAGTAGCTTGTAAACTTCAATATCCTGATATGCAATCTGCTGTAAGTGCTGACTTGTCTCAATTAAAAATGATCTTTTCAATCTATCAAAGTTATAACAAAGCCATTAAAACAGATGAGGTCTATAAAGAAATAACTGAAAGACTAAATGAAGAATTAGATTATCAAAGAGAAAAAAAATTAATGAATGTTTTTGGAGAAATTTTTTCTAAAGATAATTTTATTCATGTTCCAAAGACTTATGACAAATTAAGTACTAAAAGATTGTTAACCATGTCTTGGTTAGAGGGGAAATCAATATTAGAATATAAAGATGCTAAAAAAGATGTAAGAAATTCTCTTGCGAGAAATATGTATTATGCATGGTACAAACCATTTTTTGATTATGGGGTTATTCACGGAGATCCTCATTTAGGTAATTACTCAGTTCAAGATGATCTTAGTATCAATCTTTATGATTTTGGATGTATGAGAATATTCAAATCAAAGTTCATTAAAGGTGTCATTGATTTGTACTTTGCACTGCAAAATAATGATGAAGCTCTTGCCGTTCATGCTTACGAGCAATGGGGTTTTGATGATATTACAAAAGATAAACTAAAAATATTGAGTAAATGGGCAAATTTTTTATATGCTCCCCTTATGGAGGATAAAGTTCAAAAAATTCAAGAGAGTGACAGCGGGGTTTATGGTGCTCAAATAGCATCTGAAGTTCATCGAGAGTTGAAAAAAATTGGTGGTGTAAAACCCCCAAAGGAGTTTGTGTTTATGGATAGGGCTGCGGTAGGACTTGGTTCTGTATTCATGCATTTAAGGGCAGAAGTAAATTGGTTTAGGGTATTTCATGATTTAATTGATAACTTTGATCAAAAAAAATTAACAGAAAAACAACAAAATACTTTAAAGTTAGCTAACCTATAATTATAAGCCCTTATGCAAATTTCAGCATTAAAAGAAAATTTTAATAATGAAAATAGAGTAGCATTAACACCAGATGCGGTTAAACTTTTTCAAAGACTGGGCTTAGAAGTTTTAATTGAAGATGTTGCTGGTATAAATTCAGGTTATCCAAACGAACTTTATAAAGAAAATGGAGCTAAAATTGTATCAAGAAATGAATGTTTAAAGGCAAATATTTGTCTTTGTGTAAAAATGCCGAATGAGGCAGATCTAAATAAATTAAATGAAAATACTTTGTTGATTGGCATATTAAATCCTTATGAAAATAAAAAATATTTTAATACGTTAAATAATAAAAAAATAATATCCTGCTGTATGGAGTTAATTCCAAGAATTAGTAGAGCTCAAAGTATGGACGTTCTATCTTCTCAAGCAAATTTAGCTGGTTACAGAAGTGTTATAGATGCAGCTGAACAATTTGGTAAAGCCTTTCCTATGATGATGACTGCTGCAGGAAGAGTTAATCCAGCTAAAGTTATGGTTTTGGGTGTAGGTGTTGCTGGTTTACAAGCTATAGCAACTGCAAAAAGATTAGGAGCTGTGGTGTCTGCAACTGATGTTAGGTCTGCAACTAAAGAGCAAGTAGAGAGTTTGGGTGGAAAATTTATTATGGTAGAAGATGAAGAATCCACCAATGCAGAAACTGAAGGTGGTTATGCTAAAGAAATGAGTGAGGAATACAAAAAAAAACAAGCTAAACTAATTTCTGAGACTATAGCAAAACAAGACATAGTTATATGTACTGCTCTTATTCCAGGAAAGATAGCCCCAGTATTAATTTCTCAAGAGATGGTTGAAACCATGGCTTCTGGATCAGTGGTTGTTGATCTGGCAGTTGAGGCTGGAGGTAATTGTCCTCTTAGTAAAATAGGTGAAGTTATTGTGCATAAAGGTGTGAAAGTTATTGGATATGCCAATGTACCAGGTAGGGTTGCAAAAGATGCATCTGCTTTGTATGCAAAAAATATATTTAATTTCTTAAGTTTAATTATAAATAAAGAAGATAAACAAATTAATCTTAACTGGGAAGATGAGATAGTTAATGCGGTTGTTTTAACACATGAAGGAAAATTAAGATTGGAACAGTTTAATTAATATGGAAGCACATAGTTCTGAAGTTTTTGTAATTGGATTAACAGTATTTTTTCTAGCTTGTATTATTGGATATTATGTAGTTTGGTCAGTTACTCCTGCATTACATAGTCCTTTAATGGGTGTTACAAATGCAATTTCAAGCGTCATTATTGTTGGAGCTATTTTGGCAGCAGGTCCATTTGGATATGATACTTCTAAAATATTTGGAATTATAGGAGTATTGCTTGCCTCGATTAATATATTTGGAGGCTTTATTGTTACTTATCGAATGCTATCTATGTTCAAGAAAAAACCAAAAAAAAATAAAAAGGATTAAATAAATGTCAGCAAATATGGTTGCAGTTTTGTATCTTATTTCAGCATTAATGTTTATATTTGCTCTAAGAGGTTTGTCACATCCTGAATCATCAAGGTTAGGAAATATTTTTGGAATTGTTGGTATGATTATAGCTATCATAACAACATTAATGTTTAAATCAGTTCTTAGTTATGTTGAAATTGGAGCAGCTATAATTATCGGTGGTGCTATAGGAACCTTTATTGCCCTAAGAATAGAAATGACAGCTCTACCACAGTTAGTAGCAGCTTTTCATAGTTTGGTTGGTATAGCAGCAGTTTTTGTTGCCGCTGCCGCTTTTTATGATCCAGCTTCATTTGGTATTGGTAAAGTTGGATCTATTGGAACTAGTAGTTTAATAGAAATGAGCATAGGCACCTTTATTGGAGCTATAACATTCTCTGGTTCAGTACTTGCATTTGGAAAACTTCAAGGAACTGTCTCCGGAAAACCAATTGTCTTTAAATTTCAACATACTATAAACGCCTTAATACTAGTTATAATTATCTCATTGATTGTTATCTTTGTTACAAATCAATCACCATCAATATTTTGGACAATTGTTATTGTTTCAATACTGTTAGGTTTTTTGGTTGTAATTCCAATAGGTGGAGCAGATATGCCTGTAGTTGTATCCATGTTAAATTCTTATTCAGGTTGGGCAGCATGTGGAATTGGTTTTACTTTAAGTAATAATTTGTTAATTATTACAGGAGCCCTTGTTGGTGCCTCTGGAGCTATTCTTAGTTACATAATGAGTAAAGGTATGAATAGATCTATTATAAGCGTTGTATTAGGTGGTTTTGGTGGTGAGCAAGCAGCAAGTAGTGTTGGGGATAATTCTGATAAAATAGTTAAGCAAGGTAATGCTGAAGATGCTGCATATATAATGAAAAATGCTGATTCAGTAATTATTGTGCCAGGTTATGGAATGGCTGTAGCACAAGCTCAACATGCTTTAAGAGAAATGGGTGATATACTTAAGAAAGAAGGAATAAATGTTAGATATGCAATTCATCCAGTTGCAGGAAGAATGCCTGGGCACATGAATGTTTTGCTTGCTGAAGCAAACGTTCCTTATGAAGAGGTTTTAGAATTAGATGAAATAAATCATGATTTTCCAATGACTGAGGTGTCTTTTGTAATTGGTGCAAATGATGTCACTAATCCTGCAGCAAAAACAGATGAAACATCACCTATTTATGGTATGCCTATCTTAGATGTTGAAAAATCTCAAACAGTTTTGTTTATTAAAAGATCAATGGCAACAGGATATTCAGGAGTTGATAATGAACTTTTTTATCGTGATAACACTACTATGTTATTTGGTGATGCTAAAAAAATGTGTGAAGATATTGTTAAAAGTTTAGCTTAAGAATTATTTCTTCGAGCTGTTTTTCTTGATCTGCGAATATTTTCTTCTTTTTCTCTTGCTCTTTTAAGACATGGCTTTTCAAAATGTTTTCTTAGTTTCATTTCTTTGTACAAACCTTCTCTTTGCATCTTTTTTTTAAGACTTCTTATAGCTTGTTCTAAATTATTATCTTTTACGTTTACAAATAGAGTCATATTTGAAAAGGCACTTAACATATTGTAATAGTGAATGCAAATGTTGAAATCTCATTAAAAAGATTGGTATATTTATGCTATATGACTATATATAAGTCGTGGCAATTTTAAAAATAGCAAAGTTAGGTCATCCTGTTTTAGTTAAAAAAACTAATGAAATTAATAATTTAGACGAGTTGAATCTTAAAAAAATTGTATTTGATATGTCTGAAACTATGCTAGATGTTGACGGTATAGGATTGGCAGCTCCACAAGTACATCTGTCGCATAGAATGTTTATTTTTAGAAATCCAGAAATAGAAGATGATGATAAAATTAACATATCAGTTTTTATTAACCCAGTAATTGAAAAGCTTTCAGACGAAACAGAAGATGACTGGGAAGGTTGTCTTTCTATCCCAGGAATGTTAGGTTTAGTAAGAAGATTTAAACGAATAAAGTATTCAGCGATAGATTTAAACGGGAATAATATTGCTGGTGAAGTTGAAGGCCTACATGCGAGAGTCATTCAACATGAGTTTGATCATCTTAATGGAGTTCTTTATACTTCAAGATTAGCTCATAAAAGTGCTTTTGGATACTCTGAGGAAATAGAAAAGTTTTGGAAAAAAAATAATGATGAAAACAAAAAATAAATATTTGTTAAATAAAAGGCTAAAAATATTAAAATTTGCAAAAATTGTTGTCGCAGACGATGGACTTACATCAAATACTTTTAAAAATATTTCAAAAAAATATAATTTAAATATTGATGAAATAAATTTATTATTTCCTGGCGGTAAAAATGAATTTTTACATTTTGTATTAGAGCAATTAAATATTGATCTTGAAAATTATTGTAAAAAATTAGATTTAATAAGATTGCCAGTTCATAAAAGAATTAGAAAAATATTACTTTCAAAAATAAATATAATGGATAAAGAAAAAAAATTTTATAAAAAAATTTTTTTAAGCTTATTAATACCAAAAAAAAATTTTTCTCTTCCAAATAAGCTATATAAAAGTGTAGATCAAATATGGTTTATAGCTGGTGATACATCAGTAGATTTTAATTTTTATACAAAAAGGTTAATTTTAGCAGGTATTTATTCGAGAGTTATTTTTTTCTTTTTTAACAATAATAATCAAACATTGCTTGAAGATCATTTAGACTCAAGTTTAAAAAGAGTTTCAAAAATCCCAGAGTTAAAAACGAAATTTAATATTTTTAAAGACTACCTTCCTCAGGCTATCAAGTTTGTAAAAAATTCTATTTAAGCAATACTGTCCGGCTCTAATTCATTTTTAATATTAGCAATTCTGTCTTTTAAAATTAGCTTTCTTTTTTTTAATCTTTGAATTTGTAAAAAATCAACAGTATGCTTTTCTTGTAATTGTATTAAAATTTGATCAAGATCAGAATGTTCTTGCTCATATTCTTTTAACTTTTCTAATAATTTAGTGCCATCATTCATAAAATTAAAATTTATATTAATCAATAATAGTATATAAGCACGTCGTGGTAAAAAAAATAGGTATTTTAACAAGTGGGGGAGATTGTGCAGGCTTAAATGCAGTTATTAGAGCTGTAACACTTCGTGCAACAAATGAATATGGTTGGAAAGTTTATGGATTAAGAGATGGAACCTTGGGTTTAATGAAAGATCCAATAGATGTTATTGAATTAAAACCTGATTTTTTTGATGGAAATTTAATGAGAATGGGTGGAACTTTTTTAGGATCTAATAACAAAGGAAATCCTTTTGGAACTATTAAAAAAAAAGGAAAAGAAATTGAAGTTTCTCAACTTATTATTGAGAGTTTTAAAAAATTACAGTTAGATGCTCTAATTGGTATTGGTGGTGATGGAAGTCTAAAACTTTTGCAATCTTTGACAAAGAAGGGAAATATAAATTTTATAGGTATTCCAAAAACTATTGATAATGATGTTAAATATAATGAATTATCTATTGGTTATGATACAGCAGTAGATGTGGCTACAAATGCTCTAGATATGTTGCAACCCACAGCAGCTAGCCATAGAAGAGCAATGATATTAGAAGTTATGGGAAGAGACGCTGGACACATAGCATTAAATGCAGGAATAGCGGGTGGAGCAGATGTAATCTTAATCCCTGAAATACCATACACAATAAAAGGAATTGCAAAACACATAGATAGCATTCGAACAAAAGGTAGAAATCATGCTCTTATAGTTGTTGCAGAAGCAGTTAAAAAAGAAGATGGGAGAAAAGTAACAGTAAAGCATGTTGATGGACAAGTTAGATTAGGTGGTATTGGCGCTTATTTAGGTGATGAAATTTATAAACTTACTGATGCAGAGACACGAGTAACGGTGCTTGGTCATGTGCAAAGAGGCGCTCAACCCACACATAGGGACAGACTTATTGCAAGCGCATTTGGAGTTAAAGCTGTGGATTTAATTGCAAAAAAGAAATTTAATAGGGTTGTTGTTTGGCAAGATAGAAGTGTCAAAGATGTTTCGCTAAATGATATTGCTGGAAAATCTCAAACATTAAGTAATAATGACCCACTTATAAAAGTTGCTAAAGGTTTGGGCATTTATATAGGTGAATTTAATTAAAATTTACCAAGCTTTTTCCATAGAAAAAAATATATTTTGTAAGGAAGAATTCTTAAAATCTTTACTACAAATATTATTGTAAAAGGGAAATAAATCTCAAATCTATTTTTATAAACTAGACCATTATATATTTTTTCAGCAGCAAATTCAGCAGATTTTAAAAAAGGCATTTTAAAGGAATTTAATCTCGTAGCTTCAGTATCAATAAAACCTGGGTTAATTACTTTAATAGAAATTCCAATTTTTTTAAAATCAAAAAATAAACTTTCTGATAGATTTAATTGTGCAGCTTTAGTCATTCCATAAGCGCCAGCAGTTGGCCAACCTCTATAACCAATTGGTGATGATACTATTGCTATAGTATTTTTTCTATTTTTCATCACATCTTTGAGACTATCTATACAATAAAGAGTTCCTTTTAAGTTAACATCAATAAGTAATTCGTAATTATTTATATCAAATTCTTGATTCTTATTTGGAGAATAAGCAGCAGCATTTAGAAGCGCTATATCAATTTGCCCAATTTCATTTTCTATAAATAATATAGTTTTTTTTACTGCATTTTTATCAGTTATATCACATTTAAGTGTAAAGAGGTTTTCATTTTCATTTTCGTTAATAAGTTTTTCTTTAGCTTTTTTTAATTTATCACTATTACTTGAGCTAATAATTACAATCCAATTATTATTTAAAAAATATCTTGCAGTAGCAAATCCAATTCCTGAAGAACCTCCAGTAATCCAAATAATTTTGGTAGGCATTTATTTTGACCAATCGCTTCTTACGATAGTTACAGTTTTATTATCATTGGGATTTTGAAATTCCATTTTTAAAAGCTCATCTCCTTTATACCATAAAGTATATTCAGGAAAAGGACCTTTATCTTTTGGATTTTTCGAAGCATTAAAAATAAATTTTTCTGTTTCTACTTTTGAATTGTTTATTTTTATTTTTTCATCTTTTAATTTTTCAACACTTATTTTTCTTACAATTCCTTTTTGTGTATCAAATACCTCTTTTTCTTTTAGCATTTGCTTATTCCAGTAATTTAGTGGTACAATATTTTCATCTAATTCTAGTAATCCATCCATTCCAGTAGCTCTAAAAATCCCATTCTCGTCCTTACCATCAATTTTATATTTTCTATCATCTTCAAAGTCAGTAAAACCATCTATTGATAAGAAATTTCCATTATTCCATGTTTCTTTTGTCTCCTGAAAAAATTTATAAGCTGGAATAAATAAAATCTTAACCTCAATATCTAAAACGGAATGTAAAATTAAATTTTCTTTATCAGTAATAAATTTTATATTTAAGTTACCAATTATTTTTTTTTTTCTTACTACATCAAAGCTTACCTCATTATCTTCTGGGATTGGGAAAACTTCTGCATTTGAAGATATATTAAAAAAAATTAACAATAATAATAATGAGAATATTTTCATGCTTTTGCTTTTATTTTAGATTAAATCTATAAATATGAAATATTTGTCCAGTAATCCAGCTATTTTTTTCATTTAAGAGAAAACGTCTTCAATCGCCAAAATCTTCACCTCGACCTACCTTAGGTATTTGGTGGATACTTACAGCGCCTTTCTTATGGTTTCCTTACATTTACTAAACCCTCTTCATTTTTCGATCTAATTACTGAGGACTAAACTTCTTCATTCATTTTTTTTAGTGGAATATCAAATTTTGCTCACTACTCCAAAATAAGTATTCTGTTGCTCATACTAAATTTCTTTTATAGTTGATTTGAAATAAGCGAATAATAAAATAGAAAGTAAAAGTACTGAGTTTGTTTGATGTAAACTGGCATAGTGTATAGCAACATTTGATACTAATGCCATTATTCCTAAAAAAAATTGTAAACTTAAAGTAAGCAAAACAAGACAAATAATTAATTTAGATAACTGAATAAATTCTTTAATAAATAAGAGAGCAAATAGTGAAAAAGTATAAATGAATGTTAGCGTAGCAATCCATCTATGATTAAAATTTATAGTTATGGTATTTTCAAATAAATTTAACATACCCAATTCTTTTAAATAAATATCATCTGGTATAATTTTTCCATTCATCAAAGGATAAGTATTAAAAGATTGACCGGCATGAGAGCCCGCCATAAAACCTCCGCTTAAGATTGTAATAAATACTAGTAATATAGAAATTAATATTAAAAATCTCTTAGATTTAAAATCTAAAAATCCTGTACTTTTGAGATTAAAGTATTCAATACTAGTCCAAAGCAACAAAGCATATATTATAATTGCATTTGATAAGTGAAATGTTAGCCTATAAGCGCTTACATAAGGATCATTTTGAAGTCCACTTTTTACCATCCACCATCCAACGAAAGCTTGAACTAAACCTAAGATAATAATAATAGTAAACCGTTTATAGAAAAATATATTTAAGTATTTTTTTAAAAAGAAATATAGAAATGGGATCAAAAAAACTATACCAATTAACCTAGCAAAAAACCTATGAAACCATTCCCACCAAAAGATATATTTGAATTCTTCTAAGGTCATATTTTTGTTAACATAAATAAATTCTGGAGATAGCTGATAATCATTAAATACGCTTAGCCATTGATCTTGATTTAAAGGAGGTATTGTGCCAAGTAGTGGGCGCCAATCGACCATTGATAGTCCTGAATCAGTAAGTCGTGTCAAACCTCCGATAACTATAATTAAGAATACCATTACTGTTAAAGATATTAACCATATCATAACTGGTTTATGGAAATTGAGGTTTAGATCAGTAAATTGCATAAAAATTAATATAATATATATAAATAGTAATAAAAGTTGATATTTAAATCCCATGATTGAAAAAACTGATGTTATTATTATTGGAGCTGGACCAGTAGGGTTATTTGCTATTTTTGAGCTAGGATTACTAAATATTTCTTGTCACGTAATTGATAATTTAGATAAACCAGGTGGTCAATGTGCGGAACTTTATCCGGAAAAACCTATATATGACATACCATCCAGAGTTTCAATTACAGGTCAGCAACTGACAGATGATTTATTAGCTCAAGCTAAGCCTTTTAAGCCAGTATATCATTTAAATCAGCAAGTTGAAAAAATTGCAAAAATGGAATCAAATGAATGGTTAGTTGAAACAAGTCTTAATAATAAAATTAGAGCAAAGTGTATAGTAATAGCAGCTGGAGCAGGAAGCTTTGTTCCACGTAAAATACCTCTTGAAAATCTTGATCTTATAGAAGAAAAAAATATTTTGTATGCAGTTAGAAATAAATCTATCTTAGAAGGTAAAGATATTTTAATTGCTGGTGGTGGTGACTCTGCGCTAGATTGGACAAATGAATTATCAAAAATTGCTAATGTTACTCTAATGCATAGAAGAAAAGAATTTAGGGCAGCACCCGACTCTGTTTCCAAAATGCTTGAATTGGAAAAAGACAAAAAAGTTAGTTTTTTATTGGGTCAAATTCATAATATAGAGGAGTTAAAAAATAATAAAATAAAAGTTTTAGTAAAAAATAACGATGAAATACAGAGCTTTGAAGTTGATTATTTATTGCCTTTTTTTGGATTAAAAATGGAGTTAGGACCAATAGCAAACTGGGGTTTAAATTTAATGGAAAATTTAATTAAAGTTGATACAGAGAAATTTGAGACTTCAGTACCTTCAATTTTTGCAATTGGAGATATTAATACTTATCCAGGAAAGTTAAAATTAATTTTATCAGGTTTTCATGAAGCTGCTTTAATGGCTCAAGAATGTTTTAAATATTGTTTTCCAGATAAAAAAAATGTATTTCGTTACACCACATCATCTAAAGATTTACACAAAAAATTAAATTCTTCATGAAGATAAGAGTAATTGATCGAGATGGAAATAAACATGAGTTAGAGGGTGACTCTAATTCTACTTTAATGGAAATTTTAAGAGATGCTGACCTTGATATTGAAGCAGCATGTGGCGGTTGTTGTGCATGCGCTACCTGTCATGTATATATTAATGATCAATGGTTAGAAAAGATTAGCCCTAAAGATGATGATGAAGAATCCATGCTTGATCAAGCTTTTGATGTAAAAAATACATCTAGACTAAGTTGCCAGATAAGCCTTTCTGATGAATTAGATGGAATTGAATTGGAAATAGCTAAAGATTAAATAAAAAAAAACTAAAAATCACTTTACAAATTATTATTGTTTGTATACAAATAGTTTGTATACAAATGGCAGATGCTTCTCTTAATGAGAATAGAATAGGTTTATTAATTTGGCAGACATCAAATCTCTGGCAATCTAATATTCGTAAGCAAATTGCTGAATCCAATCTTTCATTTAATGAATATCTAATTTTAGAGACTGTATATAATTTATCAAAATTTTTAACTGAGATTAATCAAGTAGATATAGTTAAGCACTCT
Organism: uncultured Alphaproteobacteria bacterium; assembly: GCA_902567135.1. Taxonomy (GTDB): domain Bacteria; phylum Pseudomonadota; class Alphaproteobacteria; order HIMB59; genus CACPNW01. The sequence continues at coordinate 10,847 of CACFLO010000001.1, read as the reverse complement.
TTTATCGATAAATCAGTAGTAAGTGCTAAATTAACAAAATTAGGTAAAAAAAAATTAATAAAAAAAATGACCCCAAATGATAACAGATCAAATAAATTAGCATTAACAAGAGAGGGTAAGATTATTGTTGAAAAAATCATAAATGATGTGATTGAAGTAGAAAATGTTTTTTTTAGAAAATTGAACCAAGAAAGTTTTAATTTCATTAATTCTCTAAAATTGTTATTGGGTAAAAAAATTAGAATAAAAGCAAATTATAATGAATAAAATAGATTTAAAATATTATAATAATTTAAAATCCTGGCCCTTTAAAGAGGCTGAACAAATAATCAAAAGGCATGGTGGTTTAGAAAATTTTAAAATTCCAAGTAAAGGGCATATTTTACTTGAAACAGGTTATGGACCATCTGGCTTACCACATATTGGAACTTTTGGTGAAGTTATTAGAACTACAATGGTCAGAAATTCTTTAATGTCTATTATCGATTGCCCAACAAAATTAATTGCATTTTCAGATGATATGGATGGATTAAGAAAAGTTCCAGACAATGTTCCAAATAAAAACATGTTGAAAGAGTATATTGGTAAACCACTAACTTCAATTCCTGATCCTTTTGAAAAATATGAGAGCTTTGGTCATCATAATAATGCAAGACTCAGATCTTTTTTAGACGAATTTAAATTTGATTATAATTTTGTTAGCTCTACTGAACAATATACTAATGGTTTTTTTGATAATACAATTATCGAAATTCTTCAAAATTATGAAAAGATACTTGAAATAATCTTACCTACGTTAAGAAAAGAAAGAAAAAGTACCTACAGTCCTTTTTTGCCAATAAGTAAAAAAACTGGAAATGTTTTGCAGATAAAAATTGATGAATATAGACCAAAAAATAATAGTATTATCTATACAGAACCACTTAATAATAAAAAAGTAGAAGTTTTAGTAACGGGTGGAAATTGTAAATTACAATGGAAAGTTGATTGGGCTATGAGGTGGATGGCGCTGGGTGTAGATTATGAAATGTGTGGAAAAGATCTTACCGAGAGTGTCGATTTAGCATCTAAAATTTGTAAAGTGGTGGGCAAAAAATCTCCTGTTAATTTAATTTATGAAATGTTTCTAGATGAAAAAGGTGAAAAAATTTCAAAATCTGTAGGTAATGGAATTAGTGTTGATCAATGGTTGCGTTATGGTTCTCCTGAAAGTTTATCATTATTTATGTATCAAAAACCAAAATCAGCAAAGAAATTATTTTTTGATGTAATACCAAAGACTGTTGATGAATATATTTCTCATTGCAATAGTTATGATAGATTAGAAGATCACAAAAAATTTGATAGTCCAGTTTGGCACATTCATTCAGGTAAACAAATAAATTTTAAATCTGATATTACATTTAATTCTCTAACAAATCTTGTAAGTATATGCAATACTAGTGATAAAAATATAATTTGGGGATTTATTAATCAATATGATGCGAGTATTAATCCTCAAAATAATGCTAAATTTGATAATTTAATTGATTACTCAATTAATTATTATAATGACTTTGTTTTACCTAATAAAAAATACTTGAATATTGATGATAGCAATAAAGCTGTTTTTAAAAATATTAGAGATATATTAAAAAATAAAATAAATGAAAATACTTCTGCTGAAGAAATTCAAACACTTCTTTACGAGGTAGGTAAAAAACATGAATTTCAGAATTTAAAAGAGTTTTTTAAGCTTGTATACCAAGTCTTATTAGGTCAAGAACAAGGGCCACGTTTAGGTTCATTTATTAAATTATATGGAGTTGACGAAACAATCAAAATAATTGATAAAAAACTTAAAAGTATAGATAATGTTAATTAATTTATTAAGATTATTACCTCCTGAAACTGCTCATACATTAACAATAAAACTTCTTAGATCAAATATTAGTTTAAACAGCAAGCATAAACAATTATTTAAGAGTCTTAAACAAAAAATACTAGGTATAAATTTTAAAAACCCAATAGGATTGGCAGCTGGCTTTGATAAGAATGCCGAGGTAATGAGTCAAATGTTTTCATATGGTTTTGGTTTTGTTGAGATTGGAACAGTGACTCCAAAAATACAGCTAGGTAATGAAAAACCAAGAATCTTTCGTTTAATAGAAGACGAAGCTATCATTAATCATTTAGGTTTTAATAATGAAGGAAGTGAAAAAGTTTTATCAAATATAAAATCCTTTTATAAAAATAAAGACATTAACGAGATAATTGGTGTTAATATTGGAAAAAATAAATCAACACAAAGCGACATAGATGATTACTTATATTGTGTTGAAAAACTTGGTATGTATAGTGATTACATAACAATCAATATCTCATCTCCTAATACACCTGGACTTAGAGACTTGCAATTGCGTGGTAGAATAGAGCTATTAGTTAAAAAAATTCAAGCAAAGCAATCAGAGATTGAAGGACTGATAAAAAAACCAATTTTTATTAAAATCTCACCTGATTTAAATGATGAACAATTAAGAGATATTGCTTTAATGTCACTCGCTAATAATGTTAATGGTTTAATAATTTCAAATTCAACAACTAAACGTCCAGACACTTTAATTTCTAGTTATAAAAATGAATTAGGAGGACTAAGTGGTAAACCTATATTCTTAAATTCAACAATACTTCTAAAAAAGATGTATTCCCTTACAAATGGTCAAATTACACTTATAGGAGTAGGAGGTGTTTCAAGTGGTCATGAATGTTATGAAAAAATAAAAGCTGGAGCTAGTTTAGTTCAATTATATACGGCCTTAGTGTATCAAGGTCCTAAAATAATAAATAAAATTTTAAAAGAACTTGATACATTGATTCTAATTGATGGATATAAAAATGTATCAGAGGCTATTGGTAAATCATCTTAATGACAAAAATAATAAATAGCTTTTCTACAATATTAGATAAATATGATTTTTTTATTTTAGATCAGTGGGGTGTAATGCACGATGGTCATAAAGGGTATAAGCATGCTATTAATGCAGTAAATACACTTATCATAGAAAATAAAAAGTTAGTGATTATTTCCAATTCTTCAAAAAGAAAAATTAGTTCTATAAATCGATTAAAAGATTTAGGATTTAATAAAAATAATTTTATAGAAATTATGACTAGCGGTGAAATGATCTGGCAAGAATTGTTTAATTATTCAAGTAAATATGGCTCTAATTTAAAAAACTGTTTCCATATTTATGATAGCTCCAAGGAAGATGGTAAAGATTTTAGAATTGGTTTAGAAAAATTTGATTTTGTTTTAAATGTTAAAGAAGCTGATTTTATTCTTGCTTGTACTCCGTTTGAAAATACTAAACCTTTAGACTATATTACAATTCTTAATGATGCTTTAGATCGAAATTTAATTATGTTTTGTGCTAATCCTGATTTCGTAAGTGTTGAAAATAACAATGATAAAGATATTTTTTGTATGGGGACTATTGCTGATTTATATGAACATATGGGAGGAAAAGTTGTTATTTTGGGAAAGCCAAATACAGCAATATACATAGAGTCATTCAAGAAAATTGATCAATTAGAACTTTCAAGAATTGTTGCAGTAGGTGACTCATTAGATCATGATATTTTAGGTGCTTCAAATTTTGGTATTGATAGTATTCTAATATCAAATGGTATCCACAAAGCTTTGTTTGAAAATAATTTAGAAATAGGTTTAAAAAAACATAGAAAATGCAAAGAAATGGAACTTTAAACCTACATATTTATGTGAGAATTTTTCTTTTTAACTTTGCTTGACAAATATTCATTTATATTTAGTAAACCTTCTCATTATGAGTATGAAGTGTGAACTTACAGGAAAATCCTTTCAGACTGGCAATAATGTCAGTCATGCTAAAAATAGAACAAAAAGAAGATTTCTTCCAAATTTACAAAAAATTACTTTTATAAGTGACAAACTGGGTCAAAAAATTCAACTTAAAGTAGCAGCAAGTACAATTAGAACTGTTGAAAAAAAAGGTGGATTAGATGATTTTTTAGTATCTACACCTAATAGTAAATTACCTGAAAAAGCTAAAAAATTAAAAAAAACTATACTGAGTCAAATCAACTAATCCTTCAATGGATTTCTTTATTAATTTTACGTCATATTTGGGCTCATTAAATACTTTTGTAGTATGGCTTATAATGTTGTTTTTCTGTTTTTCATCAATTTTAATTTTTTTAAAATTATTTAGCTTTGCCGGACTTTATGTTTACTCAGCTTTAGCAGTAATATTCGGCAACATCCAAGTATTAAAAACTGTAGATTTTTTTTATTCACCTGAACCAGTAGCATTAGGGACCATATTATTTGCTTCTACATTTCTATGTACTGATATTTTATCTGAACATTTTGGTAAAGATAAAGCACAAAAAAATGTACTTATAGGTTTTATTAGTTTTTTGTTTGTTACAATTATTATGTTGATTACTATTGGTTTTAATCCATCTGCAAATGATTGGGCTCAAGATAGTTTAGAAAATATATTTACACCTATGTCTAGATTTTTTATTGCAAGTATGATTGCTTATCTTGTAAGCCAATATTTTGATGTATGGGTATATTCAACTATTAAAAATTTAACAACGAATAGGTTTTTGTGGCTAAGAAATAATCTTTCTACAATTTTATCCTCCTTAGTAGATAATACTGTATTTAGTATTCTTGCATGGATTATTTTAAACCCTAATCCTGAAACTTTTTACAATGTTATTATGATTTATATTTTAGGAACTTATATACTTAGAATTGTTATAGCTTTGATTGATACACCCTTTATGTATCTTTCTAAAATATTTATACCAAGAAAATGACAAAATTTTCATGGAAGATTAAATATCAATCAAAAAAAAATAATGCTAGAACTGGCACATTAAATACTCCACATGGCAAAATTCATACCCCTGCATTTATTTTTTGTGCAACTAAGGGTGCTTTAAAATCATCAACCACTATTACAGCTAAAGAAAATAACACTCAAATTATTCTATCAAATACATATCATCTAATGCTTCAGCCAGGAAGTGAATTGATTGCAAGCCATGGTGGATTGCATAGATTTTTAAACTGGAATGGTCCAATGTTGACAGACAGTGGAGGATTTCAAATATTTTCATTAGGCCATGGTTCAGTAGCAGATGAGATAAAGGGAAGCTCTAATATTAAAAGGAGCAAGACACTGTTAAGTATTAGTGAAGAAGGGAGTTTATTCAAATCATATATTGATGGATCATTTAAATTTTTATCACCAGAGAAATCAATTGAAATTCAAAGAAATCTTGGTGCTGATTTAATATTAGTCTTTGATGAATGTACTCCTTTTCATGTAGATAAATCTTATACTGAAAGCTCAATGAGAAGAAGCCATAGATGGGCAACTAGATCATTAAATCGTTTTAATTCAGATATTAAATTTAAACCTAATTTTGGTTCAGCAGGAGAACAAAAACTATATAGTATTGTTCAGGGAGGTATTTATGAGGATCTTCGAGAAGAAAGTATAGATTTTAATTTAAATCAAATTGATACCTTTGGTATAGCTATTGGAGGCAGTTTAGGGTCATCAAAGGAAGAGATGCACAAAGTTGTTAACTTTACTGCTCCAAGATTAGGTAAAAATCACCCAATACATCTTTTAGGAATAGGAGATCCAAGAGATATTTGGCAATTAGTTAAAAGTGGCATTGATACATTTGATTGTGTCAGTCCAACAAGACTAGCTAGACATGGTTCAGCATTAATCAAAGGAAAAGTAGGAAAGAAAAATATTAAAAATAATGAATTTTCTAATGATTTATCTCCAATTGAGAATAATTGTGGTTGCTCAACATGCAAAAATTATTCATTAGCATATATTCATCATTTATTTAAAGCAGGCGAACTTCTGGGTCTACAACTTATTACTGCTCACAATATTTATTTTATGAATGAGTTAATGGAATTAATTAGAAACTCTATAAATAATGACTCTTTGGATGAGAGTGAAGAAGAGTGGTTTAGTTAATTTGAAATATTTCAGATAATTCATTAAGTAGCACTTCTCCCAATTGATCTACATCCATAATAGTTACGGCCTTAGAATAATATCTTGAAACATCATGACCAATACCAATCGCTATTAATTCTACTTCCTTTTTAGTTTCAATTTGATTTATTATATCTCTTAAATTTCTCTCAAGATAATTTCCTGGATTTACTGATAATGTAGAGTCATCAACAGGAGCGCCATCACTTATTACAATAAGAATCTTTCGCTTTTCTTGTCTATTTTTTAATCTATTGTTAGCCCATATTAAAGCTTCTCCATCAATATTTTCTTTTAAAATTCCTTCTCTTAAAAGAAGTCCCAAATTTTTTTTTGATCTTCTTGAAGGGGAATCTGCAGATTTATAGACTATATGTCTTAAGTCATTTAATCTACCAGGGTTACTTGGTTTACCATCTTTAATCCATTGCTCTCTGGACTCACCTCCTTTCCAAGCTTTAGTTGTAAAGCCAAGAATTTCAGTTTTAATAAGGCATCTTTCAAGTGTTTTGGATAAAATATCACCACATAAAGCTGCAACTGTAATTGGTCTTCCTCTCATCGATCCAGAATTATCAATTAAAAGTGATACAACAGTATCTTTGAATTCTACTTCTTTTTCTTGTTTATAAGACAACTTGTTTTGCGGATTAGCAATAATTCTTGATAATCTCGAAGTATCTAAATACCCTTCTTCCATGTTAAAATCCCAATTTCTGTTTTGTTGAGCTAGGAGTTTTCTTTGAAGCCTATTTGCGATTTTAGTTATCAAAGGTAAAAAAGAGAAAACTTGTTTATCTAGATTATATCTTAACTTTTCTAACTCTTTTTGATCACAAAGCTCTTCAGCATTAATAACTTCATCAAAATCTTTTGTATAAGATTTATAACTATCAATAATATTAAAATTTTTTATTTTAGGAAAATATTCAATTTCACCTTCTGATGAATCTTCGCCAATTTCATTACTTTCTTCCATTGTTAAAGTCTCTTGTAAATCTAAAGTACTTGAGTCACTTTCTGTTTTACTCTGACTATTTTCATCATTATTTTTTTCACTAGTTTCATCATTTTTATTCTGTTCGTCTATTTCATTATCTTGATTTATGTCGTCTGAATTTTTTGTATTTTCATTTTGCTCAAAAAAACCATAGTCCTCTAAATATTTTTTTATCTTTGATCCAAAAGTTTTTTGATTATCGATACATTCTTTTAGTTCATTAAAAACTTTTTCATAATCATCACCTAGTTTTTTTTTAATAATTTTTCTATTTTTTTCATTATAATGACCTAAATCCACATTTAAAAATTTTTCATATGCTACATACTTAAAAGCTTCAGGAATTTTAGTCTCTTTATTATGAGAATTTTTTTTAATATCTAATAGGTGTTTTTTTGTAATATTTGATTTAATTCCCTTAAAGTTATTAGATCCTTTTGCTTCAACCCTTGATTGCTCAACGGCATTAAAAATTTCATTTGAAAAATCACCATTATTAATAAAATTATTATGTATTTCTTTAGAATGAAATCTAAATTCAAGAGCAAGTGAATCTGCCTCAGCCCTTATATAATCCAGATTTTTTTTTATACTTTCAATATTAGGTTCGGTTAAATGTATATGATTACCATCAATAGAAGAGTTTTCCTTTGTAAAATTTATTTCTACTTCATTATTTTTACTAATAGATTTTGTGGTTGCTGTAAGTGATTTTTTAAATTCTTCTAAAATATCCTCATTCTTTAACATTCGCTACCTTTGCATCTGAAATGTCAATTCCAAATGAGCGTTGAAAATATTCCTCAATTATAGGTCTTTCAATCTCATCACATCTGTTAAGAAATGAAAGTTTAAATGCATATTCAATATCATTGAATATTATATAATTTTCAGCCCAAGTTAATACTGTTCTTGGACTCATAACAGTTGAAATATCACCATTCATAAAACCAGATCTACTTAAATCAGCAGTTGCTACCATTGATTTAATAATATCTTTGCCATTTTTATTATTTAATTTTTTCATTTTGCTTAAGATTATTTGTTCCTCTTCATTATTTGACAAATAATTTAAAATAGTGACTATATTCCATCTGTCCATTTGACCTTGATTTATTTGCTGAGTTCCGTGGTATAATCCCGAAGTATCTCCTAGACCAACTGTATTTGCGGTTCCAAACAATCTAAAATATTTATTTGGTTTAATAACTCTTGATTGATCAAGTAGAGTTAATCTACCATCTGTTTCCAAAATACGCTGTATAACAAACATTACATCAGGTCTACCAGCATCATACTCATCAAATACTAGAGCGACTGGATTTGAATAAGCCCATGGTAAAATTCCATCCTGAAATTCAGTTATTTGTTTACCATCTTTTAAAACTATAGCATCCTTGCCAATTAAATCAATTCTACTTATGTGACTATCAAGATTAACTCTAACACACGGCCAGTTTAATCTTGCTGCAACTTGTTCAATATGAGTTGATTTACCTGTTCCATGATATCCTTGAATAAGAACCCTTCTATTATTAGCAAAACCAGCAAGTATTGAAACGGTTGTTTCTGGATCAAATCGATAGCTTAAGTCAATTTCAGGGACATTTGCGATTTTTGTATCAAACCCAAATACTTCAAAATTGCAAGTTACCCCAAAGGTATCTTTTGTATTAATTAATTTATTAGGTTTATTTTCCATTTTTTATTATAAATTTTTTTAATAACAGTTTGTAGGACTCGTTTATTTGTTTGAACTTTTCTTCAGCTTTTTTATTATTCCCATTTACATCAGGATGAAAGATTTTCACTAACTTTTTATAATTTTTCTTAATTTTTTCTAGAGAAATTGGCATTTCTAGGTCTAAATCGTTCAATGCTTTAGTATCTTCAATTGTTAATGTTTCATCCAGTAGCTTATTTTTAAAGTAATTATCATTAAATTTATCATCTTGTGTTTTTATAAAATCATCTTCATAATTATTAAATGAATCAAAAACACCCATGTGATTATTTTTGAGAGGCCAAGATGGTCTATCCCACACAGTATCATTTCTCATTGAAGCCTCAATTTGATCAACAGACATACCTTTGTAAAAATCCCACGATTTATTATATTCTTTAATATGCTCTAAACAAAAATAGAAATATTCATTTAACATTATTCTTGATTTTGGAGCTCTATACTCACCCTTTTTATTACATGCATCAGAGTCGCATTTTTTAAAAACACTTTTTTCCCAAGATAAATTATTTTTTTGAACATCAAATCTAAATTTATTCATAATCATAATATATAGTCCATATTTATGAATCGTACAAAAAGAATACAAAATATTTTAGAAAAATATTTTGATGATCATACTATTATTGTCAAAGATAACTCGTATTTACATAAAGGTCATAATAATTTTGATGGAAATAATGAAACCCACATATTGGTCCAACTTAAAAAAAAATCTAAACTAGAATTAAATAGATTAGAGGTACATAGAAAAATTAATTCTTTATTAATTAAAGAATTTGATAGTGGTTTACACTCTTTAGAAATTAAAATTATTTAATTGATTTAATTTCGATTTTAGAAATTTGCTTTCTTGAATGAGATAAAATCTTGTAAATAAAATACTCATCTCTTACTGTTTCTCCAAATAAAGGAATTCTTTTAGCAATTTCTAATATATGACCAGAGATTGTTGATGCTTCACCTATAGGTGACTCAAGATCAAAGTATTTATATAAATCTTTAAGACTTTTTTCACCATTTGTAATAATATATCCATCATTTAAATTTTTAAATTGCTCATCAGCCAAATCAATTTCATCTACTATCTCACCAACTATTTCTTCGATAATATCTTCAAGAGTTATCAGACCTAATAACTCCCCATATTCATCAACAACAAATGCAATATGTTCCTTTTTATTTTTAAAAGCAGCTAACTGTTCTAAAAGATTAGTTGTTTCAGGGATAAACCAGGGTTTTGATATTTTGTCAAAAATTATTTCTTTTGAACTTTCCTTTTTTGATAGGTCTACATTCAATGCTCTAACATTTAACAGACCAATTATATTTTCAGGATTATTTTTCCAAAAAGGGATTCTCGTATATCTCGAATTATTAATTTTTTTTATAATTTCATCTATTTCTAATGAACTATCAATTGAATAAATATTTTTTCTATGAGTAAATACCTCTTCAACAGTAGTGTCATTAAGAGTCAAGATGCTCTGTAGCATATCTTTTTCATGCTCTGAGTCAGGGTTAGAAGTCTTATACATATCAATAACACCCTGAAGTTCTTCTTCTGATTGTTGATCTTGTTGTTTTTTATCTTTTTTAAGATTTCCCAATATAACTTTTTTTACAATTAAGTTTATTGTGTATATCAATGGGTAAAGCATTTTACTTAAGTAAAATATTATTCCTCCAACCTTAATAGAAGTCCTTGTTGGTCTATTTAATGAATAAGTTTTTGGCAAAATTTCAGCGAAGACTACAATTAAAATTGTCATGATTATTGTCGCATAAAAGATACCACTAACCCCAAACACTTCATAAAGAACAGCAGTAGCCAAGGATGATGCTAAAATGTTTACCATATTACTAGTTACTAACAATGCGGATATAACATCATCTAAATTATCAAGAATTTTAAGAACAAAATTAGCTTTCTTTTCCCCTTTTTTTAACTTTAAAAGTATTCTTGCTCTATTTGTGGCTGTCAGAGCTGTTTCAGAACCTGAAAGGAATGCTGATAAAACAATTAATAAAAATAAACAAATAA